>NC_018645.1:1235000-1835000 GCF_000307105.1 Desulfobacula toluolica Tol2
GGTCTATTTTTGCAATGATGTCCCGGGCGCGGTTTTTGCTGTCATGGGTTTCGCCCATGCCGCCTGGAATGAGCATGACGGTTTCAGCTGCATCAAGGCGGATAATATCGTCCACAAGCTCAGGTACCCGGGCCGCTCCAACAGCAACAATAAAAAGATCCAGTTTTTTGTTTTTTTCCTGTTTCAAAGCTTCAAGGTTTGGAAGACATCTTACCCCTTCGACTTGGTTTGCACTTTGACTGAAAATAATCGTGTTCTCTTTGCTGAATCCTTCTGCCAGAATATTGTCCAGGATGATCCTTCCAAAGTTTTTCCGGGTTGAAGAAACCCCTATGATCCCGATGGATTTCGGGTGCAGCAGATTGTCGATTTTTTTTACAGGTCTTTTTGCTGCAATTTTTTTGGGCTTGCAAAATTTGCACATGCCGTCCAAAGGCACCATGAGGTAATCGCAAAAGGTAAAGGGATTGACTTCAAGTTCTTTGATGACAAATGGTGCGTCCGGGTTGGCCTGTGAGTAGTGGTTGCCCATGCGGATAAAGGATTCAAAACATTCAATGAGCTGTTCATCACTTACAATGCGCTGTTGTCCACGGGTCAGGCCCGTAAGTTTTCTGTAGGAAATAGTCTGCTTGAAAATTTTAAAAAAAGTGTGGCCGTCATTCATGGCACAGGATGCTGCTACAATTGCCTGGCCTTTCCTGAACCGTTTGGCATAAAGTTCTGTATCTGTTCCGCCTAATCCTGCGCTTATAATCGTACCAAATTCCCTGGTATGGCGGAGTCCCACGATCAGTTCATTGCCAAAGGCATTTGAATCGGGAGGCATGAACTGAACCTGTAAAATTCCTTGTATATCCTTGCTGATGGCAGCTATCAGGGATTCTCCGGAAAGTCCTTTATATGGGGCAGGTGCCGACTCGGGGTTACGTTCGATCCAGGTTGCGTAATTTTCAGGCACCTCGTAAAACATTCGCCGGACAGCAGAGATAATCCGATGTGGTTCTTTTTTGACAATCCGTACACCGCCCACCTCTGTTTTATGGATTATAAATGGGGATACTATTTTGAGGACGGTTTTTTCTCCCGGCAAAGCATTTAATGCGTCATCTGACGGGCGCGAACCTCTATGGATAAAATTGTACAGGGGAGGGGTTTCCGCCCCTGACCTTGAAAGAAGGGTGTATACTTCAAATTCATATAAAAAATTCCGGCTATCTTCATGGGCTGCCGTGAGCATCTGGGTTATGCCACTAAAATCGATGGGTAAGTTCATTGTTTTGTCAGCTCTTATCAGAATAATGGAATAATTGGAATTTTACTTGATTTTCAAATTGATATTATGTGCTTTTATCGTAGCATTAACAGCATCGGTAAGTGTGTTCATGGGTACATTTGATGTGAATTGTTCCCCGTCGCTTGATATTTTTATCCCTCGAACATTTTTTGTTGTTAATTTCAGCAAAACACTAAGCCCAAAGGTCTTTGGCACTTTAAAATATTTTTCTTCATTAGTCATGATTAATCCTTTCTAGCTGTTTGGTTCTAACAAGGATTTGCGTTGGCATTAAATTGGATCTTTGATATTTCTATAGATATTACCTGAATGAGAAGGTAATTGATTATAATAAAAATACTAATGATTTTTTGTTTGTTTGTAAAGTTTTATTTGTGACTATTCATGCGGAACCATTCTCTTGAATGATCCTGTATTATTCATTTACAAGTTTATGGAAAATGGATTCCTGTTCATCAAGGACTTCATTAATAATATCAATATTTGTCATTGGATTCATAATTACAGATCTTAATACAACATTGTTGTTATAGTCGTCCGGAGAATTTTTCAAGCGGGTTCTTGATACAAAGCTTTTACCAGCCTCCCTTTGAATCCTTTGAATTTTGATATTGATGTCATCCAGAATATAATTTAGTTTTTGCCGCTCTTCTTTGTCAGCGGTTTCAAGTTTTTTTTGTATATCCAGCGGAACCAGTCTGTATGTCAAAATATTTAACTGTGGCTTTGTAACCAGTTGAAACAGGCTTCTTTGACTGATCATTTTTGCAAATTCCCTGGCTGTTTCAATTCCATGATCAATCATCAGCGCATAGCCTTTTGAGCCCATTATTTTAAGGGCGCTGTCAAGGATCAGGGAATTGGCTTCTCTTGAACCTTCAAGGGTTTTTATCCCCAGGTCAACGCTGCCTGGTCTGTTGACATAGCTTGAATGGTATACAATATGATCCATGGCTGTGGGATCTTTAAAATAAACCATACCCGATGTCATGGGCATGTAAAATTGTTTGTGGCAGTCAATGGCAACAGAGTCCGCCCTTTCAATGCCTTTGAGAAGATGACAGTACTTTTCGGATAAAAGCACAGGTCCTCCCCATGCAGCATCCACATGAAAATGGATACCATGTTTTTGACAAATATCGGCAAGCTTGGGCAGTGGATCAATAATTCCTGTTTCAGTGGCACCGGCAATGCCAATAATAGCGACAATTTTTGTTTTTTTGTTTGCCTGGAGTTCTTTGATTTTAGACTTGAGTTTTATGATGTCTATGGTTCGGTTTGCATCGACATCAATTGGGATCACATTTTGATTCCCCAGACCCAATACTCCCCCTGCTTTTCTTAATGAATAATGCCCTCTTTTTGAAACCAGAACCACGGCTTTTTCAAGATCATGGGTTTTCATGGCCTCAAAAATGCCGTTTTTTTCGATGCTTTCAAAATTTCCTTTTGAGGGGAAGCATTTGTTTCTGGCAACCCATAAGGCTGTAAGATTTGCCGTTGTGCCCCCGGTTGTGAAATTCCCCAGAGATGTTTCCGTGTTCTGAACATGTTCAAGATAGAAATGGTCATCAAAGTTGAATATCATTCTGTGCATTTTAGCCAGGATTTGTTTTTCCAGTACGGATAAGACTTTTGAAGTTTCAAGTTTGATAACATTCTGGTTTAACGCCGCAGTGATTGCTTTTAAATGAACCATAAAAAATGGAATAGCAGAAGTCATATGCCCGATAAAATAAGGAGAGGCTACATTGACGGCTCTTGGGGCAATTTCATTTATGATATCTTTGATCACATCTGCCAGTTTTTTTTGCGGATGGGCATTGATCTTTGTATCGGTGTACTCTTCGGCAAGTTTTATCAGGCTGATTTCTTCGGTCACCCCAACATGCTTGTTTAGAAAATCATGGAGACCAAACAGGATTTGTTCCATATATTTGACAAGGGTTTTTCTGCCGATTTCATCTTCAGGTCTGATAAATACTCTGTTAAGGGTATTCCAGTCTGCAACAAGAGGATATTGTTTGTTCCTTATTTTGACCATGTCCTATCTTTTCCCAGCATATAATTTTTTTAAAATTTTGTATAATGAACCGTTAGCCTTTAATAGTCAATATTAAATTCGTTTGCTGCTGAATTTTAAACCAGCTTAACATGCAGGTGACCTTGTAATCAAAGTAAAAGTGAGATAAAGATCTTGTAAACAAGATTAATGTATTTGGATTTTTGCGTTTGTTTTTTTTTGTATACGGGTGTGTCTCATCTACCTTGTATAAGCTATCGTGGGAAGCCAGGTGGCCAGTTGTGGCCATAATACAACAATCAAAAGTCCAATAAGCTGGATAAATATAAAGGGAATAATCCCCCTGTATATATGACCTGTGGTTACCTGTGGAGGTGTCACAGCTTTCAGGTAAAAAAGAGAAAAACCAAATGGAGGTGTCATAAAGGATGTTTGAAGATTAACCGCCAGGAGTACACAGATCCAGAGAGGATCAAATCCAAAATCATCCACCAGGATCGGTACTAGCACAGGAACATGGATGAAAATAATTTCAATAAAATCCAGGACAAAACCAATAAGAAAAATCAAACCCATGACAATGGCCAGCACAACCCATTTATTATATCCTTCGGCAATACCAAACAAAAAAGTCCTAATCAGTTCATCCCCTTCCAATTCACGAAATGTAAGTCCAAATGCATTGGCACCAACCAAAATAATAAAGACCATGCAGGTAAGCCTGGTTGTTGTGGCAGATACTTCTTTTAGGATTGTGAGATTGAATCTTCTGTTACAGGCTGCAAGCAATATTGCTCCCAAACATCCTACAGAAGCGGCTTCTGTAGGAGAGGCGATTCCGGCAAAAATTGATCCAAGGACAGCTATGATAAGAAAAAGCGGCGGGAACAGGGCGCATAATGCCTTTTTCAGCAGCAGCTTTTTGTCTTGACCCTGATCTGTATCTATAATTACAGGCGGTGCAATTTCCGGTTTTACCGTGGCAATGATAAAAATATAAGTCATATATAGAAATACCAGCATCATTCCCGGCAGTACAGCCGCCATGAACAGATCGCCCACCGGAATCTGGACAATGGTTGCCAAAAGAACCAGTACAATGGAAGGTGGAATGATCTGCCCAAGGGTTCCGGAAGCACATACTGTTCCTGTTGCAAGTTCAGGCTTGTAACCATGTCGCAGCATGGTGGGGACCGCTAAAAGTCCCATGGTAACGACTGTGGCACCCACAATTCCAGTGGATGCACCAAGAAGGGCACCGACCAAAACCGTACTGATGGCAAGACCACCTTTAAGGCGCCTAAATACCAATCCCATTGTTTCCAGCAATTCCTCGGCTAATCCTGATTTTTCAAGGGTCACTCCCATAAAGACAAACAGGGGAACAGCGATTAGCACAACATTTTTTACAGCTCCCCATATTCGCAATGGCAATAACTCGAAAAATTCCAATCCAGATCCAATGAATCCAAAAAATATGGCAGTACCCATGAGGGTGCAGGCAACCGGAAAACCTAGCATGAGCAAAAGGGTAAGCACAAGAAACATCCAGCCGGCAAGATATTCAGATCCCATCAGTTTGATTCCTCCTGATTTCCATAGGATTTGTTATTCAGAATGATATTCAAATTACGATTAAACATGGAAATTCCCTGGAGAAAAAACAATACAAAACCCAAAGGTACACAGCCTTTTAATATAAACCGAAACGGGATTCCACCCGGGTCAGGGGAGCCTTCCATAAACTTAAAAGATTCCCAGGTAAAGACAGATGATATATAGACAATCAAGGCAGCTCCCGG
The DNA here is from genome assembly GCF_000307105.1 of Desulfobacula toluolica Tol2. NCBI lineage: Bacteria > Pseudomonadati > Thermodesulfobacteriota > Desulfobacteria > Desulfobacterales > Desulfobacteraceae > Desulfobacula > Desulfobacula toluolica. The sequence goes on from NC_018645.1 coordinate 1,240,123, forward strand.
AAAAAGGAAAAAGATACAGCCCATCAGATTAACCCAGGCCTGTGCTTTTTTAGAAAGGCGCTGGTAGATAACATCCACCCGGACATGCTGGTCATATAAAAGAGTATAGCCGGCTCCCATCAGGAAAATGAATCCAAACAGGTGCCATTCAAGTTCCTGGGTAAAGACGAAACTTGTATTAAACGCATATCTCATAACAACATCAATAAATACAACTGCAACAAGAAGCGTTACAACCCAGGCAACAAATCGACCGATCCATTCATTTAATGCATCAATTCCATCTGCAATTTTTCCCATAGATGATCTTAGTCCCATGTCCATAATCCTTTTTGATTTAACTCAACTTTCGGACTTAAGCTATAGCAGCCAGGGCCAAGCCTGTTTCCTTATGATTTTCATCAAACCGATAAAAAAACGCAATAATACAAGTCTGATCCCATTGATGACCCAATTGATGACCCAATTTTGCCAACTCCGAAAGTTGAGTTATTTAATTTAATGATCCAATGCCTTAATCATCATGAGCAGGATGGGATCGGTCAACGTTTGCGTCGTGGTTATCCTTTTAATTTATATTTGTCAGCCAGAGAATTATAATACGGTTTTTCAGATACTTCCCCCCAGGGTCCGACGATCTTTTTAAAACGTTCAAAACTTTCATTTACTTTTTTGGCCATTGGGTCTTTAGCTGCAATATCAAAAACAGCATCTTTGGCATGGGATTTGAGATCTGCCAGCACAGGATCTGGCAATTTCATAAGGGTAACTTTATGCTGGGTGATCAATTCGTCAAGGGCTTGACCATTACCGGTATTAAACCCTTGTGTTGTCCAGTTGTTAACCTGAGTGCAGGCAGCATCTAAGATTGCCTGGTATTCAAGCGGTAAAGATTCATAGGCAGTTTTGTTGAAGACAAACTCCACAAAGGGACCGGGTTCATGCCAGCCCGGATAATAATAATATTTGGCAACTTTATAAAATCCCATTAATTTGTCGTGGAGAGGGCCGATCCATTCCGTAGCATCAATAACACCACGTTCCAGGTTGGTAAATATTTCACTGGCAGGGCAGAGAACAACCGTTGCTCCTAACTTTGCCATGACCTTTCCACCCAATCCGGGAATTCGCATTTTAAGCCCTTTGAAATCATCCACAGATTCGATTTTTTTATTGAACCAGCCTGCCATCTGGGGGCCTGTGCAACCACCTGGTCTGGGAATTACATCAAAGGGTGCATACATTTCTTCCCACAGCTTGAGACCGCCGCCAAACTCATACCAGGCCGACATGCCGGCTCCGTTAAGGCCAAAGGGGACAGCAGCAAACCACTGGGCTGCAGGTGCTTTGCCTGCCTGGTAATAGCTGACACCTGATCCGGCCTGTACAGTGGTTCCCTTGCTGACGGCATCAAAGGTCTGCAAAGGGGGCACAAGTTCGCCGCCTGCAAAGACTTTAATTTTAAAAAGACCGCCGCTCATAAGTTCAACTTTTTTAGCCAGCAGTTCTGCGGCATCTTGAAGATATGGCAGTTTGGGCGGCCATGTGGTTACCATTTTCCATTTGATTTTTTTCTGGGCATGTACAGCCGGGGCATTAACTATTCCACCGGCGGTCACTGCTGCGACTGTACCAATTGCTGCTTTTTGTAAGAATTGTCTTCGTTCCATTGGATCTCCTTTGGCTTTGGGGTAAAATACCTTTCTTAACAAATGAACATCCCACTTTTTAAAATATAGAGATAAGGTAGCTATATTAAGGTGAACATATAGCTAACAATACTGGCAAGTCAATATTTATTTTATAAAAGCCGTTTTCCAGTTGCCGGTTATTTTATGCTGTAGATATATTACAGTAGACATGGCCTTTTCAACCCCTTGACTTTGTCATTGAGTTTGAATACAAGTGGTTAAAATAAAAGATAATAAAAGGTGTAATCATTATGGAAGTGATATCTTATCGTAATAGCTCCTTAATTAAGTTTGCTGCATTTATTATTGTTGTTGCAGGAATGAAAGCCGCCACAGTACTGGTCGTACCGTTTTTGCTGGCGGCATTTCTCTCTATTATCTGTACTCCGCCATTGTTCTGGATGCAGAAAAAAGGGATTCCAAGCATGCTGGGTATCTTTATCCTGATGCTGGGGGTGATCGCCACCCAGATGCTTTTGGTGAGCCTTGTGTCTTCATCTATTGCGGATTTTTCGCGCAATATTCCTTTTTACCAGGAGCGATTGAAAACCGTAACCTTTGAAACTTTGCAGTTGTTGTCCAGATATGGAGTAGAGCTTGAAACAGACAGGCTTGCAGACATATTCAATCCAAGCCGCATCCTTGGGCTTGTTGCAAACACATTGAATGGACTGGGAGGAGTTTTGACCAATACTTTTTTTGTGTTTTTAACCTTTATCTTTATTCTTTCGGAAGCCGCTGGTTTTCCCAATAAATTGCGTGCCATTTTTAATGATAAAAATACGGATCTTAAAAAGTATTCTCAAATTATATCCGGTGTAAACCGGTATCTGGGGATAAAAACGCTTACCAGTCTTGGGACAGGCATTACCATCTTTATCTGGCTGGCTGTTCAGGGAGTGGATTTTCCCGTTATGTGGGGGGTATTTGCATTTTTATTGAACTATATTCCCAATATAGGTTCCATCATTGCTGCTGTTCCGGCCGTTCTTCTGGCCTTAATTCAGCTTGGGCCTTTGACTGCCGGGATTGCTGCAACGGGATTTTTAATTGTCAACATATTGGTGGGAAGTGTGATTGAACCCAGGGTCATGGGTAAGGGAACCGGGCTTTCCACTTTGGTGGTATTTCTTTCCCTGGCTTTTTGGGGATGGGTATTGGGTCCTGTGGGAATGCTGCTTTCAGTTCCATTGACCATGGCGGTCAAAATTGCTCTGGGAGGAAGGGAATCCACCAGATGGCTGTCTATTTTACTGGGATCAAATAAAGAAGCATCAAGATTGCTTGAGGTGAAAACACAATCCTTACCGCGCTGACCCGGAAATATTGAACAACAGAACACCATTTTTAAACTGAGGGCCGCCAATGGTAATACTGCTGTTATTGTTCAAGAGTACCCGGGTTTGAAAAACCGGGCGCTGATTTTTCTGAATATTGATTTGGTATTGGATTCTTTTGCCTTGCATATCCGTTGGCATGATAATCATGGTTCTGTTTCCCGGAAGATTTACCATGCCTTTCCGGTTAAAGCTCAGATTCAATCTTTGTTCGTTCAAAAGCTTGTAAGAGGTGTATTTGAATACGGATTTAAGTTCGGAAATAATTGGTTTTAAAGCTGGATCGACAATGTTTGCTCCTGTTTTTGTTGAAGCATGAATCACTTTTATGTCCGTTAAAACCTGACTCTTCGCAAATGCGGGCTGCGTAAACAAACAAAAACAAGATATTCCTGCGAGTATGAAGATTGTTTTCATGAATCTGGCCATGATGCCCCTTTTTTTATCTGTAAAAGTCGTAAAAAATCCAAACAAAGACTTTCATTTTTTGTTGTGGACAGACCCGTATAAAAGACCAAGTCTGCCCGTTGCAGTTATCAGGTTTCAGAAAACCAGATAATGGTATGCTTTTTTGTTTGAGTTTCAATAATCATAACGGAAGCAACATTCGTATCAACCGATGTTACAATCGCACTTGGACCTGTCGGGCCAAACAAACTACCGTGAAACCAAAACAGGCTGATCGTCAATATTGCAGCAATGGATGCAAGTTTCAAGTAAATATTTTTGCCAAAGAATCCATGATCGGTTTTTAAAGATGCTTTTTTGGCGTTTTCAAGTGCCTGTTCTGTTTTTTGCCTCAGTTTTTCAGTATTTATTTTTGATACCGCTTTATCCGCATGATTATTAAACACGATGGATATGGATTTGAAGCGTTCAACTAAACTGTTGCAATCCGGGCAGTTGACATGGTGTCGCGCCAATTCTTCATACCGGTCCAGGGCAAGTTCATGATCAATAAACCTGCTGATCTCTTCAGATGTATATTTTTTGCATGGTGTTTTCATAAAAAAAACCTTTCACTTATTCGATTCCAAAGTCTTGATAAGACTTTTTCTGGCAAAATGAATCCTTGAACTGACCGTTCCTTTTTTAATATTGATTGTTTTGGCAATCTGCTCGTATGAAAGTCCTTCAAAAACATTCAGAACAAAAACCAGCCGTATTTTTTCCGGCAGTTTTCGGATGGCTTTCATAAGATTTTCTTCAAATTGTTTTTTTTCAAATTGCGTTTCCGGATCATTGCTTTTTTTGTTTTCCATAAAAAGGTCTTTATCATTTTCCGATTCTATGGAATCATGATGCCACCTGAATCGTCTTTTCCACTTTCTTTTCCAGTTCAGACTCTGATTTATGGTGATTTTTCTGAGCCATGTGACAAGGCCTGCATCCTGCCTGAAGGTCCGGATATTCTTAAATACGCTGATAAACACATCCTGTACGATCTCCAGGCTCTCCTCATGATCAAGGGTGATACCATAGGCAATTTTTAAGAGCCGGTCCTGGTATGTGTTGACAAGAACCTCGAAAGCCCAGGGCTGACCTTTTTTAAGCCTTTTAACCAGATCCTGTTCATCTGTATTGTCTGCAGTTGCTTTTGGTTTGTTCACAATAAATCAGTTGTTGCGTCTATATTAGCCTACAGATATATATAAGCTGTATGTTCAGTTAATATCTCACCCAAATTTTTGTTTTTTGCCAATACCCATCTTTTACCAGAAACTTTTTATACCTGCCGTTTATCCACTTTCCCCTGCGGTTATAATGGCCGGGGTTCCATTTTTTCTTATAAACCGGCTGTTTCCATATTTTTTCAATCACCCAATGACCTTTGGGGCCAGTTGATATGAAATTTCCATCATGTCTGTTTTTATGGGCGTATCTATGTTGATGGGTGTCTCTATGCTGGTTGGCATATCCGGTATGATGATTTCTGTCCGACCTTGCATAGTGATTTGTGTAATAAGGTTTTGAGTCATGATTGATTTCGTTGATGATGGCTGCACTTAAAATAGCAACGCCTGTGCCCAGCATGAATCCCTCAATGGTATGACGCCTTGCAGACCCTGCATGGGCAGATACCGTGGATAAGCATGCAAATAGAACTACAGCGGTTGTTATGGCGATTATTTTTTTCATTTTTTTATCCTCCGTCTTGGGTTAATGAAAAAAAAGCAGTTGCAAAACAATTGCCTTCTATTAACCATTGACACCGGGAAAATAAAAACGTTCAAAATAATCTAATTTTTTTTACACCATTCGCAAAAAAGACAAAAGATAAAGAATTATCCGCCAATAGACGTCATGTGACTTATGGGGATGTCGTTGCCGGAGTGATCAGTTAAGCCGTGAAATGATGGTTTCTTTTTCAGGGCAGACAGAATGATCTCTTTTAATTCATTGTCAGACGCACCGTTTCTAAGTGGATCAATAATGTCTTTTTCATAGTTGTTTAACAGGCAGGGCCTTAATGTCCCCCTTGATGTAAGCCTCAACCGGTTGCATTCACTGCAAAAATGAGAGCTGATGGGGGTTATAAAACCTACGATTCCATTTGCCCCGTCAATCTGGAATTTTTTTGCAGGGCCGTCATTTCCAGTGCGTTGGACAGGCAAAAGTTTTCCAAATTCAGATTCAATTTTTTCTTTGATTTCATCGGATAATATCTGTTGTTGTTTTTCAACTGCAGAATCTCCCATGGGCATGTATTCAATGAAGCGGATGTGAAACGGGTACTTGATTGTCAGAGCCGTAAGTTTCTCAATCTCATCATCATTAATTCCCTTTAAGATAACGGCATTGAGTTTTATAGGGGATATGCCCAGTTCATGGGCCGTGAAAATGGCGTTCCTGACTTGATTGAATCTGTCCCTGCCGGTGATCACTGCAAATTTGGCCGGGTCCAGAGTGTCAAGACTGAAATTAAGCCGTTTGATACCAAAAGAGATCAGCTCTTTTATTTTTTCCCTGGTCAGCAATGATCCATTGGTGGTAATGGAAATATCTTTCAGGCTTTCAATGGCACACAATTTTTTCAGGAATGAAAAGATGTTCTTTCTTACAAAAGGTTCTCCCCCGGTAATCCTGACTTTTGTTATGCCAAGTTCACAGGCAAGCCTGGTAATTCTTAGGATTTCTTCATACCTGGCAATTTTTTCATGTTCGATCACATGAAAGGGTGTGGATGGAACGCAGTATCGGCACCTGAAGTTGCACCGGTCTGTGACTGATATACGAAGATAATTAATGGTACGGTTTCCGGCAATCATTTTTATTCACAGCTTTCATAATATGATGACAATGAATCCACAAGCCCTTGAATGGTATACTCTTTGGCTTCAATGTCCGGTTTGATGTCAAGTAATCTTGCCGTGTCCGATGTGATGGGTCCAATGCTGGCTGTCACGACATTTGCTAAAAGTTTTTTGGCGTCTTTTGATTCAAGCAGGGACATGAAGTTGGATACTGTGGAAGAACTGGTGAAGGTTACTGCATCAATTTCATTTTTTTCCAGAAGGGATATCAACTCTTTTTTTCCTCCCTTTGCAAGCCGGGTTTCATAGGCAATAACCTCATCGACCCTTGCACCCATTTTTGTCAGCTCTTCAGGCAGGATTGTCCTGGCTTTCTTTGCTCTTGGGAGCAATATTTTTTTGTTGTTTATCTCAACAGAGGAGAATGCATCAATTACACTTTCGGCTCTATAGGTTTTTGGCAAAATATCACTGATAATGCCGTAATCTTTCAGCCTTTCTTTGGTTACAGGACCGATACAGGCGAATTTAAGGTGTCCCAGCACTCTCACGTCTTTGCCCATGTCAAACAAAGTATCAAAAAAGAATTTAACCCCATTGACACTGGTAAAGATAAGCCAGTCATAATTTTTGATATTTTCAACGGATGCTTTTAATGGTGAGGTATCTTCAGGAGCGGTAATTTGGATGGTCGGAATTTCAATACAGTTGGCCCCAAGTTTTGAGAGCTTTGAAACAAGATCGCTTGCCTGGGCACGGGCCCTGGTGATCACAATTCGTTTGCCGAACAATGGCCTTTTATCAAACCAGGCCAGTTCATTCCTCAAAGAGACCACATGGCCTATGATGATAATGGATGGAGATTTGAGCTTTGCCTGCTGTACCTGTTCAACAATTGTTTCAAGGGTGCCGGTAACGGTCTGCTGACGGGCCGTTGTTCCCCATCTGACCAGAGCAATGGGTGTGTCGGATGGTTTGCCGTGTTCAATCAGGTTTTTTACAATATTTGCAAGATTTTTAACTCCCATCAAAAACACAAGGGTTGCATTGGATTTTGCATACACATCCCATTGCATACTGGTGTCTTTTTTGGTGGGATCTTCATGGCCTGTAATAAATGATACAAAAGAGGTGTGGTCTCTGTGGGTTACCGGAATTCCTGCATAGGCGGGTGCTGCGATTGCAGAGGTAACCCCTGGAACCACTTCATAGGGCACCCCGTGACCCAGAAGCATCTGAGCTTCTTCTCCCCCACGGCCAAACACGAACGGGTCACCGCCTTTAAGCCTGGCCACATCAAATCCCTGTTTGGCTTTGTCCACCAGCAGCTGGTTGATTTTATCCTGGGAAAGAGTGTGATCGCCCCCTTTTTTCCCTACATAAATAATCTGGGCATCTTTTCCGGCGTAATTGAGTAAAAAAGGCGATGCAAGATAATCATAGACCACAACATCTGCGGTTTCGATACATTCTTTTGCCTTAATTGTTAAAAGACCAGGATCACCGGGACCTGCACCAATCAGATATACTTTGCCAGTCTTATGCGTCATTTGAATTCAAACTCTCCAATATTTTTTTTCCGCCTTTTTCAAGAACCTTGTCGGCAAGTATTCGGCCATTTAGTTCCATTTTATCCATTGGGGAAACAAGTTGCTCTTTAATCAGTTCTTTGCCGTCTTCAGAAGCGACGACCGCAGTCAGAACCACGTTATTGTTCTCAATTTTACCAAAACAGGCCACCGGGATGTGGCAGGAACCCTCAATTTGTTTTAGAAATGCCCGTTCGCCGGTCACACATATTCTTGTGTCATAATGGTCGAGTTTTTCCATGATCAATGCAATGTCGTCATCATTTGCTCTTGTTTCAATGCACAAAGCACCTTGTCCCACAGCCGGTATCATTATGGTTTCGTCCAGGTATTCGGTGATTTGACTTTCCTGTTCAAGGCGGATAAGACCTGCTGCTGCCAGTACAATGGCATCATATTCGCCGGATTTCAGTTTTTTGATCCGGGTATCCAGGTTACCCCGGATGGATTCAATGGTCAGATCAGGACGGATATGCTTTATCTGGGAGGCGCGCCTGAGACTTGAAGTGCCGATTTTTGCCCCTTTTTTATACTCGGCAAGCATGCGGCTGCCGTTTGAAATGAGAACATCAAACGGGTTTTCTCTTTTTGGAATAGCACCAATGATAAGCCCTTGGGGGAGTTCACCCGGCATGTCTTTCATGCTGTGGACGGCAAGATCAATATCGTTATTCAAGAGTGCAGTTTCGATTTCCTTGACAAACAACCCTTTTCCTCCCACCATGGCAAGGGGCCGGTCCGTGATTTGGTCCCCGGTTGTTTTAATGATTTTTAATCCAACTTCCAGATCAGGGAAAAGGCGCTCAATTTCTGATTTTATAAAATTGGCCTGCCACAAGGCAAGCATGCTTCCTCTGGTACCGATGCATATGTTTTTTTTCATGAAAGCCTAACCTATCCCGCAGGAAGAACAATTGGAAGAAGAACAGCCGCTGCATGCAGATGAAGCAGAAGATTTGACCTGGGTTTCACCGCCAGGCCCGGATGATTTTGAAACAAAACCGCAGGCAGACATCAATCTTGATAGATCCTGACTGTCACAAGAGGGGCATTCAGGTTTTGTGCTGCCCATCACAAGAGTTTCAAAGTTATTGCCGCAAGTGTTGCACTTATATTCATAAATTGGCATTTTTTTACCTCATGTTATTCCTGTTTACGTAAGCTTTCTAATATAAGGATTTATTTGAATATTTTCAAGTCTTGATCTTTCTTGCAAAAATAATATTTTTTGTTTATTCTGTGATTCCTGATAAACAAATCTGTAGCCCTCAATAAATAATTTTTGTTTCCCGATGGATATTAAACTAATTAATTTATGATGCCATTTACTATATTTAAACGCCTGGTGATCGGAAATATTATCATCCTTTTGCTTATTTTTACGCTTGGCAGTGTTGTGCTTTTCAATCTTACCAGACTTCAGAAACTTACCCGGGAAATTGTCGTTAAAAATCAGGAAAGCCTCATTGTTGGTGATCGTCTTCTGGATTCGTTTGCTTCACTTGTCAAATTCGGTGAAAAATATTTTGTATCCAGGGATATTGATTATTACAATAGGTTTGTAGAAGTAAAAATAAATCTGGAAAAAGATTTCCAAACAATTGCAGATATTATGGAGACAGACGAACAAAAACATCTGCTTTCCGAATCTCTTGCATCGTTTGAACGTTATTTGGAACGGTTTGAGGAAAACGCAGGACAGGTGATAATCGGTAAAAAAATCAATATTGATTTTTTTTTAACGCAAAATGGACCGGATATTAACACCACAGCCGGGGATTTGAAAAAAATTCTTGCCATTACCAGGAGTATTATTACCGACAAAACAAATTTGTCCAGCAAGATGACCCATCAGATTATTATTGTCACGGTTTTTACTACGGTGTTGACCGTTTTTTTAGGGATGATAATAACAACTTTCAACACTCAGTCAATTACTAAATCCATCACTCGCCTTCAAAAAAAAATCGAAAAAATTGCCCAGGGAGATTTCGAGGAAATCCATACGATCAAAGGCCCGAAAGAAATTCAGGATTTGTCATTGCATTTTAATGCAATGTGCTGCAGGTTAAAAGAATTGGATAGCTTAAAGGCTGATTTTGTAAGCCATGTGTCTCACGAGATGAAAACACCGGTCACTTCAATAAAAGAAGCGTCCGCAATGCTGTCCAAGGGATTCTACTCGGATGACCCACAAAAACTAAAGGAATTGTTTTGTCTGATTCATGAAGAATGCAACCGGCTTTTAAACTCGGTTATGAGAATTCTGGATTATTCTAAAATGGAAGCAAACCGTATGGAATACAATTGTGTAAGGCTCAGTTTGCCTGATGTTGTCCGCAAATCAATTTTGAAACTTGCACCATTGTCACAAAAAAAACAGATTGACCTTGAATTTTTTCCACCTTTACCGAATATTCCGGACGTTTATATTGATGAAAACAGGATTATAGAAGTTTTGGATAACCTGATCGGCAATGCCCTGAAATTTACGCCGGTAAAGGGTAAGGTCGATGTCCAATGCTTTTCTCAGGATTCAGGTAAAAATCTGATGTTAACTGTAGAGGATAACGGGCCTGGAATAAAACCTGAAAATCTTGACAAGATTTTTTATAAATTCAAACAAATTGACAATGGTCTTGGCACTCGAATGGGAACAGGGCTTGGGCTTTCGATTTCAAAATATATCATCAAGGCACATGGGGGAAACATATGGGCGCAAAGCCGGTATTCAAAAGGTACGAAAATATTGGTTACTTTGCCTGCTGCATTGTGATTGGCTTGTTTTTATCCGGTTGTCTGCATGCTGTCTTTTTGCGGGAATTGCCATATTCCATTGATACTAATGAAAAAAAATATCTGATTGCTACACAGAGGTTGGTTTCGGACATGGATTTTCAATCAGCTGAAAGGGAAACTCAACGCATTTTGGAATACTACAGCAGTGTTTCCGGTATGAATGATATTATTTTATCCAATTATATTGAAAATACACGGATCATATCCGACCTGCTGACAAGGATCATGGAGGATGAAAAAAAAAAGCAGGCTTTTATCAGGGAACTTCTTTTAAAGGAAGAGAAGATAAAGGCTTTGACCCTGAAGGCAGGGTCTCTTAAAAAGAAAGCAGATGTTCAACAAGAACAACTGGATGATATGGAGAAGGTGTTTGAAAAATTAAAGCTTCTTGAAAATGAAAAAAAACGCCTTCAAAAGCAGATTGAGCAGTTAAAGCAAATTGATTTGAACCCGAATAAGATTATCGATAAACCTGATCCGGCCTGACCTATATCACCCGGCTAAAAAATTTATACCGGTGATTAACAAAACTTTATAACTTTGGGATTTTAAATTGGAAAACATATTAATAGTAGATGATGACCTTTCTTTGCTCAAAGTGCTTAAAATGAGGCTTGAGGCGGAAAAATACAGGGTGACTGATGTATCAAACGGGTCGGATGCCCTGGGGGCGGCAACTGATGATTCTTTTGACCTTGCCATTATTGATTATCAATTAAAAGATGAAAACGGCGTTGAACTGATGGAAGCGCTCAACAGAATCGACCCAGATCTGCCCGTAATCATATTGACGGCCTACGGCACCATCAACAAGGCTGTATCTGCAATTAAAAAAGGAGCTTACAGTTATCTTACAAAGCCGTTTGAAGATTCTGATTTGATTCAGCATGTCAAAAGATGTCTTGAAAAAAACAAATTAACAAAGGAAGTCAAAGAGCTGCGCGGCATGGTATCTGAAAAGTTCGGGTTTGAAAATATTATTGCCAAAGATGAAAATATGAAAACCGTTCTCAAAAAAATTGTTCAGGCAGCCGGGACAGATTCCAATATATTGATTGAAGGTGAAAGCGGCACCGGCAAAGAGCTGATTGCCAAATCCATTCATGTGTCAGGGACCAGGGGAAAAGGTCCTTTTATTGCCATCAATTGCGCTGCTATTCCTGAATCTTTGTTTGAAAGTGAACTTTTCGGCTTTAAAAAAGGGGCGTTTACAGGTGCTGTAAAAAACAAGAAAGGTTTTTTGCAGCAGGCCCGGAACGGGACTTTTTTCTTTGATGAGATAACGGAAATACCGGTATCCATACAGGCCAAGCTGCTCAGGGTGTTGCAGGAAAATGAATTCTATTCGCTGGGGGGTAATGAAAAAATCAAATTTGAGGCCCGTATCATTGCTGCCACCAATAAAAATTTATTTGATGAAGTATCCAAAGGAAATTTCAGGGAAGATTTGTATTACAGGATTCATGTTATTCCAATAACCCTGCCTCCGTTGAGGGAACGACGGGACTGTATTCCAATCCTGGCCCATTTTTTTTTAAATGAATTCAGGCAGCAGATGAAAAAAAATGTCAGCCAGTTTTCATCGGCTGCCATGAAAAAACTTGTTAACGCGCCTTGGCCCGGGAATGTCCGGGAATTGAAAAATGTTGTGGAATATTGTGTTGCCATGTCCAAAAATCCTGTCATCTCACAGGATCTGATCATGCTGGACCCGGAAGACCTTTGTGATGAACTAAAACCGTTTAAAGAAGCAAAATTGGATTTTGAGAGAAATTATATCATCCAGCTGCTTCGGCTGACCGGAGGAAATGTGAGCCGGGCAGCAAAGCTTGCCGGTAAATACAGGGCGGATTTTTATGACCTGATGAAAAAATGCGGGGTAAAGGCCGAAGACTTCAGGGATATGGTGTAGTGATTTCCATACATGTTTACAAAATCCGGCTCTCTGCAATTGATTGCCGGGAATAATGTCACACAGCGGTTTTTGTATGTATTGTTTTTCATACGCTGATTAATATATAGATATTATTAATATTTTCAAGTATTTATACCAATAATAGGATGAATTGGATTGTTTTTCATACGCTTTTGAGAAAATTTCTTGTTTTCCATCTGTCCTTTTTTCCTGCTTCCTGAAATGTTTTTATTGTCAGCTCTTCTTTTAACTGTCTGAAATCATAATATCTTAATTTAAACATAACAAGCCTTTTCTAAGTTTTATGCATCGAATCAACCTTCTGGTATTGTTATTGCTATAATGTAATATCAAGCTTTGAACAATGTCTTTAAGACAAATATCGGATTCGGGAAAATACCGTTTCACAAGGCTCTGGTTACAGATTAACAAATCAAGGGAAAAGGTAGTTATGACTAAATTTAATAAAGAATCATTTCAAAATGCGGACTTGAGACAACTGATCAGGATAGATGAATTTAAAATGGCTCAATATTATTTTAAACCTGCAAGTTGTATCAAAGACTATTTTGCCGCATTAAAACTCGTTCAGGATGTATATATTGAAGAGGGGTATGTTAATGCTGATGATTCATCCTGTCCATGCAGAATCCTTGAAAATCATTTTTTTGAGAAAACCATTGTATTTATAGGTAAAAAAAAGGAACAAGTGGTTTTTACGGTCAGCCTTTTTCCTGATTCATCAAACAGATTGCCCATGGACCGGATTTATAAAAAAGAACTGGATCATCTGAGATCTCAGGGCAGAATGATCGGTGAGGTGGGATGCCTTGCCACACATCCTGAATTCAGGGACGGATCACAAAATATTTTAATGCACGGCAACAAGATCATGCTCAAATATGCCATGGAACATCTTAAACTGGATGATCTGGTAATTACCGTTAATCCGAAGCATGCGCTGGTCTATAAAGAAATTTTGCTGTTTGAAGAAATCGGGCAAGGAGAAATCAAGGCACACCCCAAAGTGAACGGAAATCCTGCCATTGCAATGAGGTTAAACCTGCATGAGGTGGAGGAAAAATGCAGGCATTTTTATCAGAACAATCCGTTGGAATCAAATCTTCATCATTTTTTGTTTGTCAAACAAAATGATACCCTTCAGCTTCCGGAAAACAACGCAGACCAGTGCAATAATTACTCCCGGTTTTTAGCTCCGCTTATCAGCCAAAGCACATACAACAGCCTGTCTATCTGAACATTACCGTTTATTAATAGGTAAAAATGTTTTTTTATCTGAAAGTCGTAAAAAAATCATACAAAGACTTTCAATTTTTGTTGTGGGCAAATCTGAGCGAAAGACCAGGTCTGCCCGTGTCTGTTATATGGACTCAATGATGCCTGCTGCGATAAGGGGTATCAGGATTTCATGGTGCCCGACAATGCTGAACCCCTTGCCTTTGCCAAGGGTGGGGCGGTTCACCACATTGGTCATGGGCCTGTAATGGCGGATAAAATCAAGATTGAGTGTTGTAAAATCATCCAGCGTATGGCCCAGGTTTCTGACCAGGGTCACGGCCTTCAGAAAAACTTCAGGCATGATGACGGCAGATCCGGCATTGATAAACACGCCTTTTTCAAGACCTGTTATCTGTGAGGCAAACAGCTTGAAATCATAATGGGAGGCTGCGCCACAGGCCGCTGCATCAAAATCGGGATGCATATGTATGATATCAGTGCCAATGGCCACATGAACGGTCACGGGAATATCAAGGGCAGCTCCGGATGCTGTCAAACTCAAATGTTTATAGGTAAGGTCTTTTTCAAGGATCAGCTCTCCTACAGCTTTTCCCAGTCCAATGCCATGTTTTGCTGCATTTTTTATGGCCTGGTTGAGAAAGGCTGATGTCTCTTTTGCCATTCCAAAACTGCCGTTGCCGATTGATTGTGCCACATCTTCCGAAGTCATTCCCGTCATGGCGGTTTCAAGGTCATGGATAATGCCGGACCCGTTCATGGAGAGCATGGTAAAAACATTTTTTTTCATCAGATCAATCACAATGGGAGACATGCCGGTTTTGATGACATGACCGCCCATGGCAAAACAGACCTGTTTGTTCTGTTTTGCAGCACGGCTGATGGCGTCTATCACGGAGCGCAGATCATTTCCGGCCAGAATGGAGGGAAGACCTGCAAGAAAATCTGAAAAATTATTGCCTTTTTTCCACGGTATTGAAAAGTCCTTTATATTCACTTTACTGTGTCTATTCTTGATGGAATAGGTTTTAAGCCTGCCAAAATCCAATTTTTTGAATGAATCACTCATTGAACATTATCCTTTCCGTCAGGTCGCACAGTATGTGGGCCAGCAGGATATGGACTTCTTGTATCCTTGCTGTTGTGTCGCAATCAACACAAAAACAAATATCTGTCAATTGTTTTAATTTGCCATTGTTTCCTGAGAAACCAACACTCAAAATCTCCATTTGCTTTGCTTGCCTAACCGCTTTGATAATGTTTGGAGAATTTCCGGAAGTTGAGATGCCAAGGGCAATATCTCCTTTTTTTCCAAGGGCCTGTATCTGTTTGGAAAAAATATCTTCATAAGAATAGTCATTGCTGATACTGGTGATAACGGATGTATCAGTGGTCAGGGCAATGGCTGCCAGCGGTTTTCTTTCCATCCTGAATCTGTTGACAAATTCTGCGGCAATATGCTGGCAGTCTGCTGCACTGCCGCCATTTCCGAATAAAAGTATTTTTCTGCCTTTTTTCAGAGCTGCTGCCATTATGGAGGCACAGGATTCAATGTTTTCAATATTATCGGAGAAAAATTCTTTTTTTACTGTGATACTGTCGTTAACAGATTGTTGAATAAGATTCTTCATAATTGACTGATTCTTTCAATAAGTGTTATGATGCGGATTTAATTTTTTCTTCCTGACTGGCGTGAACTTCAATTTTTTTCATTATTGCTTTTAATCTGTCTTTGAACAGGCTGTTGGCCGGTTGAATGGCAATGCTTTTTTTTGCAAGGCTAATAGCAATGTTCAGGTTTTTATCCTGAAGCAACATGGATTTTGCATACCCTGACAAAGCAACAGCATCCAGAGGATTGAGTTTGACGGCTTTGTTAAATTCAATCCCGGCTTTTTCAGGCTGATTTTTAGCCAGATAAATTTCCCCCTTTATCCTGAAAACAAGGCCTGATTCAGGATTTATCCGGCTTGCCGCTTCAAGATGAGCCATGGCCCGGTCAAACTGCTGAATTTTAAACAGCAGCTTTCCCAGAAGAAATTCAACTTCAAAAACACAATCATCAATGTCATGGGCTTTGTGCAAACACTGAATTGCCTGGTACAGATTGCCGTTAATCTGGTAAAGAAGGCCTGTATTATAAATGACCATCACTTCATTGGGATTGATTTTCAAGGCTTTTTCAAATTCAAGTTTTGCATTGTCCAGCTTTCCCATGACCCCGAAACAGACCCCCAGGCTGTTGATCAGGTTAATGTTATTGGGTTCTATTTCAAGGCCTTTTTTATATTCTTTGATGGCCATGTTGTATTTGTTCAGCTGATAAAGCCGGTCTGCACTGATATTAATGGATACAGCATCAAAGTGAATCAGGGTGTCAGGCCCGAAAAAGGCTGCGTGATCCGCAGCTTTGAGAGCATTGACAACTGTTTGGGGTTTTGAAAAATCATGACAGGGAAATTTTGCCACCCCCATAAGAATCTCTGTTCTAAAGGCTGTAGATAGCTTTTCTTTTAATGAAACAAGGCGATTTGCAGCTTTTTTTTCACTTTCATAGCCACAGAATGCCATAATAAATGATGTTTTGCTTAAGCATTTCCAGATGCCTTTTTTATGATCAGGAAAGGAGTTAAAAAAGGTTTCAAGTGTCTCTTTTTTGTTCTTTATGATTGATTCAGACCTGTCCGAATTAAGCTCAAGTACTGCACACAAAAAATTATTCCAGGATATGGTGACTTCGGACAGCTTTTTTTGAAAGGCTTTGATCCGGTTTTTTTTTGTCAAAAGCAGATCACTGAAATATGTTTCAGGTGGCTTGATCTTGAAATTATCAGAATCTTTTTTCAGAAAATGAATTTCTTTTGAAGAGAATTTGACAGTCATTTTTTTTTCAATATTTTTGTTAGATTTGACGAGATAATTGCCTCCTGACCATTTTGAATCGTTCTTGGATCCAAAATATATTTATTATCCTCGATCCTGGCGATAACAGCCGGTGTTGACAGGCGCATATGGAGTTCAAGTTTGGATACAGACATATCTTTGGGTTGAATTGTAATACACCTGGTCGGAAGATTCAGTGCAGGAAATGACCCGCCTCCCGGTCTTGAATTCATGTCTGCAACATCAATGTCTGCAAGCATTCCGATATCCTTTTTAATGGTTTTAAATAAAAGATCGGCTTTTTTACTGATTTCTTTAAAGGGCAGGGTAAGCATCCTTAACGTGGGGATTTGCCGGATGGCTTTTTTTTCATCCCTGTAAAGGCTTAAGGTTGATTCAAGAGCTGCAAGGGTAAGTTTGTCAATTCTCAATGCACGGGTTAAAGGGTTGCGTTTTATCTGATCGATGATATGTTTTTTTCCCACAATAATGCCGGCCTGGGGTCCTCCCAGAAGTTTGTCTCCGCTGAATGTGACAACATCCGCACCCGAACCAACCGAATCAGAAACAGTTGGCTCCGGGGGAAGACCATATTTTGAAAAATCAATCAAGGTTCCGGAACCTAAATCTTCCATGACCGGGATGTTTTTTTCTTTTCCCAGCAATACCAGATCTTTTAAGGCAACGCTTGCCGTAAAACCTTCAATTTTATAATTACTGGCATGAACTTTTAAAAAAAGGCCGGTTTCATCAGATACCGCACTCTCATAATCTTTTAAGTGGGTCCGGTTTGTGGTGCCGACTTCCTTTAGGATGCATCTGCTTTTTGACATCACGTCCGGCACCCGGAAAGACCCTCCGATTTCAACAAGTTCACCCCTGGATACAACAACCTGTCTGTCTTTGGCAATGGTGTTCAATGCCAGTAAAACAGCACCTGCATTGTTGTTGACAACAATTGCACTCTGGGCACCGGTCAGTTCGCAGATCAGTTCATCCACTGCTTCATATCGGATACCGCGTTTGCCTGTTTCAATTTTCAGCTCAAGGTTGGAATAGGATTGCGCAATGGTTTTGATATTTTTTAACGCTGCATCACAAAGAAGCGCACGTCCAAGATTTGTGTGGAGAACAACTCCGGTTGCATTGATGACATGGACAAGCCTGGATTTGATTTTGTCTTGTGCAAGTATGCCTGCCTCATCAAGGATTGTTTCATCTGTTATGGGGTGTTCAATATTTTCCGACAGGATATCTTTTCTAGTCCGGTCAAGCGCTTTTCTTATGGAATCAAGAATAACACTTCGGGGGATATCCATTAATTGATCATCTTTTTTTGCAAGTTCCAGAAGATGATCAACTCCCGGCAAATTTTTAAGGAGGTTATGTTTGTTGGAATTCGTCACTTTTTTACCTTTGTGTGGTTAATATATCATCGTCATTGCTGAATGTATTGATGGGAATGACATCAACCAGTTCAGGCAGATCCGCCATTTTAAATCCCAGTTGGTCAAGGGCATTTTCAAGGCTTTGAGTCTGCATTTTTTCAAGGTCAAATCCTACATGAAATTTTTCCATGAGAAGGTCTGAAAGATAGATGATATAAACAAGATCTTTGTTTTTTTTTGCTTTTTCCGGGGTGTGATGCAATTGAATGACTTCAGATAATCCATCTGAAAAGTTCCATTTTCTGGCCAGAAGAGCGCCTGCCTCACCATGGGTAATCCCCAATAGTTTTTTTTCAGCATTTATAAAATTTTCATTTTTTTGATACAGGCTTCTGAAAAAAAGAGGTGATCTGATGGAGACAAATTGATCCAGAATGACTTTGCCGATATCGTGAAGAAGTCCTGCCGTATAAGCCTCTTTTAAAAGGGGACGGCCTGATTTTTCTGCAATTTTTTCAGCAAAGGATGCCACTCCCACTGCATGGAAAAAAAGCCCGCCTTTGCAAAGAGAATAGCCGGATGTCCCTATTTGGTTGTAATACATATCAACCGCAGCGGTGATCACGGATTTGATCAGCATGGTTTCGCCTAATAAAAGCACGGCCTCTTTGAGTGTATCAATTTTTACAGTCCCGGCAAAAAGTGCTGAATTGCATAGCTTTAAGGTTTGTCCTGAAAGAACCTGATCCTTGGAAAGCTCTTCGGTAATATCCGTAATATGGTGTCGGGAGAACTGGAACATCCTGAATATTTTTAATGCTATCTGAGGAATCGGCTTTAATTGATCAATGGTGTTTAAGATCTCGTCCATTGACGGTGCTGTAAAACGGTTTTGTGACTTAAAAGTGTCTTCCAGAGCAGGATTTATAAAGGTTTTGCCCGTGGCCATATTCAATTCAAGAGTGCAGGTAAAAAATCCACCGGTTTCTGATTTTATGGTTTTGATTTTGTAACTTCTAAGTATTGATACGGCAATATCCATGGATCTTCCGCCAATATCAAGGTTTATATCCTGCTGGGTGACTGGCCCTATAAGCGCACCTCCGGCAATTGTGGCCTCTAAATTTTCAGGTTTTGCACCCAGTTTTATCAAATGGTTTATGAGCAGGGGAACACCGGTCGACGCATATTTTTCTGAAAATACTGCACTTGCGATTCCGGTGGGTTCGGGCAGCAGGATATGGATCATTCCTCCAACCTGTGTTGACGCGTCATACAGGGCAATGCCCAGGCAGGTTCCAAGATAGGCCTTGTATATGCTTGATTGTTCTTTGCCGACTTTAAATTGACCTGCTGAAATATGTTCGATTTTCTGATAATTCATTTGAAAAT
The DNA here is from genome assembly GCF_000307105.1 of Desulfobacula toluolica Tol2. Lineage (NCBI taxonomy): Bacteria > Pseudomonadati > Thermodesulfobacteriota > Desulfobacteria > Desulfobacterales > Desulfobacteraceae > Desulfobacula > Desulfobacula toluolica. The sequence continues at coordinate 1,259,628 of NC_018645.1, forward strand.
TATAGTTTCCAGTTTTTTCTTATAAGAAAGTCTTTAAAAAATCATACAGAGACTTTCAATTTTTGTTGTGGGCAAACATGGATGAAAGGCCAAGTCTGCCCGTGGCAGTTATATAAAATATTGTTTAGATATCATTAATTATCTAAAGGTTTCAACTATATTTAAAAAACTATTATATCTTTATAAGATCAGTATTGCCTTATCAGTGAATTTAAATTATTTTAAGGGCTTGATACAAGAGGAAAAAATGAATAATGAAGTCTGTTTTTTTTGTTATGCTGGCAAGTGTGGTGATCTTTTCCGGTTGTAAGACCCTTAAACCGGAACCTGGAACTCTTCTTTCCCTGAAAATTCCTGATCGTTTTTCTGTTGATGCAGGCGACAATGATTCCATTGAAAACTGGTGGTTTTTATTTGAAAGTGATGAACTCACTTCATTGATCAATCATGCAGTGGACCACAATTTTGATTTGAAAATTTTAAAAACAAAGGTAATTCAGGCAAAAGCTAACCTTGAAAAAGAAGAAGCATCTTTTTTTCCTGAACTTGGGTTTTCATTTGGAGGGCAGAAAAAAGAAACCCGGGTTAAAAATACATACAGCAGCCCTTCTGACTATGATGGCAGCCATTCATGGGACGGATCATTGAGAGGGGCTTATAATCTTGATGTATGGGGGCAGTCAAATGCCGGGAAACAGGTTGAAATTTTAAGCCTTAAGGCTGCCGAACAGGATTTAAAGTTTTCCACCCTTGAATTGACGGCACAAATTGCAGAAAACTGGATTGATATCATTGCGGCCCGGCATAAGAAGAGCATATTGGGCAATCAGATCAAAATAAACAACACCCTGCTGGAACTTCAAACATTAAGATTTGTGAATGGAAAGGCAAATGCTTTGGATGTGTCTCAGCAGCGCGAAGTTCTGGCAGAGGCAAATTCCCAGTTGCCTTTGCTTGAAAAGCAGGAAAAGTTGTTGTTGAATAACCTGGCCTTTTTATCCGGGAAAACAGATCTTAAGCCTGTTGAAATGACCACCAAAATTCTTCCTGATCCATTGCCCCTGCCCAAGGTCGGGATTCCGTCCGATCTTTTAGAAAATCGGCCGGATATACAGGCGGCTGGAATGCGCTTGTCGTCAGGCCAATGGGAAATTACGGCTGCCAGGGCAGATCGTTTGCCTTCATTTGATTTGACAGCTCAGGCCCTGTTTTCAAGTGGAAAGCTGGATCTTTTGTTTCACAACTGGGTTTCAACCCTTGCCGGCAGCATTGCCGGGCCGATTTTGGACGGGGGGCTCAGAAAAGCGGAAATAAAAAGACTCAAAGCTGTTGCAGACGAACAATTGACCCTTTATGCCAGGACAGTTGCCAAAGCCATTGTCGAGGTTGAAGACAGCCTGGTCAGCATCGACAAACAAGCGGCTTATATCCGATTGCTTGAAGAAGAGCTGGCCGTGGCAAGGTTGACCTTGAAAGATGCCGGGGTGCAATATCAAAATGGCCAGAGCAGTTATCTGGCTTATCTTACTGCCTGGACTCATATTGAGCAGCTGGAAAGAAAATTGGTGGGTGAGCGAGCAGCACTTATCAAAGAAAGGATCGGTCTTTACAGGGCACTTGGCTGGAATCCGATTCCTGGAACAACATAAATCAAGGACACATCTGATTATGGCTTAAGTTTTAAATTTGAGTTAATAACTTAAATCGGTTTGACGATATCAAAATGTTATGGAGTAAGCTTAAGATGAGTGGTTTAAAAAAAAGGGGGCGCGCAGTCAGACTGATGATAAAAATCGTTCTGCCACTTTGTCTGATTCTGGCAGGCGTTTCAGGTTGGAATTATTTTAAGGCCCAGGAACCGAAAATGAAAAGAAAACCACCTGAAAAACAGGCCGCTGTGGTGGAGACCATTTCCATGGAACCGGGCAATTATCAAAGTTCGGTTATGGTTATGGGGACTGTCATGCCGGACAGAAAGATCATATTAAAGTCCAAAGTCGCAGGAGAAGTGGTTGCCATCTCCAAAAAGTTTGTTCAAGGCGGGTTGATAAAAAAAGGAGAGACGCTTTTAACTCTGGATGATTCAGATTATCGAATAGAAGTTTTAAAAGCCAGGAGTGCTTTTGATAAGGCGTTATCAGATCTTGCCATTGAAAAAGGCAGCCAGATGATTGCAAAAGAGGAACTCAAATTAATCAACCAGGCTTCCCAGGGCGAATTAAAAGCCACGGATCTTGCCTTGCGAAAGCCCCAGCTTGTCAAGGCTAAGGCCGCAGTGGACAGTGCCGGAGCTGACCTTGAAAAAGCACAATTGAACCTGTCCCGGACAAAGGTAATTGTTCCGTTTAATGCACTTATTCTTGAAAAACAGGTCAATTTAGGGTCTCTTGTGACAATACAAGGAGTCCTGGCTACACTTGTGGATGTTGATGCCTACCTGGTGGAAGCATTGGTTCCGCCTGACCGGCTGGCTTCCATCATGATCGGTGAGACAACCGGCAGCAGGGCCATTATTCAGTCCCAATATTCAAACCAAACCTGGCAGGGAAGAGTGGTGCGAACTACCGGAAAGATAACCGGCAAAAGCCGTATGGCAGGCGTGATTATTCTAGTATCCGATCCCTTAGGATTAAACCGCAGGGAAAATATACCTCAATTATTGCTGGATGATCATGTGAATGTGCGGATTATGGGCGAATTGTTTGAAAATGTTTTTTCCATGCCCAGATCAGTATTGAGGGATAACAATACTGTGTGGGTTATTAATTCAGGTATTCTTGAGATCAAGGAAATAACTCTTGCCTGGAAGGAAGACGGGAGGGTTTTTGTAAAATCCGGTATCAGGGCCGGGGATACCGTGATTACATCAGACCTGCCGGCTCCGGTAAAAGGGATGGCCCTGCAACAGTCATCAGGAGACCGCTCATGAGCCATGATACGGATCAAAAGATAACAAAAGGCCCGATTGCCTGGATGGCAGGCAATAGCGTTGCGGCCAACCTTATCATGGCAGTGTTGCTTGTTGGCGGACTTTACATGGGATTTAATATCAAGCAGGAGGTGTTTCCGGAATTCAGCCTTGACCTGGTTAATATTTCAGTGGCTTATCCAGGTGCAAGCCCGGAAGAAGTGGAAAACGGAATTTTGCTCGCCATTGAAGAGGCTATCCAGGATCTGGAAGGAATTGACGAAATTACGGCCACGGCCAGTGAAGGCATTGCCTCCATCAGTGTGGAAGCAATGGAAGGAACCGATATCAACCGTTTGTGGCAGGAGATCAAAAGTGAGGTTGACCGCATTGGAACCATGCCGGATGAGGCTGAAGAACCCCAGGTGTCAATTGCAGCCAGAAAAAGAGAAGTCCTCAGACTTGCCCTGTACGGGGATGCAACGGAAACCACAATGCGTGCCCTGGCAGATCAGATTCGAGATGAGCTGCTCATGGATGACGGCATAACCCAGGTGGAGCTTGACGGGGTAAGGGACCGGGAAATCCAGGTGGCTGTTTCAGCACAGACCCTGAGGCGCTACGGCATTACCCTTCAGGATGTGGCACTTACCTTGTCAAGAGCTTCTGTGGAGCTGGGCGGCGGCAGCATCAAGACCCTGGGAGGAGATATCCTGTTGCGGATCAGGGATAGAAAAGACACGGCCCGTCAGTATGCACAGCTTCCCGTCATTACATTGGAAGACGGCTCAAGGGTTCTGCTTGAAGATATTGCAACGGTTACCGAGGGGTTTGAGGCGTCTGATAACTGGGCCTCTTTTAACGGAAAAAGGGCTGTTATCATAGAGGTTTACCGGGTGGGAGATCAGACTCCAACCCAGGTTGCAACAGCCGGGAAAGCAGTGGTTGAGCGCATCAATGCGTCATTGCCGGATGGAGTGGCACTGACCGTTTTAAGGGATCTTTCCAAAATTTTTGCCCAGAGAGCGGATCTGTTGCTTCGCAATGCCTATTTCGGGCTTGGACTGGTATTTTTTTTTCTGGCTCTTTTTCTTGAAATCCGGCTGGCCTTCTGGGTAAGCCTCGGGATTCCCATTTCCTTTCTGGGTTCTTTTCTTTTTCTTGCTCCGACCGTGTTTTCCATTAATATGGTCAGCATGTTTGCCTTTATCGTTACCCTGGGCATTGTTGTGGACGATGCCGTGGTCGTGGGAGAAAATATTTATTTTTGCAGGCGGCAGGGAATGCCGGTGCTGGATGCTGCAGTCAAGGGAACCAAAGCCGTTGCCATACCCGTTGTGTTTAGTGTGATCACCAATATGGTTGCCTTTGTTCCTTTGATTTTTATCCCTGGTTTTATGGGAAAAGCGTTTAAAACCATCCCTTTTGTTGTGATTGCTGTATTTGCTGTTTCCCTGATTGAAAGCCTTTATATTTTGCCTGCCCATTTGGGTCACAACCGCCGTAGGCCCTTGTTTTTCCCCTTAAATTATCTTGAAAAATGGCAGGAACGGTTCAGCATGTTTTTTGAAACACTTGTCAAAAAATATTATGGCGGATTTTTATTTTGGCTGTTGGATCATAGGTATACGGTTATTGCCTTTGGCATTGCCCTGCTCATGACAACTGCTGGCTTTGTCTCTTCCGGCAGGATGGGCATGGTTATGTTCCCCAAAGTGGAATCTGATTATGCATTTTGTGAAGCTTTTTTACCCTATGGCACGCCTGCCCAAACCTTAAAAAATGTTGAACAGCATCTTGTTCAAAAGGCCCGTGAGGTGGTTGAAGAAAATGGAAAACAAGGCCTTTCCACTGGGATTTTTTCCCAGGTCAGCGACAACCGTGTCCGGGTTAGAATTTATTTGACTGATCCCGAAGAGCGACCCTTAAATACGTCACAAGTAACCAATATCTGGCGAAACAAAACAGGTACGATTCCCGGACTTGAAACCATTACCTTTGAGTCTGACAGAGGAGGGCCGGGGTCAGGGAAAAATTTGACTGTGAGCTTAAGTCACAGGAATAAAAATATGCTGGACAGGGCAGGGGAGGATCTGGCCAAAAATCTTTCCGGGTATCCCATTGTCCATGATATTGATGACGGATCAGCCAAAGGTAAAAAACAATTTGATATTACAATGACTCCGGCAGGAAAAAGGATGGGATTGACCTCCAGGGAAGTGGCCAACCAGATCCGTCATGCCTTTCAGGGAGTGACTGCCTTAAAAAACCAGCGGGGCAGAAATGAGGTCACCGTAAGGGTATGGCTGCCTGAAGAAGAAAGAATGTTGGAATCTACTTTTGAAGAGTTGGTTCTTCAGGCACCTCAAGGAGAGGTTCTGCTTCGAAATGCTGTGGAAACCATTACAGGCAGGGCCTATACAACCATAAAAAGGACGAATGGAAGGCGGGAAATTTCTGTCACAGCCAATATCAGACCCCCTTCCCAGGCAGAAAATGTTTTAAGGGACATGAAAAAAGAAATTCTGCCGGATCTTTTAAATAAATATCCCGGACTTTCCTATAGTTTCAAAGGACGCCAGGCAGATATCCGGGAAAGCATAACAGCTCTTTTAAAGGGTCTTGGCATTGCTTTGTTCTGTATTTTTGCCCTTTTGGCCATACCTTTTAAAAGCTATCTTCAACCTTTTATCATTATGTTCTGTATTCCTTTCGGTATAATCGGTGCAATTGCAGGTCACATTATAATGGGATACTCTCTTTCCGTCATGAGCCTTTTCGGACTGGTAGCCATGTCCGGTGTGGTGGTGAATGATTCGCTGGTGCTGATTGATTTTGCCAACCGGCGGTATCTTCAGGGGGTGCCCGTCTTGTATGCAGTTCATTCAGCCGGGATACAGAGGTTCAGGCCTATTTTATTGACTACATTGACCACTTGCGGGGGGCTGGCCCCCATTATTACGGAAACATCACGGCAGGCAAGATTTTTAATTCCCATGGCTATTTCCCTGGGGTTTGGTATTTTATTTGCCACTTTCATTACTCTTATCATGGTGCCGTGTCTGTACATGATTCTTGAGGATATTAAAGGTATTTTTGAATCAAAAGAAAATCAGCAAGAAAAGATATATTTAATGGAAGAATAGGAAATATAAATAATGAGTACACTTAATTTAAACCGGGTGATAAATCCAGGATCAGTTGCTGTTATTGGTGCCAGTACAAAAAAAGGCAGTGTGGGTGCTTCCATTATAAAAAATATGTTGGCAGGCGGATTTAAAGGGAATATTTTCCCTGTGAATCCAAAGTATAATAGTATCTTTGGAATTAAAACCTTCCCGGATGTAGAAGATCTTCCAAACGATATCGACATGGCGGTTATTGCCGTCCCCCTTGCCAGTGTGCCGGATATTCTTAAAACCTGCAGCCAACAGAATATGGGGGGAGCCGTTATTATTTCTGCAGGGGATGAGATTCCCGGCGGGTTGAGGGAAAAAATTGAAGCTCAGATTAAAAATATTTCTCAAAAAACAGAACTGCGGATCATCGGTCCTGACAGTGTCGGGATAGTAAATACGGCTTTGGGAATGAACGCAAATTTGATGCACAGGATACCGCTTCCCGGAAAGGTTGCATTTTTATCCCAGAGTGGCGCAGTCTGTTCCGCAGTTTTGGATATGGCCATGCGTGAGAATGTCGGGTTTTCTCATTTTGTGAATCTCGGGTCCATGCTGGATGTTTGTTTTGCGGATATGATTGATTTTCTCGGGTCAATATATGAGGTGGAAAGTATTGTTATGTATGTGGAAAGTCTTGTGGATATGCGTAACTTTATGAGCGCTGCAAGAGCTGTGTCCCGTGTAAAACCAATAATTGCATTGAAATCAGATCGTTCAGATCCCTATTCGCCGACATGTGAAAATGATATCTATGATGCGGCATTCAAGCGGGCTGGTATTCTTAGGGTAAAAGAATTTGAAGAACTTTTTGATTGTGCTCAATTTCTTGCAAAGCAACGTCGTCCCAGAGGGGCGAGGCTGGGCATTGTTTCCAATGGCAGCGGGATTGGTGTGATGGCACAAGATGCCCTGGTCGAACATGGACTTAAGCCGGCACAGCTTTCAAGGCAGACGGTTATCTCTCTTGAAAAGGTGTTAAAGGAAAAGTGGAGCCGGACCAATCCAATTGATCTGTCAAGAGCTTCGTCAGACAACCAGTATATTGAGACTGTAAAAATATGCATGAATGCCCCTGAAATTGATGGTTTACTGCTGTTGAGTTCTCCTGTGGGTGCCTATGACTCCGAACCCCTTGCAAGAGAATTGGCAATGCTTTTAAAAACAAGTCCCTGTCCTGTATTTACTTCCTGGATGGGCGGACTGGATATTGATCGTTCCAGACAGATTTTCAAGCAGGCAGGCATGGTGACTTATGAAACGCCTGAACGTGCCGTACGGGCATTTATAAATCTGTATAAATATGGGAAGAATATAGAAATTCTTCAGGAAATTCCGTATCGTAAGGACAAACGGCTTGAAATAAACCGGTCCAGGGCGAATCAAATAATTGAGCAGGGCATCATAAAAGGCGGGCGGCTTCCGAAACATCTGGCAAGAGATCTGGTTGCATCTTATGGGATTCCCGTGGGTGATACCAGGGTTGAACAGGACTCGGATTATGAACTGAACATAAAAACAATCCGTCATAAAATATTTGGTCCTGTTATTCGGTTTGGCGTGGGCGGTATCATGACGGATGTGTTCAAGGATTTTTCCATGTCATTGCCTCCCCTGAACCGTCAGCTTGCCGTGACAGCCATAGCAGAGACACGGATTTCAAAAGTGTTTCAAGGGTGTAAGAATATTGAAAAACTGGACGTGGCATTGCTTGAAGAACTATTGATTCGTCTGAGCCGCCTGGTGACGGATTTTCCAGAGATAAAAGCACTGGATATCAATCCTGTGCTGGTGAAAAATGGGCAGATCAGGGCTGTGGATGGTCATGTGATATTGGATAAGACAAACTTGAAATCTCCGGCTCACCTTATTATCAGTCCTTATCCCTATTGGCAGGAAACAACATTCAGTATCGGGGATGATGAAAATATTTTTGTCAGGCCGGTACGGCCAAGCGATGGTCAGCTGATGTTTGACCTGTTTTTTGATCTGTCTCCTGAAACCGTTTATTTGAGATTTTTTTCCCCCATTAAAAAGATATCCAAACCCATGCTCATTAAATTGACCCAGATTGATTATGACAGGGAAATTGCCCTGATCGCATTTTCAGGGTCAAGTCAGAAGAGAAAAATAGTGGGCGTATCCCGTATCATATTTGTGCCTCACCAGAAAAAAGGGGAGTTTTCCATTGTTCTGGCCGATGCATTACAGGGAAAGGGTCTGGGAAAAAAATTGCTTTGGCATGCCTTGGTATGTGCCAAGCGCTTTGGGCTTGAACAGGTCTGGGGACCGGTTATTACAACCAATACTGGTATGCTCAGGCTGGGTCAGAAACTGGGGTTCCGCGTTGAAAGAGATCCTGATTCTTCAGAATATAAATTGACCATTGATCTTGAAGACCTGGATAAAGTTTGAGGACATTTGTTTTTCAGAGAGACTTTTTGAATCGACTGTAAAAACCGGAACAATTTTAAAAATCGGAACGACTGCAAAAAAAAGAAAGGTGAAGTGATGCAAAAACAAGGTAAGGATTATATTGTTTTTCCGTTGGATTTTTCTTCCTTAAAGCAAGCAAAAGAGTATGTGAAGCTTCTTGATGGAAATGTGGGAATGTTTAAAATCGGTCTGGAGCTGTTTATTGACCAGGGGCCTTCCATTATTCAAATGGTTAAACAAAACAGTGATGCAAAAATATTTCTTGATCTCAAGCTTCATGATATTTCCGCCACGGTTCAAAGAGCCATGGGGCGGGTGGCAAATCTGGGGGTGGATCTTGTGACTGTGCATTGTTCATCATCCATGGCAATGCTTGAACGGGCAGTTGCAGGAGGAAACGGGAAAACCAACGTTCTGGGCGTTACTCTTTTAACGGATAATGATGCTGCTACGGTTGAGGCTGCCGGGTTTAAGGATGAGTTTGTAAAAGACACCGATCTTCTGGTCATGCACAGGGCAAAGATGGCATATGCGGCCGGGTGTAAAGGTGTGGTCTGTTCTGGAAAAGAAGTTCAACAGATAAAGACTGTTTTTGGAAAAAAATTTCTGGCAGTAACACCGGGGATCAGGCCTGCATGGTCTCTGCTTGAAAATGATGATCAAAAAAGGGTAACCACACCTGGTCAGGCTGTTGCACTTGGCAGCGACCTGATTGTCATTGGCCGGCCCATAAGGGATGCCAATGATCCTGTCAGGGCTGCCCAAAACGTCATTAAAGAAATTGAAGCAGCCCTGAATCTGTCTTGACCTGAACCTGTCGTTATTGGATAAGCTTGAGCAGTAAGGCACTCAAAATCCAATTTATTTTTCCTGGTTTATTTTTCCTGGTTTATTTTTTTTGGTCAAGTCCAAATGCTGAGTGAAGCGTTCTTACCGCAAGCTCGGCATACTTTGCCAGGATGATGCAGGATATTCTGATCTCGGAAGTGCTGATTAACCGTATATTTATATTTTCAGATGCCAGGGCCTGGAACATAGTGGCTGCAACACCTGAATGACTTTTCATTCCCAGTCCGATAACCGAAACCTTGGCAATATCTTCTTCAGCCGTGAGAATCTCAGTAGCCCCAACTTCCTTGCCCACTTTTTGTGAAATCTCTTTGGCCCGTTCAAAGTCATCTTTGGTAACCGTAAAGGTCAAGTCTGTCTCACCACCGGAACGGGTGTTCTGGATGATCATGTCCACACCTATTTCCGCTTCTGCAAGCGGCATGAATATTTTTGCGGAAACACCTGGTTGATCCGGAACCTTTCTCAAGGTTATTCTTGCCTCATTCATATCACAGGTAATACCTGATACAACAGCGCTTTCCATATCAGCACTCTCGTTGACGACCATAGTTCCTTCCTCCTCGTTAAATGATGACCTGACATGCACGGGCACATTATATTTTTTTGCAAATTCAACCGAACGGATTTGAAGAACCTTGGCACCCAGTATGGCCATCTCAAGCATTTCTTCATAGGATATTCTGTTGATTTTTCTGGCATTGCTGCAGATTCTCGGGTCTGTTGTATAGACACCGTCCACATCTGTAAATATTTCACATACATCGGCTTTCAGGGATGATGCAATGGCAACTGCTGATGTGTCTGACCCTCCCCTGCCAAGGGTTGTGATGTCGCCGTTTTCATCTGCACCTTGAAATCCTGCAACAACGGCAATATATCCTTTTTCAAGGGATTGCCGGATGCTTTTGCCGTCAATTTCCTGTATTCTTGCCTTGCCCGAGGTTTTATCTGTTTGAATTCCTGCCTGAAACCCTAAGAAAGATTTTGCCTTGTATCCCCTTGACTTGAGGATCATGGCAAGAAGGGCCGCCGTTGTCTGTTCGCCAGTGGCAAGAAGTACGTCAAGTTCCCTTTTGTCAGGCGTTTTTGAAGCTTGTTTCGCAAGGGAAATAAGACTGTCGGTCACACCTGACATGGCAGAGAGGACAACAACAACCTTGTCTCCTTGATCGTATGCTTTCTGGACCCTGTCTGCAACATTATTGATTCGTTCAATGTTTGCAACCGAGGTTCCACCATATTTTTGTACTCTTAAAGCCATAACAACTCCGATATTGGTAACTATTATAAAACTAATTTATCTAACAAATTTGATCCTGGTTGTCCAGATGCAAAAAAGGATATAATTCTATTATAGTGTTCATCAAATTTAAAATTTATTTCAAGATCAAAGCTAAATAATACATCCTTTAAAATCTGGGGCCATTCAACAACCATAATATGGGTGTCATCAACAAGGTCGTCAAATCCTATATATTCGAGTTCATCTGCAGATCCAAGCCGGTAAAGATCCAGGTGACAGAGGGTAAACAAACCTGCTGGATACTCATTGATGATGGTGTAGGTTGGACTTGTGATATAGTATTTTTCAGATACGCAAAGTCCTCGGGCAAGCCCCTGGACAAAGGTTGTCTTGCCTGCGCCCAGATCACCGATAAGGGCAATTGATATTCCCTGGGAAATGTTTTGCCCCAGGGCCATGCCCAAGTTATGCGTTTGTTTTGAACTTTTTGATGTCAGTATTTTCATATTTTGGCGGGGATTGATTTTAAATGTGTCCCCTTTCCCAAGACGTATTGATGAATGGTTTTTGGAATGGTTTGGATTATATCTGTGGCAATAAAACCAAATCCGCCCATGTCACGGCAAAGAGTGTCAGCACACAGGCCATGAATGTAAACGCCTGCAAGGCTTGCGTTTTCAGGAGAAAATCCCTGGGCGCAAAAACCTGCGATCATACCGGTCAGCACATCGCCCATTCCGCCGGAGGCCATGCCTGGATTGCCGGTGGGACAAATACAGGATCTGCCGTCCGGGAAGCTGACAATGGTCTGGGCTCCTTTTAAGATCAAAATTGTATTAAATTCACTGGCAAATCGTGAAGCAGTACCGATCCTGTCTGCCTGGATATCAGAAGGGCTTGCCTTGCACAGCCTTGCCATTTCACCCGGGTGGGGGGTCAAAATGGCTGGTACTTTTTTTTGCTTTAAGATGTTTGAGTCGTCTGCAATGCAATTGATGGCATCTGCATCAATAATAAGGGGAACTTGACTTGTTTGAATAAGCTTTTTGACAAGTTGTTTCGTACCGGCCCGGGTGCCGATACCAGGGCCAATGGCAAGTGCCTGTTTTCCTTTTAAAAGTGTTTGAATCTCATCAAAACAATGATCAGATAAAAATCCTTTGTCCTGTTCCGGTAACGGATGGGTCATTGGTTCTGCGACCAGCGTTTCAATGTTCTGATTGAGGCTTTGGGCAACCCCAAGGGTGACCAGGCCGGTTCCGCACCGCATGGCGGCATTGGCGCAAAGGGCGGCAGCCCCTGTTTTTCCAACAGAACCTGCAATGACCAGCAGATGGCCGAAGCTGCCTTTATGACTTTGGAACTTTCGTGGAGTAAAGCAGGCGGCAACCTCTTTTTTTTCAATCAATGAGAGCTGAATGGACTGCTCTTGGGCAATAAAATTTGGAATACCGATATCAATGACCTTAAGATCACCGGTGTAAACATTTCCCGGATACAGAACATGGCCCGGCTTGGCCAAAGCAAATGTGGCTGTGGCATCTGCCTTGACTGATGCACCAAGGGGCTGTCCTGTATCCGAATGAAGGCCCGATGGGATATCCACTGAGAAAATAGGTTTTGAGGAAGTATTCATCACTTCAATGGCATCCTTGAAAAATCCCCTGACATCTGAATTCAGGCCGGTTCCCAAAATGGCATCAATGAAAAAATCATGATGGAGAATTTTGACTCTTTGTGCTTCAAACGCCTCTGCATCAGGAATTTCAACAATGGAACAGGTTTGGGAGAGGTTGCATAATTTTTGAGCAAGATCCATATTGGCTTTTGCATCCCCGGTTACCTTTTTTTTTGAAGATAATAAAAAGATGGTCACGGCAATTTTTTTTTCCATTAGATATCGTGCAATGACAAACCCATCACCTCCGTTGTTGCCTCGACCGGCCATAACGGCAATTTTTTTTGCTGTAAGATTTTTAAATTTTTTGAGCAGGAAATCAAATGCGCCCTTTCCCGCGTTTTCCATTAAAACGCGTCCGGGAATACCAAAAGATTCTATGGTCTGTTTGTCCATATCCCTCATTTGATTTGCCGTAACAAGAATCATGCTATTGCTCCTCCATTTATTTGAATTTTATTTTAAAAAATACCCCTGACCCCATACCTGAAACAATCTTACACGATTTTATTTAAATTAAAAGCCCATTGTCTTTATGTCATGACCTCTTTATGCCTGAAGCAGGAGACAAGATGATCATTGACCATGCCGACGGCCTGCATATGTGCGTAGATGATGGTTGAGCCGACAAATTTAAATCCCCGCTGTTTAAGATCCTTTGAGAATGCGTCGGATTGCTTTGTGTTTGCCGGCACTTGATCAGGCGTTTTAAAATGGTTTATTTTGGGTTTATTGTCAACAAACCTCCAGGAATATGTGTCAAAAGATCCGAATTCTTCCTGGATTTTAATAAATGCCCGGGCATTTGTCACAGCCGCATTGACTTTGAGTCTGTTTCGGATAATACCCGGGTCCGAAAGAAGATATTTGATTTTTTCAGGAGTGAACCGGGCCACTTTTTCAACATCAAAATCAGCAAATGCTTTTCTGTATCCCTGTCTTTTTTTGAGTATAGTCAGCCAGGAAAGACCTGCCTGCGAACTTTCAAGTATAATAAATTCAAAGAGCTTTTTATCATCATGTACCGGCACTGCCCATTCCTCATCATGGTATTTGATATATGCCGGATCACTTGTTACCCATCCGCATCGTTTCATTTTAATTCCTTATGTTTGTCAATGGTTTTATTCTAATAGCTTGTGTGGTTATGCTATATTCTTTTTGAAAAATAAACACATTGTTTGAAGAACTGACACATCCGGATCTGGTATTTCTGTTTGGTTGCTCGCAACAAAACATGAAAGTTATAGTTTGGGTTTTAGAAATGTTTATTATCAAGCAGATTCAAGCCCTGACATCCTGAATTAAATTGTTTTTGCAAATAATTGAATTGGTATGATATAGGAATTTAAAATATCGCAAACAGGAGTTTCCAGATAATGACTGAAAAACTTGATTATGAAGTATTGGAAAAGCGCATTCAGGAACTGGAAAAGGAAAATTCCACCTTGCGTCTCTTTAAATTCGCAATTGATAACCTGTCTGATTCCAGGTGTGCCATCGTCAACAGGGACTGTCGTTTTGAAACGGTGAGCAAAGGGTATTATGAGGCATTTAACAAGAATGCCGACCAGATTGCTGGAAAACACATCAGCGAAATACTGGGCAATCAGATGTTTAAAACCATTGTTAAGCCTAATTTTGACAAGGCGTTAGCGGGTGAAATTGTTAATTTTTCAGGCTGGTTTGATTTGCCGGGCGGCAAAAAAAAATTTATGGATATTCAATATTTTCCTGTTTACAGTGGGGATCAAATAAATTCTGTTGCAATTTTAGTTCATGATCTTACCCGGATCAAGAAGGCCGAAGGATTATTGCGTGAAAGTGAGGCTAATCTTATAAAAGCCCAGCAAATTGCCCATATCGGAAACTGGAATTGGGATATGACAGAAGACAGGATATCATGCTCCAAAGAGTTTTATAGGATTTTGGGTATAGTTCCTGAATGTTTTTGTCCAACCTATGAAGGCTATATGAAATATGTCCATCCTGAAGATCTTGAGATGTTTCAATATTCCGTTAAAAAAGCTTTAACAGAGACAAAGTCCAAAACTATAAAATATCGCATTGTCCGGCCGTATGGCATTATCAGGACTGTCCATGAACGGGCTGAGGTTACGGTTGATTCTGCAGGCAATCCAATTAATGTTTTTGGAACAATTCAGGACATCACAGAGCAGGTTCAGGTTGAAGAACAATACCAGACAATTCTCAAGCTGGCTATTGACGGGTTCTGTCTTGTTGACAAACAGGGGCAATTGTTTGATGTAAACGATTCGTATTGCAAAATGCTGGGGTATGAGCGAGATGAACTCCTGAAGTTGAGTATTTCAGATATTGACGTTGTTCAAACATTGGAACAAAGAGTTCAGCAGTGTAAAAAAATCATTAAAACCGGTCAGGACCGCTTTGAAACAAAACACAGATGCAAAGATGGAACACTCATTGATGTTGAGATAAACACCCAGTACTCAGATATGAAAAAAGGGATGTTTATTTGTTTTATACGGGATATTACAGAAAAAAATAAAATTCGTGAAGCGCTTAAAAAAGGTGAAATACGCTATCGAAACCTGTTTGAGGGTGCGCCGGTGATGTATGCGATAATTAAAAACCAAAAAGAGTCGACAATTATTACGGACTGCAATAAACAATTTTTGACTACATTGGGATACAGCCGCTCCGAGGTGATCGGAAAATCCATATCTGAGTTTTACACTCAAGAATCACAAAAAAAATTAATCAAGGAAGAGAGCTTCAGGCGGTCTATGGAAAACAATTTCACCGCTTCAGAAAGGGAACTGATTGGTTCTGACGGACGGATCATCAATACTTTGATTCAAGCCGTGCCTGAATATGATGTACAAGGAAATATAATCGGAGGCCGTTCCATGTATATTGATACAACTTCCCAGAAAAGGGCGGAAGAACAGCTAAGAGAAAACCACGAATTGCTCCTGATGATTGTTGACGGAATTTCAGACCCCTTGATGATGGTGGATGAAAAAATGAATCTGATGATGATGAATGCTGCGGCGGAAAATTATTTTAAAAAAAACAATGAGACTTGTCTGGGCCGAAAATGTTACCAGGTATTCAAGATGCGCCAAAGTCTGTGTGAAGGTTGCAAACTGGCCAAGGCAATTTCAAAGGGCCGGCAGAAGAGTTTTGAAAGAAAAGGCCTGATGAACCCTGAAAAGCTTGAAAGAGTTTGTGTATATCCTGTCAGGAAGAAAGGGGATAACATAAGGACGGCTATTCTCAGGATAAGTGACATTACAAGGGTAAAGCGAATAGAAAAAGAATTGATCCAGGCTGATAAGATGATTTCACTGGGGGTTCTGGTGTCAGGTGTAGCACATGAAATCAACAATCCCAATCATCTTATCATGTTGAATACCCCTATCTTGTGGGAAGCATGGGAAGATATTGTTCCGGTTGTGGAAAAATATTATCATCAAAATGGTGATTTCAGTCTTGCCGGCGTCTTGTATAGCGAGATGAGGGACGAAATTCCCTTGTTGTTTGCCGCAATAAAAGAGGGTGCGGTAAGAATTCAGCGGATTGTTCAGGACCTGAAAGATTTTTCCCGGCAGGATGATACCCATATGGACCAGCTTGTAAATATCAATCAGGTTATTGAAAATTCCATTCGGCTGACTGAAAATCTTATTAAAAAACACACGGAACATTTCAAAATTGAATACAGTCAAAACCTGCCAATGGTCATGGGGGATCAGCAAAAGCTTGAACAAGTTATGATAAACCTTATCCAGAATGCCTGCCAGGCCGTTTCAGATAAGAAAAAAGCAATTTTTATAACCTCATTTTTTGATGAAAAAAAAGCAATGATTGAGGTTGAAGTGCGGGATGAAGGCGTGGGGATTCCTCAAGAGATGCTTGATCGTATCATGGATCCTTTTTTTACCACAAAGCGAAGTAAAGGAGGGACAGGCCTTGGCCTGGCTGTATCATCAAACATTGTCAAATCTTTTGGCGGAAAAATAGAGGTGGAAAGTGATCTTGGTAAGGGATCGGTTTTCAAGATTTTCATACCCACAAGAAAGTTTGAATATCCTGTTAAAATCCTTGTGGCGGATGATGATCCTTTTTTCAGAGAATATCTCCATAAAGCTCTTGGGGAAACTGAACGTTATTCTCTCCGGGAGGCTGTTAACGGGAAAGAGGCGTTTTTAAAAATAGGCCAGGAGTTGCCGGATCTTTTTATTCTTGATATTCAAATGCCGGATATGGATGGGCTGGATGTTTGCCGGTTGCTCAAAGAGAAATCCGAACTTTCGGATATCAAAGTGATTATTATTACCGGATTTCCTGAATCTTTTATAGTGGATGAAATCGTAAAAATGGGATTTGATAAGATATTGGCCAAACCGTTTACCATTATAGAGTTAAAAAAAACAATAGAAAAGGTTATGGAGGTTGAATAATGAAGGCATCTCTTTTTCCTCTCAATCCAATTTTGCTGGTGGATGACGAGCCTGATATCCTCAGGGGATATAAAATGACATTAGGGTCTGCCGGTATAAATAATCTTGTGTTGTGCCGTGACAGCAGGGATGTTATTCCAATCCTGCTGGAAAATAAAATTGAAGTGATCCTGCTGGATTTGATCATGCCCAATATTTCCGGTTATGAGCTTTTATCCATGATAGCCGATGATTTCCCTGATATACCGGTAATTATTATTACGGGAAACAACAAAGTTGACATGGCTGTCCAGTGTATGAAAACAGGCACCTTTGATTATATGCTCAAGCCCATTGAAAAAAATCGCCTGATATCAGGCGTAAAGCGTGCCATTGAAATCAGAGGGCTTCAAGATGAGAACCGGTTGCTCAAAGAACATATTCTTTCAGGAGAACTGAAGAATCCTGATGCATTTTCAGATATTAAAACACAAAACAGGGCTATGCTGGGCCTGTTTCAATATGCCGAGTCCATCGCTAAAAGTCACCAGCCTGTAATGATTACCGGAGAAACCGGAGTTGGCAAAGAACTCATGGCAAGGGCTATTCACAAACTCAGTTATCGCAATGGCGCTCTTATCACAATAAATGCTGCAGGAATTGATGACAATGCTTTTTCAGATACATTGTTCGGGCATGTAAACGGTGCATTTACAGGTGCTGACAAGGCTCGAAAAGGGATGGTTGAAAACGCCTTTGGGGGCACTTTGTTTCTGGATGAGATCGGTGATCTGAGTCCTGATTCCCAGGTGAAACTTTTAAGGCTTTTGCAAGAGCGTGAATATTTTCCCCTGGGAGCTGATTTGCCTAAAATAGCAGATGTGAAAATTATTGTTGCCACGAATCGTGACCTTTCGGCATTGCAGGAATCAGGCGGATTTCGTAAGGATCTGTATTACAGGATTTGTTCTCATCACCTTGACATTCCTCCTCTTCGTGAACGTTTGGATGACTTGCCCCTGCTGGTTGACTATTTTGTTGAAAAGGCAGCTCTGGAATTTGATAAAAAAATACCTTCGTGGCCGTTAGAGTTGATTACCCTGTTATCCAATTATCATTTTCCCGGCAACGTAAGGGAAATCAAATCCATGATCTATGATGCCGTTGCAGGTCATAAATCAAAGATCATGTCTCTTGAACGTTTTGAAGTCTATATCAAGAAAAATTCATCTGTTGACGGCATTGCAACTGAACAGTCTTTTGCTAAGCATGACATAGGGCTTTTCGGGTTCAAATCAATTCCTACTCTGGATCAGGCAACCCGCCTTCTTTTTTTGGAATCCATGAAACGAACCGGCAATAATAAAACCATGGCTGCCAGGTTATTAGGGATATCACGGCAGCGGTTAGGCCGGTATTTAAAAAATATTTCCAAATAAAATTTAATATTACTTGTTTCTTGGCTTTGTTTCACATTTGCGAAACAAAAGAGTGTAACGTTTTGTAACTTAGGGTTATGGTGTAACAAGTTGTTTGATGTTCTGTCTATCAAGGGTTTTGGCGGGCAACCCATCAAATATGTTATAAAACGAAACACCCTTTTAATCTTATTCGATCTGGTTGTTCTTTTTTATATTGTTTTGACATAACAGTTGCTTATAATCTCAAATATTACTTGGTACGGTATTTGCATTTATTTCATCCGTTTGTGTTATGTGTAACACCAAAATTTTTAAAATGCTAATTTTGAAATACTATTATGGATACAAGGCTCAGTTCATTAATTTGTGATGTTAACAATGGAAAAGGAGAACATTAAAAATGGCAACGTTGTTGAAAAAAATGGACCAGGCAATTCAAACCACAACAATTCAAACTGGTAAATACCTTACATTTACTTTGCAAAATGAAGAGTATGGGATTGGGATTCTCAAAGTTAAGGAGATCATTGGGATGATGCCCATCACATCTGTTCCAAGAACCCCGGAATTTGTAAAAGGTGTTGTCAACCTGAGAGGCAAGGTTATCCCTGTCATTGATCTCAGGGTTAAGTTCAGCATGGAATCAATTGATTATTCGGAACGTACATGCATTATTGTGGTGGAAGTTGATTCGGAATCAGGGACTATCCTTCTCGGAATTGTTGTTGATGCTGTATCGGAAGTGTTGAATATTAAGGAGCAGGAGATTGAAGAAACCCCGGCATTCGGCACCCGTCTGAACACGGAATATATTCTGGGCATGGCTAAAATGGAAGGCGGGGTCAAGATTTTGCTTGATATTGATAAAGTTCTCAATCCACAGGAAATCCAAGGGCTTGGTAAAACCGTTTAATCTATAGTTGTATTGATGTGAACTGACCGAATTTGTTACCATTTTGAATATTTAATCAACGGAGTGAAAAATGTTTAAAAACATGAGGGTAGGAACAAAGATTGTGAGTGGTTTTTTTGTAGGCATTCTTTTATCAGTTATTCTTGGTGTTACAGGTGTCTATAATATCAGTAAAATCGGTAAAGTTGTTAACCGGCTGGCAACACAGGGAATTCCTGAAGCGTCTGCCGTGATTGAGACTGAGCGGGCAACCTGGAATACACTTGTTATGTCATATGAATTTGGTTTAAAACAGGATGAAAAAAGCAGACAAGAATGGTTCTCTTACAGTGAAGAAATAAACAAAGGCCTTGATAAACTTGTTCCCTTGGCTACGGCTTTGGATCATAAAGAAATATTAAAGGCAGTTGATGAAATTAAAAATATGCTGGGGGATTACTCAAAAAGCAGTGAAGAATACACATCCCTGGCCCTGGAAAATAAAGAAATCGAAAACCAGCTGAAACCGTGTGCATCCATTACTGATAAACAATGGACTGATTATATTGAAGATCAGCATATCAAAATTGAAAAAGCTCTTGCAAACAAGGATGTTGAAGATGTAATGACAAGGGTTTTAAAGATAAAAACCGCCAATGAGGGTATGAATACATTTGATGATGTACTGAAAAGCCAATTTTTATATTCTCTTTACCAGCAGGGTGAACATGCCCTGGCAATAAAGGCAAGCATGGATAAACTGATTGCCATTACTAAGGATGTGATTAAAATTTCTGCAGATCCGGTAGATATTAAAAGAATCGAGACTGTGCTTTCGGTTGAGGAAAAAGCATATAAGCTGTTGGGCAGTTGGCTGCAAAACAAGAAAAAACAGGCAGATCTTTTGGCCAGCTTGGATAAGAATGCAAGGGCAATTATCAAGCTTACAACGAAAACAGCATTGGAGGCGGACAAAACTGCCTATGACATGGGAATGAAAACTACAGGGCTTGTCTCAAATGTCAGGATTCTGCTTGCTGTCATTTTAGTATGTGCTGTCATCATTGGATTGGGGTTGGCTATTTTTATCACTCGTGGTATCACCAAACCATTAAATATTGTTATTAACGGGTTGCAGGAAGGGGCGGATCAGGTTTCTTCCGCTTCAACACAGGTTTCATCTTCAAGCCAGTCTCTTGCCGAAGGTGCTTCCCAACAGGCTGCTTCCATTGAAGAGACTTCTTCATCAATGGAGGAAATGTCTTCAATGACAAAGAAAAATGCTGAAAATTCAAGTCATGCTGATCATCTTATGAAAGAAGGGGCTCAAGGGGTAAAAATTGCCAATGAATCCATGGATCAACTCATCCGATCTATGGAAGATATTTCAAAGGCAAGTGAAGAGACTTCTAAAATTATAAAAACCATAGATGAAATAGCGTTCCAAACCAATTTACTTGCGTTAAATGCAGCAGTTGAAGCGGCCCGGGCAGGAGAAGCAGGCGCAGGATTCGCAGTTGTTGCAGATGAAGTCAGAAATCTTGCCATGAGAGCTGCCGATGCTGCAAAAAATACAGCCGAGCTTATTGATGGCACGGTTAAAAAGATAAATGAAGGGTCAAGGCTGGTTTCAACCACCAATGAAGCTTTTTTCAAGGTCGCTGAAAGTGCAGGCAAGGTGGGGGATCTGGTTGCTGAAATTTCAGGTGCATCAGATGAACAGGCAAAAGGTATTGAACAGGTAAATACAGCCATTGCCGAAATGGACAAGATTGTTCAGCAGAATGCAGCCAATGCTGAAGAATCCGCCTCTGCATCCGAAGAGATGAGTGCTCAGGCAGAGCAGCTTAAAGAATTTGTCGCAGATCTTGTTATGATGACAAACGGTGGAAAAGAACAGGGGGCACACAGCGTTTCCAAAAGAAAAACAACTATTTATACTTCCCATCCAAACCCGGCAAGTCAAAATAAAAAACTGGCATATAAAAGAGATGAGATCAGACCGGATCAGGTAATTCCTTTTGATGATGACGACGATTTTAGGGATTTTTAATCAAATTTATTATAGTATGATATTGGACCCCGTGTTTCATACAAAGAAGCATTGAAAGTATTATACTCGGGTATTTAAAAATTTAAGATAGGGTGTTATAAAATAAAATAAATATTTTGGCAGTGACGGAGATTTAATAAGGGGTGATATCATATTCAACTTACTGTGGGAGATAAAATGTAATGACCCAAAATACTGTTCTTGATATAACCTCTGGAAAGTCGACTGCAGGATCATTTAGAATTATTATTCCGTTGTGTCTTACATTTGTTTTGTTTACCGTGAGTATTTTTTTTATTTTTGTTCCTTCATTGAAAAAAAATATGATGGATCAGGAAAAGGAGATGCTCCGTGAATTGAATGACAGCAGTGTAAGTTTGACCTGTAGCTTGCTGTTAGAGTATGATCAGAGTGTTATATCAGGAGAACTGACCCTTCAAGATGCTCAAAGCAGGGCGAAAAAACGTATTCGAAATTTGCGTTACGGCCCTGAAGATCAAGATTATTTCTGGATAATTGATATGCAGCACAGGGTACTCATGCATCCTTTTCTGCCCGATATTGAAGAAAAAAACTGTAAGGATTTTGTTGATTCCAACGGTAGATATTTTGTTGCTGAATTTGTAAAGACTGCCGAACAAAAAGGTTCCGGTTATGTTGAGTATACATGGCAATGGAAAGATGATTCGGCAAAGATAGTTCCGAAAATTTCTTATGTAAAGCTGTTTGAGCCTTGGGGCTGGGTTATAGGAACCGCTGTGTATGTGGATGGAATAGATTCTGAAATACGATTTATCACCCAGCGGTTATTTAAAATTTTTACAGGGATATTGATCATTGTCTTGATTTTATCTTTTTATGGCAGTTCCCAGGCTGTGAAGATTGACAAAAAACGCTCTATAGCGGAAAAAGCCCATCGTCTGGATACCTTGCGCTTTGAAAAACTCAGGGAATTGAATCAGATGGCAGAGGCTTCCCTGGAAGAATTGATCGGCTTTGCCCTTGCAGAAGCGATTGAGTTGACTTTTAGCAGTATCGGATACCTGGTATTCTTAAATGATGATGAAATCGGGATTTCCCTGTATACCTGGTCAAAGGGTGTTTTGGAGGAATGTCGTATAAAGGACAAAGAAAGTCTATATTATGAGGAACAAAAAAAAGGATGTAAGGAAGCTGTCAGACAAAGAAAAGCCGTCATTATCAATGAGGTTCAAAACCTCGGGTATGATAAAGGCAAAGAACTTGCGGACGGTCATGTAAACATAATACGGTATATGCATGTTCCTGTGTTTGATGGCAAAAAGATAGTTGCCGTTGCAGGGGTGGGCAATAAAATTGAGAATTATGATATGTCGGATGTCCGTCAATTGAACCTGTTAATGGATGGTATGTGGAAAATGATTCAGCGCAAACGCTCCGAGGTTGCATTGCGGGAAAGTGAACAACGTTATCGGTTGCTTACGGAAAATGCCAGTGACAATATCTGGACTTTGTGCTTATCGGATATGCGTATTTTATATGTCAGCCCTTCTGTAGAGAATATTCTGGGATATACTCCTGAACAGATTAAGGAGCTTCAGTTCAAGGATTATATGACTGAAGATTCTTTGAACAAGATGTTCATGGTCGTTGCCGAAGAATTGAAAAAAGAAGAACAGCCGGGTGCAGACCCTAAACGGTCCAGGGTAATCCAGCTGGAGCAGATCAAAAAAGACGGATCAAAGATATGGACGGAAATTACGGCAAGCTTTTTACGGGATGAAGCAGGAAAGGCCTACGGGATAATTGGGGTCACCCGGGATATTAATGAGCGAAGATACATGGAGCGGCAAATTCAGCAATCGCAGAAGATGGAGGCGATTGGAACATTGGCAGGTGGTATTGCCCATGATTTTAATAATATCCTGTCGTCTGTTTTAGGGTTTACAGAGCTCGCAAAAATGATGTGTGACGGGAATCCGGAACTTGAAAAACATCTGGACAAGGTTTTCAGCGCCGGTATCAGGGCCAGGGACCTGGTCAAGCATATACTGGTATTCAGCCGTGAACAGGATGTTCACAGGGATTCTATACTTATAGTTCCCCTTATCAAAGAGTGTTTGAAATTTATCAGGGCTTCCGTGCCCAGAAGCATTGATATTATCCAGGATCTTCATGCCTCGGATTGCACGGTATTAGCCGATCCTACCCAGATCCATCAGGTTATTATGAATTTGTGCATCAATGCGGCCCATTCCATGAAAGGCGAGGATGGACTGCTTGAGGTGTGTCTGAAAGCTGTTGAAATCCGGAACAGGGACATACTTCACGCCAAAGAACTGAAACCGGGCAAGTATCTTAAATTAACGGTTTCAGATTCCGGGTGCGGGATCCCGAAATCTGATATCGGCAGAATTTTTGAACCGTTTTTTACGACAAAAAAGCGGGGTGATGGTACTGGAATGGGGCTTTCTATTGTTCACGGCATTGTAAAGGATATGGGGGGTGCAATTTCCGTATACAGTGAACTGGGCAAGGGCACAACTTTTCAGCTGTTGTTTCCGGTACACCGGGACAAGGCAATGGAAAAGATTTCTTTAAGGCCTTTTTTGATAAAGGGAACGGGCAGAATCCTTCTGGTGGATGATGAGGAAAATATTGTTATTTCAGGCCGGCAGATATTGATGAAAATGGGATATGAGGTAGTCGGCTTAACGGACAGCCTGGAAGCCCTTGAAGTTTTTAAAAAAGAACCCCATGCATTTGATCTGGTTTTAACAGATGTGACAATGCCTAAAATGACAGGTATTGAGTTGTCAAAAGAGATCATAAAGATCAGACAGGATATTCCCATTGTGCTGTGTACAGGTTTCAGTGAAGGATTAACATCAAGTATGGTTGAGAATATCGGTATTGTTGATACGGTAATGAAACCAATGATTGCCGGTGAACTTGCCGATGTGATCCATAAGGCTTTAAATCGTTTTACTGGTTTCAAAACCAATAATAAAAACGAGCAGGGAAGGGATCACAAATAGGGTAAAGACCGTAGACAGTGCAAGGCCACCCAGTAAAATTGATCCCAGGCCCCGATACAATTCGCTGCCTGAACCGGTTGACAACACCATGGGAAGCATGGCCAGAAGGCTGGTTGTAGCACTCATGAAAATGGGTCTGATCCTGGTTTTGACGGCATCTGCCACCGCATATTTCCCCGCAAGTCCGTTATAGCGGACATTATTTAAAGATTGGTGGACAATGAGAATGGCATTGTTGACAACCGTACCGATTAAAATGATAAATCCCAGCATACTCAGAACATCAAACCCCTGGGGAGCAATAAAGTTGTTGACGGCCCAAAGCCCGACAAGACCGCCTGCCGCAGCCAGAGGAATGGTAAAAAGAATGATAAAGGGATATAAAAAGTTTTCAAATAAGGCCGCCATCAAAAGATAGGTGATTATCAAAGCCAGAAGCAGGTTCCATTGAAGGGCCTTGCGGGTTTCCACAAGTTTATCTGCATTGCCGCCCACAGACACATTAACGGTTTTCAGTGTTCCTGTTTCTTTTACAGAAGGAATAATCTCATTTTCAATGAGTTCCATGGCGCTTTGCAGGGCCAGATCGGCAGGCGGTGTTACCTGGAGGGTAATGGTCCTGTTTCGTTCCAGGTGATTTATCTGTGGCATTCCCTCGCTGTATGATACTTGTGCCACATCCCTGACCCGGATCAGGTCTCCAAAGCTGTTGACAATGGTGCTGTTTAAAATATCCTCTGGTGAGGTGCCAAACGAATCCCTGCCTTTGAGTACCAGATCAACCTGTTTGATTCCCTCTGGACGGTATTCTTCGATTTTACGGCCATCCATTAGAATATCGACATAAACACCCAACTCTTCCGGTGTAAGGCCGTTGGCTGCAAGTTTTTCTTTGTTTGGGATGATTTGCACCTCGGGATAGCTGGCTTCAAGGGACGGAACCGGGCGGACCTGTGTGTTTTGCATTTTTGATTGTATGGTGCCGAACAGGGCATATGCCGCCTGGAGAATATCTTGAATGTTTTCTCCTGAAATATTGACATCCACGGTTCTGCCTTTTCCAATATCTGATTCAAAAATACCGGTTTGAATACTGACGCCGAAAACCCCCGGAATGTCCCCCATTACCCTGGTAAAAAGAGGGATCAGTTCCCTGGCACGGGTTTCATGGGTGCTGATCCCGCCAAACAGCGTGATACGGTCAGCGCCCACAAAAAACATATGCTTGATCATGGGAAATCCTTCTTTGTCGTCTTCTTCAAAATACGGCTGGGTTTGCTTGTATATGTTTTTGCCCATGCTTTTGAGTTTTTCCACTGAATAACCAGGTGGCGGAATGAGAATATTCAAAATAAGATTTCTATTGCCCTGGGGCAGATATTCTGCACTGGGAAGCAGCCATGATGTCAGGCCAATGGACAGGCTGGTAAACACAATAATGGTTGCCAGCCGGGTAATGGTGTTTTTCATGCTCAGGTTGCTGAGTTTCATTATTATGCCGGACAGAAAAGGGCCTACAATGCTTTTTTGCAGACGGTTGGTCTTGATGTCGTTTCTTTTTTTGTAAAACAGGTGAAACAGTGTGGGAATAACGGAAACAGAAACAATGAGACTCAGGAAAATGGAAGATGTAATGGCAATGGCGATGTCACGGAACAACTGCCCTGCCTCTTCCTGGATAAAGATGACCGGTAAAAATACGGCAACAGTTGTGGCTGTGGAAGCAAGAACCGCGCCCCATACCTCTTTTGTCCCTTCATATGCGGCGTCAAAAGCGCTTTTGCCGGTTTTGCGGTGCCGGTCTACATTTTCAAGCACCACAATGGAGTTGTCCACCAGCATGCCCACGGCAAATGATATTCCCGCCATGCTCACAACATTAAGGTTTCTTCCCAGCAGCCAGAGAAAGATAAAACAGCCTATAGCTGAAATGGGAATTGCAATGCCTGTGATCAGCGTTGTCCTGACACTTCTTAAAAACAGCAGAAGAACACCGATTGCCAAAAGACTTCCGATGACTATATTGCGTTTAACCAGGTCGGTTGCTGTATTAATGTAAGGACGTTGATCATATACTATTTCCAGGTTCAGGTTGTTGTCGGCAAGGATGGTGCTGTTCAGCTTTATAACAGCTTTTTCCACGGCATCTGTCATGCTTAAAACATTGGCCCCTTTTTCCTTTTTTACACCCACTACAATTACCTGCACTCCATTGGTCAGAACTGAAGCAGCTTCTTTTTTATACCCTTTTTCAACCTTTGCCACATCCCGCAGATAGACCCGTTTGATTCCGTCATCAAAAATAACCACATCAAGGGCATCCTCAGGAGTTTGAAACTGGTTTATGGTTCGGATGCGGTAATTTTTTTTGGACATGCCGAGAATGCCTGCGGAAATATTCTGGTTTGCATAGCGTATGGATGTGATGATCTGGTTTATGGACACATTATAGCGGGCCATTTTCTGGGCATCAATAATTACATCCAGAGTGGTGTCAGTGCCGCCAAATACCAGAAGGGAGCCTACACCGTTAATACGTTCCAGGTGTTGCCGGACATTATCCTCAAAAAATGTTTTGAATTGATTGATATGATTCTTGTTTTCATGTGTTGTTTTAAGGGTCATCCAGATGATGGGCGAGCTGTCAGCCCCGGAAGATTCTATGATGGGTTCGTTTACGTTTTCCGGATAATTGCCGACCTCTGCCATTTTATTGGATACTCTGAGCAGCGCGTCATCCAGGTCTGTACCGATTTTAAAGGACAGGGTGATTTCACCTAAGCCGTTGTAACTGGAACTTTCCATTTTGGTGAGTCCCTGCAGACCTTTCAGTACTTTTTCCTGTTTTTCAATGATTTCTTTTTCAATTTCATATGGTGTTGCGCCATACCAGGTCGTATTCACGGTAATCAAAGGAGTTTCAACATCCGGTGTCAGCTGGACCGGAAGTCTTTGGAGTCCGATCAGTCCGAACATGACCGTCATGATAACGCCCACTGCCACGGTTACCGGTTTGTTGATAAAAAAACTGATGATATTCATTTGATCTTCTCCGGCAATTTTGATTTTTTAAATAATTTCAGGTTATTTTGATTCAGATTGTTTCAACTCAGGCTGTTCTGATTTAATTGGTTCCGACAATGACAACAGACTGGCCCGGCCGAAGCCTTTCATTTCCCTCAACAATTATTGGCAGGCCATCTGTAAAATGTGCATTGTTAGCGCCAACACTGTTCCCCAGATAGGTCACTATGCTGACCGGCAGCATGGCTGCTTTTTTTTCCCTGATGGTATAAACAAAATCATTTCCCTGGAATTTTATTAATGCATCTCTTGGGATCATGGCCAGTTTTTGCGGGGTGCCGGTGGAAATAAACACCGTGGCCGACATGTTCTGGGCCACTTTTTCCAACATGGGAATGCGTATTTTCAAGAATACGTTTTTGGTTTTTGGATCTGCTATGGGAATTAGATTATCAATGGTTCCGGTGAGTTTTTTGTTATAGGCATTGATGGTGACCGGTACTTTTTGACCCACAAAAATAAATTTTAACAAGGTTTCAGCTATTGGTACTTTGATAAAAAGATCATTGACCGACCCGATACTGATCAAAATTTTTCCCTGCTGAACCCAGTCACCTGAATCCACATTTTTTTCAAGAATAATGCCGTCAAACGGCGCATTAATAACGCTTTTTCTTTTTTGGATCAGCAGTTTTTCCAGGGTTTTTTGTGCAGCGTATTTTTTTAAAACAGCCTCTTGATAAACAAACTCTGCATCATCATAATCTTTTTCCCTGATCGTGCTTTTTTTATACAAAGACGCCATTCGCTGATAATTTTTTTTTGAATGATTGATACTAAGCTCTGCCTGCTCAACTTGATTTTGATGGAGGACAATCTCTTTTTCAAGTATTTCAGTGTCCAGGTGAACCAAAGGGCTTGTTTTGGTAATCCTGTCACCTGTACTGACATCAATACGGGTGACCAGCCCTGAAACTTCTGAAGATACATAGCTTATACGTTCATAATAAAGTGTGCCGATAAAAGAACGGTTTTGGGCTACTTCTTGAAACATGATTTTTGAGATGACTACTTTTGCAGGGGGCGGCTCTTGAGCATAAACCATTGAACCATGGATAAAGGCCATAATCAACAGGAGTTGTAAAATACGCATAGATCCTCTCATAAATCCTCTCATAGCTTAGGGTGAATAGAGTACGGTGAAAATTATATAGAACCTATTTTTTGCCGGATTAAAAGTCAAGGTTAAAAGTAAAGGTTAAAAAAAATGCCGGTGTGAGTTTTTGACTTTTCAAGTAAAAGTGACTATATTATGCTTCACTTTTTTTGGGGGGATGGGTAAATGATGAACAAAAAGGCTCACTTTTTAAAATATGACAATACCCGGAATTAAAATAGGATCAGGATATGATGTTCACAGGCTTGTGCCGGACAGAAAGCTGATTATCGGCGGTGTGAATATTGAGTTTCATTTGGGTCTTGAAGGCCATTCAGATGCAGATGTGTTGATTCATGCGGTGTGTGATGCTGTTCTGGGTGCTGCAGGTCTTGGTGATATAGGAGATCATTTTCCTGATACAGATCAAAAATACAAAGGGATTTCAAGTATGACCCTGCTTGAAATATGTTCTGCAAAGCTAAATAAGGCAGGATATGAAATATCCAATATGGATTGCATAGTGTTTGCACAGGTTCCCAGGATCAGTCCGTACAAGAAAAAAATGGAAGCAAACATTGCAAGGGTGTTGAACATGGATTCAAACCTTGTAAATGTAAAGGCTACCACAACTGAAAAGTTGGGGTTTGTTGGAAAAGAGCAGGGCATTGCCGCCCAATGTACTTTATTGGCAATCAGTAAAACAAAAATAGTAAAATAACACAGTAAAACAAAAACAAAAAAAGCCATTTCCCGGAAAACCTAACAGGTTAAAATATAACTGGGGAAAACATAACAGACTAAATATAACAGGCTAAAATATAACGGGAAAATACAAATGAGTTTAAAAGTATACAATACATTACATGGCAGAAAAGAAGAATTTGTACCCTTGAATGAAGGCAAAGTAAAAATGTATGTATGCGGCCCCACCGTATATGATACAAGCCACATCGGCCATGCCCGTTCCGTTGTCGTGTTTGACACGATTCTCAGATGGCTTCAGGAACTTGAATATGAGGTCACTTATGTCAGGAATTTTACAGATGTGGATGATAAGATCATTAAAAAATCCAATGAGACAGGTGAAGCTTGTTCTGCCATTACAGAAAAATATATTGATGAATTCCACAATGAAATGGATGCTCTCAACGTATTAAGGCCCACTGTTGAACCCAAGGCCACCGAGCATATCCGGCACATTATTGATTTTATTCAGATGTTGATTGATAAAGGCAAAGCCTATCCTGTTGAGGGCGGAGACGTCTATTTTTCCATTGATTCTTTTAAGGAGTATGGAAAGCTTTCCGGCAGGAATCCCGATGACATGAGGGCAGGGGCCAGGATTGCCGTGGATGATAAAAAAAAGAGTCCTCTGGATTTTTCTTTGTGGAAGCCGGCAAAGCCGGGAGAACCTTGCTGGGAAAGCCCATGGGGCAAGGGACGTCCAGGTTGGCATATTGAGTGTTCTGCCATGAGTTATGAATATCTGGGAGAAGGGTTTGATATCCATGGGGGCGGCAAGGATTTGATTTTTCCCCACCATGAAAACGAACTGGCACAGAGTGAGGCGGTATTTGGCCGTCAATTTGTTAAATATTGGATTCACAACGGGTTTGTGGACATCAACAATGAAAAAATGTCAAAATCCCTGGGCAATTTCACCATGATCAAGGAAGTTCTGGATACCTATTCTCCCGAGGTTATCCGAATGTTTCTTTTGTCCAATCATTACAGAAGTCCCATTGATTACAGCGAAGATTCCATGCGGGAAGTTTCCATGGGTCTGGACAGAATTTATGCTTTTCTGGAGAGACTGGAAAATGCCGGTGTCAGCCTTTATGAGTCTCAACTTGACGGCTCTCGGATTGACGGCTCCCGGAAAGGAGAGCTGTGGAATGATTTTTGTGCTGCCATGAATGATGATTTTAATTCAGCCAAGGCCATAGCCTGTGTCTTTGAAGCGGTTAAAAAAGGTAACAGGCTGCTGGATGATGCAAATGACAGTCCTGGTGCAGATCTTCTTGAAACCTTGAATCTTTTCTATAACGACATTCATGCCATTTCCAATGTTCTGGGCATATTTTTACTGGATTCTAAATCCTATTTTAAGGCTAAAAAAGAAAAGGGTATGGCAGATATGGCCATTGATCCAGCTCAAATTGAAGCGTTTATTCAGGAGCGGGTGGATGCCCGTAAAAACAAGGATTTTGCAAGGGCGGATGAGATCAGGGACCATCTTCAAAGCATTAATGTTGTCCTTGAAGATGGCCCTCAGGGAACCACATGGCGATTTGAATAACGCTTTATTTTTTTTTCATCTTTGCCCAGGCATCCCTTAAAGTCACGGTCCTGTTAAACACGATCTGGCCGGTTGCGGCATCGTTTGAACCCGGATGTTCGGCGTCCGGGTTTTTATTATTCTGATTTTCAGAATCCGGATCTTTAGCGTCCATACTTTTAGAATCAGGGCAAAAGTATCCCAGACGTTCAAACTGGTATACGGTTTCAGGGGTTGCCAGAGCAAGAATTTTTTCCAGTTTGCAGGATTCAAGTTCTTCCAGGGAATGGGGATTTAAGTTTTCAATAAAATCCTGTTTGTCCTGTTCCGGGTTCTCATCTTTGAACAGACGGTCATAGAGCCGTACCTTTGCCTCAATGCAGTCATTGGCATTGACCCAGTGAATGGTGCCTTTGACTTTTCTTCCGTCAGGGGCGTTTCCCCCTTTTGTTTGCGGATCATAGGTGCAGATCAATTCTATTACATTGCCTGCTTCGTCCTTTACAATATCCTTGCAGGTCACAAGATAGGCATATCGTAACCTCACTTCCCGGCCTGGACCCAGGCGGAAGAATTTTTTGGGCGGATTTTCCATGAAATCATCTTGTTCCACATAGATGGTTTTGGAAAAAGCTATGGTTCGTGTGCCCATTTTTTCATTCTGAGGGTGATTTTTAGCTACAAGCTCTTCTGTCAGGTCATCGGGATAATTTTCAATAGTGACTTTCAAGGGTCTTAATACACCCATGACTCTGGGGGCTTTTTCGTTCAGGTCGTCTCTCAGGCAGCTTTCCAAAAGCCCCATATCAATTCGGCTGTCTTTTTTGGAAATGCCGATAATATTGCAGAATTTCCTGATGGATTCAGGCGTATATCCTCTCCTTTTCATGCCTTCAAGAGTTGGAAGCCTTGGGTCATCCCATCCCTGGACATGGTTTTCTTCCACAAGCCGCTGAAGTTTGCGTTTGCTCAAAATGGTAAAGTTGATATTCATTCTTGCAAATTCAATCTGCCTGGGATGGCATGGGGTTTCAAGTTCATCTAAAATCCAGTCATACAAGGGCCTGTGATCTTCAAATTCAAGACTGCACAAAGAGTGGGTAATGCCTTCCATGGCATCGGAAAGACAATGGGTAAAATCATACATGGGGTAGATGCACCACTGATCCCCTGTCCTGGGGTGGGAGGCTTTTTTTACCCTGTAAATGATTGGATCACGAAGATTGATGTTGGGCGAAGCCATATCTATTTTTGCCCGCAGGGTATGCTCACCCTCATCAAATTCACCGTTTTTCATCCGGGCAAACAGTCTTAAGTTCTCTTCAATTGATCTGTCCCTGTAAGGGCTGTTTTTACCTGGTTCTGTCAGGGTGCCTCGATATTCTCTGATTTCGTCTGCCTTAAGGCTGCACACATAGGCTTTGCCTTTTTTAATCAGCTGAACAGCGAAATCATGAAGCCTGTCAAAATAGTCGGATGCAAATAAAGGGG
Source organism: Desulfobacula toluolica Tol2 (assembly GCF_000307105.1). Classification (NCBI taxonomy): domain Bacteria; kingdom Pseudomonadati; phylum Thermodesulfobacteriota; class Desulfobacteria; order Desulfobacterales; family Desulfobacteraceae; genus Desulfobacula; species Desulfobacula toluolica. The sequence continues at coordinate 1,291,683 of NC_018645.1, forward strand.
TTCCAAATTCAAATCCCAGCCAGCTGACGGTTGATTTGATGGAATCAATATAGACCTGTTTTTCTTTTGTCGGGTTGGAGTCATCAAATCTTAAATTACATTTGCCGTTAAACTGACTTGCCATATTGAAATTCAGACAAATGGATTTTGCATGCCCGATATGAAGATATCCATTGGGTTCAGGAGGAAAACGTGTGAGTACTTGACCGTTATTTTTATTGTTTTTTATATCTTCTTTGATAATCGATTCGATAAAATGTGTTTTTTTGATTTCTTCTTCCATTATCTTGGTATCCTTAAGCTTTTGTGATTAAATAGGAGCTTTTTAATTATCACATATTTGATTTGTGAGGCAAACACTAATACCCTGTGCTAAATAATTTACAGAGGCTTGATCACAACATCGGCCATTGGCATATTAACATCAGCAACAAACACCTCATGCTTAAACAGGCAAGGTGTTTATAAAATTTGGTAATGCCGTATTCTTGAAAAATCGTTTGCTTGAGCTTGATCGGTTTTTTAGAATTTTAGATCATGGATTCCCTGATTTTTGCAACTTCATTGCTTTCAATATATTCGTCAAAGGTCATTAGGCGATCAATAACCTCGCCTGGGGTTATTTCGATAATTCGGTTTGCCACGGAATTGACGAACTCGTGGTCGTGGGAGGTGAAAAGAATCACCTCCTGGAATTTGACCAGGCTGTCATTTAATGCCGTTATTGATTCCAGGTCAAGGTGGTTGGTGGGTTCATCCAGTATCAAGGCATTTGATTGGGAAAGCATCATCTTTGAGAGCATGCAGCGTACCTTTTCTCCACCAGAGAGCATGCTGATTTTTTTTAAGGCTTCTTCCCCGGAAAATAGCATGCGTCCCAGGAATGTCCGGGCAAAGCTTTCACCTTCTTTGGGTGGGGCAAACTGCAACAGCCAGTCGATAAGGCTCTGGTCGCCTTTGAAATAGGTGCTGTGTTCTTTGGGAAAATAAGACCGGGTGATGGTTATACCCCATTTGAACGTACCGCTGTCCGGTTCCATCTCTCCTGCCAGGATCTGGAAAAGAGTTGTCTTGGCCGGGCTGTTTTGGCCCACAAAGGCAATTTTATCACCGCCGTTGACTGTAAAGCTTACATTATTCAATACTTTTTCACCATCAATGGTTTTGGTGAGGTTCTCCACTTCCAGAATCACATTCCCGCATGACCGTTCCGGCTTAAAGCAAATAAAAGGGTATTTTCTTGACGACACCGGCATGTCTTCTAAAGTGAGTTTTTCTAAAAGTTTTTTACGGGAGGTGGCCTGCTTTGATTTGGAGGCATTGGAACTGAATCGCTGGATAAAAGCTTTAAGTTCATTGGCCCGGTCTGTGACCTTCTTGTTTTCCGCCTGTTTTTGTCTCAGGTTCAGGCGGCTTGCCTGATACCAGAAGTCGTAATTTCCCACATAAACACAGATTTTACTAAAATCAATGTCTGCAATGTGGGTACACACCTGATTCATGAAATGACGGTCATGGGATACCACGATGACCGTGTTCTGGAAACGGTATAGAAAATCCTCAAGCCAGGCAATGGATTTGATGTCCAGGTTATTGGTGGGTTCATCCAGAAGCAGGATGTCTGGATTCCCGAACAGGGCCTGGGCAAGAAGAACCCTTACTTTTTCCCCGCCTTCGAGTTCTTTCATCTTTTTTTCATGCAAATCTTCGCTGATTCCCAGGCTGTTTAAAAGAACTGCGGCTTCAGATTCTGCCTCATAGCCGTTCATCTCCCCGAATTCTATCTCAAGCTCACCGGACCGTATTCCGTCTGCTTCGGAAAAATCGGGTTTGGCATAAATCGCATCTCTTTGTATCATGATTTTATACAGTTTTTCATATCCCATGATAACCGTGTTTAAAATCGTTTCTTCATCAAAGGCAAAGTGATCCTGCCGTAACACTGCGATCCTTTCCCCGGAACCAACTGAGACGGTTCCTGTGTCTGATTCAATATCACCTGAAAGAATTTTTAAGAATGTTGACTTTCCTGCACCATTGGCACCGATAAGTCCGTAACAATTGCCCGGTGCAAATTTTATATTGACATCTTTGAACAGAACTCTCTTGCCATAGGCGAGGGTGACGTTGGTTGTGCAAATCATTATTGGTTTATTTCCTTTTTATTAAACAAAAAACCACAGGAATTAATCCTGTGGTTTGAAAATTGGCTGTATTTTATCATTTTTTTGGATTAAAAGGAAATTTTTATTTGACAAAAAGCCCGATGGTTTTTCCATCTTTCAGGTTGACAAGGCCTTCCTCGCATATTTTTAAATAGGGAATGGCCGGGCTGGTCATTGTGATCAGGGATAATATGGGATCTTCAAAAACAACTCCCAGCTCTTTGGCAGCCTGGTTGACCTGTTTTGTGCGCCCGGCAATCTGTTCAATGGAAAGATCCGACATAATGCCCATGATGGGCATGGGAAGCTCGGCCAGCACGCGGCCATTTGAACAGACAACAACTCCGCCCTGCAATTGACCGATCCTGTTCACCGCCAGGGCCATATCTGCTTCATCGGCTCCCATAACCGTGATGTCCCGGGTATCCCAGGATGCACTGGCGGCAATGGCACCCTGTTTCATTCCCACACCGGAAACCAGGCCGGTAAAGCATTGGTTTGACTTTTTTACCCGGTCCACTGCCGCAATTTTAATAATGTCCTTTTCAATATCCACTTGTATCTGGTTATTCTTCACGGGCATGGACAGAATCTGTTCCTTGGTCACAAGCTGGGTTATCTTTTCAATGATTCTCACCTCTGCCTTTTTGGTTCCCGTTGGTGCCTGTATCTGAAAATCATTTTGTGAAAATGTTTTTTTCAGGTTCACACTGTTCAGACTTTTGGGGGAATAGGTATGGACTCTTGGTAAAACTTTGCATTCCCCGTCCCTGGCAATGACTTGTCCATTGCTGATTACCCAGGCAGGTTTAATAGTCCTGATGTCCGGAATAATGCACAGATCAGCAAACCGTCCAGGTGCAATGCCTCCGACCATATGATCAATCCCGAAATGTTCTGCTACGTTCAAGGTCACCATCCTGACCGCATCCACCGGGTCAAAGCCTAACTTAATGGCTTTCTGGAGTACATATTCCAGAGTCCCGTTTTTCATCAAAAATTCGGGTGACACACTGTCTGTGACCAGGATCAACCGACGAAGGTCGATTTCCAGGTCTTTTATTGTGGAAATCGCTTCAAGATCTTCTCGAACACCGCCTTCCCGTGCCATGACATAGATCCCCATTCTCAACCGTTCCAGGGCCTGCTCCATGGTAATGGGTTCATGGCAGGATGATACCCCCGCCCCCACATAGGCAGCAAGTTTTTCACCCCTGGCTCCTGCGGAATGGCCTTCCACGGTTTTTCCCATAGCCAGTGTCATGTTCATTAGCGGCAGGATGCGTTCCGGATACTGGAGCATGGATTGCCAGTACACCTCGCCCAGGCCCAGCACGTCCTCCCTTTTTAAAAGCTTTTCCAGCTCATCTTCAGGAATCCCGTTGGTGGCTTTGCTGATGGACACCATCACGGGAGCCGTGTTGAAAACCTTGACCGGCTGGTCCTGGTAAGATTCAATGAAATCTATTACACCGTCAATCCCTGCAACCGGATAGGCCTCTGTGGTTTCCGTCACCATGCAGGTGGTTCCTCCGGCAATGGCATAGGGTAGAAACTGGGTTGGTGAAAAATAATTGGCCAGATGGGTATGTCCGTCAATCAACCCTGGAATAACCGTCATCCCTTTTGCATCAATCACCAGGGTATTTGGCCCTGTTTGTGCATCTGCATCCTGGCTGATACAGGCAATCCATTTGTCCTTGATGCAAATGGAATGGTCATCCATTATTTCGCCTGTATAGACATTTAAAATTTTGCAGTTTAAAATTACCAGATCCGCTTTTTGAATCCCGGCAGCAACATCCATCAGCGTTTGTTTGTTTTGATTGAAAAACATCTTTTTTTTCATGGGATTTATCCTCCAGTCTTTTTTTTGTACGCTCCCTGCCGGTCTTTCCTTTTTTACATCTGTTTTTTTTGTTCGGTATATTCCGGTAAAGTTTGCACAGGACATATTGATTTTGTTTGCAATGGTCATTTCCATTGCCATGCATCTTTTTTTTTCAGCACTGAATTTGGGCCATCACCATGAAGCCATGCGTCTGCAGAAACATTTTCGCCCAGCCAGGTGTCCCAAAAAGCCGTACTCAGAGCAACTATAGCCTGATTATAATGCAGATTTGTTGCTTTTGTGTTTTTTGATAAAGAACGAATGCTAAAATCCGAGTGTTTAGCCTCGTAAAGCACAAGTTCGTATTTGCCCCCGGGCGGCAATGCCGGGAACACTGCCAGACGCGATTTCATGTCAACAGTACCAATGGGAGCAATATCTTTTGTGCCGGTTATCAGCATCCACGGTATTTTTACATTGCCGAACATCTGCGTGGTGTCCTCTCCATGGGGAGTGCTGGGGCTGAAGATGATGGCGGCTTTTATTCGTAAGTCGGTAAAAGACGCATTACCTAAGCTTGTTGTTTGCCCGCTTACTGCCTGTGTGGTCATGGCACCAAATGAATGTCCTGACATGCCGATCCGGTCAAGGTCCATGCGTTCGTGTAAAGCATGTCCTTTGGTGGTGTTCCATTTTTCGAGCTGATCCAGTACCAATGGGATATCCTTTAACCGCAGCATGAAGTTCCGGGGGCTGGCTGCTCCTTTCAGGGCTGTTATCCGCTCATCCGGTGCTTTACCCTTCCATATGGAATCATCACTTCCCGGATGCTGGATAAATATGGCCATGTAGCCGTTTGCAGCCCAGTGTTGACCCAGGTAGGCATTGTCTTTGCATGATCCTCCCAAGCCATGGCAGAACATTACTACAGGTGCAGGTGAATATTGTGCCGGAAGATAGACAAGAACCGGAACAGCGCGATACCTTATTGGGTCATTGACCACAAGTTCAAGTCTTTCTGGGTTTTGTTGATGAAAAATCATTGCAGGGTCATAGGCATTGATTTGTTCCTGAACAGGTGCTTGGAATGAAATCATGGGAAAAAGCTGTTTTGTCCTTAATACTGATTGGTTTTCAGCAGCACAAGGGTGCAGGCTTCAACTACATCAATGCCGGCCTGTTTTAATTGATCATATACGTTTTTGTTTTCCGTGCCGGGATTAAAAATGATTCGTTTGGGGGCTAACTGAATGATGTCCTTGATGATGGATTCCTGTCGTGCCGGGCCAAGGTACAGGGTAACAGTATCTATTTTTTCAGGAATATCTTCAAGGGCCTGATACACTTTTTTGCCTTCTATCTCTTTGTGTTTTGGTGCAACCGGTATGGGGGTATGGTTATATTCAATCAACATTCGGATGGCTTTGTTTGAATATCTGTCCTGGTTTGGACTGGCACCAATGACTGCAACATTTTCCATGTCAAAGTTCCTTGTTTCGGGTTATATTTTTATCGCAGGTATCATCATTACACATTGTTTGAGGAGTTTCAACTTGATAAAATGAAAATTTGGTCTTAACTTGAAGGAAAAAGAATGCTTATGATTGAATTTTGTCCGATTAACGGCCAAGGCAGATTGAGCTGCCACAATAAAAAACGAAAGAATTTTGATTCCAAGCGGTTATAAGTTCTTTTATATTAAGATTTTGTTTGAGGTGATACAAATAATATTATGGGGTTATTTAATTTAGTTTCAGATTTTTCTCCCACAGGCGATCAGCCGGGTGCCATTGAATATCTTTCAAAGGGTGTTTTGAATAATGAAAAGCATCAGGTATTGTTAGGGGTGACCGGTTCCGGCAAGACATTTACCATGGCAAATATTATCGCAAGTGTTGAAAAACCAAGCCTGATTATCGCCCCCAACAAAACCCTGGCAGCCCAGTTGTATAACGAATTCAAGGGGCTTTTCCCGGATAATTGTGTGGAATATTTTGTTTCCTATTATGACTATTATCAGCCGGAAGCTTATCTTCCTTCCAGCGATACCTATATTCAGAAGGATTCATCCATCAATGAGGTTATAGACAAAATGCGGCATTCTGCCACACGATCGGTGCTTGCCAGAAAAGACGTGATTGTGGTGGCCAGCGTATCCTGCATTTACGGCCTTGGAGCGCCCGAGGATTACCTGGCTTTAAGGATTACACTGGATGTTGATCAGGAAATTTCACGGGAAAAGGTATTGGAGGAATTTGTTAATATCCAGTATACCCGCAATGATACCGATTTTCATCGCGGGGTGTTCAGGGTCAGGGGAGACAGGGTTGAAATTTTTCCCGCTTATGAAGAAGAAAAAGCAGTGCGGATTGATTTTTTCGGGGATACAATTGAAGGCATTTGTGAAATTGATCCCTTAAAAGGAGATGTACTCAAGCGTTTTGACCAGATGGTTATTTATCCGGCCTCCCATTATGTCACCAAGCAGCAGACGCGTCAAAGGGCCATGAAAGGCATTGTTGAAGAGTTGAAAATGAGGCTTGAGTATTTTTACAGTAACAACAAGCTTGTGGAAGCCCAGCGCCTTGATGAAAGAACCCGGTATGATCTGGAAATGCTCAATGAAATAGGCTATTGCAACGGAATTGAAAATTATTCCAGGCACCTGACCGGGCGTAAATCAGGAGAGCCGCCGCCAACACTTCTGGATTATATGGATGAGGACTTTTTGCTTTTTTTTGATGAAAGCCATATCTCTGTTTCACAGTTAGGTGCCATGTACAAGGCTGACCGGTCAAGAAAAACAACCCTTGTGGAACACGGATTTCGCCTGCCGTCAGCCATAGACAACCGTCCACTTAAATTTGAAGAATTCAGACAAAAAAGTCCCCAGGTGATTTATGTGTCTGCCACACCTGCAGACTATGAGATGGAAAAGGCAATGGGAATGGTGGCCGAACAGATTGTACGGCCAACAGGACTGCTTGACCCTGAGGTTGAAATCAGGGATGCTGAAACTCAGGTGGATGATCTTTATGAAGAGATCATGAAACGTGTTGAAGCCGAAGAACGGGTTCTTGTAACCACTTTGACCAAGAGAATGGCGGAAGATCTGACCGATTATTATGCAGATCTGGGGATAAAGGTAAAGTATCTTCATTCAGATATCGCTACAATGGAACGAATTGATATCATACAGGATCTTCGCAGAGGATTGTTTGATGTGCTTATAGGAATCAATCTTCTCAGGGAGGGGCTTGATATCCCGGAAGTCACACTTGTGGCCATACTTGATGCGGACAAAGAAGGCTTTTTAAGGTCTTACAGGTCCTTTATCCAGATTTTCGGACGGGCTGCCAGAAATGTTTACGGAAGGGTTATCATGTATGCCCAAAAAAAGACCGCGTCCATGAACAGAGCCATTTCAGAGACCCGGCGGCGGCAAAAAATTCAAAAAGCATATAACGAAAAGCACCATATTGTGCCCACAACCATCAAAAAACAACTAAATTCAGCTGATTATTCTGCCAGGGCCAGGGTGACTGTTCTTGAAGGGTCTGTAAACGAAGACATTAAAGCATATGAGGCAGGAGAATTGAATTTGGAGGATATTGTCAAAGATCTGGAATATAAAATGAAACTGGCGGCTGAAAACCTTGAGTTTGAAAAAGCTGCAGAGTACAGGGATAAAATCAAGGAATTGATGGAGATACAACGATTTTAAATTCCATGACATCTGCAATACTGGAAAAATACCGGCAAGCCCCTCATCTACCCGGCGTTTATCTTATGAAGGATGTCAAGGGTAAAATTATTTATGTGGGCAAGGCCAAGGATCTGAAAAAGCGGCTGTCATCGTATTTTGTAAAAAAAAATAATCATGATGCAAAAACAATGGCACTTCTTGAAATGATCAAGGATTTTGAAATTATTATCACCTCTTCGGATCATGAAGCTTTTATCCTTGAATCAAACCTGATCAAAGAATACAATCCAAAATATAATGTGATTCTCAAGGATGGGAAAAATTATCCATTGCTTTGCATTAACATGAATGAGATGTATCCGGCCATTCAAAAGGTCAGAAAAATAAAGGATGACAAGGCTTTGTATTTTGGTCCTTATTCATCCGGTCGCAGCGTGAACAAGACTCTGAATCAGATTCAAAAAATATTTAAGCTTAGAAAATGCAGAAACACCCAGTTTAAAAACCGGTCCCGGCCTTGCCTTAATTTTCAGATCAAGGCCTGCTTAGGGGTTTGCTGTAATGATATTTCTTCTGTGGAATATAAAAAACATGTGTGGGATGCAATCCTTTTTTTAAAGGGAAGATCAAAGCAGGTGGTAAAAAAACTCAAAAAGCGTATGATAGAGCATTCTGCATCCCTGGAGTATGAAAAAGCAGCACAGATAAGGGACTCTATCATTGCCATTGAAAACATCATGGAAAAACAGGTGGTGGTAAGCCCTGACATGCAAGATCGTGATGTACTTGCCTTTGCTGCAGCCAGGGGCAGGGCGGTTATAACCGTAATGCAGGTTAGATCAGGGCTTTTGATTGATAACGCCCATTATCCTTTTGACCTGGGGTTTAAAGAGCCCCATGAGATATTGTCCGCATTTATGGTGCAATATTATAGAAATACTGGTTTTTTACCATCGTTTATCCTGTTGAATCAGGCTATTGAAAACAAGGCTTTGCTGGAGGACAGGTTTTCTGAAAAAAAAGGGAAAAAGGTGGGCATCCATGTCCCTGTTAGGGGGGAGAAAAAAAAGCTGGTTGAGATGGCCTTTGTCAATGCATCCGGAGAACTTGAAAAAAGATTGCTCAAGGAAGAAGAAGAAAGGGCCTCCATTTCCATGCTCAAGGAACTTTTGGGAATGGAAAAACTGCCTTCAAGAATTGAATGTTTTGATAATTCCAATCTTTCCGGGCAGGACCCTGTGTCTTCCATGGTTGTGTTTAAAGACGGAAGAGCCTTTAAAGACGGGTATCGAAAATTTATTATCCGGGATTTGGATTTTCAGGATGACTATGCATATATGTTCCAGGTTTTAAAACGGCGGTTTTCACATGATCCTTCTCAAATGCCTTACCCTGACCTTTTAGTGGTTGACGGGGGCAAAGGTCAGCTTTCAATGGCATTGGCCGTCATAAAAGAATTGAATATTGAAAATAAATTTATGGTGGCAGGGCTTGCAAAAAAGAATGCACAAAAAGGTGAGGCATTTGATAAGATTTATATTCCGGGGCGATCCAACCCATTAAATACCAGTCAGGCTAAAAAAGCACTGTATCTGCTGCAGCAGGTCAGGGACGAAGCCCACAGAGTTGCCATTACGTTCCAGAGAAACCGTCGTGAAAAACGGGCAGGACTGTCCGTTCTTGACGGTATCCCCGGCATAGGGCCTAAGAAAAAGAAGGTTTTGCTGAACCATTTCAAGGGGCTTGTTCGGATGAAGGCAGCTACTGTTGATGAGATTGCCGCACTTCCCGGAATGAATAAATCCCTGGCGGAAAACCTTATACATGCGCTTAATCAAAACAACTGAAGCAAGTATCCGGCAATCTCGCCATAAATACCGTGTTTGTTAAAAAAAACAACTTTCATTGTTTTTTTTAACTTTACACTTTGACCGGTAACGTATAGTACAGAATGCAAGAAAGAAAAATAAGTCTTCAGGAGAATAAAAATGACAGATCCGATTGATGATAATGCCAATGATAATAAGGGTGATAACACCGATGAAATGAGCTTTGCCGAACTTTTTGAATCATATGATACAAAAATAGGCCGTGAGCTGAGTCAGGGAGATATGGTTGAAGGAGAGATCATTTCCATTGGCAGCACAAATGTCTATGTTGATACTGGAACCAAAAGTGATGGTGTTGTGGCAAAAATTGAACTTTTGGATGAAAATGGAGAATTTGTATATAAAGCCGGTGACAAGCTAAAGCTTTATGTGGTCTCATTAAGTGAGAGTGAAGTCATATTGTCCAAGGCGCTTTCAGGTGCCGGTAAAGCCGCTATGCTTCAGGACGCATCCCAGGACGGAACTCCTGTGGAAGGAAAGGTTACCGAGGTTATTAAAGGTGGTTTCAGTGTGGATATCATGGGCAAGAGAGCCTTTTGCCCCGTCAGCCAGATGGATGTTAAATATGTGGAAAACCAGGAAGAATATATTGGGCAGACTCATCATTTTTTAATTACCCGGTATGAGGAAAACGGAAGAAATATTGTTGTGTCACGCCGGGAATTGCTCAACGAAGAAATCAAAGAAAAACAAAAAATTTACTTTGAAAAAGTAAAAGAAGGGGATCTGGTTCAGGGTACGGTCACCAAGCTGATGTCTTATGGTGCATTTATTGAACTTATTCCGGGTGTTGAAGGGATGGCACATATTTCAGAGTTGTCCTGGTCCCGTATTGAAAAACCCGAAGAGGTGCTTCAGCCGGGTGATGTGGTTACGGTAAAATTATTAAAAATAGAGTCTGCAAAAGAATCGGATAACCTGAAAATTTCCCTGTCAATGAAACAGACCTCCGCCAATCCCTGGGACAGCATGGAAAGTTCTTTTAATACCGGAGATCAAGTGACCGGAAAAGTTGTCAGGCTGACCTCTTTTGGGGCATTTGTGGAAATTGTGCCGGGTGTGGACGGTCTGGTTCATATCAGTGAAATGAGTCATACCAGAAGAATTCTCAAGCCTGACGATGTGGTACAGGTGGGAGAACAGGTCCAGGTTGTGATCAAATCCATTGATATGGACAGTAAAAGAATTTCCTTGAGTATCAAGGATGCTCTGGGAGATCCATGGACAGGGGCTGCTGCCAAATATGAAATCAATTCAATTGTAGAAGGCCGCCTGGAAAAAAAAGAAAATTTCGGTCTTTTTATTAATATTGAACCGGGTGTGACCGGTTTGATGCCGGCATCCAATATCAGTAACGCTGCAAATTCTTCGGATTTTGAAAAATTAAAACCCGGAGATTCGGTCCAGGTTATGATTCAGGCGGTTGATGAGGAAAACAGAAGACTTACTTTGACATCACCTGATCAAAAAGACGGTGACAATTGGAAACAATTTGCAGGCAGCAAAAAATCATCGTCCCTTGGAACCATGGAGAGTTTGTTTCGTGAAGCCATGAAAAAGAAAAAATAGGCCTGGGTCTTTTATCAGGAATATTGTTGAATAAAAGCACCTGTTTTTTGAATCGCCTGTCTTCCCTCGGAAAGATATTTGGCAAAATAGTGCCACACATGAAACATATCTTCCCAGATCTCCAGTTTGACTGTTGCACCTGATGCTTTTAGTTTCTGTGCCAGTATTCTGGAGTCGTCAATCAGTATTTCATGTTCTCCTGCCTGGATCAGTATGGGGGTTATTCCTGAAAAATTATTGTTAATGGGAGATATCAAGGGATTTGAAAGGTCTTGATCCGTATAAAGACGGGCTGTTTTTTTTAATACGGATTGAGTGAGCATGGGGTCTTTTTCCTGGTTTTTAATGTGAGACTTGTTTTTACACTCAAGGTCAATCCAGGGAGATATCAATACCGAACATACCGGCAAAGGGGATTTTTCCATGAGCAGGCCTGACAAAAGAGCAAGTGTTAGGCCTGCACCTGCGGAATCGCCTGCAAGGCTTATCTTATGCGTGTTCCCATAGTTGTCCAGCAGCCATTGATACACGGTTTTTACATCTTTAAGCCCCTGGGGAAAAGTATGCTCAGGGGCCAGGCGGTAGTTGAAAATTAAAAGTTTTGCACTGCAGGCGGTTGCTATGCGTGATGCAAGATCCCTGTGGGAGTTGATGGAGCCGGCAATGTATCCTCCCCCGTGGGTATACATGACAATCCGGTTTTCATGGTGATGCAACGGAATAAGCCATTCAGCGTCAATGGTTTTGATGCGAACAGGTACACGGTTTACGGATTTGTCCGGTTTGAATGCAATAGCACTTTTTTCAAGAAGCAGCCTGTAGTTGTCAACCCCAACCGATTCATAGGTGGGACGTGATCTTAATTGCTTGAAAATGGCTGATAATATGTGTGATGTCCGTTTGTTCATAATGTACCCCCATGTTTTTAACTGGTGTAAAAAAACATAAAAAAAGAGGTATCACAGTTTGCTGGAAAACCAAATGTTTTTTATAAAAAGGAGACTGATTTGAAATCTGTCCCCAAAGTAAAACAGCTGTTTGTTACGGATTTTGATGGAACCTTGTTAAAAGACGACAAAACCATTTCACATGAAGATTTTACAACGCTTGAAAAGCTCAGGCAAAAAAAAGTGGTGACTGCCATTGCCACCGGCCGGTCTCTGGGTTCATTTATGAAAGCTTTGACGGCTATCGGTATGGATAGCGAAGACCGATTTTTGCCAGTTGATTATGTTATCTTCTCAACCGGTGCCGGAATAATGCAATTTCCAAGCTGCAAGATAATCTGGCAACGGTCTTTGTCACCGTTGGATGTTAAAAAGATAACCCGTTATTTTGATCATCAAAAATTTGACTATATGGTGCATCAATCCATACCCGATACAATCCGGTTCCTCTATAAATTTCATGGCAGTCACAATCCTGATTTTCATGCCCGGCTTGCGCTTTACAGGGAATATGCCTTTCCTCTGGCAGGAACGGATTTTGATTTTGGAGCAGCCACTGAAGTATTGGCCATTATACCGGGCCAAGCGGATATGGATGTCATAGAGCTTATAAAAAAAGATTTATCAGAGTTCAGTGTTATTCATGCCACATCTCCTCTTGATCATCAATCTGCATGGATAGAGGTTTTCCATAGGGATGTATCTAAAGCCAAGGCTGTTTCCCGGCTTGTTTTAAAGCTTGGCATAAGCCGGGAAAATGTTGTTTCAGTGGGAAATGATTATAATGATCAGGACCTTCTGGCCTGGTCAGGTATCGGATTTGTTGTGGAAAATGCACCCGGCACTCTTAAACAGCAATATAAGACTGTACCGTCCAATAATCAAAGCGGCATGACAAGGGCGGCAAGAGAGTCGGGATTGGTGTAGCCGGTTCAAATCATTTACCAACCCTTGCTTCCCATAATGTCCTTGATTCGTTCTTCGGATTCTTTTTCAACGATAATCATTTTTTTTGCCTGGGCCTTGTGAATTTTTTCTGCCAGTACTGACAGATCAGTCGGTTTTTCCAACAGATCCATAGCCCCTAGCTTCATGGCTTCAATTCCCTTTTCCAGAGTGGCGTGTGCCGTCAGTAAGATAACCTGAATTTCCGGTCTTTTGGCTTTTAATATTTTTAACGTTTCCAATCCATCCATTTCAGGCATTTGAAGGTCTAAAACAACAGCATCAAATGACTTTTCTTCCACAAGATGCAATGCTTTTGAAGGTGATGTCTCTGCTGTGACATCCATTCCTCTTACCCGCATCCGTTCTCCTAATGAGTCGATGAAATCTTGTTCGTCATCAATGATCAATACTTTTTCTTTCATGGCGATTCTCCTTTTTTAGAACAATTATATCAAGTTATTTAACATTATTTCCAGATTTTGTTTTTTATATATGAAAGTTTTTAAAAAACCAAACAGTGACTTTCATAACTGATATTTATCCCTGCGTCTTTTTGGCAACTTTTAATATTATCTCATTGTCTGTTTCGCTGAAAATTAGTTGGGCTGAAAGTGTTTTCATTGTTTTTTGGGCGGCTTGTGAACATAGTATGCTTTCAAATCCTTTTTTGATATTGCCCTGAGAACAAAAGCTGATTTTTAATTCGGAAATTTGATCAACGGGTTTTATTTCCATTGTTTTGTCAGGCCCTACAGCTGTCATTGTCGAATCCATAATTAGCCACACAAGGTGGAGCAAAAAGAAAAACTGTGTGGAAAGAAAAATTTTATGTTTGGGGAGAATCAGCTTGATTTCTATCATTCGATTAGAAGCAATTCGTGAGCCAAGCAAAACAGCTAAATTGAGAACCTCCCCAACATCAATTGTTTTTTCCGGTAAATCAACACTATGTGAGAATACATTCATTCTTTTGGTGATATCATCAATCCGGTAAATTTGTTTTGTAATTCTATTGGAAATTTGATCAATTTGATTCAGGTCAAGCTGTCTTCCTGTTTGTACGGCTGCCAATAAATCCTGAAGTAACCCTGCATTTTCATTCATTATTGCAAGACAATTTTTTATTTCATGGGATATGGATGCCGTCATATCACCGAAATAACGCAATCCTCCCTGATTGATAATGTCCCATGATTCAGTATTCATAATTTTCCTTTTTGAGCTAATACTTTATTCATTTTTTCAACAAGCTGGTCGATTTGAACCGGTTTTACCAGATAAAATTCCTCTCCGGTTTCCGTACACCCGATGTCATAACATTCTTCCGAACCATGGCCGGTCATGAAAATATATTTCAATTTTGGTGAATACTCCTGCAGTTTTCTTTTGAGTTCAAAACCATCTATCCCTGGCATTTTTACATCCAGTACAGCAATATCATAGATTTTTTTTTGAGTCATGACAATGGCATCATCAGGCGTTATTGCCCAATCGGCTTCGATTCCCCGGTAACCCAATCGCTCTGCAAGTGTTGATACCAGTTCCTTTTCATCATCAACCAAAATTACGCGCATGCTATTATTCCTTTTTCTTAACCATCATTGGTAAAAAAATTGAAAATTTTGTTCCATCATTAATAACACTTTCCACCTCGATACGTCCACCGAGTTCCTGTACCAATCCATATGTGATGGATAATCCAAGTCCGGTTCCACCCTCGGACGTTTTGGTGGAAAAAAATGGTTCAAATATATCCTTCAGGTTCTCCTTGGAAATCCCACAACCATTGTCTTCAATATCCATTTTTATCATATCTTTTGAAGTCTCATTTGCTGTTATTTTCAAACATCCTTCAGGATCCATTGCTGAAAATGCATTATTTATAATGTTCAGTAAGATCTGCTGTAATTTTCCACGGTCACATATAAATTCAGGTATTGTTTCAGATATGTTGATTAAAACCTGAATGCCCCTGAATTCCGCTTCTTTTGTCAGAAAGATCAGCACTTCATCCAGTACGGATTTTAAGTTGATGGTTTGCAGTTTGATCTCCATGTGGCGGCCAAAACTCAGCAATTGATGTGTTATCCGGCTGCATCTTTCAACGGAATTTAATATAGTGTCAATAATTTCAATGAGCCTTGGGTCATTTTGGTAAGCTTTTTTAAAACGAAACAGGTCCTTTATCAGGCCTCCTTTTTCATTGATTATGGCCAGGGGATTATTGATTTCATGTGCTACACCTGCGGCAAGCCTGCCAATAGATGCCATTTTGTTTGCATATTCGGCCATGTGAAAATATTTTACCCTTCTTCTGTCAATAATTTTCAAACGGTTAACCAGGTATGTTGTAATGCCCCAGATCCATAGCAGAATAACCGTTATGCTGACAGACAGATATTTAATAAGGTCTGTCCGGCTCTGTTGCCAGGTGGCCATAAATTTTTTTTTGCTTTTAACGACCATCAGTATGAACGGGGTATTGGGTATATATCTGTAGGCAATAATGGAATCCTCTCCAAAAGTTTTTCCTGGGTTTTCAATTATACTGGTTTCATCCGTCTGAGAGGGAACCCTTATGGGCGTTTCTTTCAGCACATCGCCATAGAGCCTGGAACTGGTTTGCAGAATCCCGTTTTTATTGATCAAAAATGTATCACCGGAATCTATGGTTTTTACCTGTGATAAAATTTGTGTTAACTGGTCCTCAATGGTTGCCCGTAAGATATAGAATTTTTTATCCGGCAATTCATGTTTGATGGCAATAGAAAGGTGAGGTACTTGTCTATAACCTAAAAACACTTCACTGATAAAGGTTCCGTGTTCCATGACTTTTTTAAACCAGGGTTGCCGGCTGTAATTTTTCCCTTCCAGGCCATATGGTCCAACATATGTCTTCTGATTCCCCTTTGCATCAATAACGCCTATGTCAACAAAGCCACTAAAGCTTTTGTTCAGATTTGTTAATATTTCTGATAATCGTTCAGGAGTTGTTAATACTTCAAACGAGTTATCCTTCACAACATAGTTTAATGCATTTTTTCGTTCATTAAGGAAAAAAGAAACGGATCGCCAGGTATTTGAGGCCAGTCGAGAGGTTGTTGCAACGGCATCCTGTCCCATTGACCGGTGAGTAAGGTTGTAGTCGATAGCCGCAAAAAAACACACCGGTATGATTGCAAACCCGGAGGTAAGAAGAAAAGAAAGCAGCCAGATGAGTCGAAAATTAAAAAGTTCTCCTGTTAAATAAGGTAAAATTTTTCCAGAAGAAATGGGAATACTGTTTTTTTTCTGTCTTGCCACCAGGTTTATCCTTTTCAGCTGATTAGGATTTTTGTTTTTTTGCGTCTTGAATTTTTTTGTTTGCAGCTTTTAATGCCTGGCTTAGCAGGTCAATATCCACAGGTTTTTGAAAGTATGCATAAGCACCAAGCTGCATGCAGATTTCTTTGTCTGCTTCAGACCCATGACCTGTTAATATGATTACCTCTATATCAGGCTGGGTTGTTTTTACTTTTTTCAGCACTTCGATACCATCTATGCCCGGCATTTTTAAGTCTAAAATCATCACATCAGGTTCATCTTCAGCAACAAGATTTAATGCCGATTCACCGTCATAAGCAACGGCCGATCCCATATCACGCATTTGCAAACGTTCTGAAAGCGTTTGAACAAATTCACGTTCATCGTCCACCAGTAAAACCTTTGAAGGAACTTGAAAATCATATTTCCGGTAAATGTCAGCCTTATAAAAACCTTTTCCGATTCGAGTCTCCACCGTATTAACCCCTTCAACCTTGCCGGCAATTGATTTTAATTCTTCTTCAAGCCGGCTCAACAATAAAACATTTGTATGTATTGTTAAGGTGACATGTCCATCCCGCACACTTACATCAACCGCATGTCCTTCATTTGATAAGGCAACTTCCACATGGGCGGCCTGTAAAAAATCTTCTGCTGCTTTCATTGATGCCTTTGTGGGCTGGATGACCTCACTTTTCAAGTTGCTGTCTATCAATGAAATAATTTCTTTGTCGGTCATTTTATCTGTGGGGATTATGATGTCATAAAGCGAGGTATCCCAGGGGTCACTCATTTTATAAAGACTGTCTATCCATACACGAAAGACGTCGTCATCTTTTTGGATATGAGCGCAAGCCTCTTTTTCACTCATCCTTTTTTCTTTCATTGCCTGTGCAATTCTGTGTTTCATATCTGCAATCAAACAAATTCTAAGCACATGACTTACTGAATGTGGAATTAAAACACCTGCAAACCCGTCAATTAAAAAATTATTGCCTGATAAAGCCTGTGCCAATGCTAATCTTAAATAAGCTAAAGAGCGTTCCTTTTCATGGGTGAACCTGTTAAATACAGAGGTTTTGTTAAAAAAAACATTGTTAATTTTTTGTCCCGGGATACCTGAAAGCTGACTTGCGCGATCAATCAAATCCTGGTCTGATAGAATATTATAACTGCTTTTTTTTAAAATTTTTTCAATAATTATTTCTTTCCCGCAAAATGTTCCGCTTAAAAATGTCATGGCCGACATGGAAAGTCTCCTTTTTATTCTATTGATTTATAGACCCTGTCTTAAACAGGTCGTCAACAGGGGGCATTTTTTTTCTGAAGCGCCCTCATGTGTGTGTTGATGAACTTTTGCAATGGCTTTTTCCATGGTTGGATAAATGTTATGCTCACCTATCTCTTCAAGAAGATGAGTGCGTTTCATAACCTTATAGACGGATTCATTAACACCACTCAGAGAAATGCCATACCCGGCACTGCGCAACCATTGAACTATCACTGCCAGCATTTCTTCCCCGGATGCATCCATATCGTTTATTCCATTGGCTGCGATAATGATATGGCGCAATTCAGGGTTTTTGTTTATTCTGTCATTAATCTCATCTTCCAGATAGCTCGCATTTGCAAAAAAAAGTGGGCCCTCAAAACGTATCAGGTCAATGTGTTTACAGGTCATTAATTGATTCGTTTCTGAACATCTTAATGCCTTGTCTTCCGCCCTTGATAAATAGGAAACCTTTGGGCGCATACTTTTGTATAAGAATACTCCCAAGGAGAGTGCAACTCCGATATAGATGCCTTTTTCAAGATGTGGAGCAAGCAAAAGTGTTGCAACAAAAGTGATAACCGAAATAAGTCCGTCATACCATTGAGCCCGCCAGGCATGAACAAATCCTGATATGTTTACAAGTCCGATAACCGCCATCATGATTACTGATGCCAGAACCGCCTGGGGCAGATGGTATAAAAGGGGGGTGAAAAATAAAAGGGTTATAATGACAATTAAACTTGTAATAACACTGGATAAACCTGTTAAAGCACCTGCCTGTAAATTTACCGCGCTTCTGGAAAATGATCCTGAAACAGGGTAGCTCTTTCCAATGGCCCCAATCATGTTGGATATCCCCTGACCAATCAATTCCTGGTTCGGATCTAACCGCTGCCCGGTTTTGGCTGCCATTGCTTTTGCAATGGCAATGGCTTCCATAAAGCCCAGAAGAGAAATGATGACGGCAAAGGGAAAAAGCTGGATAAAAACGGAGAAGTTCAGTTGGGGTATGCTCAGTGAGGGAAGTCCCTTTGGAATATTTCCGACGACCGCACCTCCTCCCATTAACGACAGCTTTTCCGTATCAATTGGTTTGTTCCCGATTTTAATATGATAAACACGACCGTCTGATTCAACAGGCTTAAACGATTTTGAAGCAGGATAAAATAACTCCTGACCGGAAGGCGTTTTTACTGCTGTAAATTTAACCTTTCTCAAATTTGATCTGAGTTGGCCAGCCTGTTCTTTAAACTGGTTTATTTTTGATGTCATCAAGTTGATTTCAAAATTTTCTTCTAATAAATTTAAAGATTTTCCTTTGTCTGAGTGCATTGAATCAAGTTTTGATGTTGCAATTGCCCTGTTTTTGCTTAATTCTTCTATTGACATTAATGTTGCATTAAAATTTTTAATTTGATGACGAATATCAGTCGCCTCAATTTGTTCAATGGGTACTTTGACATTATGCTCAAACCCGGTTGACCATGAAATCAAGGTGGTTGTTACTACGGCTGCAAGGACATAAGGGATTTTAGGATTTAATCGCTTAAGTCCTATCATGATACCAATCGACAAAAGACCTATAAAAAGCGTTGGCAGATGTGTAAAATCCATTGCAGCCACGATAACCCTGTAAATGGTTTCATAATGGTGATTTGCTTTATCAACATATACTCCAAACATTTTTGACAACTGGGATGAAGCAATTATAATCGCAGCAGCATTTGTAAAACCGTTTACAACAGGATGAGAAAGAAAATTTACAATCAATCCCAATCTTAATACACCCAATAAAAATTGAAAAATTCCCACGGTCAGTGCCAGCATTATGGCATACGCAATGAACGCTTCACTGCCTGCCGTGGCAAGGGGTTCTAAGGATGCTGCGGTCATGAGGGAGACGACGGCTACAGGTCCGGTTGCAAGCTGCCTGCTTGATCCGAACAAAGATGCCATCATTGGGGGTAAAAAGGCTGCATAAAGTCCATAATATGCTGGTAATCCGGCCAGTTGGGCATAAGCCATAGATTGGGGGATTAACACCAAAGCAACCGTTAATCCAGCCAGGAAATCAATTCGAAATTTTCCTATTGTATAATCTTTAAACCACTCCAAAAAAGGAAAAAATTTGGTAAGCATCAGTCTATACCTTCCATGTTTAAGTTGTTTGATTTTAATATTTTTTTACAGGCAATGATCATATCATTGAACAAAGCACTGGCATCATATAAATTATAAGTTTTGAACCTTACCACTCCATCCACCATGGAAAAAATGATTAATGCTGTTTTTCGTGAAGGCATAAAATCAATTGATCCGTCTTTTTGTCCGGTTTCTATGGCATTTTCGTATATGCTTACCAGACAATCATAAATTGCTTCTAAATTCCGGCGACACTCTGGAAACTCTTGAGCCATCTGATACGGATAATAACGATGCAGCAAAAGAAACTGATTTTCCATTTTTCCGGCCAGATAAAGGTGGAATGCAATCGAACTTTCAATCATATTCATTCCGTTTTTGAACTGCTGTTTTTCCATATAGTTTTCAAATTCCTCAAGAATCATTTCCCGGGTATGTTCAAGCACCGACAGAAACAACGTTTCTTTGTTTTTGAAATGATAAAAAATAGTCCCCTCAGCAATGCCAATAATTTTAGACAACTCTGCAGTTGAAGTCTCTCTGTATCCATTTCGAGAAAATAAAATTGTTGCAGTTTCTAAAATTGCCTGTTTGCGTTTCATTGCACATATCCCATATTGAGTATTCACTCAGATAAACTGAGTATTTACTCAGGAATAGCGCCTTTTGTTTGTGTTGTCAAGATTTTTTTGATGGATTATTTCAATTATTGTGATTTTTTTTGTTTCAGGAAATAATCTTTAATTTAAGACAATCAGGTAAAATTAAAAATTGCTTTTTTGTAAAAGATCTATTATTCAAAGGCGGTGTTTTTATATTAAATTTTTATCAGCGCCTTGGATTTGCTTTCAGGAATTGGCATGACCTAATTATAGAATTAGGAGGTCATTTTTCTTATGGTTTGACCCCCTGACGGCTTGACCCTGAAGGCTTAATATGGGGTGCTGGAATTGAAAAGGAATTATGAAATGAAGAAATTGTTTTTGGCATTGCTTGCCCTGTTGGCTGCCCCGGTTTTGGTTTGGGCATCGGGTGGAGATACCGGTCATTCGGAATTAATAGATTTTACAAAAACCACATATGGCTACCTGGGTATCGGCCTTTTTGTGGCGGCATATGCATTAGTGCCCCTTGAGAATACCATTCACCTTCGCAAGAGCAAACCCGTACTTCTTGCCGCCGGTTTTATCTGGGTACTGGTCGCATTTGCCTATATGAGCGTCGGGGATACACATACGGCTCACGAAGCCATTAAAGACAGTTTGCTTGAGTATGCAGAGTTGTTTTTGTTTCTGCTTGCTGCCATGACTTATATAAACTCCATGGAGGAGCGGAATGTGTTTCAGGCCCTGAGGGCCTGGCTGGTTTCAAAGGGATTTTCCCTTAGGGTCTTGTTCTGGATTACCGGACTTCTGGCTTTTGTCATCTCGCCGGTGGCCGATAACCTGACCACGGCACTTCTTATGGGTGCAGTCATCATGTCTGTTGGCGGTGATGACAAAAAGTTTGTCGCCCTGGCCTGTGTTAATATCGTTATCGCGGCCAATGCAGGGGGTGCATTTTCTCCGTTTGGGGATATCACAACCCTGATGGTGTGGCAGAATGGCAAGGTGGCCTTTACTGAATTTTTTCATATCTTTGTTCCCTCCCTGGTCAACTGGCTTGTGCCTGCTATCTGTATGAATTTTGCCGTTGCCAAGACTTCTCCCAAGAAACTGGATGAGAAGGTTGAGATGAAATACGGTGCCAAGGTTGTTATGGCTCTTTTTCTTTTGACCATCATCACTGCTGTCAGCTTTCATAATTTTCTTCAACTCCCCCCTGCAGCAGGTATGATGCTTGGACTTGGGTATCTTGGTTTTTTCAGTTACCATATCAAGCGCAAAGAAGGGAGGATGCTTTATTATGACAATATTCTTGGTTCCAGAAGCAAGAGTTCTGCAACAAATGCACTCTCTGCTCTGCAGGGCAAGACCCATGATGAGATCACCGGGCTGGTCAATGATCTTCCAACTCCCGCTTTTATTCTTGACAAAGAGCATGTGATAACCCATTGGAACACGGCCATGGAGAAGTTGACCGGTGTTTCGGCCAAAGATAAGATCGGTACTAAAGATCAGTGGAAGCCGTTTTATCCAAAAGAAAGACCCCTTCTTGCCGATATGGTTCTGGAAGGCGATTCAAAGAAATTGATTGACAAGTTTTATCATGGCAAAAACATGCTCAATAATTTTCTTGAATCTGCTTATGAAGTGTCGGATTTTGATCCTTCTCTTGGAGAAGAGGGCAGGTGGCGTTATTTTACGTCAGCACCCCTTAAGGATAAAACAGGCCAGGTGGTGGGTGTTATCGAAACCATTGAGGATATGGAAAATGTCCAGGAGACAAAGAAGTACTTTGACATCATGGAAAGAATTTCCAGGGCGGAATGGGACACTCTGCTGTTTTTTTACGGGGTAACCCTTTGTGTCGGAGGCCTTGGCCAGTTTGGTTATCTTAGTCTTGTATCTAATTTCATGTACGGTGACCTTGGACCAACAGTGGCAAATTCCCTTGTTGGGGTGTTATCTGCCATTGTTGATAATATTCCGGTCATGTTTGCAGTTCTCAAGATGGATCCTGTCATGTCCCACGGCCAGTGGTTGCTGGTTACCCTGACAGCTGGTGTAGGAGGAAGTCTTCTCTCCATAGGTTCTGCGGCAGGCGTTGCCCTGATGGGAACCGCCAGGGGGGTTTATACCTTTGGCGCCCATTTTAAGTGGGTTCCGGTTATAGCGCTTGGCTATGTTGCAAGTATACTGGTTCATCTTTTGATTAATGCCAAATTTATGTAGTCTGGTATTGTTAAAATAAATTGATAGAGGTATGGCTCGGTCTTTGGCTGGGCCATATCTGTTTTTGCAGGTAAGCACAAGAGAGTTTGTCTGCAAGCGTAATAGTATGTTTAGCCCAAATATTTGACGACTTTTGTTGTTGGTATGGATTGTTTAATATGCTGCTTGCACAGGGCTTTTAGAGGTCATTCTCGTTCTTATCCAAGACTGAGAAGTCAAATCCAGGATATAATTTTTCACAGCATGCAGGGCATATACCGTGGGAAAACACAATGGTTGAAAAATAATCTTCAACCTGCACCCAATTGTTTTTTTCTATTTTGATGCTTTTGCAATTTGCACAGATAGGGAGAATATCCTTTGAATTTGAATCTTTTTGCAAGAGAAATCTCTGGAATTTTTTTCTAAGCTCAATGAATTTTGTGATATCCCGGACAACTGAGATAGACCCTTTGTATATGTTTGTGTCACTCCAAATAGGGCTGCAGGCCAGTTCCACGTGAACAGGATGGTTGCTTTTATCAAATATTTGTATCTCATACCTGCTGCTTAATCCGGTTTTTCTGTTCTGGGTTTGTTGTTGAATAATCTTAAAATTGTCTTCATCAGAGAGATCTTTGATGTTTTTTTTCAGTATCTCATCACTTGAATACCCTGTCATGATGCAAAATGCCTGGTTGGTATAGGTAAAGTTTTCATGTTCATCCACTGTGAAAACACCCTCAACAATATTTTCCGTAATGGTTCTGTACTGGTGTTCACTTTTTTCAAGCTGCTTTCGATATCGCTTGTTTTCTTCAAACAACCTTTTGTTTTCAAGAACCTGCTTAACAGTATGGCTTATCATGTCAAGATCTTCAACGGGTTTTGTAATATAATCTTTGGCCCCCATGCGCAGAGCCTTGATAATATCTTCTTTTTTCCCGGCCCCGGATATCACGATCAATGGCGTATCCGGTTTTGATTTGTGAATAGTTTTCATGACTTCAATGCCATCCATTCCAGGCATCCTTAAGTCAGTGATAACAATATCAACCTGGTTATTGAAAAAAATATCCAGGCCGCTTTCACCATTTTCTGCAGAAAAGACAAGATAGTCCTCATCTTCAAAAAAAGATTTCAGACTATCTCTAATGGTTACTTCATCGTCAATTATTAATATCGTTTTTTGATCGGTCATTATTGCTTTTTAAAATTTAAGAGGTTTTATGTTGATAACTTTTCAATCTACCATAATTTTAAAAATTTTTAAAGTGCTCCAATTAATTGTTTCATATCCCTGACAGCCTGGTCCATTCCTGTCAGGATGGCTCTTGCAACAATACTGTGTCCGATGCTGAATTCACTGATTTCGCTCAGTCCTTTAAAGGCTTGGATGGTATTGTATCCGATTCCGTGGCCGGCGTTTACTTCAAGTTTTAACTTGGTTCCGATTTTTGCAGCATCAACGATTCTTGAAAATTCACTTTGCTTCTGGGCATCGTTTGTGGCATCGCAAAAAGCACCTGTATGGATTTCAATCATGTCAGCATCAATTTTATGTGCAAGTTTGATCTGGTCAAGATCCGGGTCGATAAAAATGCATACGGCAATACCTGCATTTTTCAAGGTTGCTATGGCTTGTCTTATGTTGTTTTCATGGGTGATAAGATCCAGCCCCCCCTCGGTGGTGAGCTCTTCTCTTTTTTCAGGGACAAGGGTAACACAGTCAGGCTTGACATCAAGTGCAATTCCCAGCATTTCACTGGTAGCACCCATTTCCAGTATGAGTTTTGATTGTACGATTTTTCTCAGCAGCCTGACATCTCTTTCGTTGATATGTCGCCGATCTTCTCTTAAATGAACAACTATTCCGTCAGCCCCTGCTGTCTCGGCAGCAACAGCAGCGGCAATTGGTTCAGGAAATGTAACTCCCCGGGCATTTCTCAAGGTTGCCACATGATCTACATTTACAGCAAGTTGGGCCATTTGTTCTGCTCCTCCATTTTTTATGAAAATTTTAAAAAATTAATACAGTGACTTTTAATTTTGTTGTGGGCAAATCTAAAGGAAATACAAGATCTGCCCATGGCAGTTGTTTAAAAAGCATTTAAATTTTTATTTGTCTCAATCTCTCTTAACAGTTCAAGGCTTTTATCTTCCATTTTTTTTGAATCTGCCGGGCTTGTTTCATGATCAAAGCCCATTAAATGAAGAATTCCGTGGATCAAAAGCTGGGACATTCTTTCCAAAAGAGTTATATCAGACATATCCGCCTCTTTTTGAGCTGTTTTACAAGAGATGACAACATCCCCTAAAAGGCCGGGTGTTATATCGGCAAACCGGCCCTCCTGCATGGGAAAAGCCAGGACGTTTGTGGGTTTGTCAATGCTTCTATAGGTTTTGTTGAGCTGTTGAATTTGGTTATCATCCGTAATGACAATGGATATTTCATGGGCATCACAACCCAAGGCGCTTAAGATCTGTTTTGTCTTTTGGCGGATGGTGTCCGTTGGTATTTTCTTTTTTTGCTGATTGTCGATCAGTATCTTTAGGTGATCCGTTTTTTTCATTTTTCTTTTCCTGGGCTTTGTCCGGGTATTCTATACGGCTGTGATAAATACTTGTTAAAATATTATTAAAGCTTTTTGCAATCTGGTGCAGATCTTTTAAGGTCAGTTCGCATTCTTCTAATTGTCCGTCTGCAAAAATATCATTAATCAGTTCTTTGACCCTTCCCTGGATTCTTGCAGGCGTGGGGCGTTCCAGTGCCCTGACGGCAGCTTCCACAACATCGGCCAGCATGACAATCCCGGCTTCCCGAGTCTGGGGTTTTGGGCCGGGATATCTGAAATCTTCTTCTTTTACCGTATCATTACCGCTATTTAAACTTTTTTGATAAAAATATTTGATCAGGGATGTGCCGTGATGCTGAATAATTCCTTCAATGATTTCATTGCCTAATTTATATTTTTTTGCAAGCTCAACACCTTTTTTCACATGACCGATTAAAACAAGGGCTGACATGGAAGGCGAGAGTTTATCATGCCTGTTTTTACCGTCTGCCTGATTCTCAATAAAATATAATGTTTTATCCAGTTTTCCGATATCATGATAATACCCCATTACTTTTGCCTTAAGCGTGCCTGCATCAATCGCCGATGCTGCGGCTTCCGCAAGTGTGGCAACAATGATGCTGTGATTATATGTGCCGGGTGCTTCAATCATCAGCTTTTTGATCAGGGGTCTGTCCAGGTTTGAAAATTCCAGGAATTTTGAGTCTGTTGTGTAATCAAAAAGAATCTCAATCAAAGGGGTGAACCCGACGGTAAAAGTAGCTGAAAAAAGACCTCCGCAAAAGGCCAGCATCATTTCTTTTGTAATAATAACAACATCGGGGCGGGCAAGAGAATAGAACCCAAGGGAAAGGGCCAGGACTGCATTGAACACGGCAAGCTTGAAACCGGCCATAATGAAATTTTTTCTTTCCTGTTTTTCCTTGATCCACCAGGCAGCAGTAATGCTGGATAAAAAGAAAAATATAAAAACCTCAAAGCTTCCTGAAAAAACAAGACTTGTGAGCAAAGAAAGAATAACTGTAAAAATAACGGCAATATCAAAACCAAGGAACAGGCAGGTCAACATGGCCGCTGCCGGTATGGGAAGAATCATGAAAAATGACATGGAAGAGATATCCCATGGAATTTCAGGATTGGCAGACTGGGCAATTTGGGTTGAAAATTTGGCAAAGGTGAGATACAGAACAAGTCCCAATGCCAGGAAAAAAATATGTTTATTATGATCTGTTTTTAACTTTTTGTTGTCTTTTAAAAACAGGGTATAGATAACCAGGACGGAAAAAAAAGTGATTAAGGCTATTCCCGTACTTGAAATAAAAATATCCTTTTCTTCTATCTGTTCTTTGAGGGCAAGCAGTTTTACCAAATGAACTTTGTCAACACGTTCGCCTTCCCTTAAAATCATTTCACCGGCTTTGATCTTATAGAGGATCGGTTTGATTTGATCCTCGGTATTTCGTATTCTTTTTTCGGTTTCATTTTTATTCAAGGTAATATTGGGTTGCAGCAATCTCTGGCAAAGATCAACGATCAGGTTGGAAAGATTATAGTTGATATCCTTTAATATGGGTTGCCCCTCGATTCGAACCATTGTTTTAGCCTGATCCGGACCGTAAAAAATTTTTAAATTATTGACCGTTCGCTCTTTTTTCGAGTCGATATTTCGAAGAATAATTCCTTTGTGGGCTTCCTTGAGTAATATTTCCTTGTTTGCCACAACCCCGTTTGTAAGAATGTTTGTAATAATGGTTTTAATCTTCATGGAAATGTCAGGAGAGAATTGGTGTTTATATAAGATAGAATAGGCCCCTTTGCTGACTTCAATACCCAGTTTTTCTTCAAATTCAGGTTGGGTATCCAGTACAATTTCAAATGTAGGAGCCGGTTCAAGGTTTTGTCGCTCTGCTTTCTTGAACAATTCCTGGGGGATTTTCATTGCTGAATCAATATTGGAAGAGATCTTTTTTATCAGGTTGGCATCAAAGTCATATACATTTTTAACGGATTCTTTTACTTCATTTTTTTTCAGATTGGTTGCTTCCTTGTCTTCAATAAAGAAGTTTTTAGGCGCTTTGATGTCCCTTTTTGCCACATCCCCGATCGTATAAAAATGGGATATTTTATTTTGTATCGGGTAATGGGTTATGGTAATGGTAAAGACAATTGTGAAAATAATCAGCAAAATCCACAATATGGAAGGTTTGGTCAAAAAGAATTTTTTTGCCTGCCTGATCTTATTTTCGTTTTTGCTTTTTTTCATAGGCGTCTATAATATTTGATACAAGTTTATGCCGGACAACGTCATCCTTTGAAAAATATATAAATTCAATTCCTTTTATATCTGTCAGGATCTTTTTTGCTTCAATCAGACCGGATTTTTTGCCGGATGGAAGGTCGACCTGGGTGATATCACCTGTTACAATAGCTTTTGATCCATATCCGATTCGTGTTAAAAACATTTTCATTTGTTCGGATGTGGTATTCTGTGCTTCATCCAGAATAATAAAGGCATTGTTTAATGTTCTGCCCCGCATGAATGCAAGGGGGGCTATTTCAATGGTATCCTGTTCAATGAGTGCTTTTGCTTTTTCAAATTCCATCATGTCATACAGGGCGTCATACAGTGGCCTAAGGTAGGGGTTGATTTTCTGGGCCATGTCT
The DNA here is from genome assembly GCF_000307105.1 of Desulfobacula toluolica Tol2. Classification (NCBI taxonomy): domain Bacteria; kingdom Pseudomonadati; phylum Thermodesulfobacteriota; class Desulfobacteria; order Desulfobacterales; family Desulfobacteraceae; genus Desulfobacula; species Desulfobacula toluolica. The sequence continues at coordinate 1,319,509 of NC_018645.1, forward strand.
CCGGGCAAAAATCCCAGGGCTTCGCCGGCTTCTACAGCCGGTCGCGTCAATATGATTTTTTTGACTCTCCCTTTTGAAAATGCCGCCATTGCCATGGCCATGGCAAGGTAGGTTTTGCCTGTCCCGGCAGGGCCGATGGAAATAACAATGTCATTTTTATTGACAGCCTCGACATACTTTTGCTGGGAAGGATTTCGAGGGGTAATGGCTTTGTTTTTGATCGTTTTAAAGACTGTTGTCAGGAAAATTTTTTTTAAATGGGAGTTGTTGTTGTTTTTTATGGTATTAATGGCTGCATCAATATCAGCTTCCTCAAAGGTGAAGTTATCTTCTAAAAGCTGATATATTTGGTTGATCAGTTTTTCAGCAAGATTGATATCCTGAGGATTGCCGTCAACCAGTATGGCATTGCCCCGGGTATGGATTTCAACCTTAAATGCCTGACAAATTTTATCCAGGTTATGGTTATGGTGTCCGAAAAGTTCGCGGGTGAGATCAAGATTTTTAAAGGTTATATTTTTCATGCCCTATAGGGTGCAATTTATTTGGTTAAAGGTCAATAAAAATCTTGACTCAAAAACGACTTAATTGTTATTGAAAAGGCTCATTTAATCAGGGGAAAAGGGGGAATATGAACGCTTTTGATATTGTCGTTATTGTGATTGTCTCATTTTGTCTGATACGGGGGCTTTTCAGAGGATTGATCGGAGAGGTTTCCGGAATCATCGGTGTTGCCGCAGGGTTTTATGGTGCCTATACATACTATCCCTTGATAACCCCTTATGCTGAATCATGGATTGAAAATCCCGGAATCAGAAATATTGCGGTTTTTTTTCTTTTGTTTTGTGCTGTTTTAATCGCCGTCAGTATTGCTTCGGTATTGATCCGGAAATTTCTGAACCTTGTTTTTTTAGGGTGGATAGACAGAACCTTTGGTCTTGTTTTTGGGGCTGCCAAAGGGATTTTGATTGTATCGGTTCTTTTTATTATGATCACAACATTTTTGCCAAAGGATTCAAGCTTTTTGGCCGGCTCAAAATTTTTGCCTTATGTTGCACAAGTATCTAAAACCATGACTGTGTTTGTATCCCAAAATACTAGAAAAGATTTTTTAAAAAAGTTGGAAGGAATTCTTTAAGATTTGGAAACGATAGATGCACTGTTTAACATTATCCGAACATTAAGAAGCAAAAACGGGTGTGCGTGGGATCAAAAACAAACCCCTGAAACCATGTGGAAATGCCTTGCAGAAGAATTATATGAACTGGAAGAGGCAATTGCAAAACAAGACCTGCAAAATATATGCGAGGAATTGGGGGATGTTCTGTTTCAATTGATATTTGTTTTGGAGATTTTTCAGGAAAAACAACTGTTTACGTTTTCAGAAGTGGTGGACAAGGTCTCAAAAAAGATGATCCGCCGTCATCCCCATGTATACGAAGATGCCAGTATATCAAATGAACAAGAGTTGAATCAACAGTGGGAATCAATCAAAGCTCTTGAGCATGAAGAAAATGGACAGATAAGAGCATCTGTGCTGGATTCGGTTCCCAAAGGGATGCCATCTTTGATTCGGGCCTTGAAAGTATCCAAATGTGCTGTAAAAGAAGGATTTGACTGGGATAATATACATGAAGTGCTGGATGCGGTCAAAGATGAAATCAATGAGTTTGAAGAAGCCTTAAGATCCGGGAGTAAAAACGAGGCAATGATGGAATTTGGCGACATTTTGTTTACTCTTGTCAATGTGGCAAGGGTTGCAGGGTTTCATCCTGAAACTGCTCTTGCCGGTTCTACGGCAAAGTTTGAAGGCCGGTTCAGGTTGATGGAAAAAGAGTTAAAGGAGAAACAGGTCAACCTTAAAGATCTTTCAAAGAATCAAAAAGAACTGTTTTGGAACCGGGCAAAACAATCCTATGACAGATAATCTCCCCTTTGAAATTTAAGGTATTCTGTTTGTGCAGTTATAATCGTCCGGGTTGCAATTTTTTTCAGATTGGAATCCACATCTGTCAGACGTTCCGTCTCTTTTAACAGGTTGCCTGCCTGATCTTTTATTTTTTCCAGAACCGGGGCAATATTTTTCAAGGAAACATTTTGGTCATCAAGCTTTGATGAGTATGAGTCAAGCATTTCCAGAAGTTTGTCGGTTTTTCCAGACACTATATCGGATGAAGTCATGATATTCAGACCTTTAGATGCAATTTCCTTTAAAGCATTGGTTGACTCAAGTTCCATTTCAGGTTTCTTTGTTCTATCAAGGGCTTTATCAAAGGCAGTTTCAAATGCGCCTGTCTTTTGACTTTTCGAAATCCTGGGATTTAGAGCAGCAAGAGATTGCGCGGATTCATGTATTGAATTTACATTGGTCATAATGGCCTCCTTTTTTTGTTTAAAGTTTAAAATTGCAAAAGGTATGCCATTGATTATATTTTTTATGTTAGTAAGAAAGTGTTGTTAAATAGGAAGGTTATGATTTTTAGCAGTGGGGGTTATACATAAGATAAGAAAAAAATGCCGGGAAAATATTTCCATTAACCGACTTCATTTAAGATTGAACCAGCCATCTTTTCGGCAATGGCATCAGCATTAATAGTGTATTGATTAGTTTCAAACTTTTGTTTGATATCTGACACATATTTTTTCCTGTCTGCCGGATCAGTTTCCATGGCTTTGGACATTTTTTGAAGATTTTTAGTCCGGTCGGAAAAATTAATTCGGTCGATATTTTTATTAGCATCTAAATCGTCATTTTTTTGTGTTTTAATGTTTTTAGCGGTTTTGTTGGAATACATCTTATTGATATAACCGGGAGTAGAATTTAATATTTTCATAACTTGTGTCTCCTTATAATTCCATATTGCTGTCTGCTACTTCCCGAGCTAATTCCGTCATTCGTTTAACAACGAAATTTGAATCTTCAACAGATAAGGTATGGGTTGCTTTTTGATTGTCTTCATCAATCACGGTATATGTGAATTGATTTTTGTTTTTTGTGAAATCAATTTTTTTCCCTAATTCTTTTTCAATCTGACTGGTGATATCTTCTTCGTTTTTTGCTTTAGGCCCTTCAGTAATAATTTTATCTACAATACTCGTGGCGACTTTATCAATAATGGTCTGTCTTTTTCCTTCAGAGGATATGGTCACACTGTCGGCAGAACTTTTATTGGTGACACCGAATTTGTTTTTGTTCAATATTTTGCCCTGGCTCAACTGGCGTGAGTAAGTCTTTAGGACATTTTTTATTTGATATGAAGGTATTTGCATTTAATTTCCCCCTTGAACACAATTATCGGTCTGAGAAAATTAAAACTTTAATTTTTTTTAATCATCAAAATTTCCCTCAGGCCCCTTGTCTGTGTTCATCATTGAGGCGGTTTCCATTATTTTTTCTGTTGTCCAGTTGTTTTTTTGTTCAATTTTTTCAGCCTTGAAACCGGGATCATGGGATCTGTTTTTTAAAATTTCATCAATCACTATCCGGGCTGTGTCCGTGGTGTTAAATACATTGGTTAACAGACCGAATACAAAGTCTTCGACATCTTTTGCCATTCTGTCCCGGATTTCTTTTGGCTGTGCCAGTAATTTGTTTTCAAAGGGAAGGTTCAGCTTTTTGAAGTTTCCGCCTTTTATATCATTTGCGTTTGCAAAGGCTTGCATTTCCTTCCACAGCTGTTCTGAAACACCCCGTTTTTTTTGTTTGATAAACTGACCGTTGTTCAGGATGGCGTTTCCATAATCATTGACCTCAACACCCCAGGAGATCATTTGCAGGGCGGTTGCCACGTTGGCTTTGGTTGTACGGGTCTTTGAGGCAATATCTCGAAGTCTTTCGGAATTGTTGCCGGAGGTGCCGTGCTGTGCGCCGGAAATCTTGTATTTGGAAAGTGCTTCATGAATTTGAGTGGTAAGTTCGACATTGATACCGGTATCGCTGGCTTCAATGCCATGGGTTGTGCCATTGTTCAAAGCGATCCAATCAGGGAAAATATTGTGGGCATTAAGTCCTTGAATAAGAAAGAGCGCTTCTTGGGCGGTTGAAAGTCCGAGTTTGCCTTTTATCTCACCGACTTCTGTCTCAAGACCGGCCCATTCCGGCACAAAGGGGTATAATTCAATGTTTGCCAGAAGATTTTGGGCATCCGGCATATGGGAGGCGTCTATGGCAATGGAAGTGATGCCGGCATCAAACAGGGAAGGGATTTGAGTTTTTGCAGGCTCTATGTCTTCTTTTGTTTTTATCCCAAAATGATCCGCATGGATGGCAACGGGAATAGTAATGCCAAGTTCGTTCATGAAGGCATCTGTCTGTCTGGCAATGTTCCATAGGTTAACTGCGCAATAGGCGGCTGTTCCGCCCTCTGATCTGGCAATTTCAATAATAATTGCGGCATTTGCGCGTTGGGCAGCTGCAAGGGCTCCCCTGATCACAAAAGCGTTACGGCCGTTTGCAGCTATGGTCATGCAGTTTTTCTTGATCAACATGGCACGGTCTATATATTTCCCGCTTACAATCAGTGCTTTGGAATTAGGAAACAGTTGTTTTATATTGGGGGGTCTGCCAAGATCAAGAGCAGTTTCAAAGTCTGAAGAATATATTAATGGTTTTGTCATGCCACCTCCCTGATTTTTTTTGGATTATTTTTTTTAAATATGAAGTATTTTTTGCATGAAAATTATTTAAAATCAAGGAATATCGAATAATGAATTGATATTCATTAATGCCTGCTCAAAATAAAATCATAATAATTATTGAAAAAAATACATATTTTATATCTAAATATCTGTAAAATTAAATTAAATTTATGATTATTCAATATAAATTAATGATATTATTGTTTCTTGACATTTGTAAAACTCTTTTGTTAGATGATGAGTCTTTGTTCATTTTTTCTAAGAAAGGGTGATGCAGGCTTGCAGAAAAATAAATCGGAAAAATACAATAAAATATTAGACAGTGCAGGTGCCGTATTTGCGCAATTTGGATTCTACAAGGCAACCATATCCCAGATCGCATCAAGGGCAGGTGTGGCAGACGGTACAGTATATTTGTATTTTAAAAATAAGGAAGATATCCTTTATCAGTTTATCAGTTTTAAAACCAATTCCGTATTTAAAAAAATAAATGCTGCCGTTGAAAAGGGTCGAAATGCCGAGGAAAAATTGCGTCAATTAATTCGATCTCATATGGATGAATTTCAAAAAGATAAAAATATGGCCATTATTTTTCAGTCGGAAGTCAGATACTTCAGAGATATCCAATTTCAAATTAAAGATATATCAAAAATGTATCTGGAGCTTTTGTCGGATATTATTGAACAGGGGCAGATCGAAGGAGCCTTTCGACAGGATCTGTTTGTCGGTCTGGTGAAACGTTTTATTCCGGGTGCTGTAGAAGGTGTCATCAGCACCTGGGTATCTGCTGATGGCGGATATGACCTTGTTTCAATGGCAGATCCTCTAGTGGATCTTTATTTGACAGGGATCAGAGAACAGTGAAAGTGATTTGATATATTGAACGATATAATTTTATTGAATGACGTTTTTTGCTTGACGTGATCTTTTATGTTTATTAAAGCAGTTAAATTTGTATTCATAAGCTAAAAATTTTTGGGAGGTAAGAAGTATGACTTCAATAATCGGACCGGCAAGTTTTAAATTTTTCGGGATATTTCCCGCTGCAATCTTGTCATTTATTATACCTATCATCGGGATAGGATTATTTACCTATATAATGGCAAGGCGTATTGCGCCCCTGGTGAGAGCGAATCCGGATAACAGGTTTGATAAAATCGGCACGCGTGTAAAAAATCTTATCGTTGTCTGGCTTGGGCAGGTACGGCAGCCAAGATACATGCTGGCAGGTGTGCTTCACATTGTTATTTTTGCAGGATTTTTAGTTCTGTCCATTCGTTCATCATCACTTGTTATTATTGGTTTTGCAGACGGATTTGTGTTGCCCGGCTTTGGTGGGGTGGTAGGCGATGTCTATAATTTTTTCAAAGACTATGCTGCAACATTTGTTCTTATTGCATGTATTATTGCCGCTGTCAGAAGAGGTATCTATAAACCCAAAAGATATGCTGTTCCTGAAAAATACGGCAAGGACCATACATCGGAAGCTGTTTTTGTCCTGGGCATTATTGCAACACTCATGTTATCGGAAAGTCTTTTTGAAGCATCCGAGCTTGCCTATGAATTCCAGAATACCGGACAGGAACATTTTTTAGCTCCCTTGTCTCTGGTATGGATATTTAAAGGTATGCTGGCATCCGTGTCGCCCAATATCCTTCAAGGACTTCATATTATCACCTATTATATTCATGATTTCACCTTTTTCTTTTTTCTTTGTTTTTTACCCTTAGGCAAACATTTTCATGTTATTACATCTGTTTTTAATGTGTTTTTCATGCGGGTTGAAAAAGGAAACATAAAACCTGTAAGACATGGTATTGCCGATGACAAGCTGGATGATCTTGAGTCTTTTGGTGTAAAAAAACTCGAAGATTTTACATGGAAGCATATGCTGGATTTTTATTCTTGTGCAGATTGCGGAAGGTGTTCAGACCAATGTCCTGCCAATGCCGTTGGCAGACCATTGTCCCCAAGGTTTATTACCATCAAGGCCAGGGATTTGATATTCAAAAATTATCCGTTTTCAGGAAAAATTTATAAAAGCAATTTATTGGTGGAAGATATTTATACAGAGGATGAAATCTGGTCCTGCACCACCTGTGGTGCCTGTGAACAAGAGTGTCCGCTGGGAATTGAATATATTGACAAAATAGTTGATATGCGCAGGGGGATGGTGGATGAAGGCATGGTGCCCCAGTCTTTGCAAAAACCCTTGAAAGCCCTTGAAAAACGTGGAAATCCCTATGGGAAAATGGAGAAAAAACGCGCAGACTGGGCAAATGATAAAGAGTTCAAGGCAAACTGGCAGGTTAAAGATCTTGCCAAGGATGAAGCCGACACTCTCTATTTTGTAGACAGTATTACATCCTATGACGATAACATCCAGGAAATTGCCAGACGGACATCAATTATTCTGACAAAAGCAGGCGTTGATTTTGGTGTTCTGGGTAAACAGGAAAAAGACAGTGGAAATGAAGTATTACGCTTTGGTGAGGAAATGCTGTACCAGGATTTGAAAGAACAAAACACCGAAGCTATTAAGGATACCGGGGTAAAACAGATTGTAACGGCAGATCCCCATGCCTATAATGCATTGAAAAATGATTATAAAGATCTTCCGCCGGTTAAACATATCAGCCAGATTGTTGCCGAGAAAATAACTTCGGGAGAACTTGAGCTTAAACCCTGCCAGAATCCTGATGCGGTTTATGTCTACCATGATCCTTGTTATCTGGGACGGCATAACGGGATATATGAAGATCCCAGACAGGCTCTTGATGCTATTAATGGATTAACAAGGGTAGAGCTTGAAAAGAGCCGTGATCGATCCTTTTGCTGCGGCGGCGGTGGTTTGATGCTTTTTTATGAACCTGAAGAAGAAACAAGAATGGGAGTTTTAAGGGTTAATATGGCTGCTGAGGCCGGAGCAACAGTTATTGTAACTGCCTGTCCTTTCTGCCTGGTGAATATCCAGGATGCGATCAAGGTCGCTGGAAAAGAAGGAGAGATGGAAGCATTGGATTTTACAGAACTAATTGAACAGCATCTTGCATAAAATAAATGCGTTACCGATTACTGAAGGTTTCAGGATTATAGAAATCTTATAATCGGTAACAGACTATTGATTTAAAGGAGACAAGAATGGAAATTTTAGTATGTGTCAAGAGAGTGCCTGATACTGCTGAGAATGAGTTTGAACTCAACAGTGCCGGAAATGATCTTGATCGAGACGACTTGGTTTATTCAGTGAACGAATGGGATAATTATGCGGTTGAAGAAGCAATCCAGATTGTAGATAACGTTGGTGGAAGTGTAACGGTTATCGCTGTGGGTGATGATGAGTCGGAAGAAGTGTTGAGACGTGAAATGGCAATGGGTGCAAATAATGGTATCCTTCTTTCCGATGATGCATTTGTAGCATCTGATGGCAAGGGCATTGCTACCATACTTAAGGCGGAAATTGAAAAAGGCAGCTATGATCTGATCATGACCGGTGCCCAGGCAGATGAAGGGGCAGGTCAGGTAGGTGGAATGCTGGCTGCAATGCTGGATATGCCTTATGCATCACTGGTAAATAAAATCGAACCAGGAGATGGCAAAATCATAGTGGGCAGAGAAATTGAGGGTGGCAACCAGGAAATGAATGAAGTACAGCTTCCATGTGTTGTTTCTATCCAGACTGGTATTAATGAGCCCCGTTATGTTGGTATCCGCGGTATCAGAAAAGTTGCCAGTGTTGATATCCCTGTAAAGGGTGCGGGCGATCTTGGTATTGATGCCGGCAGTGTGGGTGATGCAGGTGCAAAAACCAAAAGAGTAGATTATTTTGTGCCCGATATGGGTGATGGTGCTGAGATGCTTGAAGGCTCTACAGGTGAGATCATTGAAAAGCTGATTGAGAAGCTTAAAGCAAAAGGAGGGCTCTAATCATGACAAAGATTTTTGCATATATTCCATTTAAAAACGGTGCTGCCGAAGATGTGGCATTAGAGTTCCCTTCAGTTGCCAAAAAAATTGATGAAAGTGCATCCCTGACCGCAGTTGTGACAGGTTCCGGTGCGGATCTTGATAAAGTGGCCAATGACATGACCGCTGTTTATTCTGAAGTTATTAAAATTGATAACGCAGATCTTGCTTATCCAAATGCTGAAGTTGTCAGAAAAGCCCTTGTGAATGTTCTTCCTGCTGATGCAGTTATTCTTGTGGGTCATGATACTTTTGGAATGGATCTTGCTCCCGGTCTTTCCGTAAAAATGGATTCAGCGTATGCCGCAGATATCGTTGATTTTGAGGGAATAGAAGGAAGCACCTTGAAAACAATTCGTCAGGAACTGGGCGGAGCTGTTTACACCCATGTGACCGTTGATATCTCTTCCGGGGCTGTTATGACTATCAGGCCAGGATCTTTTGCTCCGGTTGAAGGTGGTGCAGGTGGGTCAGTTACGGATAAATCCGCTGATGCAGGAGATCTTTCCGCAAAAAGAAAATTCCTTGAAATTGTTGAAGCTGAAGTGGGTGATGTTGATATCACAAAATCCGATGTACTGGTATCCATTGGCCGTGGTATTGAAGATGAAGACAATATTGAAATTGCCCAGGAACTGGCCGAAGCAATGAAAGCTGTTGTATCCTGTTCAAGACCCATTGTTGATGCCAAATGGCTGGAAAAATCACGTCAGGTTGGAACATCCGGCCAGACTGTTAAGCCCAAGGTGTACATGGCTATGGGAATTTCCGGCTCTTTTCAGCATATGGGCGGTGTCAAAGGCAATCCATTCATCGTTGCAGTTAACAAGAATCCCAAAGCCCCAATTTTCCAGGTGGCTGATGTCGGTATTGTAGAAGATATTCTTGAGTTTATGCCCGAGCTTGCCGAAGCAATTAAAGATCTTTAAGATCTTATAAATAGCGTGTTTTGAAAAAAAAGGGATCTGATCCAAGGAAAAGATCCCTTTTTTATTTGATCTTTTTTTTATTTTATTAAAGGAACTGTAAGTCCGCCATCCATTAAAAACAGGACACGGGCATCCTGGCCTTTTTCTTCAAGGGCCTTGTCAATGGCCGTCTGAAGATCACTGAACGGCTTGATAAACAGCTTGGAGATGACCTGAGGCTCCACATCCGTTACCCCCCACATCTGTGCCCAAAGCCCTATTTCAGCCATTTTTGCCGCTTTGTGATACCCTAAGACATATCCTTTTTCAATGGTTTCAAGGGCTTTTTTGGGTGTGCTGCTTGAACCTAAAAGATCTGCAAAGGCCTTGCCGCCGATACCGCACCTGCATTTTGCCACAAGTATCATGATTCCGTCGTCTTTCAGGGCGAGTTTTGCATTATCAATGCCTTTCTGGGCCTGGTACAGGTCAATATCCTGGGGAAATTTCACCACGGATACGACAATGTCGGCTTTTTCTTTTAAAGGGGCTGCAAACACCTCGTTGGCAAGGTCAATGGCAGCATGAAAAGAGTCATTGATATGGCCGCAGCAGGCTCCATATACCTTATGGTATTTATCCAGGACCGTCATGATGGAAAAAATTTCCTGTTTAACGGTTTTAATGGCATCCATCATATCTTCATGTACAGGGTTGCCTTCAAGGGACAATGCCTTTGCTGCCGGAGAAAGCGCAAGTTTATGGTTTTGCTCTATAGTGTCATATCCGGCAATTCCGGGCAGATAGGATTTGCGCCCACCTGTATATCCGGCAAAATAATGGGGTTCCACAGAGGATATGATAATGATCTTATCCGCCTCAACCCCGGCCTTGTTGACACACATCGGCGTCCCATTGGTGGAGGTTCCCAAAAACACCATGTCTTCTTTAGCCCTTGCATCATGCACAATAATCCGGTTTTTTATCTTTTCATAGTAGTAGCCGAAAATCTGAAGATACTCTTCATCTGACGGTCCCCTGTGGGCACCGGTGGCAATGATGAAATTAAAATTTGTCTGTTTTAAGTCATCATAAATAAATTCAAGGATTTTTTGGGTGGGAGTGGGTCGTGTGGCATCGTTGACAATAACCAGCACCTTTTTTGCGTCACTTAAAAATTCCTTAAAGGTTTTGCTGTTGATCGGTGTATGAATGCCATTTTTTATGGTTTGCTCTTCATCACCGATTTTGACATCATTGGCTTCAAGAAAATCGACCTTGATGTCATCACTTATCCGGACCGGCATGGAGCCTTTTCTCCCATAGGGAACATCAATTTTCATAACAGCATTCCTTTGTTCATAACATCACTTGCTCTATTCATAACACCACCCTTTAGCGGATGGGACCCATTTTATTGAGATCTGAAACAAATGTATCAATCTGCGCCTGGAATAATGCCTTGTCTCCCGGTGGGATCTGGACAAGCTGAATTCGTTCCGGATTAATATCAATGCTTTTGAATGTGTTGCGAAGGCTTTCAACTGTTTTTTTGGCTCTCAGGTTGCCGTCATGGCGACACTCGTTGTCTGTGCAGCAGGCTGCCATCACTCCCCAGGCATTTTGAAGAAAGGGTGCCATCAACATATGGGCTTCAAGGCGTCCGCCACACATGTTCACCAGGATTTCATACTCTTTATCTTTTATTTCTGATTCCGGGAGTATGGATGCCTGAAGCTCCGGGTAATAGGACCAGTTGCAGGCAAAAATAATAGCCTTGGCAGAGTCATGACTTGTTAAAAAATTAGAGGCCTTTTCAATCAGCTCAATTTTAGCGGTTCCAAAATGTTTTTCAATATCGGCTGCCCCTGCTGGACAAACTTCAATACAGATGCCGCATGACTGGCATTTTGACGGGTCCGTGACAATCGCGTTTCCGTCAAAAAACCTGGCTTCATGGGGGCAGGCCTTTACGCAGATAAGGCAGCGGGCACAATTTAATTTGGTTGTCGAGGTTGTGCCGGGCCCTTTGAAGTTCATTTCAACAAGGTCTTTTCTGGCATCCGTAAAAATTTGGGTTAAGGTAACGCCTGATGAACATGCCGCTTCGCACCGTCCGCAAAAAAAGCATGAAAACATTTTATTCGCAGCGGATTCTGACAATTCAACCTCTCCTGACAACAGGCCGAAAGCAGTTATTATTTTTGCCCTGGGTGCGTCGGATTCCCAGCCGGTATGCTTGAACATGGGGCAATGTTCATAACAATATCCGCACCGGATACAATTTGCCAGTGTAGCGTGCCATTTTTCAAGATGCTTGAATTTTTTTGTTTTATTTTCCATTTCAATCGCCTTTTGATTTAGCAGTTCACGGAATATCTCAAGTTGGTGGCGGTCACCCAGTTTTCAGGGGCCTGCATGAGTTTTCCCGGGTTTAAAATATTATTGGGGTCCAGTGCTTTTTTTATGCAGGCCAGAAGCGTTAAAGAGTCTGATTTCTCAAGTTTAAAGGCTTGGGCCTTGGACAGCCCGATGCCGTGTTCTGCACTGGTGGTCCCGTTAACCGACCGGACATAGTCATAGACCTCAGAGATGGCTTTTTTTGCAGATGCCCACTGGTCTTTTCGTTTTGTGTCCATAAGGATTTTGGTGTGCATGCATCCTGAACCGCAATGACCGTAAGCAGTCATGATAATATTATTTTTGTCGGCTATTTCATGGATTTTTTCAGCCATTTGCGCCATTTTCGAGTAGGGCACAGCCATGTCGTCGGCAAGGGCTGTGCTGGCAAGATTGTCGTCATACTTTGAGAGAGCGGGAAACAGTTTTTTGCGGCCCAGGAATATTTTTTCCCGTTCTTTTGGGTCATAGCTTGAATAAATGTCCTGGCCGTTGTGTCGTTCACAGATGGTTCTCATGTTGTTGATTTCATAATCCACAGCTTCTTTTACCATGCCGTCTGCTTCAAAAATCAATGCAGCTGCAACCTCTTTGAGACCCAGATTCATGGTCTTGTTTACAGCTTTGATGGCAACCGAGTCCACAAGTTCAAGCATTGACGGAATAGCCCCGGAGGCCATGATCGACCCGATGGCTTCTCCGGCGTCTTTGAGAGAGTCAAAATTGGCCACCCCCATGCACCTGAACTCAGGCAGGGGAACAAAGCTCAAGGTTGCCTCCACCACAATCCCTAGGGTGCCTTCAGACCCCACCATGAGTTTGTGAATCTGGTAGCCGGAAGCTTCAACCCGTGTATGGGAGCCAAGAGTGACCAGTTCGCCGTTTGCCATCACAACTTTCATGCCAAGAACGGCATCTCGTGTTGCACCGTATTTTACTGACCTCACACCGCTGGCATTATTTGCAATTTCACCGCCAATGGTGGCAATCCTGCTGGACGCAGGTGTCGGGGGGTAAAAGACCCCGTAAGGCTTCAGAGCAAGGTTGAGATCATCATCCACAACACCCGGTTGAACCCGGCAGTAGACATCTTGGGGGTTGATTTCAAGAATTTTGTTCATTCCCTTCATGTCAAGGACTATTCCCCCCTGGATCGGAACGGTCTGGCCGCACATTCCCGAACCGCCGCCCCTTGCAATAACCGGGATTATATTTTCATTGGCATATCTCATAATTTCCTGTACCTGTGCGGTTGTCTGCGGTCTGACAACGGCCCAGGGCAGTGCATGATGAACAGAAGAGTCAGATCCGTACACATACAGGTCACAAGGGTCGGTTTTAATGTTGCGTTCCCCGACAATATTTTTTAATCTGGCTTCATCAATTTTTTTCATCCGGCTCCCCTTTTGATGAATCTATTATATTTACTAGACGGTTTTTAGTGGTAACCCCCTAATAATTCCATAAAAAAGTGAAAAATTCAATGGGAATCCAAAAGTCCTTGTATAATTGTACTAAAAATAAAGATTGTGTTAACTTGCCAAATCAGTGAGAGAATGTTTATACTTCTTTTCAATTTTTTAAATTCAACAAACACATTCAAAAAAGGATGTAATATAATGACATATTCAGTAAAATTTTTGCCTCATAATGTAAGCGTTGAGGTTGATGATAATGAGAGCCTGATCCGGGCTGCAATGGAGGCCGGCGTTCACATCAACGCCTCATGTGGCGGTGGCGGTGTCTGTGGTAAATGCAGGGTATTGATAGAAGAGGGTAATGTGGAAGGCGGTATTTCAGAACAACTTTCCGCTGAAGACCAGGACAAAGGGTATCGACTGGCCTGTATGTCCCAGATCGCCTCTGATATTGTGGTGAGAATTCCCATTGAATCCGAGATTGACACCAGCCGTTTGAATCAAATGACCGGCAGCCGTCATACGGCAAAAGCCGTATATGCAAATGTGGATGAACTGCGGCAGGACGGCTTGTTTATTCCGCCGGTGGAAAAGATTTATCTTGAACTGGAACCTGCAACCGCTGAAGACAACCAGGCTGATGTGGCAAGGCTTATCAATCATCTTCGTTTAAAACACGATGAACACCGCCTGACCATGAATTTGGCGTTGATCAGAAAAATAGCCGATATTATCCGGGAAGGAGAATTCAAGGTCACGGTAACGATCATGAGGCCTGTAAGGGAAGACGGCAAAAATGAAATTGTCAATATTGAACCTTTTGATACCACTGACAGGAATTTTGCCATTGCCGTTGATATCGGAACCACCACTGTTTTTGGACAGGCCCTTGATCTGCAGACAGGAGAGGTACTTTCCCAGCACGGTGAATTCAACAGCCAGATCAGCTATGGGGAAGATGTGATTTCCCGGATTATTTTTACCGAAAAGGGTGACGGGCTTGAAATCCTTCATCAAAAAGTTATTGAAACCATTAATACGATCCTTGATAAAATTGTTAAAAAAGCCGGTATCGGTCGGCATGAGGTGACCACCATTACCCTGGCCGGAAACTCCACCATGACCCAGCTGCTGCTGAAAATCAATCCCAGCTATATTCGTCGGGATCCCTATGTGCCGACATCGGTCATGTATCCGCCGTTCCATGCAAGTGAGATTGGCATAGCCCTGGCAGACCATACCGTTGCTTTGATATATCCCGGAGTCTCAAGCTATGTGGGCGGTGATATTATTGCCGGTGTCATGGCCTCGGGCATGTATCGGTCCAGTGAGCTGACCTTGTACATGGATATCGGGACCAATGCGGAAATCGTCATCGGCCATAAGGACTGGATGGTCTGTGCAGCAGCCTCAGCCGGTCCTGCTTTTGAAGGTGGCGGCGTAAAATTCGGCATGCGGGCATCCAAAGGGGCCATTGAGGATTTTTCCATTGATCCGGAAACCTATGAACCAATGATCATAACCGTCGGCAACAAAAAGGCAAAGGGAATCTGCGGTTCCGGCCTGATCATACTTGCAGCAAAACTTCTGGAAACAGGCGTCATAGACTCCAGGGGAAAATTCAACCGGAATCTGGATATACCGAGAATTCGAAAGACCGATGATATCTGGGAGTATGTTCTGGTGTACAAGGAAAATACCCAGATCGACCGGGATATTACCATTACAGAACCTGATCTGGACAACCTGATCAGGGCCAAGGGGGCCATGTACAGCGCGACATTGACACTGCTTGAAGAGATAGGGCTGACAATCCATGATCTGGAAAGGGTTATTCTTGCTGGCGGGTTTGGCAGTTATGTGGATCTGGAAAGTGCCATTACCATTGGGCTGCTGCCTGAAATTGAACCTGAAAAAGTGACTTATCTGGGCAATGGTTCCCTTTTGGGCTGCAAGATCAATTCCTTGACCAATGCTCTTCGACGTGATGTGGCAAATGTGGTCAATATGATGACAAACTTTGAACTGGCTTCAACTACTTCGTACATGGATCATTATATGGGCGCATTGTTCCTTCCCCATACGGAACTCAATTATTTTCCAAAAGTAAAGGCGCGTCTGGAAAGGTTGCGCAAATTATGAAGAAAAAAGGTTTTGTTCGCACCGTTTTGGTTGAACGCCCGAGTTTAAATGATAACACGGCAGATGCCCAGAGACTGGAAAAAAGTCTTATGGATGAGCTGGAGGCGGATCAGATTCTGATTCCGTTACATGTGCTAAAACACCTGCCTTCAAATTTAAGATCCTGGGGCTTTCAGGCAAAGGCTGTTCTGTTTAAAAACCGGCACTCCTGGATACTGCTGGATCTTTTGAATCCCGGGTATGACAACCCGGTTCTGGGAACAGCCATTGATATCGGCACCACCAGAATTGTGATGTCGCTGATAGATCTTGAAACAGGACAGCAGATCGGAGAACAGGGGTTTGATAACCCCCAGGCAGGCATCGGGCCGGATGTCCTGGCAAGGATTCATTATGCCAATCAGCCAGGCGGGCTGGATGAATTGAACCGCCTGGTGATAGAGGCCGTGAATCATAATATAGCGGCCCTGTGTGAAGAGAACGGCTGCAGTAAAGAAGACGTCTATCTGGTTACCGGAGCCGGTAACACCGCCATGACCCATCTGTTTTTAGGGATTGAATCTTTTGAGATCATCAAGGAACCCTATATTCCCTGTGTGAATATCCCGGATACCCAGCCGGCGGGAAATTTGAAACTGGATATCAATGACAGAGGGGCGGCATTTTTGTTTCCCAATATAGGTTCCTATTTTGGCGGAGATCTGATTGCCGGTATTCTTTATTCGGAACTGGATAAAAAAGAAGAACCCTGTCTAATGGTGGATGTGGGAACCAATGCGGAAATAGTTGTGGGAAACCGTGACTGGCTTATTGCCTGTGCCGGTGCTGCAGGACCTGCTCTTGAAGGCGGGGTCAGTAAAATGGGCATGACGGCAAAACCCGGTGTCATAGATCGGGTCTGGATTGATCCGGATTCTTCTGACCTGAAAATACATACCATAGAGGATCAAAAACCCATAGGTATCTGCGGGTCCGGCATGATTGATCTGGCAGCAAGCCTGTTTTTATCCAAACGCATTGATATTCGGGGCAAGTTTTCCAAACAGGTCTGTGGTGACAGGCTGTTTGAACGAGAAGGAATCATGGAGTTTGTCCTTGTGGATGAAAGCCATTCCGGAACCGGGAAACCCATCTGCTTAAGCCAGGTGGATTTGAACTCTTTGACCAGCTCCAAGGCAGCCATGTACACCATATTGGAAGTGATCGTGAAGAATACGGCAGGGCTTGAGTTTGAAAAGTTGCAAAAGTTTTATGTGGCAGGAACATTCGGGTCTTTTATCAATCCTGTGTCCGCCATTTCCATCGGCATGCTTCCGGATATTCCCATCTCAACATTCGAAGTCCTGGGCAACAGCTCTCTTGGCGGGGCAAAGGTTTTATTACAAGACCCGGACGCCTTTGAAAGGATCATGACCATCAGGCAGTCTATCACCTATATTGAACTGAACGTCAACCAGGAATTCATGAACATGTTTTCCGGTGCCAAATTTTACCCCCATACCGATGCGTCCCGGTTTCCGTCCCTGAAAAATAAAATTTAAAATAAAATCAGATGAGGCTCTTGTTTGAGCCTCGTCAAACAACTTTTGAGCCTCGTCAAACAACTGAAGACAGTGAAAATTGACTGTTGATAAGTGGTTATGATATAGTCAATGTCTTTTAATTTATATGATCAAATAATTTTTAACCTGTTGGAATAAGATTTGTTTTGTTTTTTGTTGTGGCAGGTCAATCTGCCATGGGCGTTATTAGTGAATAATGGACAACGGTCCATAATTTTATTTGTAAAATGGATCAACAAGTGGAAAATATACAGAAGACTTTTTGCCTTCTAAAGTCAGAGGCTTATATTACAGGAAAAAATGTTTTTATTGAGCAAAGAATAAAGGAAAGCGGATTGGTTATTTCTGAAAGATGGAAAGTTCGCCTGACCTTTAGTGATATTTTTAGACTGTACGACGGTTGGATACCGCGAATCGCCTCAACAATGCGTTTTCCTCCACTTTTTAAGCTGGATATGTATATTCTTGAAGGAGCAAATGCCATAAATCGCATGTACAGCTTAAAGCATAAGATTCGGTATGAGATTTGGGGCTGGGAATACAAAAAAGGCGGATTCTTGCATGCTCCTGATACCGTAGAGGAAGCCTGCAGACACGAATCAATAATCGCAAACCGGATAATTGAAGTGTTTCCAGTGTGATGCAGTCTTTTGATGGCATGAAAATGCCGGTGTTCCCATGTTGGCATCACGCAAGCGGTTTTTCAAAGATTATTATTACCAACCGAAGAAAGGCGGAAATTGTTAGTTTACAGTCACAGTATGGAATGATATAACGCATAAACTCTTATTTTAAGGAAATCTATAGTGTTTCTTGTTGATATATCCGTCTCTTCTTGTTTGCATCCTTTCCGGAAGATATCCTTAGTTCCTTTGGTGATGTGTTTTATGATTTTCGTTTCCCCTGCACACCTCTATGGCTGGGTGTCCGATGCCGGCATTCAATCCAAACGGTTGAGTACCATTATTGTTGATAATTATTATCCTTATACCTTTGTAAACAAACAAGGAGAACCGGACGGTTTCAGCGTTGATCTGATAAAAGCGGTTACACAGGCAATTGACCTGGCGCTTGACATCCGGGTTGATGATTGGAATAAAGCCGTGGAGAGCCTTAAAGCCGGGAAAGTTGACCTTTTGCCCATGATGGCTTATTCCAAGGATCGGGATGTATATTTCGATTTTTCAGTTCCGCATACCATTGCCTTTGATGCTTTTTTTACAAGAGAGGGTGAGCAAAAAATAGAATCCATGGAAGACCTTTATGGCAAGACCATTTTTGTGATGAAACAGGACCAGGCCCATAATTACCTGCAATCCATTGATTCTATATCACCGGACCGGCTGATTCTGACTAACAGTATTCCAGAGACTCTTGAAAAATTGTCATCCGGGAAGGGGGATGTTGCGCTTATACCAAAATTGGTCGGACTTATATTTCTCAAAAAGATGGATTTAAAAAAGATTGAAATATCACCAATGGTTATGGAAGCTTATAAAAGACCTTTCAGCTTTGCTGTAAAACATGGCAATCAGGTTCTTTCAGAACAATTGACCCAGGGTCTTCTAATTGTTAAGGAAACAGGTCAATACCGCACGATATATGAAAAATGGTTCGGTGCTTATGACCCTGTTGAGATTTCCATGGGTCAAATCCTGAAATCTCTTATAGGCTGGGTTGCTGGTATTATAGCTCTTTGCGGAATACTGCTGTTATGGTCCCTGTCCTTGAAAAAACAGGTTACATTAAGAACAAAGCATCTTGAAGAAGAGATAAAGGTCCGCAAAAAGGGTGAGAAAAAATTGAAGGAATTAATGAAAGATTTAACCCGGCGGAATGAGGAACTGGATGATTTTACCTATATTGCCAGCCATGATTTACAGGAACCGTTGCGCAAGCTGACCGCTTTTTCCAGTCTTCTGAAAAAGGATTTGGGGGAGGACCTGCCGGAAAACGTTGAAAAAGATCTTGACTTTATTTCAGATGCTGCATCCAGGATGCAAAAATTGATACAGGATCTGCTGGCTTTTTCCCGTTCAGGACGAAAGGATATGAATATTGAGAAGATCAATTTGGACAAATGTATTGATGATGCTTTGTATGCACTTTCAACTCGTTTGGAAAAAACTCATGCACATATAGACCGGAAAGAGTTTCCTTTGGTTATCGGAGACAGGGCTTTGATTACACAGCTTTACCAGAATCTTATCGGCAATGCCGTAAAGTTCACCCAGGGGACCCAGCCCAAGATACGCCTTACGGCAGAAATCACTGGATATGGTGTCGAATTAGGGGTTAGGGATAATGGTATCGGTATCAGACCGGAATATCAGACGCAGATTTTTCAGCCCTTTAAACGCTTGCATGGAAGAAGTGAATATGACGGTTCCGGTATCGGACTCGCCATCTGCCAGAAAATTGCAGAACGTCATGGCAGTAAAATTAGTGTAAAATCCGAGCCGGGAAAAGGCAGTCTGTTTGTTTTTACTTTGAAAAAGGCTTAATAAAAAGCCGTGTTAAAAATTTTTTATGATCATAATGAAGATGGAATCAGGAGATAGAGGATGGAAAGACCTGCTGTAATACTGTTGGCGGAAGATGATCTAGGGGACCAGGAATTAACTCGGCGCGCTCTGGCAGAGGGGAAAATTAAAAATGAACTCCATATTGTCCAGGATGGAGAAGAAGCCATTGACTATCTTTTCCGGCGCGGCAAATATACAGATCCTGAAACATCACCATGGCCGGATCTTTTCCTGCTGGATCTGAATATGCCTAAAATTGACGGACGAAGGGTTTTGGCCGAAATCAAGACGCGGAAAGACCTGCCCCACCTGGCAATTGTTGTCCTTACCACTTCAAGCCAGGAAGAAGACATCCTTCGCAGCTATGATTTGGGGGTTAAATCTTTTATAACCAAACCGGTTGATTTTACGAAATTTATTGATCTCATTCATGCTTTGGAAAATTATTGGTTCCAGGTGGTTGTATTGCCAAAGCGGGGTGAATAATTCAATGGGCGAACAAACATTGAAGTTGCTGGTCATTGATGATGATCCGGCAGATATTGAATTGTTGCGCAGGAACATAGCTGATATTCCCGATATGAGCGTGGAATTCACGAGTTTGTCAACCTCGATAAAAGATCAGGCCGTCCTTTCCAGCCAGTCAGCCGACCTGGTTTTTATTGATTATCTGCTCGGCAGTCATACGGGGATTGATGTTTTTCAGGCCATGAAAGAGGCTGGCTGCTGTCAGCCAATGATCATGCTGACGGGAATGGGGAATGAATTTATAGCTGTGGAGGCTATGAAAGCAGGGTTTGCCGATTATATTGTCAAAGAGGCCATGGAGCCGTCTCACCTTCGTCGTGCCATAACCTATGCACTGGAAAAAGCATCTTTGATGCAACAGCTTGAAGAACAGCGCAAACAGCTTGAGAAGCTTGCCAGGATAGATGATTTGACAGGGCTTTATAACCGGCGTTATTTTTTTGAGCGATTTACAATGGAAGTGAGCCGGGCGGTCCGTTATGGACAGCCGTTTTCAGTGCTGATGATTGATCTTGATCATTTTAAACATGTAAATGATACCTACGGTCATCTCTTTGGTGATGAGGTTTTGGCCAGGACAGGCAAGAATATTCAGATCCATACCAGGAATACGGATATCTCAGGCCGGTATGGGGGTGAGGAATTTTGTATCGGGCTGAGCAGCACCGGGCTTGCAGGTGCGGAAGAATTTGCGGAACGAATGAGGCAGCGCATTGAAAATGAAAAATTTATCGCCCCTGATGGCCAGACGGTTCAGGTAACCTGCAGTATAGGAATTGCTTTGGTTGATGAATACGATCAGAATGTCTCAAGATCGTTGGATTGTGCAGATCAGGCTCTTTATGAAGCTAAATCTCTGGGTCGCAACAGAGTCGTCGTATGGAAGGCCTTCAATGATCTGAAAAAGTAGCTTGCTATATGAAGCTTTTGATTTTCATGTTTTGCCTGGCAAGATAAATTTTAAACTGTTTTTTAAATGAAAATTATAAATTTGATTTTATATATAGTGCCGGGTTGTTTGCTTTATGCTAATAATGATCGACAAAATAATTCTTGGAACTGCAAATTTAATTAACTCATAATAGGTAAATAATCCTATCACAATGATAGGTATAATAGCTTAACCGTTAAATGGTTTGATTACAGGTATCAGCCAGAATATTTTTGGGTTTTATTAAATACTAAGTTTTTATTGTCAATATTGTCAATCACGGTAAAGGAAATGTTCAGGTATGAAAAAAATAGTGGAGTGTGTGCCTAATTTCAGTGAGGGCAGAAATAAAAAAACTATAAATGCCATAGCCGATGCCATCCTACAGACCAAAGGCTGCCGCCTTCTGGATATTGATGCCGGAAACTCTACCAATCGAACGGTTTATACTTTTGTGGGGTCTCCTGAAGCGGTTGTGGAAGGAGCCTTGAGTGCGGCTGTTGTGGCAAGACAAAAAATCGACATGCAGACCCATCAAGGAGAACACCACCGTCTGGGTGCCTTGGATGTGTGTCCGTTTGTTCCTGTCGCCAATGTTACCATGGAGGAGTGTGTTGATATTTCCAAAGAATTCGGCAGGCGGTTGGCAGAAAATATGGGCATTCCCGTTTATCTGTATGAGGAATCAGCAAGTCTTGAGTATCGTAAAAAACTTTCCCAGATCAGAGACGGTCAGTATGAAGGGTTAAAAGATAAAATTATCACAAAAGAGTGGAAACCGGATTTCGGGCCTGCCAAATTTATACCCGGGTGGGGGGCAACGGTCACCGGGGCAAGGTTTTTTTTGATTGCCTATAACGTCAACCTTCTTTCCACGCCCAACCAGGCCCACCGAATTGCTTTGAATCTGCGGGAAGCCGGCCGGGGTAAAGATAAACCCGGAAGGCTTAAGGCCGTCAAAGGCATGGGATGGTATGTGGACGACTATAATCTTGCCCAGGTTACGGTAAACCTGGACAATTATAACGTTACACCGCCTCATCTGTTGTTTGAAGAAGTTAAAAAAGATGCAGACAAGCTCAATATTGCCGTTGCAGGGTCTGAGATCGTTGGCCTGGTTCCTTTGGAAGCCATTCTCATGGCGGCTGAGTATTATATTGAAAAAGAACATCTTTTTGTATTAGAGGAAGATCAGAAAGTAAGACTTGCCATTGAGCGTCTGGGCCTGAATTCTGTGGCCCTGTTCAACCCAAAAGAAAAGATTATCGAATATATCATTGCCGAAGAAAAAAATGAGCCTCTGGCAGGCTTGACAGTGAGAAAATTTATTGAAGAGGTTGCTTCAAGAAGTTCGGCTCCGGGCGGCGGTTCTGTTGCGGCCACTGTTGCCGCCATGGGTGTTGCTCTTGGTTCCATGGTGGCAAAGTTGACCCTGGGGGTTCGAAAATTTGAACACCTTGATATAAAAATGCGAGACCTGATTCCTCCTCTTCACCATGCGGCCAAAGCCCTGATTCCCTTGATTGATGACGACACCCATGCTTTTAAAGAGTATGTGCAAGCCCTTGGCCTTCCTGAAGAGACCCGGGCGCAAAAGGATTTTAAACTTGAAACACTGCAACAGGGTCTGAAAACAGCCGTAGAGGTTCCTTTTACAACAATGAAGATTGCCGACGCTGCCTGGGAAGCCATGATCGAGACAGCCAGGTATGGCAATATGGCATCAAAATCAGATGTTCAAGTCGGGGCAATGGCTTTAAAAACAGGCATCCTGGGGGCTTATCAAAATGTTGTGATTAACCTTCCGGACATAATGGATAAAAGTTTTAAAGATAAAACCCTGAAACAGGCAAAAGATATGAAAATAAGGGCGGAACATAAATGTAAAAAGATTTTGGAAATTCTGGATAGCCGGACGTCGTAATTTTTTATCACTTTAATAATTATTGATAATAATGGATCAAAAAATATGTTTTTTGTAGACAAACCCTATATCTCTGAGTTTTTTAAAACAACCCTCAGGGACAATGCCATTCCTGTGGTTGCTACGGATATGGCAAAACAGTTAGATCTGTATGGCCAGACAAAATTGATCAGTGAGGATGAGGCTGTTAAAATAGTCCAAGACAAGGACGATACTATCATTTATACCACATCTGAAAATTCAATAGGTTGGATATCCAAGCATTTAAAATTCAATTGTCTGCCCCAAAAAATAGCCTTGTTTAAAGACAAAGTGAAATTTAGAGAGCTGACCCGGTCAATCTTTCCTGATTTTTATTTTAAAGAGGTTTTGATTGAAGATTTGAAGAAAATCCGGTTTGATCAACTTCCCTTGCCCTTTATTATCAAGCCCAGTGTCGGTTTTTTCAGCATGGGGGTGTACAAGGTTTCAAATTATGCGCAGTGGGGTGATACGATTGAGTCTATTTTTGTACAAATAGAGCAAATCAAAGATTTATATCCTCAACAGGTGTTAAGTACACGCTCTTTTATTATTGAACAATGTATTGACGGCGATGAGTTTGCTGTTGACGCTTATTATAATTCAATTGGTGAACCGGTCATTTTAGGCATCCTCAACCATACGTTTGCTTCGGACACAGATGTCAGTGACAGGGTTTACAGTTCATCCAAAGTGATTATTGAAAATAATCTTGAAGAATTTACGGATTTTGCCGGGAAAATAGGCAAGCTTGCCGGGGTAAAAAATTTTCCTGTACATATTGAACTTAGACGGCAAACAAATGGAACCTTATTGCCCATTGAGGTCAATCCCATGCGGTTTGGCGGCTGGTGTACCACTGCTGATTTATCCTTTCTGGCCTATGGATTTAATCCTTACCTTTATTATTATCAGCAAAAAAAACCGGATTGGCATGAGGTTCTCAAAGGAAAAGAAGGCAAACTATTCAGTGTTGTTGTATTGGATAATTCCACGGGCATAGACGTGGAAGATATCTCATCGTTTGATTATGACAAGCTGGTTTCAAATTTTGAAAATCCCTTGGAATTAAGAAAAATTGATTATAAAAAGTATCCTGTCTTTGGGTTTTTGTTTACGGAAACCAGGGAAGATAATTTTATTGAACTCAAAAACATACTGGATTCAGACTTGAACGAATTTATATCAACCAATGCTAAAATGGCATGATTTTTTGGATCATATATGCACACTCATCTTGGAACATGTGAGTACCCTGTATGGAAGACATTGATAGAGCCTGCCATGTCGGATGGAGAAACCCCAATAAGTTATGATTAATTAAAGTAGGAGGGGCTTGGATATAAAAAAACATTTAATATGATCAGTTATTGAACTGAGCATATTAAATGAATATCAATCAATTTCCCTTTTAGCTTGACCCATAAGTTTCCATGCCATATACTCGTTTACCATTTAAGATTGCTTAATTTAATTGCGGCTATTTGCTTGTTAGCTTGCAACTGTTAGTTTGCAAAGCATTGATAACAAATCCGAATTTTGGATTCCGGCAAAGGCTGTAAAATTTCCAATACATTTTAGGAGGTTACGTATGGGTAAAGTAGGAGTTATTGGAGTAGGCCAAAGTTCCTTTGTTCGAGGCTACCCTGGTTCGATCAAAGAACTGGCTTTTGAAGGTTTCAGTGACGCTTTAAAGGATGCGAATATTAAAACAACAGATATAGCTGCTTCTGTTGTCTGTTCTTCTCCGGAATATGATAAACAACGTTCAGCTGCAGGCGTAATGGCAGAATATCTGGGTCTGACCCCTCAGCCAACATTTTATGTGGAAACTCTTTGTTCTTCAAGCAGCACGGGCGTAAAAGTTGCTTATTCTCTCATTGAATCCGGTCTTCATGATGTTGTTGCAGTTGTTGGTTTCCAGAAGATGTCGGAAATCACATCAGCCGAATCACAGGAAAGAATGGGACGTGGAGCTGATATTCAGTGGGAAAGCCCGTTTGGGACAATGATGCCCGCTTATTATGCCATGTATGCCCAGGGACATATGGCAAAATATGGTACTACGCCTGATGATCTGGCACTTATCAGAGTTAAATCATCTACATATGGACAAATTAATGACCGGGCAGTATATCGCAAGCCCGTAACATTTGAAATGTTCAAAGATCCCAAAAGCCCCATGTCAAATCCAGTTGCAAGCCCTCTTCGGGTAGGAGATTGTTGTGCAAACGCTGACGGCAGCTCATGTATTATCCTGGCAAATGAGGAAAAAACAAAGCAGTTCGCTAAAAAACCTGTATGGATCAGGGGTATCGGTGCTGCATCCACTACGGTAAATCTTGCCGGAAGAGACGTTTTTTCAGGCCTTACAGCCGGTGAAATGGCAGGTGCCGAAGCATACAAAATGGCAGGTATCACACCTCAGCATATTGATGTTGCAGAAGTTCATGACTGTTTTACCATTGCAGAGATGATGGCCTATGAAAATCTTGGTTTTGCAAAACCTGGAGAGGGAAAAGACCTGATCAAGAGCAAGGAAACCTACAAAGAGGGAAGCATCCCTGTTAACGTAGACGGCGGACTGCTCTCAAAAGGACATCCCATCGGAGCCACAGGCGGATCACAAATAAGAACTATAGTTCTTCAGCTGAGAGGCGAAGCAGGCGAAATGCAGGTAAAAGATCCTGAATTCGGATTGGTCCATAACATTGGTGGCGTAGGCCTGTATGGTAATGTCACCATTTTTGGGAGGTAAGAAATGGGAAAAAGAGAAGTAGACGATAGATTTAAAAAATTTGGAACGGTTAGTTTTACCTCCATAACAAAGGTGAACGATTTTGTAACCAAACTTGAAGAAGGTAAAGTAAGCGGAACCTGCTGCAAAGGATGCGGAGAAAAGTATTTTCCTCCCAGAGCAGACTGTGCCAAGTGCCTTTCAAGAGAAATGGACTGGTTTGATGTTCAAGGAAAAGGCATTTTGCGTACTTACAGCAAACTGGAATTTGCACCCATTGGTTTTGAGGCTGATGTCCCCTATTCAATCGCACTTCTTGACTATGGCGATTACAAGGTCTTTGGCAGATTAGACAGCTCCATCCCAGACGATGAAGTAAAAATCGGTATGGAGATGACTACGGTCACAAATGTACTGTCAAACGGTCAGCTTAATTATATCTTTAAAAAAGCATAACTTCTGATCTAAAACACTTAAGAGGCGGGGCGGATATTGATATCTGTTCCGCCTTTTTTTTTCTTTTCTCTTTACAAAAATTAAATTCTTTTCTATAGCAATCGGGAATATAGTGGCAGTTACTCCCATAGGAAAAGGAATCTTGCGTTATGCAGTACAATGACAGATCCAATTGCGGCCGACTGGGGTCGGCCGATATCGATAAAACCGTTCATCTTGCAGGCTGGGTTGATGCGCTTCGGGACCACGGGGAAGTACTTTTTGTCCATCTCCGGGACAAAAGCGGGATTGTGCAACTGGTTTTCAGCCCTGAATTTACCCCGGAAGAAATTTGCCGGCAATCCACATCCCTTAGAAGTGAATATTGCATTACTGTTTTTGGCAGAATCGTAAAACGGGCAGAGGGAACGGAAAATCCAAATATTGAGACCGGAGACATTGAAATCATCGTAACCGATATGACAATCCTTAGCCGGTCAGACAACCTTCCGTTTCCCATTTCTGAAAAAGCCATGATGGGCAGCACAAATGAAACCATAAGCCGCGAGCCGGTATCCGAAGATTTAAGGCTTCAGTACCGCTATCTGGATCTTAGACGTCCTGGTATGCAGCAGTTTCTCATCAAACGGCACAAAATCAACGCCTGTGTTCGTGAGTTTCTGGACCAAAATGAGTTTATCGAGGTTGAAACACCGATCCTGACCCGGAGTACGCCGGAAGGCGCAAGGGATTATCTGGTTCCCAGCAGAGTTAATCCAAAGCATTTTTATGCCCTGCCGCAGTCCCCGCAGCTGTTCAAGCAGCTGCTCATGGTGGCTGGCTTTGAGCGATACTACCAGATCACCCGGTGCTTCAGAGATGAAGACCTGCGATCCAATCGCCAGCCCGAGTTTACCCAGCTGGACCTTGAAGCATCTTTTATTGATGAAGAGTTTATTTTTAATCTTATAGAAGAATTGTTGTGCCGGATGTTTGAAATCGGTGGAACAAATCTTCCAAGGCCGTTTCCCCACATGACCTGGCAGGAAGCCATGGACAAAACCGGATCAGACCGGCCTGACCTGCGGTTTGAAATGTATTTTGTCGAGGCAACCGATATCTTTACACAGACACGCTACAGCATCTTCAAACAGATCCTTCAGCGGGGCGGGGTGATCAAGGGAATTAACGTCAAACAGGCCTCTGAGAGCCTGAGCAAAAATGTTCTCCAGAATGAATACGCAAAACAGATAGTTCCAGGCTTTGGTGCCAAAGGCATGACCTGGATGCGGGTGACTGGAGATCAGCTTGATTCCAATATTGTTCAGTTTTTCAGCAAAGAAGAACAACAAACCATAATCAAGCGATTTAATGCCTCGGATGGAGACGTGATTCTCATCATAGCAGATCCTTCTCTGGAACTTGTCAATTCGGCTCTTGGGCGTCTCAGGCTCCATGTTGCGGATCGCCTTGATATGATTCCCAAAGATAAATTCGTACCTGTCTGGGTTACGGATTTCCCATTGTTTGAGCCCACGGAAGAGGGAGTCACCTCCAGCCATCATCCGTTTACCGCACCGGATCGAATTGATTTTGATCCCGCTGACCAGGAAGACTTGCTATCTCTTTTATCCCGTTCCTATGATATTGTTGTCAATGGTGAGGAATTGGGCGGCGGCAGTATCCGTATCCATGATCCGGCTACCCAGCAGAAGGTTTTTGCAGCCCTGGGACTTTCACCGAGTGAGGCAGAAGAAAAATTCGGGTTTTTTCTCCGGGCCCTTGATTTTGGTCCACCGCCCCATGGCGGACTTGCCCTTGGTATGGACCGGGTGGTGGCAATGATTATGAAAACCCCATCCATACGGGAAGTAACGGCCTTTCCCAAGAACAGAAGCGCTTTTTGTCCCCTGACCCAGGCACCATCCCTGGTGGCTCATGAGCAGCTGGCTGAACTGGGCCTGCTGGATCTTGGAAAAGCAGAATCATTGCCGGGTTCCGATCAGGAGCAGGATACCATTGACTACCTTTCATGGGTTTCCAGGATCGGTTTTGAGGACAATGAACGTCCCATGATTGAAAGCGCGCTTGACGATGCAGTGAAAATGGCTCAAGCTGTCTTTGGCATTGCACAGGAATACGAGCCTGCCATCTCGGTTGTCCGGGGGCAAAATTGTTTCAGAAAGGGCAGTTCAGCAACTCGATCTTCATTCGTTGAAACCGGGGCGCTGTTAAAAAATGCACCTTCTGTAAAGGGAGATTATTTCAGGGTTGCAAGCATACTTGAGTAACTGCTGCTGGCAAACCAAGGTAAAACACCACGTCTGCCCTTGGCAGTTTATATGAAAGACCTTTTAACCTGCTGAAATTAAATATCTTTCATTATTTGTTGTGGCAGAGTGATCTGTCATGGCCGTTATATAAAAATTGGGAAACACAAAAGGATTTTTAATGGAATCTAAGATCTTTACCTATATAAATACCTCAACCCTGCCAGCGGCGGATGGCCCTATGGCTGATACCCGCGTGGCGGTTGAGTCCAACATATCCGTAGAAAACTGGCCCACGGATGCCCAATCCATGGCCCTTGAAAATTATGTGGCCCTTGAAGACGCTACGCTTATAGCACGCTTGCGCGATGCAGGCGCATACCTTAAAGGTAGAACCGCCATGGGCGAACTGGGTCTGGGCCTTGACAAGGATACAGGTGGTGATGCCGTAAAAAGCGACCTTTGTGATGTCGTACTCAAGACCGACACCACCGGGGAAGCAAGAATAGCAGCGCTAAGATCAGGTTGCTTTGGATTTAAGCCGAGTTACGGCCTTATTTCCCGTTGCGGCCTTATAGGCCTTGTTCCTTCAATGGAAAGCTGCGGCATACTTTCAAATTCTCTTGAGACGATTTCAACAACAGCCCGCACCATGGCCGGAGTTGATGAGCGTGATCCGTCCATGGATGAAGCCGGCATTGAGAAGGCCTTGTCCCAATTTCGTCAGCCTGAAGCATTTCAGGACAGTCCCATGACCATGGGTGTGATCTTAGACTGGAGTACGGCCATGGGTCAGGATGAAAATAAAGAGTTTGAACAGGCAGTTGAAAAACTGGACACGGCAGGAGTCAAGAGCAAGACAGTTGATATCAAGGATTTTTCTCTTGCCGGAACAGTTCACAACGTGATCGGAACAGTGGAAGCATCGTCCAGTGCCGGCAGGTTTGACAGTGTCAGGTACGGCCACAGAACAGGAACGTCGGTAAAAAACTGGAATGATATGTACATTCATTCCAGGGGCGAATCCTTTGGCCCGCTGGTCAAAGCCTATCTTTTCCAGGGAGGATATTTTCAATATCAGAACTATTCAGCATTTCTGGATGCCTGCCGCATCCGGGCCAGGCTAATTGAATCCGTTGAAAAAGCCTTTGAAACCGTGGACATGATTGTTTTGCCCGTGTCGGGCAGATTTGGACAAACGCCTGAAAATCCAAACATTGTATCTGAGTTTTATGATGCTTTTTCATTGACCCTCCTTGCCAACCTGACCGGGAATCCGTCGATTTGCATCCCAGGGTCTGTCAATGGTGATGCCGGAGGTCGGCCAGCCCTTCAGCTGATCGGTAAACGGTTTGATGACGCAAAATTGCTTGCCCTTGCAGGACGCGTATCCGATATCCATACAGGAGGGATGTAATCATGAAATATGAAGCAGTAATAGGTCTTGAAATCCATATACAGCTGAATTCGGCCACCAAAATATTTTGCGACTGCGCCAATACGCCGGGTGATGATCCAAACACCAATGTCTGTCCTGTATGCCTCTGGCTGCCGGGAGCCCTGCCGGTTTTGAGCCGGGAAGTACTGGAAAAGGCGACCCTTGCCTGTCTTGCCCTTAATTGTGAGATTCAGAGCGAAAGTGCCTTTGATCAGAAAGTCTATTACTATCCTGATCTTCCCAAGGGTTTTCAGCTTTCCCAGGCACATAAGCCCCTTGCCAGAAAAGGCTGGGTGGAAATTCAGGACGAACAGGGTAATCCCAAAAAATTGCGGCTCCACCATGTTCATATGGAGGAAGATGTGGCAAAACTGGTTCATGAAACCGAAGGCCGTCTTCCCATAAGTCTGGTGGATTTCAACCGCGCAGGCACACCCCTTGTCGAAGTTGTCACTGAACCCGAGCTTAAAAGCCCTTATGATGCCATGGAATTTTTAAAGGCCATAAGAAACCAGGTGCGGTATACGGGCTGTGCCGAGTGCAGCATGGAATCTGGAACCATGCGGTGTGATGCAAATATTTCCATTCGGCCGGAAGGCAGTGATCAGCTCAATACCAAGGTGGAAGTTAAAAACATGAATTCCATCCACCATGTGGGCGATGCCATTGCCTATGAGATCAAGCGTCAGATCGAGGCTGTCAACAACAATGAACCCATTATTTTGCACACCCGGCTGTGGGACCCTGAAAAACATGTTACCACGGCCATGCGGGCCAAGTTTGAAGGCCCATGCATTCCCGATCCTTCGGTTCCGATGATAGTCCTGACCGACTCCTGGCTTGAAAAGATAAAAGCCCTTCTTCCTGAGATGCCCGGCCACAAGGTAAAAAGGTTTGTCCAGGACTATGCATTAACCCGGGACGAAGCAGTACTCATGAGTTCCGAACGGGGAATTTCCGAGTTTTTTGAATCAGTTGTTACTCTTGGCGCACCTGCCCGCATGACCGCCGGTTGGATGGCAACCCAGCTGCTTCCTGCATTAAAGGCCCACGGACAGACCCTGGCAGATACCAGTGTCACGCCTGAAAGATTTGCAGGCCTGATCCAAATGCTTGAAAAAAATGAGATCAATTCAAATTCAGCCAAGTCTGTGCTGGAAAAACTTTTTGATACTGATGGAACACCTCAGCAGATTGTTGATCAATTTGGTTTCAGACAGGTCTCTGATACAACTGAGCTTGCAAAAATAGTCGACAAGATTATTTTTGACAATGAGTCTGCAGTGACCAACTATAAAAACGGAAATAAAAAATCCATGGGATTCCTTGTGGGGCAAGCCATGAAAGTTTCCAAAGGCAAGGCCAATCCCAAGCTTGTCCAGGAGATGATCAAGGAACAGCTAGCGTAAAAAAAATATAATATATTTTAAGATTTACCGTTTTGAATACCAGGCGCTTCATTCTTGAGCGCCTGGTATTACAACAAATATTTATATGCAAGTCTTGAAAAATCCAAACCTTGACTTTCATGTTTTTTTGTGGGCAAACCAATGTGAAATAACAGATCTGCCTGTGGCAGTTATTCCGGGGGCAAAGATGCAAGCATGGACTCTAATTGATCAACATGGCTTTTTTCTTCCAGGATAATTTTTTTTAACCCTTCCAATACGGTTTTATCCTCGATAAACATTTCAAAAAGCTCATAGAACAAGATTGTTTCATTTTCAAATTTGATAAAAGTCTCCAGAAGTTTGGAAAGTGTTTTTATCTTACTGAAATCAACATCATCAAGGGAGAGAGTTTTTTCTCCCATCATGTCCTGCAACACCTGTGGAACCATTTCTTTCAGCTCGGCTTCTTCCATTTCAAGAGAAAAGCTGTTTTTCAGGTCTGTGAACCATTTGCCGTGGGATGCCTCTTCATTGGCCATCCATTTGAGCATGGATTTTAAATCCTTGTTTTTGACTTCTTTAATGGAGGTGTTGTAAACGGATTCTCCATTTTTTTCCATTGTTATTGCTACTTCCAGAAGATCATCCATTGTGAACATTGCTATATTTCCTTCTTTGTTTTTCCGTCCAGTCGATGCGGCTCATCATTCCCCGGATGATTCTGACATCCCTGGAGGTGAGTCCTGCCGCACCAAAGAGCCGTCTGAATGTGCGTAAAAGGTGATCAGGGTTCTTTTTATCAAGAAAATCAATCTGTACAAGGCTTTTTTTCATATGGGCAAACATATGTTCAATTTCATCTCCGGCAGCAAGTTTTTTGGGTTGAGGATCAAAAAACTTTTTTCCTTTATCAGATTTTAAAGAAACTTCGTACAACAGCACGGCAAGGGCATGGCTCAAATTCATGGACGGATAGGCATCATGGGTGGGGATGGTAATAAAATGATGGCAAAGATCCAGATCCTTTGTCTCAAGCCCTGTGTCCTCCGGACCCAGTACCAGGGCGCAACTTGTGTTATCATTTGTTTGCCCGAGTTTTTCTGCAGCCCCGGACGGGGTGAAAAAGTTTTTTCGATACTTGCCGAACCTACGGGTGGTGCCAAAGGCGATCTGTATATCTGAAAGGGCGGATGAAAGATCATCAAAAATTGCGGCATTTTCAAGAACGGTAAATGCGCTTAAGGCCATTTTTTTTGCCAGAAGTGATTTATAGTGTTTTGTGGGGTTTACCAGGCGAAGTTGGGTAAATCCAAAATTCATCATGGTCCGGCAGACAGAGCCGATATTAATCGGTCCCTGGGGTTCAACAAGAATAATGGAAATATTTTCAGGTTTCATTGTTATCTTTTTTTATTGGTTGGCTTTTTATTATTTTTCTTGTGTGTCCAAAAGAAGTGTGACTGGTCCCTGGTTGATCAAGGAGACATCCATCATTGCCTGGAAAACACCCGACTTTGTCGCAATGCCAAATTTTAGTGCCTGGCTGATAAAATATTCGTAAAGTTCAATTGCCTTTTCAGGAGGTGCGGCTTTTATGAACGAGGGCCTTCTGCCTTTGCGGCAATCTCCCAGCAGGGTAAACTGGGATACTACCAGAAGTTCTCCTTTTACATCTTTAAGAGAAATGTTCATTTTACCGTTATCATCTTCAAATATGCGCAGGTTGATGACTTTTTCCACAAGAAAATCCGCATCTTTTTGCGTGTCATCCTCCTGAACCCCCAGCAACACCAAAAGTCCGTTGCCAATACTGGAAACAATTGTATTATCAATTTTTACCTGGGCTTTTTTTACCCGCTGAACCACAGCTTTCATCTGGTTTCCTTTTAAAGTTTAAGCTACAAGCACAGGATCAGGCCATTTTGTATCAAATCCCATTTTTTTTAATCTATGGATTGCCATATCAACATGGAGACCGGCTTCATTGACACCATGGGAATCATCTCCCGGAACAAGTCGAATCCCCATTTTTTTTGCAGTTTTCAGGATTGATTCTGTGATATAGGGTTCTTTTTTTCCCTTTGCCAGGGGCCGCAGGTTAAAATCCAGGACAAGCTTCAAGGACTTGATAAGCTTTAAATTGCGTTTGATTTTTTTATCGACAGCCGGCATTAAAATCCGTTTTTTATAATCTTTGTCATAGATTCTGATCAGATCAAAATGTCCTATAACAAAGGGCTTAAGAGTTTTTATCATATCATATTGCAGGTCGAAATATTTTTCATACACGGCATCATGAGAACCGCAAATGGACACAATTTTGTCATAGTCTTCTTTGGAATAATCAAAACAGATATCATTAACATGATGGACAGAGCCGACAATATAATCGGGTTGAAATGTTAAGATCAATTCTTTGATATGATCGGCATAGCCCGTATATGTTTCGGTCTCCATCCCGGCAAATATTTTGATGGTTTGTCTGTATTTTTTTTTCAATGTCGCCAGCTGATTAAAGTAAGCTTTAAACCTTTGATATAGATCAGCAGCTGTGAGATGGAGTGCTTTTTCATCCGGGTATAAAAACATGTCGTTCAACGGTGGGACATGTTCTGTAATTCCTACGCGGGTAAATCCAAGTTCGATATAACGCTGGATGATATCTTCAAGCAGATCCCTTGCATGGTTGCAATACTGTCCGCTGTGACCCCCGTGAAGAGAGATAAGGTCTGTTTTATTCATGAAAAGGAAATTAGCATCATCAAAGGTGTAAAATCAAGTGTTTCAATAGTATCTGAACTGGATTTTTCCCATTTTTTTTAATCTAATGGAAAAAAAACCGGTACAAATGGGTTGTGAACGAACAGATATTTGAACATTGAATAGGCGCTTGTTTTATTTTAATCGGTTTATACTAATCAGGGGATGAAAAAAACAGGGCTTGAATAAATATTCCTGGCTGGGGTATGTTATGACAATATTTAAATCGGAGATAAAGATATTTCATGAAATTTTTTTTATTGTTTCTTGCCCTGGTTGCAGGAATGCTTGCACCTATACAGGCCGGGCTGAATGGTAAAATAGGACGTGCTGTTGGAGATCCTGTATATGCGGCATTGATATCATTTGCAGTTGGATCGGCAGCCCTTTTTTTTTATGCCGTGGTGATCCGGGTGGATTTTTACAGTATCCGGCAGGCTTTTGGTCTTCACTGGTCTGTATGGTCGGCAGGCTTTCTGGGGGCCTTTTATGTTACAGCGGTTATCATTTTGACACCAAAACTTGGGGCAACTCTTACCTTTGGCCTTGTGGTGGCAGGACAGATGATAATGGCGGTTTTTATGGATTATTACGGTCTTTTGGGCGTGCCCGTACAAGCTTTTTCCATTCAGCGCCTGGCAGGGATTGCTCTCATAACGGCAGGTGTTATCCTTATTAGAAAATTTTGAACCAATGTGAACCAATGTGAACCAATGGCTTGCTTGTGTTATTGTGCTTTTAGCAACGTCTTGATCATAAAGAATAATTTTAACAAAGTGCCAATATTGCAAGCCTGATCAACTATATGCAGCTGTTATTTCTCATCCAGCACGTCACGAATCAAGGCTGCCAGTTTTGTTATCAATACTGGTTTTTGAAGATATTTGCGGATACCCATTTCAATTGCCTCAGTTTTGGTAAAATTTTCACTATATCCTGTACACAGGATGATGGGTAAATTTTTTCTAATGTTTAACATCCTGGCTGAAAGCTCATCGCCTTCCATTTGAGGCATGGTCATGTCCGTGATGATCAAATCAAACCGGCCAGGGTCTTTTTTGAATTCTTGAAAGGCCTGTACCCCGTTTGGAAAAGAGGTTACATGATAACCCAATTCTTTTAAAAAATCCCTGGTTGCTGTTCGAATATCCTCTTCATCATCAACAAGCATTATTTTTTCCGTTCCCCTGTTTAACGGCTTTTTTTTCTCTTGCTTCAGTATTCCATGTCCGGGTTTTGCTTCTGTTATGGGAAGATAAATATTGAAACTGGAACCTTTCCCGGGCGTGCTATAGGCTTTTACATAACCATCGTGTTTTTCAACGATTGCCTGAACTAAAGCCAATCCGAATCCCGTGCCTTTTCCAACATCTTTGGTCGTGAAATATAGATCAAATGCCTTTTCCAGGGTTTTTTGATCCATGCCATGCCCTGTATCTTTTACTTCCAGTTTAATAAAATTACCGGACAACAGGTTTGAATCGGGCAGAGCATTTTGTTCGGACATTTCAATTTGAGTTAATTCCACAGTCAAAATACCGCCTTTTTCACGCATTGCATGATAGGCATTAGTGCAAAGATTCATTATGACCTGATGAATTTGGGAGGGGTCGGCAGTCACCATTGCTCTTGAGACAATGTTTTCTTTTATTTCAATGCTGGCGGGTATTGAGGATCTCAGTAATTTGATTGTTTCTTTTACCATGCTATAAAGTTGCAGGGTTTGTTTTTTATATTCGGTTTGCCTGCTGAAGGCAAGTATTTGTTGAACCAGGTCTGCCGCCCGTTGAGCGCCTTTAATTATTTGGCCGATATGACACTTTGCTTGTTCAGGATGTTCAATATGTTGTTCAGCCAAGTGAGAATATGAAAAAATCGCAGAAAGAATATTATTAAAATCATGGGCAATACCGCCTGCAAGAGTTCCCATTGCCTCCATTTTCCGGGATTGAAGCAGTTGCGCCTCAAGTTGTTTGCGTCTGGTCACATCGTGATAAATCACAACACTGCCTTTGGGAACACCGTTTTGCCCTCGCCACACATCAAAGCTGATGATGACATCCAGGATTTCACGCTTTTTATTGTACCGGTGGGTTTCAAATTCATGGTAACTTTTACCTTTTTTAATCAGGTCAATCATCTGAAGGGTTTTGGGCAAAGCATCTTCTGGGACATAATTTATTTTTTTTCCTTGTAATTCTTCTAAGGTCCATCCAAACGTCCTGGTAAAAGCCGGGTTGATATAAATTGTATCTCCTTTCATGTCATAGACGGCTATTGGGACAGGTGAAGCTTCCATGAGCTTGTGATAATTTTCTTTGTCTGCAGCCCGTTTTTTAATTTGTTTTTTAAGCTCAGCCGTTCTTTTTTCTACGCGAATTTCCAGTTCATCCCGGGAGAGTTGACTCTTTTTTTCTGCCAGTTGACGTTTGTAGGATTCTGTTTTTAAAGTGTCAGTCATTTTATTAAATGACTGTGTCAATATTCCTATTTCATCTGAAGAGGTGACATTGATTTTGTAATTTAAATTGCCCTGGGAAATTTCTTTGGTTCCCTTGACCAGGTTCTTTAAAGGGTCGGTTAACAGCTTTGACATGTAGATTCCCAACAAGACTGAAAAAAATATCATGCCGATGCAAATCAAGAGAATATCTTTTATTCTTTCAGTTGCCTGGTTTTCTATGGTTTTTAATGAGATGTCTATTTTCAGCAAATATATCACTTTTCCCAGTGCTGTAACAGGATTGACAAACTCCATCACCTTTTGGCTGTTATAGCTGGTTTTTCTATGATTTGTTTTTGTGCTGCTTATGACATTCTGATAAAACTCATCAAATTTTATGATTCCGGATACATGCTGATCCGTGCTGATCCACACCCTTCCCGTGGTATCCATGACGGTAACCAGAAGAATATCGCTGTCTTCAATAAGCTCGTTGGCATTATCCAGAAATGTTATGTAATCATTTTCAAAAATATAGGCTGTGCCCATCTGGGTGAATGTTTTTAAAATTGCCGTCCCATGTTTCCGGGTTTCCATTTGCAGGGCATTGATGGTGCGGAAATAGGAAGTAAATGTAAAAATGGCGATGATAACAGACACTATCACAAGAAAGGAAAAGACAATTTTCAGACGGATACTGGGCCTTAAAGATAACATGGTTGACCTTTTGTCATGATTAAGAGGTGAAAATTAAATTTAAAATAATTATGAATCCTGTTTGGATTTGAGCTTCATTCGTTTGGCAACGTCACGCACATTATTGTAATCACTGTCAAGGCCCCTCACAAATCCCTTGGTAGTTAATCCATTAAAGATTTTTTCTGCATCTTTGTGCTGAGTCATCTTTAACATTGCCTTTTGAATCTTGAAAAATTGTTTGTCCGGCATATCCTTTTGCGCTACCCATGGACCGCGATAGATGGCATCTGATTCCCATAGGATTTTTATGTCATTATAATTGATATTAATTTTATCGATTGCAGTATATGAGGTGGCACCTGCGTGTGAATGTCCGTTATAAACGGCAAGAAGGGAATTTACATGTCTTTTTAAATATTGAGTCTGTGAAAAATCTTCCAATTGAATGCCTGCTTTCATCAAGCCTGCCATGGGAAACAAAAAACCTGAAGTTGATTTAGGGTCGGTAAAGGCAAAGCTTTTCCCTTTAAGATCTTCAAGGGTATTGGAGCCTGAGTCTTTTCTTGTAATGATGATGCTGTGATAAAATTCAATTGAATTTTTACTCATGGTTCGGCAAATTAACCGGACCCCGAAATTGTCCTGGGCTTCCACATAAGCAAAGGGACCCAAATAACCAATATCTGCTTGTCTGGTTTTAAGTTTTTCAATCACATCACTATAGGTTTTGCTTCCTATCCACTGGAAATTGATCCTGGTTTCTTTTTCCAGCAATTGTATGAATACACCATATGCATGTTCATTGCCCAAATTGGATCGATGGGGAATAATTGCCAGTTTTAAAGTCTCTTCTTGAGACTGGGCATAACAGTTATGATGTAAAACAACAGAATGAAACAGAATATAAAAAATCAGTGATATCCAGTTAGATTTTTGCATGATCCTCTTTATTGTTTGACAACCCTTTTAAATTGTTTTTCTTTGAAAACAGCATTGAAACTCAATTTTTGCGCAAACTATATATCATGAGATAAAGTCAGTCAAATTTTATGAAATAGATTCAGGGTGAACGCATAGAAAACTGGCATGATTTTTGATTTCAATAAATTCAAGCAATTAAAATATATAGCTTTTTGAAAAGAGAATAAAAGCTGAAATAACGCTTTGTAATCCATTGAATTTATTATAACCGAAATTTTAATGCGTTTGCCCTGGTCTGAATATAAACACTGACCTGAAAAATGATAAATTTTAAAACAATAAATTTTAAAAAAAGGGTGGACAATTCAATGCGAATAAGTTGTCCACCCTTTTTGCTGCTTTGTAAACACCTGGACACAAGTTACTTCCTGTACATAGCAATGAATTTTGCTGTCGGAAAAAATTTTAGTCCAAGTGCTTAAAAAAAATGAAGTCTGTTTGATTATTGAATTTTTATTCAATCACTTCTGCGATATCAACAATAATCGTGTCCATTGTTTCACCTTCTATTAGCTCTCCGCTGACGAGAACTTTTTGTCCAATCAGCTCTTCAAGATTTTCGCCTTGAAGCAGATAAACCTCTTCTCCGTCCAACAGTGTATACCAGTTCTCTGTTGTATTAACAATTCCTTTATACTCATGATTTATAACCATGTCGGTATTTTTATGACTAATTTCCAAAGTTGTTTTCTGGCCTGCTTCTTGATCCTGAGCAAAGGTTATATTGCCGATTCCGATTAATCCAATGATCAGTGATGCTGTTAAAAATGCTCTCATGTTAGTTACTCCTTTTTTTGATTTTAATTCCATAAAATTTTTCTCCAATAAGCCCGGATGATTAATAAACCCGGGGTATGGAAAAAATTAACCTTTAATTGGAAAATTTATTTTTCATCTCCAATGGTTGGAATCCTATTAGAGCAAACCCCGTGCCAACTATGTAACTATTTGTAGTTTAAGCATTGTTCGATTTTACAGATAGTTTTAAGAATTTTGCAGTTACAAAAAAATCACACCTGGTTACAATTTTTGCACTTTTTGAAAATCATAGTGGTAAAAACAAAAGCTTGAAACAGATTCGGATGACCAGGAAAATCAGGAATTGACGCAAAAAAAATGGTTTTTCAACAAATATAATGTGTTTTACAGCCGCTGAATCAGATATAAAAATGTTGGAAAACGGCTCATGGATTTGAGTTTGTAAAAATCATAGAGTACCTGCCGGGAGGGACGGCCAAACGTTAAGGGGGACAGATAAACAGATCCTTTGGGTTTTGTCCGGTTGACGCTTTCTCTGACCAGGGACATTAATGCTGTATAATGGGACTTTGGAAGGGTTTCATCCATGACAAAATTGCAACTGATTTCTATGTTGGCGGCTGTGTTGTTTATCAATTGTATCTTTTGAAATGCCAGGCCCACCTTTTCAGAAGTGATTGGTTTGCCTAATATATCCAGGGTTGACTGATCATATGATTCAAGACCGATATTGATAAAGGTTTGAAAGGGCAGGCAATTGAGGGTTTCAAAAAAGGCCTGGTCTGCATTTAAAAAAGAGTCCACACTTCCAAACATGAACAGGTAATTTTTTTTCATAACCGATGTCTGGAATTCAAATGCATCATAGGCATCCTGTGCGGTTTTTAGAATAAGATCACAAGGAGAGTTTAATGCATCATGTTCTCCTAAAAACAGGGCATTGAAATTGATGAGATCTTTATCATACAATTGCCTGAGTTGTTTGATCTGGGTGTCAATATCCTGTTTGGATCGAACAGCGAATTTTTTTTTGTTTTTTATCTTGCAAAACCGGCATTTATACAGACACCCGTCGGAAATGGTCAAAGGAATAATATTATAGTCAACATGCCGGGCATCGGGCGGCATTACCGTTACCCGTGAACCTGATATGTCAAACAATTGCTGCGCTTTTTTCTGCAAGCCTTCCGGGGTTTGCTGCTGTATGGCGTCAATCCATCGGGAAAACCGGTCCGGCATATGCGTTTCAGGTAATTGGCAAATCATTTGATGCCAGTTCTTGACGATTTCATCAATTGCCTTTTCGTTAAACGGTTTTCCGCCGAGCAGGGAATTGGTCTGATACATCAGGTTGGGCAGATAGTATTCGCCCAGAGCTTCATATACCCCTGAATAACCGCCGCTCGAATAATACACCCAGTCATTTCCCATGGTTCGCTTGAGCCATTCCGAAGGATGAATCCAGTTTTTCTTTTTTGATTTTGCATGTCTGATCTCATGATTGAGATTGAATTCAAAAATATAATCTTGGGTTTCAAGCCGTGAAAAAACGCCGTATTTTAAAGGGTAACTGACCTTTGTATATTCATTGTTTGCCTGACAATTTAACTCAATTGAAAAATCACCGGTTTTAAAGATTTGACTTTCATCATCTTTTGTTTTCAATCGTTCCATGATTTCCACGCAGGGTTTTCTAAGGTTTGCATATTTTTAATACAGACTTGTTTACAACTCAAATTCAAACTTGGCAATGATTTTTTAAAAATGGTGTCTGAGGGCATCAATATTTGAAACAACAGAGGCTGACGGGTCTTGACCTTGTTGTTTAAATTCACTATCCCTTTTAAATTTAATCTTTTTAAATTTAACCATGGGGATGCAATAGTATGAAAATTCTTTTTCTTGAACCTTTTTTCGGCGGCTCTCATAAAGATTTTGCATTGGGGTTTCAAGCTCACTCTTGTCATGAGGTGGACCTTGTAACGCTCCCGGCAAGATTTTGGAAATGGCGTATGAGAGGAGCTTCTCTTTATTTTGTTGATCAAGTCAAAGATTTTTCCTGCTATGACGCAATCATCACAACGGATATGATGGATTTGACGGATTTTATGGCTCTTGCAGGCAATAATCTTCCACCTGTCTTGAT
This sequence comes from Desulfobacula toluolica Tol2, assembly GCF_000307105.1. Lineage (NCBI taxonomy): Bacteria > Pseudomonadati > Thermodesulfobacteriota > Desulfobacteria > Desulfobacterales > Desulfobacteraceae > Desulfobacula > Desulfobacula toluolica. The sequence goes on from NC_018645.1 coordinate 1,360,531, forward strand.
GTATTTTCATGAAAATCAATTGTCCTATCCATTGGAACCCGATCAAAAACGGGATTTTCATCTGGGCTTTACCAATATTATTTCTGCTTTTGCTGCGGATCAGGTTTTGTTTAATTCTGAATTTCATTTTAATGAGTTTATCGGTGAGGCAAGCAGGTTGATCAAACAGATGCCGGATTTGCGGCCCAAATGGATTATTGAGCAAATCAGAAAAAAAAACCGGGTGGTTTATCCGGGTTGCCGGTTTGAAAGCGGTGCAATTGATCTGCAAAACAGGGATGTTAAAAAGCCTTTAATCATCTGGAATCACAGATGGGAATATGACAAGAATCCAGAATATTTTTTTGATGTTCTGAGTCGGTTAAAAAAGAAAAATATTGCTTTTTCCCTGGCACTGCTGGGAGAAAAACTTGATAGATTTCCAAAGGTTTTTGACCGTGCCTTGGAAAAATTTAAAGATGAACTTCTGGTTTACGGATATGTTGAATCAAAACAAGAGTACCTGTCCTGGTTAAAAAAAGGAGCGATTGTAGTCAGTTGTGCAAACCAGGAGAATTTTGGTATTGCCGTTGTGGAGGCCGTAAGATATGGCTGTATCCCATTGCTTCCTGACAGGTTGTCTTATCCTGAAATTATGCCGCAGGATATCCATTCCAAGGTTTTATATCAGACAAAAAAAGACCTTATGGTAAAGCTTGAACACCTGCTGTTGAATTATAATACTTATTTGCCGCTGCAGAAAAGATTGTCCGGAGAACTGGAGCAATTTTCATGGGAAATCATAGTAAAACAGTATGATAGGATTTTGGATAACTTAAAATATACCCTTGACTAAAAGATATTTTACCATTACATTATAGCTTTTTTCTAGCTTTAAAGGCTGAATCTTTTGATTTTTAAAGGCTCGTTTGTTGATTTTCAAAATTAAGAGTGGGAAAATTTAAGACTGGAAAAATTAAAAAAGGTTTATACCAGAAAACGATTCTTTTTGGAAGATATTTTTTTGAGAAAGGATCAATACTTTGGGGTTGGTTTTTTAAATAAATCAAAATTTTGATTTATATTTATATTAAATATTTTTGGATATTAATAATATGCAGCTTTCAAAACAACAAATTGATTACTGTATGGAGTGCGGGGTTTGTACAGGCAGTTGCCCTGTTGCCATGGAGCTTGATGGATTTTCACCGCGTCAGATGATTAAACGGACATTGGGTGAGCCTGAAGGGGATATCCTACAAAGCAAGGATATCTGGGCATGTCTGTCCTGCTCAAGATGTTCGGACCGGTGTCCGGTCGAAATCGACTTTCCCGCATTTATCCGTACATACCGTAACAAAGCAAGACAAGAAGATAATTTGCCTAAATTGAGTCACCACGGCATGTTTCATACCATTACCAGTATACAGGCCACGGGTGTGCAACAAGACAGAATAGGGTGGGCAAAAGAGGCTGGAAAGATTGCGGAAAAAGGGGATTATTTTTATTTTACCGGCTGTGTTGCTTTCTATGATATTGCTTTTCAATATTTAGATCTTCATATGATTGAATCCGCTAAAAACAATCTGATGCTCTTAAATAAAATGGGTATTGAACCTGTGATCAGCAATGATGAGTGCTGTTGCGGACATGATGCATTTTGGAGCGGTGATGACGACACCTTTTTAACCCTTGCAAAAAAGAACATTGAAACCATTGTGGCAACAGGGGCTAAAACAGTTATATTCGGCTGTCCTGAAGGATATTCCATGTTCAGGGAAGCTTATACACAACAGCTTGGTCCGTTACCCTTTGAGATTATTCATATTACGGAATTTCTGGCAAAAGAGCTGCCCAATTCAGATGTTTGCTTTAAGAACGGGAGTTCTGCAAAGGTTACTTTCCAGGACCCCTGCCGGCTGGGAAGGCGTTCCGGAATCTATGACGCACCAAGAGACCTGATTTCTCTTGTTCCCGGATCTGAGCTTGCGGAAATGGAACATAACCGTGAGAATGCCGTGTGCTGTGGAACAACCGCATGGATGGAGTGTTCAACCTGTTCAAAGGTCATGCAGATGCAACGGCTCAAAGAGGCTGAAGCGGTTGGTGCCCAGGTTATGATTACGGCATGTCCTAAATGCCAGATTCATTTGACATGTGCAAAGAAAAATACAGACCACAATATTGATATTATAGACCTTGTATCCTATCTTGTTGCAAACATTGAGTAAAGATAAAAAATCAAGGGTTTTTATAATAAAACTGGAGTTAATCAATGGGAAAAAATAATCAAATTCACGGTTCGGTCATGGTAGTGGGTTCCGGTATTGCAGGAATGCAGGCTGCCCTTGATCTGGCGGATTCAGGGTATTTTGTTCATCTGGTTGAAAAAGCCCCTTCCATCGGCGGGGTCATGGCCCAGCTGGACAAGACATTTCCTACCAATGACTGTGCCATGTGAGTCATCTCACCTAAACTGGTCGAGGTCGGCCGGCACTTAAACATTCAGCTTCACACCCTTTCCACAGTTCAAGACATTCAAGGAGAGGCGGGTGATTTTACCGTGTCCATTAAAAAGGCTCCCAGGTATGTGGATATGGACAAATGCATAGCCTGTGGAGAATGTACAAAAAAATGCCCTGGAAAAACTCCGGATGAGTTTAATGAAGGGCTGGATAAGAGAAAGGCCATTTATGTGCCTTATCCCCAGGCAGTACCGTTAAAGTATGTCATTGATCCGTCAAAATGCTTGAAAATTCTCAAGGATAAATGCGGTACTTGTGCAAAAGTATGTCCTGCCGGTGCTATCAACTATGATGACAAGGAAGAGAACCTTACGCTGAGCGTGGGATCAGTTATTATGGCTGCCGGGTTCAAGCCTTTTGATCCTTCAGGGCTTGATAATTATCAATATTCAAAATTTCCCAATGTGGTTACCAGTATTGAGTTTGAAAGAATTTTGTCTGCTGGCGGGCCAACGCATGGCCACATTGAATGTTATCCTGACAAGACAGAGCCTAAAAAGATTGCCTGGCTGCAATGTGTGGGGTCAAGAGATCAGAACAAATGCGATAATAAATATTGTTCTTCTGTCTGCTGCATGTATGCGGTTAAAGAGGCCATGATGGCCAAGGATCACATTCACGGCGAGTTTGAGGCATCCATCTTTTTGATGGATATGAGAACCTATGGAAAAGATTTTGAAAAATATTATGAACGGGCAAAAGATGACGGGGTCAGGTTTGTCCGGTCAAGAATTCATACCATCACAGAAGATAAAAATAACGGTCTGGTATGTACATATGTAACCGAAGACGGAAAAAATATTGAAGAAACCTTTGACATGATGGTTTTGTCCGTGGGTATGGAAACACCACACGATCTTGTTCAAACCGTTAAAGATATGGGTATTGAACTCAATGCCAATAATTTTGTCGTCACATCGGGTTTCTCACCTGTTGAAACATCCCGTAAAGGGTTTTATGTGTGCGGCGCTCTTCAGGAACCCAAAGATATTCCCCTGGCTGTAATGGAAGCCAGTGCCGCAGCTTGTGATGCAGGAACCAGTTTGTCCCCTTCAAGGGGAAGCCTGACCCGGACCAAGGAATATCCGGCAGAGGTTGATGTTATAAGCGAAGATCCTAGAGTGGGTGTGTTTGTCTGCAATTGTGGAACAAACATCGGCGGGATCGTGGATGTGCCGGCTGTTGCCGAATATGCAAGGACCCTTCCCAATGTTGCCTTTGTTGAAGAGAACATGTTCACCTGTTCCCAGGATACTCAGGACAAGATGAAAAAGGTGATTGAAGAAAATCATTTGAACCGGATCGTGGTTGCCGCGTGTACTCCAAGAACCCATGAAGCGCTTTTCCAGGAAACTTTAAAGGATTCGGGCCTGAATAAATATCTGGTTGAAATGGCCAATATCCGAAATCAGTGTTCCTGGGTTCATTCAAAAGAGCCGGAGCTTGCCACGGCCAAATCAAAAGATCTTGTACGGATTGCCGTTGCAAAAGCAACGCTGATGAGACCCTTGCCCCAGCCGTCTGTTGGTGTCGTGCAAAAGGGATTGGTCATTGGTGGCGGTGTTGCAGGTATTACGGCAGCGCTTGGACTTGCCAGACAGGGTTTTTTCACCACTTTGGTTGAAAAAAATGATGTGCTGGGCGGCAATGCCCTTAGCCTGAATCATACCTGGAATGGTGAATCAATTACTCAAAATGTGAGAGCCCTGATCAGTGAAGTTCAGGAACATCCCATGATTGATGTGTTTACCGGGACAAGTGTGTCTGCAACTTCCGGTTTTATCGGTAATTTTTCGACCACTATTGCCACGGGTGAACAAGAACAGGTCATTGAGCATGGTGCGATTATTGTCGCCACCGGTGCAAAGGAAAGAAAACCCACAGAATACCTGTATGGTGAAGATGACAGGGTTTTGACCCACCTTGAGCTTGACAGGAAAATAGCAACGGATGATGCTTTTGTTAAGAACATGGATACGGCAGTTTTTATTCAATGTGTCGGATCAAGGGAGCCTGAACGGCCTTATTGTTCAAAGGTATGCTGTACGCATTCGGTAAAGTCCGCACTTGCATTCAAAGAGCTGAACCCGGATATGGAAGTGTATATCATTTACAGGGATATCAGAACTTACGGGCAAAGAGAAGAACTCTACAAGGAAGCCAGGGATAAAGGCGTGATTTTTATCCGGTATTCCCATGACAAAAAACCCGTGGTTAAAACACAGGATAATGAGGTTTTAGTACGGGTTAAAGATCATGTGCTTGACCTTGACCTGGAGATCAGTACCGATCTTGTGGTACTGGCATCCGCAATTGTTCCGGAAGATAATTCAGCGTTGGCCCAGATGTTCAAGCTGTCGTTAAATGATGACAACTTTTTCATGGAAGCTCATGCAAAGCTTCGTCCGGTGGATTTTGCCACGGATGGTATTTTCCTGGCAGGTATGGCCCATTATCCAAAACCGATTGAAGAGAGTATTTCCCAGGCAAAAGCTGCTGTTTCAAGGGCAACAGTTGTTCTGTCCAAAGAAACCGTCACGGTTGACGGTGTGGTATCCCAGGTGAATGAAGCTTTGTGCCGGGGCTGTTGTGCCTGCGAAGAAGCGTGTGCTTTCGGGGCCATTACGGTTAACGAGCAGGAAAACGGGGTGAAAATCGCCACGGTTCAGCAAGCTCTTTGCAAAGGATGTGGCGGATGTGCGGCAGCTTGCCCAACTGGTGCTGCAAGTGTTTTCCATTATGATAATGAAGTGCTGGCCATGGTTGAGACAGCACTTGAACAATAGAAAGGATTGAAGATGTCAAAAGATTTTAATCCGCGGATTTTAACATTTGCCTGCAACTGGTGTTCATATGCAGCAGCAGATCTTGCAGGTGTCAGCCGGTTTCAGTATCCGCCCAATATGAGAATTATCAGGGTTATGTGTTCAGGCGGTATCAATCCCAATTATATTTTGAAAGCATTTGAAAAGGGAGCAGACGGTGTTCTGGTTTCAGGCTGACACATTGGTGATTGTCATTACCTGGACGGTAATGTAAAGGCTCAGAAAATGTTTAAAATGACGGGTGAATTTTTAAAACTTTTGGGAATTGATTCACAAAGAGTCCGTATAGAATGGATTTCTTCTGCTGAAGGAACAAGGTTTGCAGAAGTTGCCAATGAATTTACTCAAACCATAAAAGCCTTGGGGCCTGCCAATATACAAAAGGTGGCCTGATGGGTGATAGTTTATATGAAAGTCCCGGTAAAGCCGGGATTAACTTTCAACCTTTGTTGCGGGCAAATCAGGGCGACCGGATTTTTGTGGAAAATGGTCAGGTTTGCCCCGTGGCAGTTATAAAAAGCGGTAACAGGAGGTAGATTGTGACAAAGGATATACTTGTCCTTGGCGGAGGAATTGCCGGGATTCAGTCTTCACTGGATCTGGCGGAGATGGGGTTCAAGGTCCACCTTGTGGAGAGCCTTCCTTCCATTGGCGGGAAAATGGCTCAGCTTGACAAGACGTTCCCTACCAATGACTGTGCCATCTGAATACTTTCGCCCAAGATGCTGGATGTCGGTCGACATCCCAATATAAAACTTCTGGCGTATAGTGAACTTGAGAAAATAGAGGGTGAAGCAGGAAATTTTACTGCAACTGTAAAAAGAAAAGCAAGATATGTGGACGAAAACAAATGCACGGGCTGCGGTGCCTGCGCACAAGCGTGTCCCACACCTGTTCTGGATTTGTATAATGAAGGGCATGCACAAAGAAAAGCCATATATTCATGGTTTGCACAGGGGATTCCATCCACCCATGCTATTGACCCGGATCATTGCCGGGTATTGACAGGAAAAAAATGCGGGATCTGCCAGAAAAAATGTGAAGCAGATGCCATTGATTTTGAGCAAAAAGACGCTATTCTTGAACTTTCAGTGGGTGCAATCATTGTGTCAACAGGGTATGATGTGTTTGATCCGGCTAAAATACCTGAATATCGGTATACCCAATTGGACAATGTGATAACCGCAATGGAATTTGAAAGGTTTTTATCTGCTTCCGGCCCTACGGCAGGGCATATTTACCGTCCTTCCGACCGGAAGGTAAAAGCAACCATATCGGATCTTGAAAAAAAGGTTAAAAAATCCCAAAAAGCATTGGACCGGTTTGAAAAGAACCATGGTATAAAAAGCGATGAATTTTATTCAGCCTATAAGGCCGGCAGTTTGAATCCGGGTGAAGATCTTGAAAAAGATCAGGACAACTGGGCTAAAAAATATGCTGCTCATCTTGAGAATGCGATTCCCCTTGAAGATTTAAAAGAAAAAGCCAAAGGATTTACAACCGCAAAGAATATCGCCTTTATTCAATGCGTGGGATCAAGGGATTTAAGGTTTTATCCGTTTTGTTCCGGATATTGCTGCATGCATTCCATCAAAGAGGCTATTATTGCTCATGAACATGACAATGACACCCATTCGGTTATTTTTGGAATGGATATCAGGGCAGTCGGTAAAGGTTTTGAAGAGTATAAAATTCGCGGGGGCAATAATTCCAATGTCTCCTATAAACGGTCCAGGGTAGCTGAAATTACAAAGAATGCAGATGAAAGTCCGGTTCTGATTTATGAAGATACCCAGAAACAGAAAGTGGAAAAACAGGCCTTTGATCTGGTTGTTCTGGCCACTGCCTGTGGGCCTGTAAAAGGAGCTCAGAAAATTTCAGATACATTGGGGATTGATCTTGACCGGTATGGATTTTTTAAAACCGATCCTGCAAATCCTCTGGATACATCCAAAGAAGGCATTTATGTCTGCGGGTGTGCCCACAGCCCCATGGATATCCCTGAATCCGTTGCCCAGGCAAGTTCTGCTGCTGCAAGAGCAGCTCAGACTGTGATAAAAAAAAATGATAAAAAGGCATCATAAAGAAAGGTTGCCAAAAATGACTATAAATAATTTAACACCTTATGAAGAGCCTCGCATCGGTGTCTTTGTTTGTGACTGCGGTTCAAATATTGCCGGACATATGGATTGTACTGATGTTGCGGAATATGCCAAAACTCTTCCTCATGTCGTGTATGTAAAGGAAAATCTTTATACCTGCTCTGAAGCCGGGATTGGGGAAATTAAAAAAGCCATCAAAGAGCAGAATCTGACCCGGGTTGTCGTGGCATCATGTTCACCAAGAACCCATCATCCTTTGTTTTCAAGTTCCTGTGCTGAAGCAGGTTTAAATCCTTATCTTTTTGAGATGGTCAATATCAGGGACCAGTGTTCCTGGGTCCATATGGGAAAAAGAGAAGAGGCCACTCAAAAGGCCAAAGAGCTGATTGCCATGGGTGTTGCCAAGAGTGCCGGGTTGGAGCCTCAAAAAGAGATTGAATCTTCTTTGATCAGAAAAATTCTGGTTATTGGCGGGGGGATTGCAGGGTTATCTGCTGCCCAGGCATTGTCAGACATGAATCTGGACATCATCCTGGTGGAAAAAACCCCCAGTCTTGGAGGTCTTTTAAGACAGGTTCATCATCTTGATACAGGGGGAAGTGCTGAGCAAACCCTTTCTGAAATTGTTGATGATATTCAATCAAAATCCAATATTACCTGTTATACCAGTGCAACAGTCAAAGAAACGGGCGGATATATTGGTAATTATGATATTAAAATAGAGACACAAGATGGTCTGATTGAAGAACATGTCGGCTGTATAGTGGTTGCCACTGGTGCAGTGCCGCTCATCCCGGAAGGCCTTTATGGGTATGACGGTAAAAATGTCATCTCATTAATGCAGCTTGAACAATTGCTTAAAAAAGATGAGCTTGCTGCAAAAAGGGTTGTTTTTATCCAGTGTGCAGGAGCCAGGACCAAAGAAAAAGAATATTGCTCAAGAATCTGCTGTACCATTGGGGTTAAAAATGCCATGCTGATCAAAGAAAAATTTCCTTTGACCGATGTCAGGGTTCTTTATCGAGACATGCAGATGTATGGTACTCATAAAGAGCAGATGCTCTGGGATGCCAGGGGAAAAGGTATCAGGTTTGATGTGTACGGCCCTGATAATCCACCACAAGTGAAAAATGGAAAAGTGACGTTTTTTCAAGCTGTTACCGGCAAGAATGTGGAAGTTGATGCAGATCTTGTTGTCCTGTCCACCCCCCTTGTGCCGAGAAGTGATTCAGGGTCCCTGGCTAATATGTTGCGTGTTCCCACGGACCAGAATGGATTTTTCCTGGAAGCCCATGCAAAGCTTCGTCCCCTTGATTTTGCTGCAGACGGTATTTTTGTCTGCGGATCAGGACGTTATCCTGCCACATCCACTGAAGCCAGAACTCAAGGCATTGGTGTGGCTTCAAGGGTGGCAGCCATTTTATTCAAGGAAAAACTGGTAAAAAGTGCAATTGTGGCACAGATTGATCCTGATTCTTGTGTGGGGTGTATGGCATGTCTTTCCATGTGTCCTTATGAAGCCATTACCTATAATGGGGATAAACATATTTGTGAAATCAATGAAATTCTTTGCAAAGGATGCGGGAATTGTGCAGCGACCTGTCCGTCCCATAGTGCGCAGCTTAGAGGTTTTAAACCCGATCAATTGATGGCACAGATCGGGGCGGCGTAACAGCCTGAACGGTCAGTCCATCGTATCAATGGTTGATCATAAGTTGAAGGTTGATCGCAAATTGGACCCAAAGAGTGGAAACTTTAAATATATATAAGGAAAGAAGTAAATGAGCGACAATAATTTTGAGCCCCATATAGTATGTTTCCTGTGTACCTGGTGAGCATATGCAGCTGCTGACCTGGCTGGGGTCAGTCGTATGCAGTACCCGGCAAATATCCGTATAATCCGGGTAATGTGTTCAGGGAGCGTGTCTCCCCATCATATGCTACGCGCCTTTCAACAAGGTGTTGACGGTGTTTTTGTGGGTGGTTGACATTTGAGCGAATGCAATTACCTGTATGGTAATTATTCTACGGAAAAAAGAGTAGCGGTTCTTTCCCAGATGCTTGATTTCTGCGGTGTTGAAAAAGAGCGGCTTCGGGCCAGATGGGTATCCTCAGCAGAAGCACCTGAATTTGTTGAGGAGATCAACCATTTTATTGATACCCTTAAGAAACTTGGACCGTCACCATTAAAGAAAAAGTCATCTAAAAATGTTGCTTAACAGTTATCAAAAGGCTCATGACTACATCATAATAAGATTTTTGTTGTAGCCGTTATGTTATAGCTGTTACCGGTATGTTATAGCTGTTATTGTTATAGCTGTTACCATTATAGCTGTTACCATTATATGTTAAGTGTTAACTAAAAAACTTGTCATAGGTGTTTTTATGATTGATAGAGTAAAACAAAAAATAAACGAACTTCTTTCAGATGATTCTGTAAAGGGCGTTGTTGCACTTGTAACAGCCAATGGCCATGTGGCGCCGTGTTTGTTTCAAAAAGGTGATGATCTGGATAAGCTTTGCCTTGGAGATACGGAAAAACCCGGGGATGCAAGGTATCCTTTGAATAAAGTTCTTGTTACCATTGCAAGACAATATCCGGAAGATGTGTTTGGGGTTCTGGTTCGCGGGTGTGACGAAAGAGGTCTTTATAGCCTGTACAGACTGAATCAGCTTGATCCTGATAAAGTTATCTCCATCGGTATTACATGCCCTGAATCTCTTGCTCAAGCTTGTGAATGCAAAAAACCGTATCCGGATGAAATTTCAGCCGGAGAAAAAGCGGAAGCCGCCTCTCAACAGGGTGTGACAGATATGGACGACAAAGATCTTTTAACGCGTTTTTCTTTTTGGATGGAGCAGTTTTCAAAATGCGTAAAATGTTATGGTTGCCGAAATATCTGCCCCATGTGTTTTTGCAAGGAATGCAGTCTTGAATGCGAAGAACTGGTATCAAAAGGTGATCTTCCAGTGGATATACCGGTATTTCATTTGACACGGGCCATGCATATGGCTGACCGGTGCATAGATTGCGGGCTGTGTGAAGAAGCCTGCCCGTCTGATATTCCCCTGAGGCTTTTATATAAAAAGACTTCTAAAATCATGAATGATGAATTCGGGTTTACATCCGGGATCAATAAAAATGAAAAATCACCCTTAAGCTTAATGGGTCCTGCACCTGAAAACTAATGGGTTAATATAAACTGCCGCGGGCAGACCTGGTATTTTCACTTTGGTTTGCCCACAACAAAGGTAGAAAGTCAGTACTGGGTTTACCAGGACTTTCATATAAAAAAAGAGGAAAGATAATGGATTACAGGAATACGCTTACAACCTGCACCTATTGCGGGTGTGGATGCAACTTTTTTCTTGAGTCCCTTGATGGCAAACTCACCGGTACAACCCCCTGCAAGACCAGCCCGGTCAATGAAGGCAAACTTTGCATCAAGGGATGGAATGTCCATCAGTTTGTTCAATCCGACAAAAGATTAAAACAGCCATTGCTAAGAAAAGACGGGGAGCTGACCGAGGTTACCTGGAGTGAAGCTCTTGAGTTTACCGTATCAAAACTAAAGGAGATAAAACAAGCCAATGGGTCTGATTCCATCGGTTTTCTGGCATCAGCCAAAGTGACCAATGAAGAAAATTATCTCATGCAGAAGTTTGCAAGGGCAGCCATTGGTACAAACAATATTGATCATTGCGCCCGGCTGTGACATTCTTCCACAGTGGCAGGTCTTGCCGCATCTTTTGGCAGTGGAGCAATGACAAATGCAGTATCTGAATTAGAAATATCAGACACCATATTTATAATCGGGTCAAATACAGCAACCTCGCATCCTTTAGTTGCCACTCGTATTTTCAGGGCAATTGAAAACGGTGCAAAAGTTATTGTTGCAGATCCCAGAAAAAATCAGATTGCCGATTTTGCCCATCTGTATGTCCGGCATAATCCCGGAACAGATGTTGCCTTGTTAAACGCGATGATGAAAGCGATTTTGGACAAAGGACTTGAGGATAAAGACTTTATTGCTGAAAACACAGAAGAATTTGAAGGGTTTAAACAGCTTATTGATACTGTCAGTCTTGAAGAATCGTCAAACATTTGCGGTGTGTCTGTAGAAGATATCAAGGCTCTTGCCGAGGCTTATGCTAAAGCTGATAAAGCCTCCATTGTCTATTGCATGGGCATTACTCAGCATACGACCGGGGTTGATAATGTAAAGTCCCTGGCCAATCTGTCCATGTTGACTGGAAATATCGGAAAACTTGGAACAGGGGTCAATCCCCTTCGCGGTCAGAATAATGTTCAGGGTGCCTGTGATATGGGTGGTTTGCCCAATGTATATACCGGGTATCAGCCGGTTACCCTGGGGGATGCCAACAAAAAATTCTCCCAGGCCTGGGGTGTGGATTTTTTGCCGTCCAACATTGGTTTGACAATTCCGGAGATGCTTGCCGGTATTGAAAATGACGAAGTTAAAGCTTTGTGGGTCATGGGTGAAAACCCGGTTGTTTCCGATCCTGATGCCAATCATGTTGTCAAAGCCCTGGAAAAGGTTGAACTTCTCATTGTCCAGGATATTTTTCTTACCCCCACGGCAAAATTGGCAGACGTAGTGTTGCCAGGAGTGTCATTTGCAGAAAAGGACGGAACCTTTGTCAATACGGAAAGGCGTGTTACACGGGTTAGAAAAGCTGTTGATCCTGTGGGTGAGTCAAGACAGGATTGGGAGATCATCCAGGAAATTTCCAACCGGTTCGGGTTTGAAATGGCTTATGAGTCTCCTGAAGATATCTTCAATGAAATTGCAAGCCTTACGCCGTCATATGCCGGCATTACCTATGAGCGGCTTGAAGGGCCGGGGCTTCAGTGGCCTTGCCCCAGCAAAGATCATCCTGGAACACCGTTTTTGCACAAAGATGGAAAATTTACCCGGGGAAAAGGTCTTTTTCATGCCATTTCTTATATCCCGCCCAATGAAGTTGCCAATGATGAGTATCCATTCTTGATGACTACGGGCCGGGTTTATGCACATTACCACACCGGCACCATGACCAGAAATTCCGAGTCCCTTGATTTTGAAGCGCGGGAAGGATTTCTTGAGATCAATCCTGTTGACGCTCAAACGCTTGACATCTGCGATGGCCAGAAAATCAAAATGGCCTCCAGAAGAGGAGAGATTGAAACAAAGATCATGGTTACAGAGCGGGTTTCACCGGGACTTGTATTCATGCCGTTCCATTTTGAAGAGGCCAATGTCAATAAACTGACCAACCCGGCCTATGATCCAATTGCCAAGATACCGGAATTCAAGGTGTGTGCTGTAAAACTTGAAAAAGCCTAAATATTCATAAAATCTAAACATTCATCAGGCGGTTTTATTCTTAAAATCGCCTGATGGTATATCCAAATCCTTTTTTATTCGTGATCCCGATCTGATAAAATCAGGGAAAGGCTTGCTGTCGCTCTGCTCATCCCGACATATAAAAGCGGTAATTGTTTTTTGTCCTGATAATGATGATCAAGATCAATCAGGATGATGCATCTGTTTTCAAGTCCCTTGAAGTCTTGTATACGGGCATAGGAAATTTTACTGTTTGAATAAAAATTTTGAATTAAATTTTCATCCAGCACTTGGATTTTACTGCGGGATGAACGATTCAGCCGGGCTGCACAAGAATCCTTAAACGAAAAAGGGGATAAAATGGTTATGTCTCCAAGCGGAACGCCTTCCATAGTAACCAGGCGATTCAACTCTTTGGCAAGTAAGATCTCAGGTCGGGTATCGCAACGATGGATAACAACATCCGGCCCAAACCCTGTTCCATCCGTACCCGTATCATATTGAGTGAGGCTCTGGATTTTTTTTAAAATCGGTGTTGTGTTCCTGCAATTTTTTTTGAGTGGAATGCAGACAGGGTTCATACTCAACAGGTAGTCCAGAGCGGCTTTTTCGTAGCAGCCAAAAACGCCGGATTGATGGTTTGTATCATGAAAAACAGCCCAGCGACCGTTTATAAAACCCCCTTTTAAAAAAGATTCTATTTTTGCAAGATCTTTAAAATTAAAAAGATCCTGGCCTTCATCCACGATCAGCACATCAAAATATTGAATGCAGCTTTGTTTGGCTTTGAGTTCCAGTTGATCAATGGTTGAAATAGTTACATTCTGTTGTCTAAGCCGGGCATGAAGATATCGTTCAAGCCACAAAGATTTGCACACAAACAGGACATTTTTACAGGATTGAGCAAACCTTCGGCAAAGTTCCGCTGCCATAAAGGTTTTTCCGGTCCCAGCCCCACCGGCGCAGACAATCTTTTTGTTTGCCTGTGCAACATCCAGTAAACAAAATTGATCTTTGGTCAGTTTGCAAATCCGGTCATGGATAGTGTCTAACTGAGCGCAAAGAGCCGGAAGTGTTTCAAATGCAGGACGAAGATAGGTTTTTATTTGATCAATATCCTGATCACAAAGCATTGCAGCGGTTTTGCGCATGTCTTTGGACTTCCAGTAGTGAACAAAAGCATTCAGCCAGGCATCAAAAAAATCAAAATTTTTTGCATTCAACAGGGTTGTTTTATCCCATTCAAGGGTATCAACTTCTAAATTGCAATCAGGGAAAATAACTCCGTATCCTATGCACATGCGGTCGATCAAGTCTTGACCAAACTGCTTTTTCAGATCATTTTTAATGGAGTGCAGGGCTTCTTGGGCCTGTTCAAAAGGACTTCGTCTTTTTACATGGTCTTTCCCTTTTTTGTCTGTAAAATGCCATAGTCCCTCCATATCCCTTGATACTGATCCGCCTTTTACCTCAAAAACAAAAAGGCCATGTGCGCTTAAAAGTACAAAATCAGCTTCGCCGAACCGCTGTTTGATATGGTGGGGCAAGTTTAAGGAATGAAAACAAACGGATTCAGGGTCCAGGCAAGGAGCTTGAGAAAATTTTTCAAATACCCTGATCTCAGCTGTGCTGTTTGTGTCATAGGGTTGACAAGGTAACATTCTCATGGGAATTCAATTTCTTTTTTTGTTAAAAAGCTTAGGAATAAGAATTAAATTAATCATAATTTACCATGAAGGACTTGAAGACCATATAGAGCCTACGGCCGGAACAATTTTTTGTTCTTTGATTGTCCATGTTATTGAATTTGTGTTCCTTATGAATTAAACATAGTCTGAAAGTCCTTTTTTTCATCATCAGTCAATTGTGTCTTTTTTAAACTTGCTTTGAAATGATCTTTATCAATGGATTCTTTGAAAATTACGTTTCCGGTCAGCTTGATTTTTAATGTGCCGTCTTTTGAATAGTGTAAATCAAAAAGTTTTTCTTGCGGTACATTTATTTGCCATTGAAGCGAAGGCCAGTCTCTTGTTTTTGCCAATTGTACGGCACATTTTCCCAGTTTGTGATTGGTGTTCCAGGGTGTTTTCAGCAGCATTGCCTTTTCCCAGGAACTGCAATTTCCAGTCAGTTTAAAAGAAAAGTCAGCAGCAGAAAAAACATAGGCATGTTCTGCATAAAATTGATTGTGCCAGTCCGCCATAAAATTACAAACAGAATAACCCAGTTGTTTGTCCTGATGACGAATCTCTTCATCCATTCTTTTCCACCCCTGCCAGGCAGCATATAAAATATTGGCAAACAAAGTGATTTGCGGTGTTATCTCCCATTCTTTGATCATTTCTTTGTTTTTGCGAAAGCCGTATAAGTCTTTGGGATACAATAAAAAAAGCAACAGTCCTTTCATTATATTGGAGGCAATATCATGATTTTGGAAAAAAAATGCAGGATCATCAATGCCTTCAACAATGGTTGATATTTCACAAAATCTTTTTTCCAGTTTTTTGATGAGATCTTCATAGGAGCTTTTGGGGCTCTTTCGCAAGTCCTTGCTTTTTTTAAACTCTTGTTGCAGCTGATCTAAAAAAACAGAGGTGGTAATCCCGTCGTACGGGTCACAGGAAGACAAAAGATTGAGCAGATGCCACAAGAGTATCCCGTCAACATCGTCGGTTATTGCCGGTTTTTTCCAGATCCAGTGATAAAGGTATTTGATCTGTTCGGGCAATAGCGTCAGGTCAAAAGATTCCGGCGGCACTTCAATAACAGCTGCATCTATCAGTTTTTGAGACTCTGGCATTGGCGGCAGTGTTTGCAGCAGCATGGAAAGAACTCCGCCGCGGGCATCTGCCTGCAAAAAATCCTGGGCTTGGGGAATGTTTTTTGGGGCATCAATCTGCCTGGATTTGAAAACATCAAGGCTTGGGTTTTTATCAAAAATATCCTTGTCACTGCCTGTTTGATTAAAAATTTTTGCGTTAATTTTACAACTGAAATCATTGGGATGAAAATTGGCATATCTGAAATCAAGGAACCTGGTTTTTGCCTGTTTGGATTTAAAACAAATGTTTTTGATAGCTGTTACCGGAATCACACCTTGAAAAAAAACAATGTCTGCCAGGTAGTTTTTATCGAATTGCTCTTGCATCAGCAGACTTGATTTTTCCCAAGACAATTCAAGGGAAAGGATGACAACGTCAATATCATCTTCTTCTTGACACAGGTAAAGAAGCTCGGCAGGAATGGAATCTACGAATAAAGGGATAAAACCAGGACAAAAAGAAGAAAAATCTTTGTAATATTTTTTATATCCTTCCCTTGGACGGATGACGCCGGTGGTAATGATGCTTTTTAAATTTTCCGTGTTCGTGGCCATTAAAAATAGTTTTGAATCAAGTTTTGGTTTTGCCATAAATTAACACTCCTTTTGCTGCCATGTCTTTAAAACTTTTTTGTCATCCGGGAATTCATTCATGATTTTTTTTCTTTTATAGTCATTTGTATTGGCATCCATCAGAAAAAAAAGTCCTTTTCTCGCCCTTGAAATCAAAACATACATCTCTTTTCTAAATCGTTCATCTCCTGGAGCTGCAAGGGGAAAATTATGTAAATCAACGATAAAGACATCATCAAACTCCAGGCCTTTGGCACTTTTTGAATTGATAACAACAATACCTCCATGGTCAAATTCAATGGGCTTGTTTTTACTCCCCAGATGGTTTGCATATGTGTACAGACAATGGATGCCCAGTATTTCCAGTTGCCTGAAATAATACTGCCTGACCTTGTTGTTCGGCGTTATAATTCCGATCAAATGACCGGGATAGGTTTTGTGCCGACGGGCGATATGGCTGATCATGGCATTTAAGTTATTATATTCAAGCAATAATGGGATCTCGCCATTTTTCTCCGGCAACTTCGGTGGATCGGCTGTTGTAGCGCAATAAAAGTGTTCTGCCAACTCAGCTATTTGACGGGTGTTTCGATAATTTTTAGTCAGTAAAAAACATTGATCTTTCTCAACATCAAGCCGTTCTCTGATTTGTTTGATGGATGAATTCATCTCAACAATCTGCTGGTTTTCATCTGCCGATACAATTACTTTTTGAAAGGTTTCATCCATGAATTCATAAAAGCCGGGAGGCATATCCTGTCCCTCGTCAATTAAAATAAAGGTATTATGATCGGTTTTAAGGTCTATTCGATCCAAGATTTCCATGATCATATCCCAGTCATATTCAAAGCTTTTAATCTCAGGCGGCAGCATTTTAAACTGAAGTTTGAAAAAATGCCAGAACCAGCTGTGCCAGGTTTTTATGGAAATATCATTGGCCAGGCTCAAAGACATTTTTTCCAGAATTTTATTGTACAAAAGACATAAACACTCTTTTTTGTTTCGTTTTAATTTGTCCGCCAGAATAAGAAATATGACGGTTTTACCCGTTCCGGGTGCCCCATAGACAAGGGATCTGTCTTTTAATTGAGTTTTTCTCAACACCCGGTCCTGCTCTTTGCTCAATTCTTCGTATGTGGGAAGCCTGAAGTTGTTTTTCATTGAATCAATTTTTTTATATGATTGCTTATGGTTGATTTTGTATGAAACTGATAAATCCTTTCATGTGATTGACACCATTGCCAATAATAAATTGCCGGTCTAAAAGACAGTTGTTGTAAATACAGCTGACTTCCGGCAACAAAGAGCAACCGTGGCAGGCGGCCCTGTTTAACTGGTCGGGACCCTGTCCCTCATGTTCGGCACATATGGGGTCATAGGTGCAGTGGTCTGCTTTTGCCATGGCCTTGATCCAGAGTTTAAAAAAGCTGTCGGGTTTTCCATGTTCGGACAATCCCCCTAATGAACCCATTTTATTGGGAACGGCAACATAGATTAAAATACCATTGATGGTTTCACTGCAAAAGATTTTTTCTTTTATGGATGATACTGGATAACCTGATGTAAATTCCAGTTCTCTTATGATTTGATGAGCAATGGTATGCAAAAGAATAAACCTGGGAGTGGCTTTAACCTGATTTTTAACAAAGGCGGAGGTTTTCAGTCTTTTTTGTATTGTTTTTGCACGGTCGCGGCACAATGGATCTGATTCCCACTGGCTCACTTTTTTTTCATCCAAAGAAAAGAAAATGCCTTCTCCGTAAAGTTCACATGCTGGAAGCCAGTCTGTCTTTTTTCCCAGGGCAGGGCCGATCAGATTCCCTCTTGTGCCCACCTGCCGGGTAAATCCGCAAAACACCTGGATTTCCCTTAACCGGTTGATAATGATTAATTTTTCTATGGCTTTGCCGGTTTTAATGGTTTTTTCGGGGATATCCTCAGACTCCAGGTAATCTTTCCATTGAGCTGTCTGATGTTCGGTGATAAACCGCTCGTGTTGTTGAATATCTTTGTATTCAGTGCAGATGGCCTTATATTCCGCTTCAAGCATCTCATTTTCACTTTTAACTGTATCTGCCTGGATTCCATAGTTTGGCCATCCTTCATTGAGATCAGTCAGGGCTTTTTTTACTTCATCTTTGCTGGTTTGAAAATGCCTGGCAATTTTTTTGAGTGTGCGTTTAACGGTCCTTGAGTTATTGTTTTTCAGATCTTTGATAATCTGATAATCATCATGCTGTCTGATTTTTGCCCGGATATCGTGTTCATTGATTCGGGATTCCGGCGGAATATCCAATGCCGAAGCAATATCTGCAAAATGGATACGGGCATCTGTTAAGGGCATGGCAACGGGCGGGTCGTTTTCCAGATTTTTTCTTTCCAGCAGCCATGGCTGGCTGCGCATGGTCTGAACACGGTTGGTAAAAAAGTCTTTGTTTCTCAGGCCGCTTAAATTAAGGGGTTGCGACTGGCAGGCATCACATTTGAGGGTAAGGCGGCCATGGGGATCTCTTTTTAATGTCAGTTGATCCTTTGACCTGCAATTTTTATTTGCAGCTTCGTCATAATGGGCCATGTTCGCCCATGGCAGATCATCAAGCCAGCCGTTACCCGATACTAAAACCCAGGTTACAAATTCAAGTTTTCCGTTACAGATTTTTTTTGCACGGCTTGTATCACACTTGAGCTCTTCCACAGAGTTGCTTTTTTTTCCCATCCAGGGCAGGTAATGAAGACGGCCGCATTTCTGGCACACCATCCATGACGGAAACCGCACTACAGGAATTTTGTTTCCCAGCAGTTTGTTTTTAACATGGGTCAGTGTAGGGGGTTTTAACAGCTCAACATCTTGAAAGCCTTTGTGTTTGAGCCATATTTTTAAATGTTCCCGCACAATGGCGATGGGCTTTCCCAGAGGTTTTCCAGCCTTGTCTTTCCAAAAGCTTATGTCGCAAGGCACAAAGCATTCGCTGCCGGCCCTGCAAATAGCCCCCACCGAACACATCCCTATGGTTTTGGTCTGTCCCACTGTGATGGTGTTCTTATCCATTTTATTGCCTGCTTGTTTAAAAAGAACAGGATTTCTTGTTTAAGGTCGGTTAATTTGAGAAATAAAATGTTTATTTTAATCACACAAATCCATACAGTATCATATTATAATCCGTCAAGGAACTTTCAAAAATCAACAGCATAAAGGTTTGATTCTCATGTGTTTGGGTCAATCATCCTTTAAAATTGATTAAGGTGCTGTTTGAGGTCTTAAATAGTTGTAATAAATTTTAAAACTAGGGGTTTTTACCTATATACAAAGCTGATTTTGGATGGTAAAAATTTTTTATGGACTTTTTGAGTTGCATCTTACATGAATAATATTCATAGAATGAGGTAATTTTTAATGAGTATGAGAAGAATTATATCACTTACAGCTTTTTTATCATTTTTTGTTATGCTTCTGACAAGCGTTATTTTGTATATCGTTCCTCAAGGCCGTGTTGCCTATTGGGCTGACTGGAGACTTTGGACTCTCTCAAAAGATCAATGGGGAGCAATTCATATAAATGCTGGTTTTCTTTTGCTTTTGTCAATTATATTGCATATTTATTATAACTGGAAACCAATTGTTCTATATCTTAAAAATCAAGCTAAACAGATAACAATTTTTACAAAAGAATTCAATGCAGCTTTGATTTTAACTATAATATTGGTAGTTGGAACATATGTTGAAATCCCTCCTTTTTCAACAATCATAAATATAAGTGATGGTTTTAAAGAATCAGCGGCAAAGGAATATGGAGAACCTCCATATGGACATGCAGAACTGTCATCAATTAAAACTTTTTCAAAAAAAATGAATATTGATTTGAAAGCCGGAATCAAATTTTTGGAAGAAGCAGGTTATAAAATCAGTCAAGATACCCAAACCCTGAAAGAAATTGCCAAAGAAAATAACATTTCACCACAACAAATCTATTTGATTATCTCCCGAGAATCAAACAAAGAGTCATTATTTTCAGGAAAAACTACTACTCTGCCTGAAAACCCACCTCCAGGAACCGGAAATTTGACTTTAGCGGACTTTTGCAGTCAATACAATCTTAATATCAAAATTGTAACAAGGTCATTGAAAGAATCAAATATAGTATCAAAAGCTGATATGACCATCAAAAAAATTGGTGAAACAAACAAGATAAGTCCAACTGATATCTACGAACAGATAAAATTAATCACAAGCAAGAATCTTGAAAATTAATTTATAAAATTATTTGCAAAAATGTAATGATGAAAATTTGCAGAAAATGGTTGTTTTTCCTTGGTAAGGCAATAAAGCAAAGCCATATCAAGTCAAACAATTGGGAAACTAAAGTGGACACGGTAAGGTGCAGAACCGTCAGAATCTGCTGAAAAAAATATCAGCGAGGCACCATAAAATAAATCCCGCATTCATCATCCACCTGCCGCATGGATTGCAGTGTCACCCAGCTGTCATCATCTGTTTGCCCCATTTTTTTCTCATTGTGCCGTTTTAATAACGGTTTTTTATCTTTTGAATGGCTTTGATACTGGAGCGGTGCCTTAAAAAGGCCGTCTCCACCGCTCATGTCATTCCACTCATACAATAAATTTTCAATATGCTCTTTTGTTGTTTTACCCTTTTGAGGTGATGCCATGCTGCAGCGCCGTGTAAGGCAAAAAGCTGCATGCCTGATCTTGTCATCTTTAAGATTGATTTGATTCGCCATATTGTTGCCCATAAGACCTGCTCCATGGCGCATCACAATAACCAAGGCTGCATGCAAAGCTCTTTTCCGGGCAGGTGATGAAAACGGGGTTAAACTGGTCGGTTCAACAAATCTGTAAAAAGATTGATGATAGGCTTTGAAATTTTCAAAATGGGACATGTCCCGTGCATGATTGCGAAAATAGTGGGTCACCACGATCCCGGGGACATTGTTTCGTCCAACCCGGCTGCCGGCCTGTATATACTCGCCTGTTGTAAAAGGCTGGCCATTGATGACCATCAACCCCAGCCGGGAGATATCCAGGCCCACAGACACCATATTGGTGCATAACAGAACGCAAATAGCCTGGTTGTTTTCTTCTGAATAAGGAATCTCCAGATCATCCAGATATTTTCTGATTTCATTGGCATTTCTATTGCTGGTCAATTCGGCAATGCCGCTTTCCGTATATAGCCTTCTTGTGTTTAAAAATGCATTAATGATTTTTCTTTCCCGGTCGTCATCATTTTTGGATACTTTAAATTTTCTGCAAAACTCATGAAATCCTCTGGATAAGGGATCTGTTTGACCCTGTTCGTCATCCAATAACCTTCGGATATACAATTCCAGGTATTTTCTGACATCATCCCCGATTAAATTATGGGTGATTCCAAGTCCCCTTAAACTGCCGTGATAGGCTACCAGGGTCCACCATGCATCCTGAATGCTTTCATCCGAGTAGTTCCAAAGGGAAGGCGACAGCAAAAGAGCAGCACCCAATGGCGCAAAAGATTCGGTTCGTTTGAGTCCCGGAGAATAATAGCCCAGGTATAAGCGTCCTGGTTTTTCTTTGTCTACCCTGGCAAAAAAAGAATCTTTCCAATTGAGTCCAGGAGACGGAAAAATGTTCACATCACGGGCATAAAGCTTTTTAACCTGTTCTTTTGCATTGCGAATGGTTGCCGTGGATGCAATATATTTGGGACAGTGGTCTTTGAGTTTTAAAACCGTATCAAATCCGGCTTCGTACACACCTGCAATGGTTCCAATCTCTCCTGCGATCAGGTGCAGTTCATCTTGAATGATTAAATCCGGTGGCCGAAATGGACCGGTTCCCCGGGACGCATTACCCAGAAAGATGGTGGTATCCTTATTCCATGCAAACATGGCAAATTTGTCAATTGTGGCAAGCAAAAGCGTGGGCGGATGCTGATACAGGTGTTCATCCACCACATTGATCGGAAGAACCGGGTTGGTGCTGCCGCCAAAATCACAGCCGCTGTTGGTGCAGCAAAAGTAAAATTGTCCTTTATTTGCACAGAAACCCGATTTTGATATATCCGGGTTTAAGGAGAGTTTTTTTCCGCACCAGGGACATTGTGTGACGACAAATTTTTCAAGGCCTGTGCCATTGCCCTGTAATGCATCATCCAGTATTTTTTCGGCATCTTTAAAGTTGTTGGGTGAACTTGCTCCACCCACCCATAATCCGGCTGTTATGGGTTCTGACCCCAGCAGTTGAGGGTTTTTCCTGCGCAAGAGTTCAAGTGCGCACATGAGTATGGATGCCCGCTGGAATTGCTGTATGGTAAGAAGCCTTAATGTATATCTCATGATCACAGTGGTTCCTGCCCCGGCTTGGGGAAAGCGCATGCGCCGGTAGGTGACAAGAAATGCGATGATGGCAAGGTAGGCTTCTGTCTTGCCGCCTCCGGTCTGGAACCATAACAGATCAACCAGATCCCGGTCCGGATTGTTTTCGTCAATTAACGAGGGAAGGGTTAGCAACAGAAAACCAAGCTGAAAAGGGCGCCACAATGGTTTTTTTACCTTGCGCGTCTGCATATACGAAAGCATGGCTTCATGGGCAAAAGAAAACGCTTTTGCCACCATGGGATCATTAAGGCAGTTTATTCCTTGGTTCATTCTCTGTGCTGTTTTTTCAAGCCGCTTTAACATTGTGAAGGCTGTATTTTGCTGTCCTAAAGGCAGGGCCTTGGACTCTTTGTATAGCCCTGCTATCCAGGTTTCATAAGCTTTTGTAAACCCGGTCAAGTTTTTTTGAATTGTTTTTGGCTGGTGTTCGGTTTTGGCAAGGCAGGACAATTGAAGCACTGTATTGTCAATTACACCCACATCCGTTTTCATCAACGGGACTTCATAAGAAGGAATAAAACAGGCTTTGATTGAGGTTATGCAGCCATTGTTTTCGGACCAGTCCGGAGAAACGCCATGCCCGATGGCATAAACGGTTTTGTCTGCGTAAAGCAATTCAAATTCTTTGTCTTCTTGAGCCATTGTATCAATTTCATTGCCGGGATAGGGAAGAACCGTTCCTGCCTGAATATGGCAGTCAAAAGACAATTGGAACAGATGGGTTTTTTCCCAGGCTTCAGGATTGATTTTTTTTGCAACAGCACAGTTTACAATGGAAACCGTTAAAATATACCCATCCTGATGATTATTGTCGGGATAAGGCCGCCATTTCACATGAAGTTGAGCAGATGCTTGATTGTCCTGTTCAAGTTCTTGATGGTGCAGTATGGGGATGGGGGTTTCATCATTCAACTGCTGATCGTTTTCAGGCACTTTGAGTATGATGCAATCTTCGTGATTTGGGTTGTCGTCCGGCAAGGCACACCGTTCCCAGGTTTGCCCGGGTTCTTTTGTGTATCTGGCAGCCTTGAGAAGCACTTCTATGACAATGTTTTTGTTTACAAAAAAGCTGAGTCCTACGGCTGAGGGCGGTCGATAACGACAAACAGAGGAAGCCTTTTTGGCTTTGTTTTGTTCGATAGGGCTTTCTTCCACGCCAAACACCGGCTTTTCATCTGCCTGGTCATTTAAATCATCAACTGAACTACCAACTGAACTACCAACTGAATCACCAGGTGAGAACCATTCATTGGACGGGTCTTCCATGTGCCCGTACAATATACCGCAGGAATACAGGGAGGAAGGGCGTATCTGGTTTAATTGTTCGTTTGATTCATAAAAAGGGCCTACAAGGCATCGTTTAAGCCAATCTTTTATCTCTTTTCTTGCTTTTGTGAATGTGTTGTCAGGCATAAGAATAATAAAATTCTTTATTATTGATTTAAAAAGAACGCAATCCCTCATTGGACGGGGTTAAACTTAAAAAAAATAAAATCTTTGATTTTCAATCACACAAATCCATACAGTATCGTATTGTAATCCGTCAAGGAAATTGCAAGATTAACAGGTTTAATCGAAAAAATGAGAAAAAATCGCTAAATTAAAAAAGATGAGATGTTTTGATTCCTTCCGGGTTGACATTTGAAAAGCATAAATTTACGTTAAGGGTTTGATATCGGTCAAACAAAAGCAGAATTTTAGCCCTGGTTACTGGCTTGAGGTGCTGATGGAAAAGGTGAAAAGAATATGAAAAAGAAAAAATAATACACTGATGAACCAAAATTCAGAGCTGTTTGGCTCAATTTATTTCATTGGCGATTTTAACATTTTAAATATAAACAAAGGTATATGCATGAAAAAATGGTTGCAGGAACATTTGATATGTCCTGAATGTCTTGACTCACAAACAGCATTGACGCTTGAGATACAAGAAGAACACAATGATGATATACTTGAAGGAACATTAAATTGTCCGGGCTGTGGAAGCAGATATTTGATTCAGGAGGGCGTTGCCGTTATTGTTCCCCAAAAGACACTGCCTCATACCAAGGGGCATACAACATACAATTCCCAAAGCATGATGTCAGCCTATCTGTGGAGTCATTATTCTGAGTTTTTTAACGGTCCTGATGCCACGGATGCCTACCGAAAATGGGCGTCTTATTTCAAGCAAACAGATGGCTGGGCATTGGATATTGGATGTTCTGTGGGGCGCTTGTCCTTTGAGTTGAGCAAAACACACACCTATGTGATTGGAGTGGATACTTCGTTATCTTTTATCAAAAAAGCCCGTCAGCTTTTATCTGATAAAAAGCTTGAGTTTGATCTCATTGTGGAAGGGCATATCACAGAAGAGCGTGAATGTGAACTGGACCCGGAATACGATTATAACGCCACAGAATTTATTGTGGCCGATGCTCTGGCTCTTCCCTTTCGTTCCGATCTTTTTGCCACAGCTGCCTCTGTCAATATTTTGGAAAAGCTGCCTGATCCGATTCAGCATTTAAAAGAGGTAAACAGAATTTTACAAAAAGAGCAGGCAAACTTTTTATTCTCCGATCCTTTTTCGTGGGATGAAAGTGTTTCAAGTCCGGATCTTTGGATAAGCGGCCGCAACAAAGGCCCTGGCAAAGGCCGTGGCATGGATAATATTTGCCAATTGATAAAAGGAGAAAACAATGTGTTTGATCCTGGTTTTATCATTCAGGAAAAAGGGGATGTGCTTTGGAAAATCAGGAAAACTCAAAATTTATGGGAACATATCACATCCCAGTTTGTCATTGGTAAAAGAGATTAAAAAGAACTGCCACGGCAGACCCGTTATTTCATCCATATTTGCCAACAGCAAAGCATGAAAGTCATTGTTGAGATTTTTGAAGACTTTAATATAAAGGAGAGTTTGTTTTGGGAAGAAAGCAGGAAGGCATCTGCGGACTGTGTTTTCACAGCCCTGGTTGCGGAGTGATTGTTCATTTTGATGAAGATGATAAAATTGACAGATTGACACCTGATCCGGATGCTCCGTTGGGCAGTGTATTGTGTCCTATTGCCGACAGTGCAAAACAGGTTGTCTACTCTGAAAAAAGAATTCAACAGCCATTGAAACGGGTAGGGCCAAAGGGGACTTTGAAGTTTGAGCCGATCAGCTGGGATGAGGCCTATGATATTATTGTTGAAAATCTCAATAGCCTGAAACACAAATACGGCCCTGAAACCGTTGGATTTTATGCCGGAACCGGTTCGTATGAGCGCTCTTTTAAAGATATATACCAGTTGAAAGGGTCCAAGATCTATCTGGCCAGCAGTATTTTATTTCCTTTTGGATCACCCAATACTTTTGGAGTCGGTGCCCCCTGCTATACGTCTCTTGGTGTTCTGGCACCTCAATTGACCATGGGATGTCTTCATACTGACATGTTTTCAGATGTGGATAATTCAGATCTGATTCTTGTCTGGGGAACAGATCCTTCCACTTCCACGCCTCCTGAAATGTTTGGACGGCTTATCACGGCAGCCAATGAAGGTGCCCGTATTATCGTAATTGATCCCAGGCGCACAAATGCAGCCAGGCTGCCCGGCAGTGAGTGGCTGCCCATAAGGCCTGGATCTGATGGCGCTCTTGCACTGGGGTTATCCCATATACTGATCAGGGACGACTGGGTAGATGATGTTTTTGTTGAAGACTGGACATTGGGATATGATGAATTTGCAGAGTATGTAAAGGAATTTACTCCTGAATATGTGGCTCAATTGACAGGCATTGAAACTGATCGGATCGAACAGCTGGCTGAGGAAATAGCAGATTCTGAAGGGGCCAGCTATGTCATGTATACCGGACTGGAATATACCAAAAGCGGTGTCCAGAATCTTCGGGCTGTCATGGTACTCTGGGCCTTGGCAGGGCAATTTGATGTGGAGGGCGGCCGGTGTTTTGCCAGGCGGGAAAATTTGATTCCTATGGATAAAAGCTGTCAGATTCAAACTCCTGGATATGAAAAATCCATTGGAAAGGGCCATTTTCCAGTGTATTCTTATTTTTGCGGCGGAGAACCCCATGCAAACCTTCTGCCCAAAGCCATCCTTGAATCAGAACCTTATAAAATCCGATCTTTGTTTGTTCTGGGGGCTTCCATTTTGACATCATGGCCAGACCCGCAGTTATGGCAGAATGCGTTTGATGAACTGGATTTCATGGTTTCTATTGATCTGCAGCTCACAAGGGATGCTGCCTGGGCTGATATTGTTCTTCCCGCCACAACTGCGTTTGAGCAGGAATCCTATTGTTATTATGGTAATGCGCTGAGGCTAAGAAAAAAAATCATTGAGCCTGTTGGCCAGAGCAGGTCTTGTTATGATATCCTGGCTGAACTGGCAAATCGTCTGGAATACGGGCATCTTTATCCCCAGGACAGCAAGGCGCTTCTTGAACAGATAGTTCAAGGGACCGGGCATACCATGGAGGATCTGGAACAGGCTCCGAAAAATACAGTCCGGGGTAAAACTCAACCCATGGTGTATCGAAAGTGGGAAAAAGGATTGCTCAGAAAAGATGGAAAACCGGGATTTGAAACACCCTCCGGGAAATTTGAAATCAAGTCCACCATTCTTGAACAATTCGGATACAATGGTTTGCCAAAATATGAAGAGTCCATAGAAACTCCTGTCAGCAATCCGAGGATGCTCAAACGTTATCCCCTGATTCTCGGCACCGGCCCTTTTAAACCGGATATGAAGTCCTGCCTGAGAGCCATACCTGATTTTATGGAAAAATATCCTTATCCCATGGTCCAGATGAACCCTGAGGATGCTGCGGCACGAAATATTAAAACCAAAGATCCGGTAGTGATTAAAACAGCCAGGGGATCGGTTATGATGCGGGCCTATCTCACCGAAGATATCATGGAAGGATTTGTCTATGCTCCGGTTGGCGGCGGAGGCCCTCAGGGGACGGATGAATGGAAAAAAGCAAATGTCAATATTTTAACAGACCTTGAACAATTTGATCCGATTTCAGGATTTCCTGTTTATAAGACCTTGCTGTGTCAGGTTAAAAAGAAAAAACGTCAGCGCAGAGGCATTGCTGTTCAAGATCCCAGTCTGGGATGTGTAGGGTGATAAAATAAACTACAATGATGTTTTCAAAAATAAATCGTTCTTCAGGTAGTTTACCATTAAATTGCAGGAAGGTTTATGGTATAGATGCGTCAAAGATTTCGGGATAAGAAAATAACAATGGATAATATGATTTAAATATGAAAATTAATATTGCAATCAACGGGTATGGCAGAATCGGACGTTGTATTACCAGGGCTTTGTATGAATCTGAAAAGTTTTATGACAAAATTAATCTTGTGGCTGTCAATGAGATGGCCGATGCAAATACCATCTATCATTTGACCAAATATGATTCCACACATGGCAGGTTTCCTTTTAATGTTAAAAATGAAAAATCAGCTATGGTGATCAATGAAGATCACATAAAAATATTGCAGGAAAAAAATATTGTCAACCTTCCCTGGAAAGACCTGAATATTGATGCCGTACTTGATTGCACAGGAATTTATAATGACAGGCAGGCAGCAGAGCTGCATCTTCTTTCAGGAGCAAAAAAAGTTGTTTTTTCACAGCCGGCAGCAGATGAAATGGATGCTACCATTGTGTATGGAGTTAATCATCATATATTGAGAAAAGAGCATACTCTCATCTCAAACGCATCCTGCACCACCAATTGCATTATCCCTGTCCTTCATGTGCTTGACCAGGTACTTAAAATTGAAAGCGGGAGTATCACCACTATTCATTCTGCCATGCATGATCAACCCGTAATTGATGCTTACAATCCAGACTTGAGAAAGACCAGATCAGCCCTGCAGTCAATCATTCCTGTGAATACAGCCCTGGAAAAGGGAATTTCAAAAATATTGCCGTCCATGGAAGGAAGATTTGAAACACTGGCCATCAGGGTGCCCACAACCAATGTGTCCATAATGGATATAACACTTCTGGTAAATAAGGATACCAATATCCAGGCTGTAAATAATGCACTGACCCGCGCATCTGAAAACGACTTGAAAAATATTCTTGGGGTGACGGATGAACATCTGGTGTCATGTGATTTTAACCATGATCCGAGATCCTCTGTCATTGATCTTCACCAGACCCGGGTCAGCAAAAATAGGCTGGTTAAAATCCAGGCCTGGTTTGATAATGAATGGGGATACTCAAATCGAATGCTGGATACAACTATTGCTGCATTTGAAGCAAACTAGACTGTACTTGGATTCTTATCTCTGATTTTAGTGTTGTTTTGGCAAAAAAAATCAGAAAAAGAATCGTTGATTCGATCTTGTCCAGGTTAGGAATTAATTAAATCCGCAGTCCTTATGAAGACAGTTTGATCAATTTTTTTGTGATATCTTTTAATTCTTCCGGTATCTGGTTAATGTCATCAAAGGGCCGTGTTCCATTTCTGTCAGAGGTAACAATTTCATCCATTTCAGGAATAAATCCCAAAATCTGGTAGCCAGGCATACTGTCTTTGATCAATTGCCTGTCTTCTTCTGATTTTACCCGGTTTCCCAATACCACAATATTTTTAATCCCGATATCCTGGCCAAGTTTTCTTATTTTGTCAGCTGCCACCCGGCTTCTTTTGCCAGGGTTAACCACCACAATAAGTGCATCCACAGATCCTGAAGTGGCTCTTCCCAAATGTTCAACACCTGCTTCCATATCCATTATTACAACTTCATTTCTGGCTAAAACAAGGTGATTCATCAAGGCTTTTAAAATGGTTGATTCAGGGCATATACATCCTGATCCTCCTTGTTGAACCGTTCCCATGACCAGCAGTTTAACCCCGTCTTTTTCTATGGAAAACCGGTCAGGAATATCATCCACCTTTGGATTGAGTGTGAAAAATCCGCCCATGGTGCCGGGCTGAGCCCCGGTTCGTTCTGCAATCAGATCGGATAGTTCTGAAACCGGGGTGATTGGTTTTGATTCATCAATACCAAGACCGGCAGCAAGATTGGCCACGGGATCAGCATCAATGGCAATGACTTTTGTGTCTTTATCTAATGCGGCAATGCATCGTGCAATTAAAGAAGTGATTGTTGTTTTACCAACTCCTCCTTTGCCGCCAATAGCAAGTTTTAAGCTCAAAATAGGTCTCCTGAAATTTTAAAAAGTAAATTCTCCTTGATTTGATCCTGAATTCAATCAGGAATTCAGTCAGGATATTTTTTCCAATATGCTTCCCTTATGGTCCAATAAAAAAACGTCATATCCGTTTTTTTGAGCCTCATTCAAAAGGTCTTCTTTTATAATGGCCTGAGGCTCATATTTTTCGTTGATTATATCCTTGGGCATGATAAGGAAGCATTGCATTGCAATTTCTTTTGTTGCAAATGCAGGAATAAAAACAGCGTTTGTTTCTTTATCAGTATAACCCACAAATTGTTCGTCTTTAGTCCCGGGATTTTGAACAACAATATAATACCAGGTTTCTTTTGTCTGTTCAGTCAATTTTCTAAATTCCTCCTGAAAGGTTTGTGTCTTTCAAATATAAGCCTATTTTATACAAAATAAAGGTATAAAATAGGCAATACAAAGAAAAAAAGCCCCTGTCCTTCATACTGGATCAGGGGCTTTTAAAAGCTTTAGGGCTTAGGAGATACTAAATTTCAAGCCATGAATCAGAATAGAGTGTTTCGCCCATAATGACTTTATAGGTTTTTGCATAATCCTGCAGTTCTTTATCCAGGCCTGCAATATCAGGTTCATTGCCATCCATCATGCCGTAAATCAGGTCAACGATATCCTGACGCTGGCCTTTGGCAATAGCAGTCAATTGTTTGTCAAGGGGATCAGAAATGACGGATTTCATACCGTATTTTTCAAGCATAACCATGTAGGTCTGATTGAGAATGCCGCGAAGATGTTCCGGAGGTCCATTGGAGATATTGGAAAGACCGCAGGTAGACTTAGCACCCGGTGCAATCTCTTCAAGCATCATCTGGAAATTCATCAGACTCATCAACTGCTGCTGCTGGATATTGACTGGGGTTACAATACCGTCAACCCAGATCCGTTCATTTGCAACGCCCGCTTCGTTGGCAAAATAAATCAATTCAACGGCAAGGGCGGCTCTTTCATTTTCATCTCTTGGAAGACCTTCCGGACCCCACATCAGTGCAACAAAATCAGCATCGTATTGAGCAGCCAGGGGAACCATTTTTTCATATCTTTCAGGACGTGCCATAATAGAATTGATGATATGCGGCTGATCAGCAGGTTTACAAACTTTAAGTCCTGCTTCAATGGCATCAATGTTTGATGAGTCAAGAAGAAGGGGCATTCCCGGAACAGCTTCCTGAACAACATTGACAACCCATGGCATTAATTCGGTGCCGAATTTTTTTGCAGGCCCCAGGTTGATATCAATATAATCCATTCCCAGTTCTTTTTGTCTTAAAACTTCTTCCTGAATGGGTACTGGATTACGTTTGGCGGGATCTGCTTCTTTGAATTCTTTTCCAATAACTCTGGAAATGACATTCAGACTTTCACCAAATAGTATCATGTTCTCTTCCTTTTATAATTTAAGAATATTTTATTTTTAAAGCCGGGGCATTGATTGAAATTGCCCCGGCTTTTCGTGAGTCTTATTTTGATTTGAGGAATGCAGGCAGATGTGCCGCTTCCCTTGGTCCGACTGTAATGGTCCAGCCGGGCAGTTCTTCTTCAATATCACCTGCAATAGCTGCAGCATAACCCGGAATAATGAGTTCAGTGTGTTTTACCTTGTCCATTATGCCGCTTTTCTTAACAAACATGCCCACATCGTCACCGCCGAATTTACCGGCAGCCCATGCAGTCAGAACAGAAAGACCTTCAGAATCTTTGATTAATAACCATGCAGGAACTTTACTGGCTTCAATTTCACCTGAAACGATAAAATAGGTCAATGCAAAGTTAGTGGTTACAAGAACCGGAGAATTTTCATCCGGGTTCCCAATTTCAAAAATACCTTCAGTTACGGTCATGGGACGCTGGGGATCAGTATAGATATTGAGTCGTTCAAGCAACAAGGGGAACAAAGATTCTGACGTGAAATCAGACATCACAACAATACCGCCGTATTTTGCAACCATCATGCCGGCAATCAGTGTTTCCATATCAAGGTTGGAAGCCATTTCGCAGGGGAATGTAATGGTTGGGAAACCCAAGGCTTTGTTGGAAGCTTTAAGAGCAGCACGCCGGATGGCAACCTGATCTTCAAGAGCTTGTTTGATCTCTCTTGAACCCGGATCAAGGACAAGGTCTTTAAGTCCCATGCCCGTCAGTTTTTCCGTCAAAGGCTGGAGTGCCTCAACTGAATCGGCTTTCACTGCCAGGGGCAGATCATTGTCTTTTGCCAGAGCGCCCATTTCGTCAGCATTATCAGCAGTTGCAGCATAAAGCAGAGGACGTTTAAAACCGGCAGTTTCAACACCGGCTTTCATAACATCAATGTCCTGAGTCATCAGAACCAGGTTGAATTCCGATTCTTTGGCAATTTTACCTGCAACAGTTGCAAAAGCTTCAGCACCGTTACCCGCATCTTTTACAACCAGAAGCTCAGGTCTTAGATTAAGGCCTACACGCTCATACTGGAAAGCATTGTAAATTTTAAGGGTTTTATCAAGTTCTGCCGCATCAATGTCTGAAGATACAGTTGCTGCAAGAATTGTTGGGTTAAAAAATGTTTTTTCATGTCTGTAAAGAACTGTTTCTCCACCTGTTGTGGTTTTGCGGACACCTTTACCAAGTGCTACAGGCCGGATAGGTGGTGCTGATGCTTCAGCCAGTTGTTCTTTTGCTTCATCTGAAACATAAGGACAGCTATCAAGTTCAGCCTTTCCAGATGCAAGATTCATTGCAAAGGCAAGGCATGTAGGAACTCCGCACTCCTTACAATTTGTTTTGGGTAGGAGTTTGAATATCTGTATACCGGTTAATGCCATTTTTTTCTCCTTAAGTGTTAAAAACCTTATGGTAAAGGCCCGGCAGCATTATTTCTGGTGTGAAAAGCTGTCGGGCCTTTTTTGTTTAGTTATTATCCAACAATAGATTCCATATTAAGAGCAGGATGGCCTTTTTCCTGGAGGAACGGAAGAATCTCTTCTTCTGTAATTCCAACAGTTTCATCCGCGATCATGTCAAACAGACCTGGAACACCCATCTCTTCTCCACGGGCTACAATACGATCTTTGAGCTCTTCTTTGAGCATCTTGGGCATCCACACCATTCTCAAAAGACCACCATCACCTAAGATAAATTTACCCTGGGTGATATTGTGTTTGGAATGACCGACAAAGCCGGGTGAAGAAGCACCACCGCCCATAACACCGGCCAGTGTGGTAAATTTCATACCGCATGGAGTATCACCTGTGTAATCACGTCCAACAGTCATTACACCGTTACATGCAGGCAGCATGGCAGCAATACATTCGCAGCAGCCACAGGTGGTCATTGGATCATGAACCATTGAATAGAAGTTGTAATGGGTAACCATACCTCTGGAGGCTTTATAAATAAAATCATTTACCCCTTTAAACTGACCCAGTTTAGCATCAATGACCTCGCCCTTTTCGATGGGCTGATTTGGTCCGGTTGGGTTGATTTCATAGGCAGCCTTGCAGTCCATCCAGTTGTAAGCGCCGCACAGCCCTGTTCTTTCCGGGCTTACAGAGCAGACATGGCTGGGGGCAAAAGACTGGCAGAGTGTACAAGAGTAGAAGATATCCACATCTTCGTCTTTCATGGTGTCAACACGAGCGTCACGCAACTGGTAGTTCTCTCTTGCAGTGGCGGTCATCTTGTCAACATCTTCAGGATTGGTGTACAGGGTGACTTCAACCTTGTCCACAATTTTGGTGAAATCCTGATGGAATTTGGCATGGAGAACCGTACCAATATCTTTCAGAGTAAAACCTTTTTCAATTGCGGCTTTAGAAATACGGATCCAGGAGATATCCCTTTGTCCGATATGCATGATGGTCTGAATATAATTGATCAGATGATGAATCTGACGTTCCATGATGGGCTCAAAGTCTTCTTGGAATTCACGACCGGCAATTTGGACAAAAATTCCCAGTGGGAAAGTTCCGCCTTCTTTGATGCCGTCAAGATCAGGACCAACAAGATTTATCTTGCCGTCTTCGATTTCATTCATGTCCGCCATTTTAACAAGCTCTGTGCATTGGGTCTTTCCACCACCGCACTGGGCATAAAGGTCTGCGCCTCTTACACGCTCACCTTCATAAGCCGGACCAAATGCACATGGAATATCAATATCAGCAACCTGTACTTTAAGGCCCCTGACTTCAACTGATTTTTGTACCATGTCTTCATGGGCAACCGGTGCAACAACATGCTCATATGTACAGATACCTGTTGGTAAAATTTCAGGAATCGGTGTGTCAGCAATTGTCGGGAAACCCCAGTTAACACAACCGGCTGCTGCAACACCCCATTCGGTTCCAACATCACCCAGGGCGTTGACAAATGCAAATACCCTTTCTTTGTTGTATTTCAGGATGGTTTTGTAATCACCAGGCTGAACACCACCAAATGCCATGGCTGCTCTGTTGGCAAAACCAAGTGCAAATACGGCAGAAGAAATGTCCGGACCAAACGGTACGATACGGGTGTTCCATCCAACCTGCATTCCGGCATCCAGGCATTGCTCAATAATGGTATTGCCATTATGATTGGCAGCACAGAAGATATAAAGGGATCGTTTCTGGTAATCTTCAACGATCATTTTTGCAATTTCTTTATTGGGCGCTGCACCAACCATGGCTGCAAAACCGGGAGCTGAACCATCAACAAATTCAACACCACGTTTTCTCAAAATAGTATCATCAGCAGCACCAACCCAGAGTTTGCCGTTATCAACATCAGGATCTTCCTGAGCAATGTAGAAATCAGGATCATTCAGATATCTTAAAGCTTCTTTTACTTCATAAGCGATAACACCTGCCATACCGGCATCAAGAAGTGGCCCTAAGTACGGAAGCCAGTTTTTCAATTTCAAATGGGGTGGGAGAAGCCCTCTTGCAAACGCCAGAGGTGCTTTAAGGTCTTCTATAGTCTCTACTTTAAGTCCGGTCAGTGAATAGATTACCGGCAGATAGTATGCTGTGTTTGGGAATCCTACTTTTGTACTTGCATCATAGGTCTGAAGTGCTTTTTCAAGTTCACCTTCAACCTGGGCAACCACTTTGTAACCACCCTGAATGGCAGCAAATGCGATCAATTTTGACATATTCTGTTCCTCCTTCGTTGAGGATTTAATTTATTATTTTTCTGTGTAAACAGTTTTTTTCCTCTGAAATTAATTATGCTTCAAGGGCCTGACGGGATGCCATATCCATCATAACTCTTTCTCTTGCCTTATCAATGCCCAGTTCTTTTCTCTTTTTGTCAATATGGGCAATCATGAGTTGTGCATGTTTAACAGGATCCACTTCAAGATCCCATTTTCCGCCATAAATATTTTCCATTTCTTTGGAGATATAGTCATGGAATACAGGAGCGCCTGATGTGGGCAGAGTAACACCAAATACAGTGTATACACCTGAAGCAACAAAGTAATGACCAATGGAGATGGCTTTTTCACTCATCCATTCGGGCGCACTTCCTGCAACCGGAAGATCACAGATATCGTTGCCCAGTCCGCCTGCTTTTACAACTTCTGTTGCAGCAAGAAGGATACGGCTATTGTCTACACAGGAACCCAAGTGAAGAACCGGTGGAATACCAACAACTTCACAGATTTCAGCAAGTCCGGGACCACAGTGTACTGCAGCGGCTTCAGGAGTCAAAAGTCCTTCCATGGCGCAGGCAATAGCGTTGCAGCCGGTAGTAAGAACAATAACATCATTTTTGATCAATTCCTTGACCACTCTGACATGACCGTCATTGTGTTTTGTTCTGGCATTGTTACAGCCAACCACACCGGCAATACCACGGATACGGCCGTTGATGATATTGTCATTCAAAGTGTAGTAAGTGCCGCGGAATGTCCCGCCAAGGTGATACTGGATGGATTCAACACCAAAACCGGCAATCTGTGTGGTTTTGTAAGGCGGAATCACAACATCTGTGCCACGGTTTGCAAAATTGTCGATGGACATTTTAACAATTCGTTTGGCATCTTCCAGGGCATGATGTTCATCAAATTCAATATGGATGACATTATCCTGTTCCATTTTGGCAATAGGATGGGTGGTGATCAATTTTGTATGGAAACATTTTGCCACATTGGCAAGGTTCTGCATGATACACTGGATATCAACAACCATGGCATCACAGGCACCGGTAATGATGGCAAGTTCCTGCTGAAGGAATGTGGCAGCCGTGGGGATACCGTGGCGCTGGAGGAGCTCATTTGCTGTACAGCAGATACCGCCCAGCTGAATGCCTTTGGCACCTTTTTCTTTTGCATAATCAATCATTTCCTGGGACTGGGCAACAGCAACCAGTATTTCGGAAAGAACAGGCTCATGACCATGAACGATGATATTGACATGATCTTCTTTCATGATGCCCAGATTGGCTTCTGACTGAAGGGGATAGGGAGTTCCGAAAAGAACATCCTGAAGGTCTGTAGCCAGCATGGAACCGCCCCAGCCATCAGCCAGTGCAGCTCTTGTACCCTGTTTCATGAGGTTTTTATAATCCTGATCAACGCCCATGTGGGTTCTGTGCATGATTTCAACGATTTCCCGGTCAATGTTTCTGGGAAGAACGCCCTGTTTTTTCCATTTTTCATATAGAGCTTCAGGAGCTCTCTTCATATAAAGAAGTTCACCAGATGGTTTTCCCCATTCGGCCATAGCAACTTCACCAACTTCAAGAGCGATTTCATCAATATCTCTGTCTTTTGTTTCTCCATCCACTTCCACGGTTGTTGCAACGCCAAGGTGGGGAGCAATAGCCAGCAGTTTTTCAGTGTCTTTGATCTGATAGGCTTCTGTTTCTTTTCTGGCTGCTGATAGAAATACTTCTGCCACGCAACGGCCATGATCGGAATGAGCTGATGCACCACCGGCAATCATCCGGATAAAGTTTCTGGCTGCAATGGTGTTTGCAGTGGCACCGCAAAGACCTTTTCTATCATCTTCGCCCTCAATGCCGCCTTTGGGTAAGGGAAGTCTGCATGGTCCCATGGAGCAGTTTTTACAGCAGATACCCTGCATACCGATAGCGCAGGGTTTCATGCTAACGGCTCTGTCAAATACCGTATCAATACCTAATTTCTGGGCGCGAGCCAATAATTCCTGGGTTCCCAGGTCAATGGACGCTTCTTTGGGATCAGCCAGTTTGGGCGCTTTTACTGCTTTAGCAACTTTTGCTTTTTTATCTTCTGCCATTAGAGGTTCCTCCTCTTATTGATTGTGTAATGATTCTTAAAAGATGATCATTTGTGGTATGAATACCATACGTTATCATCTTCTATGAGTCCTGTTCAGGCTCTCCATGATTCTGTCAAGTTGTGTCATCTGGATGACTGCAGCCGTCATGCTGACGGTTGTTTTAGGTGCAGTCGCTCTTGCTGCCGCGGCTTTTTCTCTTTCTGCGGCACGTTTTTCCCGGATTGCCTGTTCTTCTGCTTCACGTTTGTTTACAGCGTCTTTTTCAGCCTTTTTTTCAGCTTCTATTTTCGCTTTGGCTTCGGCTTCAGCCTTTGCCTTTGCAGCTTCTTCAGCTTTGGCTTTTGCTTCTGCATCAGCCTTTGCTTTTGCTTCCAGGTCGGCTTTGGCTTTGGCATCGGCTTCAGCCTTTGCTTTAGCTTCTGCTGCCGGATCTATAGCAGGTTCTGCAGCAGCTTCTTTGGGAGCAGCAGCGGTTTCAGCTTTAGGTGCGGCTGCTTTCGGTGCCGGCGCTGCAGCTGCTTTGGGTGCTTCTTTTTTAGCGGGAGCTGCTTTTTTAGCAGGAGCTGCTTTTTTCTCTTCCTCAATTGTGAGGTCAGCTTCCGGTGACATGGCTGCAAAATCAATCTCAACATCATCAAGCCGTTTGGTAATTGGAGCAACGTCCATTGCAGAACCGCCGTCGGAGATCAAATCAATGAATGACTTTGCAAGTTTGATGGACTCGGGATGACGCATTATCAATATGCTGGAACCGGCCAGAAGATAGGATACTGCACCGACAGCTTCCATCAGAATAGCTCTTCTTTCAGGATCACCCAGTTCAGGTGCATCTGCAACCGTCTGTTTGGCTTCTTTACATTTCCAGACTTCATTTCCAAGGTTGTTGATCATGGGATTCTGGAGTTTGTCATCACCCTGGGTCATGGCTGCCTGTGTGAGGCGTTCCATTACTGAGTAGGAATATTCAAGACCGTATCCCAATCCGCCTGTGGTGGGATCGACAATTACTTTGTCAAGGGACATTCCAAGGTTTTCAAGAAGAATGTTAACCTGTTTGGCAAGGTTGACATCAATGGGAGAGGAGGAAATGATTGTGTGCCCATATCCCATGGCAGCAGCACCAATCCCTTTGTGGTTTTTTTCTTCTACCGGACCTATGATCAGGTTTTCACCCTCACACACCTCGGATATTTTTTTCAATACTTCTTCATCCTTGGCAGGGACGGCACATCCCCAGATAATCAGGGGAACATTGATTGCAGCTAAGACATTTTTAACGGTGGCTGCTGCATCATCCGCACTGGCATCCTTGTCATTCGGATCTGTGCTTTTTAATTGCAGAACAATGGCTTGGGCACCATATTCTTCAACGCATTTTTTTGCCCATGCCGCAGTGTCGGACACTACGTCTTTGAACGGTGCAAGGGCTGCTTCCGGCCAGTCTTCGGGGGTTATGTCCCAAATTTCCATTGCAATAACTGGTTTATTGGGCATATCTCCTTCGAACTGGTAGAAAGGATAACTGGTTTGGCCGCCGACGGTAAGGGTATTATCACCTTTTCCTATGGTGATGCCTTTGATACTGCCGGCATAGCTTTCTTTGGTTATTTCAAATCCCACTTTTACCTCCTAAGATTAAAGATAGTTATGAGTTGGGGGGGGTTAAGATTAAACTGACAGGACTTTATCAGAAAAGGACAAATACGAAATGGAAGAGCCAAATCAAACTCAGACAACACTAAATTGATATATAGTCCCATATAAATGTCCTTCATAATACACTTAAATTAATTATAATCAGGATATGATTTATAATCTGTAACTTTTTTTGTCAATAGATGAGTTGATTTAATGGTTTTTTGATTCAATCTCCAAAAACCTTTATGTGGCAGGCATTTTAAAGAATTCTTATAAGGGGCTAAATGGTTGAATGGAATTTAATTAATAAATTTTAATTGTGTCAGCGAAAAAAGTTGATTTTTTATATTTTATTTAATAGGTAGGATGTTCAGTTAGAATTTTTGATCAATAAAGTATATATTTGTTTCATCATTATTATACTGGCTCATGTTTTGAGTCCACAGCAATAAAAAAAGGAGTAAATCATGGCTTTAGATCCAACCAAACATTTAGATTGGGAAATTGCAGAAGATGCAGAAAAAACAATGCTGAAAATTTCTGAAATTGGTGAAAAACTGGGATTGACAAAAGAAGAACTTCTTCCCCAGGGTCACTATATTGCAAAAATAGATTTCCAGAAAGTACTTGAACGTCTTAAGGATAAACCCGACGGAAAATACATTGATGTAACCGCAATTACACCTACACCGCTTGGTGAAGGCAAGTCAACGTCTTCCATGGGGCTTGTCCAGGGGCTTGGTAAACTTGGAAAAAACGTTTGTGCTGCCATTCGTCAGCCCTCCGGTGGCCCTACCATGAATATCAAGGGATCTGCAGCCGGCGGCGGTCTGGCACAATGTATCCCTTTGACCCCGTTTTCACTTGGTTTCACCGGCGACATCAACGCCATTATGAATGCCCATAACCTGGCAATGGTTGCTTTGACCTCCCGTCTGCAGCATGAAAGAAATTATACTGATGAGCAGTTGGAAAGATTGTCCGGTATGAAAAGAATCGATATTGATCCCACAAAAGTTGAAATGGGATGGATTATGGATTTCTGCTGCCAGGCATTAAGAAACATCATTATCGGTATTGACGGTGTAAATGGCAAATCTGACGGTTTCATGATGAAATCAAAATTCGGTATTGCGGTTTCCTCTGAGGTAATGGCTATTCTTGCCATGGCCAATGATCTTAAAGATATGCGTGAAAGAATGGGCAAAATCGTTGTGGCCTATACCAAGAAAGGTAAACCTGTAACAACTGAAGATCTTCAGGTCGCCGGTGCCATGACAGCCTGGATGGTGGAGGCACTGAAACCTTCTTTGATGCAGACCCTTGAAGGACAACCGGTTATTGTTCATGCAGGACCGTTTGCCAATATCGCCATTGGTCAAAGTTCCATTCTTGCAGATAAGGTTGGTCTGAAACTCGCTGACTATCATGTTACGGAATCCGGTTTTGGAGCGGACATTGGTTTTGAAAAATTCTGGAATCTCAAATGCCGTTATTCAGGCCTTAAACCGGATTGTGCTGTTGTTGTCGCAACTATCAGGGCACTTAAATGCCATGGTGGTGCTCCTGTGCCTGTTCCCGGAAAACCCATGCCTGAAGAATACAGCACGGAAAATGTGGAATGGGTTGCCAAAGGATGCGCCAACCTGATTCACCATATTAGAAATGTCAGAAAAGCAGGTATTTCTCCTGTTGTCTGTATTAATGCATTTTATACAGATACGGACGCAGAAATCGCAAAAGTGCGTGAACTGAGTGAAGCAGAAGGTGCAAGAGTGGCCCTTTCCCGTCATTGGGAACAAGGTGGAGACGGTGCAATTGAATTTGCTGAAACCGTTATCGAAGCCTGTGAAGAGAAAACAGAATTTAAATTTCTTTATGAACTTGATATGCCGATTAAAGAAAGAATTGAGCTTATTGCCAAAGAAGTTTATGGTGCTGACGGTGTTGATTATTCAGCAGAAGCCGAACAATCTCTTGCCAGAATCCAGGCTGATCCTGAACTGGCTGGCCTTGGCATGTGCATGGTTAAAACTCATCTGTCTTTGTCTGACAATCCTACACTTAAGGGCGTTCCAACAGGTTGGAGACTGACCATAAGAGAAGTCCTCACCTATGGTGGTGCAGGCTTTATCGTTCCTGTTGCAGGCGCTATCAGTCTGATGCCGGGGACTGGATCAAATCCTGCCTTTAAGCGTGTGGATGTTGATGTGGAAACAGGTAAAGTACAGGGTGTATTCTAAATTAAGTTGATCGTGTAAAGAAAATAGCATGAAATAGAAGAAAATGGCGTTCAATCCAAGCTGGATTGAACGCCATTTTTATTTTTATATTAAAGAATTTATAACTTATTGAAATCAGATGTTTTTCATATCTTGTTGTGGCAGGTTAATCTGCCATGGCAGTTATTATGAATTCTGCATTTCACAGGCCATAATGGTATGTTTGCAAAGTACTGATGTGGTGACTGATCCTACTCCCGCCGGAACAGGAGAAATTTTTTCAACAATAGGTTCAGCGTCTGCAAAATTAACATCGCCACAGTATTTTCCAGGATTGTCAGGATCGGCATTTATGCCGACATCAATCACAATCTGGCCCGGTTTGACAAAGTCGGCTGTTACCATTTTTGCCCGTCCTACAGCAGCAACCAGAATGTCAGCATCTTTGCAGACATCAGGTAGGTTTTCCGTTCTTGAATGACAGATGGTTACTGTGCCGTGTTCCCTTAATAGCAGCATGGCCATGGGCTTTCCAACCACAAGAGATCGACCAAGGACTACGCATTTTTTGCCTTTGATAGGGATATCATAAAAATGAAGCATTTCCATACAGGCTGTTGGAGTGCAGGGGGGGAATCCTGTGGCATCATCTGTAAAAACTTTTGCGGCACCCCCGACTGTAAGGCAGTCCACATCCTTTTCTACAGGGATGAGAGATCTGATCTTCCTTTCATCAAGGCTTTTTGGAAGTGGAGAAAACATCAGTATTCCATTGACATCTTTTTTCGCACCAATTTCTGTTACAGCTTTTTCAAAAGAGGCCTGATCAATATCTTCAGGGTATTCAAATACCTCGGAATCCATTCCAACAATTTGACATGTTTTTTTTGCTCCACCTTCGTAAAACAGATCATCCGGACGGGCACCCACTCTTATAATTCCAAGTTTAGGTGTAATCCCTTTTTCTTTAAGAGACGCCACTTTTTCTGTAAGCTCAGCTTTGATTGCGTCCGCTACTGGTTTTCCTTTTAGACTTTCCGCCATTTTTTACTTCTCCCTATTTCGTTAATTTGGAAACCACAAGGTCAAAGGTTTCATCAGCAATTTTTGATCCGTCTTTGAGAAGTTGATTCATCTCTTCGCGGGTTTCTTTAACAAATGTCTGATCTTTTATTGCGTTTAAGTTAATAATTACGTTGAGGCTTCCTGAAACCAGGGCAGCTTTCATAAACGCAACACCGCAGCCTACATCAGAGATGGCGATCATGGTTCCAATCTGACCCATTCTTTCATGGATTTTTATGCCTTGATAGGCTTTTCTCATGATTTCCATGGGAACGGAACAGGCTGTCTTACAACAGTCTTCCATTGTTTTTTCTTTGTATTCGATCTCTTCGGGAGTTGATCTTGGCAGTCCATAAGCCTTGGAAAGCGGCTCAAATACTTCAGCATCCTTGTCAACAAGGGTTTCCAGTTCGGCAATAACTTTTGCACCGTTTTCAATCAATTCTTTTACTTCGTCTTCCACGTCAGCATATTTTTTTTTACCAACAGTAAGATTTCCAACCATGTTGGAAAGTGCCATACCAATAGCACCTCCCATTGCAGCGGCTCCGCCACCGCCTGGAACAGCTGCTTTTGATGCCAAAACATCGTTGAAATCTTTACATGATTTATCCAGCATAGACATTTTTCTGGTTCTCCTTTATATTTTATTGATGATAAGTTACTTTTTTACCCAGATCACCTATATCGAACCCCTTTTTATCTGTCAAATCAAATTTCACAAATCAAAGTTCGCCAAAAAATGAAATAGATCTGATTCAGCAGTTTGGAAATCCTTTTGTATAAGCTTTAACAGGCAGACCAGGTATTTCATTCGGGGTTGCTCACAACAAAGATTGACTTTCATCTTTGTTGTGAGTAAACCAAGGTGAAAGACTTGGTCTGCCTGTGGCAGTTATTAAAAAAAATGGGTGGAAAGCATTGAAACTATTATTCGGTTAAAAAACAAGGAGTATATCGCTTCGTCCTGAAAACAAGATTATTATGCGGTTTGTGGGTTCATTCAAAAGACATTCGTCGGTAATTTTAAGGAGAATAAGAATTTTTTGGGGTAACAATGAAATACAGTTTCAAAGAACTGTTTGATCTATCTAAAATGCAAAAGTTAATCAATGAATTTTCCAGGTTCACCTCAATCTCTTTGAGTATCATCAGTATGGATGGAGACGTTCTAATCTGTTCGGGATGGCAAAGGATATGTTCGCAATTTCATATGCAAGATCCACAGGCCAGAAAAGAATGTTTAAAAAGCAATACAAAGATCAGGAGAGAAT
The DNA here is from genome assembly GCF_000307105.1 of Desulfobacula toluolica Tol2. Lineage (NCBI taxonomy): Bacteria > Pseudomonadati > Thermodesulfobacteriota > Desulfobacteria > Desulfobacterales > Desulfobacteraceae > Desulfobacula > Desulfobacula toluolica. The sequence goes on from NC_018645.1 coordinate 1,403,703, forward strand.
TTAAGAAGGGAGTTCCTTTTGTTATTTACAATTGTCCGCATGGTTTGGTTGATGCATCGTTTCCAATTGTCATAGCAGGGAAACATCTTGCCAGTCTGGTTTCAGGTCAGATTTTTCTGGAACCGCCAGATAAAGCCAAAGAAAAACTCTTCAAAGAGCAGGCACGAAAATTTGGTTTTGATGAGGCATTGTATCTTAAACTGTTTAGTGAAATTCCGGTTTTTACAGAGGAAAAATTTCGATCTGTTCTTTTGTTTCTTGCACAAATAGTACAAATTATAACTCAATTGGGAACTTCCAGATTGAATGTGCTGGAAGCTGAAAAGCGTTTGAAATTGTGTGAAACCAAGTTGAAAAGTTCGTTTAAAGAATCTGCTGAAGCTCTTCATATAAGCCATTTGGCTTCCCTGGGTGAACTTTCCGCCGGAGTTGTTCATGAGATCAATAATCCGATTGCAGGTATCATCAGCATAGCAGAAATTCTTGTGGATCAATTCCATAAACTTGGCGGGGATAAAAAAATTCCAGAACGAATTGTCCATGAAGGAGAGCGAATTGCAAATATTGTAAAAAATATGCTTTCCTTTGCAACGGACAAAAAGGATGAACGCAATTTCGTATATATTTATGATATCCTTAAGCTGACACTTGAGCTTGTGGAAAAACAGATCATTAAGGACGGCATAAAATTGTCTGTGAATATCCTGTCTGATTTGCCCGGAATCAATGCATGCAGTCAGGAGATCCAGCAGGTTTTTTTTAATATTATCAGTAATGCACGTTATGCATTAAAGAAAAAATATCCAACCCCCCATGAGAATAAAATTTTTGAAATTAAAGGGAAAGTCATTATAAGTGAAGAAAAAAAATATGTGCGATTGATATTTTATGACAGAGGGCTTGGAATTCCCAGGGATTTTTTGGATAAAGTGACAGATCCTTTTTTTTCAACCAAACCCAGGGGTGAGGGAACCGGACTTGGGCTTTCCATAAGTCATGGCATTATCGAAGCCCATGGGGGAAAACTTTTGTTTGAAAGCAAAGAAGGTGAATATACAAAAGTCATGGTAGATCTTCCAATTCATAAAGTGCCAAATCCAGAAGAAAAATTATGAAATCAAAAATTCTTATAATTGATGATGAAGAAAATATCCGTTTTGGTTTTGAAATGATCCTGTCTGATCAGGGCTATGATGTGATGACAGCCAAAGATTATGATTCTGCGCTTAAGACTATTTCAGGTATTGAACCTGATTTGATAATTACCGATATCATCCTTGGGCGGCTTACGGGAATGGACCTTCTTGTTGAAGTAAAAAAAAGAAAATTGCTCTGTCCTGTTATCATGATAACGGGCGAACCGAACCTTGAGACATCAACAGATGCCGTCCGGCTGGGGGCATTTGATTACATTCCCAAACCCATTCGAAAAGAGACTTTGTTGCGCATCGCCGGTATGGGACTTCAACACAAAAAACTTCTGGACAATAAAAGGCAGTTGAAGTTGGAGAACATAAGGGTCCGCCGGAATATGGAGGCCATATTCAGAAGTTTAAAAGATGGAGTTATCACTGTTAATAATGATTTGCAGGTGATTGAAGCCAATGAATCCGTAAAAAAAATCTGCAGGTTTTCCATCAAAGAGATTGTTGGAAAAAATTTTGAAAAAATTCAAACCGATTGCAGCAGGTCTTGTCTTCCTGTTTTGAAAGAGACGTTGAGAACAAAAAAAAGCATTGGGGAATTTAGAGTTGAATGCAGACATCCCGACCAGCCCCGTCAAGTCGTTCTTTTGACCAGTTCTTCGCTTAGAAGCCATGCCACGCAGTCTCTTGGTGCTGTCCTGGTTGTCAGAGATATCACAAGGCTTACAACCCTTGAGCTTGAGTTAAAAGAACGTAATCAATTTCATGGAATTATCGGGAAAAGCAGCAAGATGCAAAATATTTATAACCTCCTGGAAAATCTTGCAGATACGGATACTACGGTTTTGATTACAGGCGAGACCGGAACAGGCAAGGAACTGGTTGCCCATGCCATTCATTATAACAGCCCACGCAAAGAAAATCCGTTTATAAAAGTGAACTGCAGTGTTCTGTCTGAAAATCTTCTGGAAAGCGAATTGTTCGGACATGTTAAAGGTGCCTTTACCGGTGCAGTAAAAAACAGGAAGGGCCGATTTGAAATGGCGGATCACGGCACTATTTTTTTAGACGAAATTGGTGATATTTCTCCTTTAATTCAGCTTAAACTTTTAAGAGTTCTTCAAGAAAGAGAGTTTGAGCGTGTTGGGGATTCAATCCCGATAAAAATTGATGTGCGTATCATTGCTGCGACAAATTGTAATCTAAAAGAAAAGATAAAGCTTGGAGAAATCAGGGAGGATTTATATTATAGAATCAAGGTTGTGGATATTCCTATTCCTTCGCTGAAAGAGAGGCGAGAAGATATACTTCTTTTGTCGGATTATTTTTTAGATCGTTTTAACAAGCGTTTTAAAAAACAGCTCAGCGGTTTGTCAAATGAAGTGGTTAATGCATTTATGAATTATGCTTGGCCTGGAAATATAAGAGAATTAGAACACGCAATAGAGCATGGGTTTGTTTTATGTCAGGGTAAAACCATGAGATTTGATCATTTGCCTTTGGAAATAAAAACTTGTTTAAGGACTGAAAAACCGGGGCGTTTGGGACAAGTTGCCGTCAATAAAGAAGATCTGATTCAGGCGTTAAAAAAAACCGGTTGGAACAAATCCAAAGCTGCGCGAATTTTAGGGGTAGGGCGCAGAACAATTTATCGCAAGATCGAACAATATAAAATTTCAATGCCGTAAATAAATGTGTCTGGCACAAGTATGTACGGCACACTTGTGTGCCACGCACACCTTCTTTGCTCTTCTTTGTCTTTTGTTTTGAAAAAAAATCTTAGCTTAACATATTGATATCGTAATGAAATTAATTGTATTTCACCCATCATGTCTGGGTGGCATGCAAATTGATATAAAATCCCCCGGTTTTATAAAATTTACGGAACGCCAATATGGTCGAAATACTTTTAGCCGATGATAAAAAAATTATCTTTCGGTTTTTTTTACCATGATAATTGCGGACACAGGGTTTTCAGTTGTATAGCCGGGATATTTGATGGTCTAAAAGACAAGTCGTTTTGTTCAAGTTATAAAATTTTTGATTTTTACAGTGCATTAACCATAATTGAATTTAAATCAAATAGGAGATTGGGGATGTTTAAAAAAATGAAGCTTGGTACGAAAATTTTTTCAGGGTTTGCGTTGGTACTTGTTTTTCTTTGTATAGTTACTTTTATTGGTTCTAAAAGTCTGTCAGGCGTTGTTGACAGGGTGGAAAAAGCCGATGATGTGAATCGCATAGTTAAAACTATTTTAGAAACACGACAACAGGAAAAGAATTATATTATCCGTGGGGGTGACACCTATATAAGCAAAGTTGAGGCCGACATAAAAAAGTTGCTTGAACAGGCCGCAGAAGCGAAAAATAAATTTACTCAGAACATCGACAAGGCCAATATAGATAAGGTGATTGAAAAAGCAACTGCTTATACCAGGGCCTTTAAAGAATATGTTGAACTGGATCATCAAAAGGATAAGGCCATGGAAGAAATGCGGTCCAGAGCAAGGGAAGTTCTGGCACAGAGTGAGGCCATCCGGGCAGATCAGAAGCAACAGCTGGCTGTAATAATGGACAACGGTGCTGATAATGATCGTATCAACGACAAACTTGAAAAGGCGGATGATGCCAATAGAATCATCAAATGGTTTATGGATGCTCGTAAAAACGAGAAGGAATTCATCATATCCAAGGGAGAAAATAAATGGCGAAAAAATGTTGAAACCGACTTGGCAAAGATTTTGGCCTTGTCAACGGATCTGAAATCACGGTTTAAGTTCAACAAAAACATTGAACAGATAAATGCGGTTATTGCAGGCATCCATGCCTATGATAAGGCGTTTGATGATTTTGAACAGCTTATGAAGACACAGGAAGCCGCTGATGCTGATATGGTCGCAGCCGCAAGGAGTGTCAATGTGATCTGCACGGCAGCAAGGGCGGATCAAAAGGCAAAAATGGAACATCAGATTTCAACTGCAAATCATATCATCCTCATGGCAACCTTTATTGCTATTTTTTTGGGTATTTTATTTGCATTTATCATTACAAGGGCCATTACCAAGCCTTTGAGCATAGTGATTCAGGGTCTGGGCGAAGGAGCCAACCAGGTTGCTTCAGCCTCAGGTCAGGTATCTTCCGCCAGTCAGTCTCTGGCTGAAGGTTCTTCACAGCAGGCAGCTTCAATAGAAGAGACCTCGTCTTCCATGGAGGAAATGTCTTCAATGACAAATAAAAATGCTGAAAATGCCAAAGAAGCCCAGAATAAAATGGCTCAAGCCCGCGAGATCGTGGGGAAAGTCAATAGCAATCTGGAAGAGCTGTTTAGCGCTATTAAGGAGATCAAAACGTCCAGTGATGAAACCGGCAAAATTGTTAAGACCATTGATGAAATTGCGTTTCAAACCAATTTGCTTGCCTTGAACGCGGCGGTTGAGGCGGCCCGGGCAGGAGAGGCAGGCGCAGGTTTCGCAGTTGTAGCCGATGAAGTCAGGAGTCTTGCCATGCGTGCTGCAGATGCAGCAAAAAATACAACTGAGTTGATTGACAGTACGGTTGCAGCAGTCACAAAAGGCGATAACCTCACAATTAAAACCCAGGAAGCGTTTAAGATTAATATTGAAATTGCAATGGCCATAGGAGAGCTTATTGATGAAATTTCAGGAGCATCAAGTGAACAAGCTATTGGTATTGAGCAGGTTAATATTGCCGTTGCCGAGATGGATAAGGTTGTTCAACAGAATGCTGCCAATGCTGAAGAATCTGCTTCAGCGTCAGAAGAGCTGAATGCCCAGGCAGAACAACTAAAAGATTATGTGGGTGATCTGACATCTCTTGTAACAGGTGAAATTAAACAAAAACACACACATTCTCCCGTCTGTATAAAATCCATACCGGTCAACCTTAAAACGGAAAGGGATTCCAGAACCAGGATGCTGCCTAAACCTAAAAATGAAATAAGGCCTGATCAAGTTATTTTATTTGATGAGAATTTTAAAGATTTTTAATATTTGATTTTCCGGTACTGGGTATTTTGCTTTGTCTGCCCTGTTTCTCTATTCCTGCTTTGCATTTCAAATGTGAATAATTTTCACGGGCAGACCTGGTCTTTCACCCATGTTTGCCCACAACAAATATTTAAAGTTTCTGTATGAATTTTTGAAGACTTTCAGATAAAAAAACTGCTTGTGATTACATTGCTGTATGAAAGCTTAACATTGCCGATAATTATTTATTAGATGATACTATGGACAGATAAGTTCTTTGTTTTATGTTAAGGGCGTTATGAAAGTTTTATAAATATAAATTTTTATTGATAGAATTATCTGGGGGGAGTATGGACAGGCTGGACGCAATTTTCGCACCTGAAACCATAGCGGTTATTGGGGCGTCAACACAAAAAGGCAAAGTAGGTCACGATATCTTTGCCAATATTTTATCCGGAGGGTTTAAGGGAACGCTCTATCCTGTTAATCCAAAAGCAAAATCGGTTTTAAGTGTAAAATGCTATACGCGTATTGCAAGCATTCCAGATCCCATTGATCTGGCAATGATTATTCTTCCTCCAAAAGCTGCTTTGCCTGCTGTAGCAGATTGTATTGCAAAAGGGGTTAAAGGGATTGTAATTGTATCTGCCGGGTTTAAGGAAGTGGGAGGAGAAGGTGCCAGGATTGAAAAAGAAATTAAAGCCTTGTGTGCCAACGCAAAAGTAAGACTGGTGGGACCCAATTGTCTGGGAGTGATCAATCCTTCTCCCAAAGTGTCGTTGAATGCCAGTTTTTCAGCACGCATGCCCAAGCCCGGAAATGTTTCTTTTATTTCTCAAAGCGGTGCGCTCTGCACTGCCGTGCTTGACTATGCAGCAGATAAAGGATTTGGTTTTTCAAAATTTATTTCAATTGGAAACAAGGCAGATGTGGATGAGCTGGATTTATTAAGATATTATTATAATGATCCTGACACGGATGTGGTGATGATATACATGGAAGAACTCTCTAGGAGCGCTGAAGAATTTATTTCAGAAGTCAGACAGATGACTTCTGGAAGCAATCCTACCCATGTGATTGCCATTAAATCAGGTTCCTCTGATGCAGGTGCAAGGGCTGCTGCGTCACATACCGGAGCCCTTGCCGGTTCTGACGCTTTGTATGATGCAATTTTCAGCATGTCCGGAATTTTGCGGTGTGCGACGGTGAATCAATTGTTTGATTATGCCCAGGCCTTTGCCGCAAACAAGTATCCAACAGGAGACAAAATTGCCATTATCACCAATGCCGGTGGACCCGGCATTATTGCGACAGACATGAGTGAACAGTCTGGTTTGAAATTGGCCACATTTTCTGATGAGACCGTTAAAGAATTGAAAAAATATCTGCCGTCCACAGCCAATTTTCATAACCCGGTGGATGTGATCGGTGATGCCGCAAAAGATCGGTATGAAAATACACTGGCTACTGTATTAAGTGATCGCGGAGTAGACGCTGCCTTGATCATTTTAACCCCGCAATCCATGACCGATGCCATTGGCACGGCCGAGGCTATTGTGAAGATTGCCAGGAACAGCATTAAACCTATTGTCTGCTCGTTCATGGGCGTTGTTGATGTATCTGATGGCGTCAAGCTTTTGCAGAAACATAAAATTCCCGTTTACCAGTTTCCGGAGAGTGCTGCCAGGTCTTTGGGTGCGCTCAGGGAAGGAATGAAGTGGATTTTCAGAAAAATTTTGCCACAATATGATCTGGTTTATGATACCGCTAAAGCAAAGCAGATCATTGAAAAATATGTGCAGGAAGGTAGGCTGGTTTTAGGTGAACTGGACGGAAATGAGATTCTTAAGTGTTATGGATTCAACACATTGCCAATGGAATTGTCTAAAAATAAAACAGAGGCCTGCACAATTGCAGACACACTCGGATACCCGGTTGTCATGAAGATTGTCTCTCCTGATATTCTTCACAAAACAGATGCCGGTGGTGTTGTGGTGGGGCTTGAAGACAGTGAGAGCGTTGCAGAAGCTTTTGAAACCATCATGGAAAAAGCCCGGGATTATAATCCTGATGCCGTGATAGAAGGTGTTCTGATTCAGAAGCTGGCCCCAAAAGGCAAGGAAGTTATTTTGGGATTGTCAAAAGATCCGGTTTTCGGACATGCTGTTATGTTTGGACTGGGGGGGATTTTTGTTGAAGTTTATAAGGATGTTGTATTCCGCTTGTCTCCCATGGGCAGAAACACAGCAAGGAGAATGGTTAAGGCGATAAAAGGATATCCGATTCTTGAGGGGTTGCGGGGTGAGAAGCCGTCGGATATTGAAATTCTGGAAAAACATATTGTTTCTTTAAAAGCTATGGCTGATAATCATCCCATGATAAAAGAACTGGATATTAATCCCCTGTTTGTACACGAGGAGGGCAAGGGCACAACGGTTGCCGATATTATTATCCGGCTGGAAAATCAGGAGAACTGATTATTTTTTTATATCCGGTTATTAAAAAGGTGCCTGAAGACATTCAGGTGTTGAAAAGAAAAAATAAAGTGGCTGCCTTGAGCCGGTTTGCCATGGAAAGCGCCAAAGCCTCTGCCCTTAAATCAACATTTTTAATAGACAGGTTTATTAAAGATGATCTGGGGGTGCCTGAACCATCAAATGGTTGTTTCTGGTCTGTCAGCCATAAGCCGGATTTTGTAGCAGGGGTTGTTTCAATTGAAAAAATCGGCATTGATGTGGAACAGATTAAAGATGTTTCTGAAGCATTATTTAAAAAAATTGTTGATCCTGATGAAGCTGGATGTTTTAGAGGTCAGGATAAAAAGATTATTTTCTTTCGGGTATTTACAGCAAAAGAAGCAGTATTAAAGAAAACAACAGACGGGCTTAAAGGGATGTCAAAAGTAAAAATAAAAAAGGTTCATGATGATAACAATATTATTCTTGAATATTTAAATACAAATTATTTAGTTGAAAATTTTTATTTTGACGGTTACCTTGCATCCGTTACAAAGGATCGTTTTGATGTCCAATGGGCATTGGAATAAGAAATTTATTCAAGGAGAAAGAAAATGGCCAAAGGAAACGGTTTCACAATGAGCAATGATTCTTCAGGCACCAAAGTCTCATTGCCGAAAGTTGATTTTTCAAGCTTTATCATGTCTTTATATTCATCAGGACTTGTTCAACTTGGCAAGGTTGAGGATCCTTCAACAGGAAAAAAATCCGTTAATTTTGACCTTGCAAGGCAAACAATAGATATGATTGCCATGCTGGAAGAAAAAACCAAGGGCAATTTAACCGAGGAAGAAAACAACCTGCTCAAGGCACTGCTTGTTGAGATCAGGATGGCATTTGTCGAGGCAAAAACTTGAGACAAAAGTATAAATCCTTTGCAAAGATAAACCTGTTTTTATATGTCACTTCCAGGCGTAAGGATGGATACCATAATCTTTATTCATTGATGACACAGATAGATCTGTGTGATGATATTTGTATTGATTTTTCACAAAGAACGATGTCGATTTCCTGTGATCATCCGGGTGTTCCGGCAGATGAATCAAACATTGCTTTTAGAGCAGCCAGGGTTTTTTATCATCAGTTGAAAATGAATGGGCGTGAAGAAAAAAATGGTCTGTCCATTGAAATTGTAAAAAAAATTCCCCCGGGCGGAGGGCTGGGCGGAGGAAGCAGCAATGCGGCAACTGTATTAACTGCTTTGAACACACATTTTAAGGCACCGTTTTCAAAAAAAGAATTGATGAAAATAGGTCTTAGTCTGGGTGCTGATGTCCCTTTTTTTATTTTTGGAAGACCGGCAATTGCCAAAGGTGTTGGGGAAAAACTTGAGAAAGCGCCAAATCTTAAATCCTGCTATATTGTATTATGTGATCCAGGGGTAGCTGCCTCAACAGCCAGGGTATATAAAAATATTGATTTTAATTTGACATCAGAACAAAAATATACTATAAATCCTGGTCTGAATGTGCCGTTACGGGGACAGGGATTTGATTTAAGGGGGCGGATGCACAATGATCTTGAAGAATCAGCGTGTCGTTTGTATCCCGAGATCAAGGAAACAAAAGAGGAGATGGAGTTGTTGTTGCAACAAAGGGTGTGTATGACTGGAAGCGGCTCATCTCTTTTTGCTCTTTTTTCAGAGCGTACAGCTGCAAAAAAAGGCTGTGAAATGCTTTTGGAAAAATGGGCTGGCAGTAAAAGAAAAGTGTTTCTTTCCTCGTTTAATTAAATTGTAGGTTTTAAGTGCTTAAGTTAGAATATTGGGGCGTCGTCAAGTGGTAAGACACAGGGTTTTGATCCCTGCATTCAGAGGTTCGAGTCCTCTCGCCCCAGCCAAATTTGTATAACCAGATACATAACGGGGAAAAAAGAGATTTGATATGAAAGGCTTGTCTATTTTTGCAGGAAATTCGAATCCCGTCCTTTCGGACATGATTTCGGGGTATCTTGCAAAACCGCTAGGAAGATTGAAAGTTGACCGTTTTAGTGACGGCGAAACCCAAGTTGAAATTCAAGAAAATGTCAGAAAACAGGAAATTTTTGTCATACAATCAACGTGTAATCCTGTGAATGACAATCTTGTTGAGTTGCTTCTTATGATTGATGCATTTAAAAGGTCTTCCGCCAGTAGAATTACCGCAGTTATTCCTTATTTCGGATATTCACGCCAGGATAAAAAAGTGTCTCCCAGGGTTCCTATCAGCGCTAAACTTGTTGCAGATCTTCTTGAGAATACAGGTGTTCACAGAGTGATTACAATGGATCTGCATGCCGGACAAATTCAAGGTTTTTTTAATTGTCCTGTGGATAATCTTTATGCCGCCCCGGTTATTATTGATGATATTAAGGCCCGCTATCCGGAAAACCTAGTTGTTGTATCGCCTGATGCCGGTGGTGTTGAAAGGGCAAGGGCATATGCAAAACGCCTGAATGCCGGTCTTGCCATTGTCGATAAAAGACGGAGTGCGCCGAACAAGGCAAAAGCAATGGCTATTATCGGAGATGTTCAAGATAAGATAGCTATTGTTATTGATGATATGGTTGATACGGCAGGAACATTGACAGAGGCTGCAAGTGTTATCGTGGACAACGGTGCAAATGCAGTTCACGCTTACTGCACGCATCCAGTGCTTTCAGGGCCGGCTATTGATCGAATAAACAAGTCATCTTTAAGTTCTCTTGTTGCAACAGATACTATCCCTTTGTCTGAAGAAGCAAAATTATGTGGCAAGATTGAGACGCTTTCCATTGCCAAGCTTGTCGGTGAGGCGATTGTACGCAGTTACAGGGGAGATTCTGTAAATTCTCTATTTGTATAAAATAATTGATATATTAGTCTTCTGCATGAATGCATGCAGTTATGGAGGAAATAGCTTTGGAATTAATTGAATTAAACGCAAAATTAAGAGAAAAAAGCGGTAAAGGCGTTGCAAGAAAATTAAGAAGAAATAATGAGATACCTGCGATTGTATATGGGGCTAAAAAAGATTCTATGATGCTCTCCCTTGACACTGTTGCCTTCGATAGGATTATTAGGAAAAACGGTTCAATGGGCCTTTTCTTTAATCTCAAGGTTGGTGGGGACTCCGGGGAAGAAAAAATGGTTATGCTTAAAAATATGCAGATGGATACATTTGGTTTGAAATATCTGCATATAGATTTGCATGAAATTGATATGGATAATCAGGTTAGCATCACTGTGCCGGTTGAAGCAGTTGGTGATAGCAAAGGTGTTAAAGAAGGCGGGCTTCTCCAGATTATAAGGCGAGAGCTTGATGTGCTTTGCAAACCGACTGACGCACCAGACAGTATTAAGGTTGACATTAGTGATCTTGATGTTGGAGATGCTGTTCATGTGGAGGATATTGATCTGGGGGAAGGTATTGAAATTCCTCATGAAGTTAACTTTACCGTTATAACCATTGTGGCGCCGAGTGTTGATGAAAAAGAAGCTGGAGAAGAGGAAGAAGATCTTGAGGAAGAAGATGTTAAGGCTACTCCGGCTGAGGCAACTGAAGAGTAATTTCATTGTAAATGTCATGTTCAAAATTTAAAATTATTGCGGGTTTGGGAAATCCTGGTAAAGGCTATGCTCAGACTCGCCATAATATCGGTTTTTTAGTTGTTGAAGCCCTTGCTTCAAAATCCCATCTTACGATTGATAAAACCCGTTTTGAGTCCCATTATGTGAAAGGCAGAATTAAAGACCAGGATGTCTTTATTATAAAACCTTTGACTTATATGAACCTAAGTGGGTTCTCCATCCATAGATTTGCCTCATATTATAAGGTTGGTATAGAAGATATTATTATTGTTCATGATGATATGGACCTTGCATTCGGAAAGATAAAGATTGTTAAAAGTCGTGGGCATGGTGGCCATAACGGTGTTAGATCAATCCTTGAGGTGTTTGGTAAAAAGGATTGTATCCGAATTCGCGTAGGGGTTGGCCATCCAGGGTCAGGAAAGGATGTGACCGGTCATGTCCTTGGTGGTTTTAGCCCGGATGAAATAAAAATTTTGGATCATTGTATTGATACTGCTTCAGATGCCTGTCTGTATGTCCTTGAAAATGGTGTTACTTCTGCCATGAATCTATTTAATACCAAATCTTAAAGTGGTTATTATGTTCATATAATAACCACTTTCTTTTATTATTCTTTTTTAGATATATCACAAAGTGGCCATTTGTTTATCCTAAAGCAAATGCGAGCCATTGTTGATGGTTCATAAAATTTTATGAACGGGCACTGCGTGAATCAAAAACTGATCAGATAATAGAATTGAAAATCTTAAAACAAATTTTTCAAATATGCTTGAAATTGTCGGCGCAGGATCAACTATGGAGTGTTTTTGGGCTTGAGCTGGATGAACTGTCTGTATTTGCTCAGGGCTTTTATGTTTATGTTGTAGGAAGGAATGATCTTTGTCTTATAACCAAAACTTGTGTTTGTTCAGGGAGTGATAGTGATGGAAAATGCATTTGTGCTGACGGAAAATAGTGTTGAAAAACTCAATTATTTCAGGGAAGAGATAGTTTTTCTTTGAGTTTCAATGAATTATTATCATTGACAATATTGTTAAAGTGTGGTTATCTGCCTGAGAATGGGATAATTGTTTTTATAAAAAAAGGTGGGAGATCTAATGGGTGAAAAAACCAATGTAATAAAGGCAGCATCAACCAAAAAAGAATTTTCCAAAGGAGACTTGGCGGTTTATCCTGCTCATGGAGTTGGCTGTATAGAGTCAATTGAGAGCAAGGAGATAAATGGCGACATCATGAATTTTTACATGATGAAGATTGTTGAAAATGGCATGGTGATAATGATTCCGACTTCAAACGTGGAATCTGTCGGCCTGAGGGAAGTGATATCTGAAACAGAGGTTCCACAAGTCTATAAGGTTATGCAGGAAAAGGCACAAGGTGCTGACAATCAGACTTGGAATCGAAGATACCGGGAATATATGGATAAGATTAAAACCGGTTCCATATATGATGTTGCTGAAGTTTTCAGAGATCTTTTTCAGTTAAAGCTTGAAAAAGATCTTTCTTTTGGCGAACGCAAGTTGCTTGATACGGCTCAAAATTTATTGGTTCAAGAGTTGTCTACTGCCAAGGATATAGATGAAAAAGCAATGATGCAGGAAATTGAGGATCTTTTCAACTAACCCAGTGTATTATCGTACTGATTTGAAAACCGGCTTGCAATAAATTGTTCGCCGGTTTTGTATGTTATGAAACTAATAATTCACATAGATGATAATTTAAAAGAAACCCGTTTTGATACAATAGTCGCCAATCACAGTAAAGCTTGCCCTAGAAACAAGGCCGCAAATCTTATACGCAATGGCGATATCCTCGTTAATGCTGAAAAAAAAAAGCCCGGATACAAGACAAAACAAGGTGATATCATTACCGGGATTATTCCTGATTCAGGTAATGAAGCCATGGTATTGCCGGAGAACATCGAGCTTAATATTAAATTCGAAGATGATCATATCATGCTGATCAATAAAAAGCCGGGCATGGTTGTTCATCCGGCACCAGGAAATTTTTCCGGGACTCTTGTGAACGCATTATTGTTTTATGATCCAAAAATAAGAAATGTTGGAGAAGACTGCCTTCGTTCAGGTATCGTTCACAGGCTTGATAAAGATACCAGCGGTTTAATGGTAGTTGCCAAAACAAAATCTGCACTGCATTTTTTGCAAAACGAATTTAAACAACGGAGGGTTGAAAAAAAATATCTGGCTCTTGTTTCAGGAAATTTTGCAGATGACCAGGGCGAAATAAATCTTCCTATTGCCCGGCATCCGGTGAAAAGAAAAATAATGGCCATAGCCCGTGAAAATGGAAAATTTGCCAAGACGTGCTGGAGAGTTAAGAAAAAATTTAAAACAGCATGCTTGGTGGAAGCGCTTTTAAAGACAGGAAGAACACATCAAATCAGGGTTCATTTTTATGCTATTGATCATCCATTAATTGGAGAGCTTGTCTATCAACCCAGAAGGTATCGTAAAAATAAGGGGATTGTTGCTCTAAGACAAATGCTGCATTCCTGGCAACTGTCTTTCAGGCATCCTTATTCCGGCAAAAGGATTTTTTTTGAAGCAGAATTACCTGAAGATTTTTTGCAGACACAGGCATTACTAGAATCAATTCAATAGAAGAGCAAAAAAAAGCCAGCAGGCAAGCAGGTATGACCATGCTGCCTATTGGCTTTTTTTAGGTACTTAAATTAAACCTGTTTAAATTTTGATAGGCTCAATTTTAATGGCGCAGACTTTAAATTCCGGTATTTTTGCTGTTGGATCCAGTTTTGCGTTTGTCAGTTCATTCGCTGCTGCTTTGGCAAAATGAAATGGAATAAAAACTGTTCCATCTACAGCTTTTGACGACACTTTTAGCTTGGCACTTATTTTGCCTCTGCGTGAAGATACATCCACTTCAGATCCTGTATCAATACCAAGTTTGCGGGCATCACCGGAAGAAATTTCCACAAAACATTCAGGAGACAGCATGTTGAGTCCGTTGGTTTTCATGGTCATGGTTCCGGTATGGTAGTGGTATAACACCCTTCCGGTTGTCAGAACATAGGGATAGTTTTTATCAGGCAGTTCTGCGGGTGGTCTGTGATCAATGGCATGAAAGAGTCCTTTTCCCCTGGCAAATTGAGAAGTATGCAAAATTGGGGTTCCTTCATGGTTTTCATCCGGGCATGGCCAGTGAATACCGATTTTAGAAATTCTCTCCCAGGTGATGCCTTTGTAGGATGGTGTAAGCGATGTGATTTCCTTGAAGATATCGCGGCTGGTCTCATAAGACATCTCATATCCCATTTTACTGGCAATCCCACAGATGATTTCCCAGTCCTGTCTGGCTTCTCCCGGAGCGTTCACCGCTTTTCTGACCCGTTGAACCCGTCGCTCCGTATTTGTAAAGGTGCCATCTTTTTCTGCAAAACAAAATGCCGGTAAAACCACATCTGCCACCTTTGTTGTTTCTGTCTCAAAGATATCCTGAACAACAAAAAAGTCCAGATTTGCAAGGGCTTTTTTTGCATGGTTCAAGTCAGGGTCGGAAATGAGGGGATTTTCTCCAATAACAAAAAGTGATCTAAGATCTCCTTCATAGGCTTTTTGAATCATCTCAGTAGCTGGCAAGCCAGGTTTTGCCGACATGCCGGTGACATTCCAGGCTTTTTCAAGTTCGCTTCTGACGTCATCATCGCCGACAGGCTGGTATGCGGTAAACACATTGGGCAATCCACCCATATCACATGCGCCTTGAACATTGTTCTGACCGCGAAGCGGGTTTACTCCGCCGCCTGGTTTGCCCAAATGTCCACAAAGCATAGACAGATTGGCAAGGGATTTGACATTGTCCGTACCACAGGTATGCTGGGTAATTCCCATGCAGTATAATATTGATGCAGCAGGCGCTTTGGCAAATTGCTCGGCAACTTCAATAAGATCTTCGGCCTTGATGCCGGTGATATTTTCCACATATTCGGGCGTATATTTTTCAACGGCTTCTTTGAGGGCTTCAAAATTCTGGGTTCTGTTTTCAATAAAATCTTTGTCTTGCAGATCTTTTTTAATAATGACATGCATCAGGCCGTTGATCCAGGCAATATCTGTGCCCGGTTCTGGCCTGAGCCATTTGTCGGCATGAGTCGCAAGTGTTACTTTTCGAGGATCAATGACATAGAGCTTTTTCCCCTTTGCTGCAGCCCGCTTAACAAAACTGGAGAGTACCGGATGATTCTCTGTTGTATTGGACCCTGTCACAAGTATCATGTCGGATGTTTCAATATCCGCTATGGTATTGGTCATTGCACCGCTTCCAAATGCTGCAGCCAGACCGGCTACGGTGGAGCTGTGTCACAGTCGGGCACAATGGTCAATATTGTTGGTTTTCAGTACGGCTCGGGTGAATTTATGGGCAATGTAATTGTCTTCATTGGTGATCCTGGCAGATGTCAAAACCCCGATACTGTCCGGTCCGAATTCATTTTTAATACTTGACAGCTTTTTTGCCACAAGATCCAGTGCTTCATCCCAGGATGCTTGAACCTGTTTTCCATTTTTTTTAATTAATGGTGTGGTCAACCGTTCGGAAGATGCAACAAATTCGTATCCAAACCTGCCCTTGACACACAGGCTTGCATTGTTAGGCGGAAGATCAATATCCGCTCCATCTATCTTAACGATTTTATTATCCTGAACAAACAGATCCATCTGACAACCTACGCCGCAGAACGAACAGGTCGTTCTGACTTTTTGGGTGTCTTTAAATCTGCCATCCCGGAATGATTTGTCCGGTATCAGTGCGCCGACAGGGCAGACCTGAAGGCATTCGCCACAAAAGACGCAGTTGGAATCTTTTAGTGCAGCATCTTCTTTTGCAATAATTTTACGATCTTCACCCGTGTAACCGAACTCAATGGCATTGTTTACCTGTATCTCCCTGCATGCTTTTACACATCTTCCGCAAAGAATACATCGTGAAAAATCCCTGATAATAAAAGGATTGGCACGTTCGGTTTCATATTTGCATTCATTTAGCGGCATACCACGGGTTTTAACTTGATACCGGTAGGCGAGGTTTTGGAGTTCACAATCGCCCCATACCGGACAAAGTTCATCTTTGCCGTCGTTTTTCAGGACACCCATCTGAAATGATGTCCAGTCCGTGGTGTCAAAATCTCTTATGGCACAATTATGGTTACCTGAAGCCAGCAGTTTGCTGATATTATCTCTGCGTGCTTCAATGACCTTTGATGATTCCGTAAAAATGATCATATCTTGTTCTGCTTTAGTTGCGCAAGATTCAACCAGACCCGGATATCCCTTTATTTCAACCAGACATATTCTACATGTCGTAGTTGGAATTGTGTTTTTTAAATGACACAGGGTGGGGATATCAATTTGATTGCGTTGTGCAACTTCAAGAATTGTTTCACCGGATTCAAAGGTCAGTTCATTTTCGTTTATTGTTATAATATTATGTTCCATGTTTATCCTTCCGGATATTGATGTTATAACAGTTTACTCATTTGCCCTGACAACGACTGAATAAATACACTGTAGTTGAAGTATTGTCAATGTGACAAAGAAATTTTGGTTGATAATATTGACTTTTCTTTTTCCAAAGGGTTATACAGTAAAGGGTATTTTGAGATTAAAACGATTTGATGAAAATACAAAATATAAGGATAGGGTCATGTTTCAATCTGTTTTAATGATGGGTGGTTTGGGTGTAGCTATTGGTAC
The DNA here is from genome assembly GCF_000307105.1 of Desulfobacula toluolica Tol2. Lineage (NCBI taxonomy): Bacteria > Pseudomonadati > Thermodesulfobacteriota > Desulfobacteria > Desulfobacterales > Desulfobacteraceae > Desulfobacula > Desulfobacula toluolica. The sequence goes on from NC_018645.1 coordinate 1,420,629, forward strand.
GGCTTTGGTGATTGCTTCTAAAGCATTTTATGTCTATGAAGATCCAAAGGTTGTTGCCATTGATGATGCCCTGCCGGGAGCCAATTGCGGCGGATGCGGGTATCCGGGGTGTAATGCCAATGCAGAGGCTATCGTCAATGGACTTTCCGGTGTGAATTCCTGTGTGGCTGCCGGTGATGATGTTGCAATGGCAATTGCACAGATAATGGGCGTGTCGGTTTCAGATACGGAACCTGAATTTGCCGGACCCGGGTGCTATTATGGCAAGGATGATGCAGACATGGAATATGACTATCTGGGTATAACCGATTGCAGGGCTGCAGCATTATTGTTTGGTGGGATGAAGGTCTGCCGGATCGGGTGTCTGGGACTTGGAAGCTGTGTGAAAGCATGTATGTTCGGAGCGTTGTCTATAGGCAGTGACGGGTTGCCTAAAGTTGATCAGGAAAAATGCACTGGATGCGGTGCCTGCGAGAGAATATGTCCTAAAAATATTATCCGGCTCACATCAGTTACCCGACGGATAATGAGAGAGTACACTACGGAAGAATGTGTGACACCCTGTCAGAGGGCTTGTCCCACTGGTATTGATATCAAAGAATATATCCGTTTGATCCGGGAGGGGGATTATGAGGCTTCTGTTCAGGTCATTAAAGAAAGAAATCCCTTTCCAACAGTTATTTCAAGGATTTGTCCAGCCCTTTGTGAGTTTAAATGCAGAAGACTTCTACAGGATGAATCGGTTGCCATCAATGATTTGAAACGCTTTGTCTGTGATTATGAAATGAATCAGAACAAACGGATATTGCCTTATAAAGCACCTGCAACAGACAAACAGGTTGCCATTATCGGCGGTGGTGTTGAGGGATTGTCAGCCGCTTATTTTACGGCAAGACTTGGGCATTCTCCAACTGTATTCGAGGCAACCGATGCCTTGGGAGGAATCCTTTGTAAGGCTATTGCAAGGGAAAGACTGGTCAAGGATGTGCTTGACTGGGATATTGAAGGAATAAAAGAAATGGGCGTGACTGTCAAAACCCATGTTAAAGCAGGTAAGGATTTTACAGTTGACGGACTTTTAAAACAAGGATTTCATGCTGTGTTTACAGCCACAGGTGGCTGGGATTCCAGGCTTGCCAGGGGAGGTGTCGATCAGGCGGAAACCGTTTTTCCCGGGGCCTATTTGTTGATTGATTTGTTAAGAAGTCAATCTGATAAAAATATCACAATTCCTTTGGGAAAAAATGTTGTGATTGCCGGTGGCGGAATCAGGGTGCCGGATGCAGTGAAGTTGTTAAAACAAAGCGGGTCAAATAAAATTACAATTGTTTCAAGAAAACAGCACGAAGACTCCTCTTTTGATCCTGCAGCCATTGATATTTTGGCCAAGGCAGGTGCAACTATTATATATAATGCAGGAGTCACAAGAGTTGTCGGTGAAGAAAGCAACTTGACGGCAATTGAATATGCAGCTCTTGATACGGGTGAAAAACAGATGATTGATGCAGATACACTGTTCATTGCTTCCGGAAGATTTCCGGAACTGGTCTTTGTGCCGGTTAGAGATGATGAGACTGATCATCCACAAAACGGTCAGGAAAAGATAGGGCCTTTGGTCTGGGAAGGTGTTGAACTGCAAAAAAAACCTGATACAAACATGGAATTGGGATTGCTTTCAAGTCAGGATGTGATCAGTGAATATCCTTCTGCTGTGGCATCTATCAATGGAGGCAGAAAAGCGGCGGCTGCTATGCATAATTTGATGTATGGCATCAAGTTTCAAGAATCTTCCAATTTTATTACAGATCAATCAATTCTTCAGGATGTTACAGTGCTTAAAAATGTGGATGTTTTGCCCAGAAACATCATTAAATTGAATAAAGAGCAAAAAGGTTCTGCGGGGGGGGGCCGGGTTTCAACCGGTTTTTCAACCGGGTTCTCAACCGAACAGGCCCAGGCAGAAGCTGCCAGATGCCTGAGATGCGGTCTTGTCTGTTATGAAAAATCAAAAATAGTCGGATAAGCATTTTTTTTAAAAAAATATTGCCTCTAACCCTTTAATTCAGATTCGGATAATATATGAGATCAGAGCAGATACTTGTTGTGGATGATGAAAAAAGGATTGTTGAAAATATTTCTTTTTGTTTGAAGAGAGAAGGTTTTCAAACGGTAGGAGGATATGACGGAGATCAAGCAATACGGATTTTTGAACAACAGAAGTTTGATCTTGTATTGCTTGATATGAATATGCCCGGAAAGAGCGGGTATGATGTCATGGAGCATATTTTAGGAGTTGATGAAGATGTTTTGATTATTATTATTTCAGGATATGCATCCATTGAATCTGCTGTCAAGGCTCTTAAATTAGGTGCCTGGGATTATCTTAAAAAGCCGTTTGAATATGCGGATTTGATAAAAACCGTAACAAACGCACTTGCTCAAAAGAAATTAATTAACGATAAAAAAGCTATATGTGCAAGACTTGAAGCATCTGAGAAACAATATGAATACATGGTGAACAATTCTCCTGATCTTATTTTTACTCTGGATCAGGATGGTTGTTTCACATTTGTAAATCATCAGTTTGAAAAATTGCTGGATTTTTCAAGTGAGGATTTGCTAGGAACCCGTTTTAAAGATATTCTTCACAATGGAGATATTTCAAAAGCAGCTGACCTGATTAGGTTTGAAAAATATGAACAGCAGATTAATGGCGGTCAATTTATGCATTTCAGGTTCAAAAAAGCAAAAACAGGAAATTTATGGTCTGATCCATACGAATCCTTTGCTTTTATGGAACTCAAAGCTACGCCGATGCATTTGCCTGCAGGTCATGGTAGAGATGAGTTCAATGGTGTATACGCAGTTGCCCGGGATGTGACGGAAAGGATAAGTCTTGAAGACCAGCTGCGGCAGGCACAGAAGATGGAAGCCATAGGAACCCTGGCCGGAGGAATAGCCCATGATTTTAATAATATTCTTATGGGTATTCAGGGTTACGCTTCTCTTGTGAGAAGTGGATTTGACTGTGACAGTGAAGAATATAAAAGGCTTGCTAATATTGATGAGTATGTTTTCAATGGTGCTGAAATGGCCAGGCAATTATTAGGGTTTTCAATGAAAACATATCAGGAAACCGGTCCTGTCAATTTGAATTACCTTTTAAAGATGTCTGCAAAAATGTTCGGCAGAACCAAAAAAGATATTGTAATTAATCAATACCTGGAAAAAGATTTATGGAGTACAATAGTTGATGAAGGGCAGATTAAACAGGTCTTGCTGAACCTTTTTGTAAATGCATGGCAGGCAATGCCGGATGGTGGTAAGATTACAATCAAATCTGAAAATATTGTTATGGATGACTGCGGGTTTGAAAATTTTGGTAAATATGTAAAGGTTACTGTATCAGATACCGGTATAGGAATGGATGATGAGATTATACCCAGAATTTTCGATCCCTTTTTTACAACAAAAAACAGGGGGCAGGGTACAGGGCTTGGACTTGCCACCGCCTATGGAATTATTAAAAGTCATAAGGGAATCTTCAAAGTTGAAAGTAAATCCGGAAAAGGCAGCTCTTTCATGTTTTTTCTGCCGGCCGAGAAAACTAAAGCCAACATTTGTAAAGATCCTGAAGAAAATAAAATAATTTTCAGCGGGAAGGGGTCTATCTTATTGGTTGATGACGAAAAAGGGGTGGTTGAAGTATGCTCAGAGATGTTGGAAAGCCTTGGATATCAAGTCAATGCTGTTTCAAGCGGTAGTGAGGCGATTGAGATTTTGAAAACCGGAAATTTAAAAATAGACCTTATTATTTTGGATATGATTATGCCTCAAATGAATGGCCGGGAGACCTTTGAAAAAATCAGAGAAATTGATCCTGAAATAAAAGTACTGATATCTTCAGGCTACAGCCGGGAATCTGAAATTGAAAAAATGATGAAGCACAGTTGCGATAGATTTATTTTCAAACCATTTGATATAACAACATTGTCTGAAAAACTCAATGAGGTGTTCAGCATCCCGGTGAAAAGTTTATAGATATTTTACAGCTTCTAATATCCTAAAGTAATGAGGGGCTGTTAAAAATTAAAAGGGGTTGGAAGATGTGCTTCCAACCCCTTTTAATTTTTTTGTTTTTCATATGAAAATCTTGAAAAATTTAAACAAAGACTTTCATATTTGTTTGTGGGCAAACCTAATATAACCAAATAGCTGTAGAAAATGGCCAGGCATACCTGTGGCAGTGATTAGCCAAATGTTTTTTCAAGATCAGGAACGATCTGTTTTTTGCGGCTCATAATACCGGGCAACCAGGCTTTTCCATCAGCAGGAGCTACGCCGAATGCTTTTTCCACAACAGAAGCATCATCGGAAGCAATCAACAGCTCCGTGCCTTCTTTCATGATATCCGTCAGCATAAGGAATACACTGTGATGACCTTTTTCGTCTTTAAGTGCCTGGATATCTTTTTCAAGATCTGCTTTGATACCGTCAACAATGGAAAGATCAACCAGTTCGAGTTGTCCTACACCAACGCCGTTTCCGCTCATGTTAAAATCTTTGTAATCACGGAAAACAAGTTCGCGAATCGGTGTGCCTTCTACAGCAGATTTTACCTTGAACATTTCGATTCCCAAGGCTTCCAGATCACTTTCACCACAGATTTCAGAAAGCTGTGCGCAGATTTTTTTATCTGCGTCAGTGCATGTGGCGGATTTAAAAATCACTGTATCTGAAAGAATAGCGCACAGCATGATGCCGGCGATATCTTTTGGTATTTCAACGTCAAAATAGTTGTACATGGACGCAATAACCGTGCAAGTGCAGCCAACAGGCCAGATCCAGCATTCAAGCGGCTGTCCGGTAGTGACATCGCCGAGTTTATGGTGATCGACAATGCCAAGAATATTGGCTTCGCCAAGGTCATCAGGACTCTGAGCAAGATCGGAATGATCCACAAGATATACATCTTTTCCAGCATATGATGTAACAACCTCAGGGCCTGCAACGCCAAATTTTTCAAGTACAAAAGTAGATTCAGGATTCAATGCTCCCTGCATTGCAGGAACAATATCTTCACCAAGTTTTTTTTTAAGATCTGCCAGTGCGATTGCTGCACAAACTGAATCCGTATCTGGATTTTTGTGACCAAATACTAAAGTTGACATAAAACCTCCTAAAATTTTTATTATTATTTTTATTGTCTGATGATCTTAAACAATTATGATCATCTTATGGTTTTAATTTTTTTAATACCCATTCAAAAACCGCAATATTTTATAGAATTAATTGGCAAGATAAACAAGGAAAATTTTAAAATTCATTCATCAAAGTCAATTCTTTTTTTAAATACATTTTTTGCAGGTTTTGCAGTCAATCATTGGGCAGGGGGGGGATTTTTTTTCTTGTTTTGCCTTTACAAATTCTTTGGCAAGGAACTGTTTTTTTATTCGATTGTCAAGAAAGTCCCATGGAAGGGGGGTCTCAACAGATTTTTCCTGATGGATAATCGAATGGCAATAGGCGCTGTTTACTTTTATGGCCGATGTCCAGCCTTTTTTTAAGGCTGATTCAATTATATCCGCAGTTTTTTGATCACCAAGGGAAAGCAAAGCATGAATTTTTGCCTTTCTCAGAGATTCAACATTCACCTTGACATTGGGGATCTTTTTTAAGCCTTGTTTGATAATGTTGACTTTGTGTTTTAATGCGGTTTGATCCTCCATGGCTGCCCATTGAAAAGGGGTGGATGGTTTGGGAATAAACGGGTTGACACTCAAGGTGATGGTTCCGATTTTTTTCTTTTTTTTTGATGTTTCAAGAAAAACGGATTTGATTTTTTTAGTCAATTCCACTATGGCGTGAACATCCTGATCCTCTTCAAATGGCAGTCCTATCATAAAATAGAGCCTTAAATTAATAATTCCTGAATTGACAAGCCTTTGGGTGGCCGAAAGGATATCGTGTTCATCAATATTTTTATTAATAATATTGCGCATTCGTATCGATCCGGCTTCCGGGGCAATGGTGGCTGTTTTAACTTTTGAGTTTGACATAGCACCAATAAGTTCATCAGATAGCTTGTCTGCCCTGAGTGATGAAAACGACAATTTGAAATTGTGTTTCAGTCCATAGTTGCAAATTTTTTTAATATCCGGGTGATCAGCAATAGCGGAACTGACAAATCCTATTTTATCTGTTTTTCCCACAGCTTTATCAATTGCAGCATAAATATTTTTTGCAGGATAAATTCTAGGAGGTCTGTATATAAATCCCGAGCTGCAGAACCTGCAGCCGTGGGGGCAGCCTTTAAGTGTCTCAATCAGAAAGGTATCCTTAAACGCGGTGCCGGAAGTCAGAATACTGGTACTGGTCGTAACCATGTCAAGATTTTCAAGGTATTGCACCTTGATTTGAAATGGGCTTTCCCGTGTGTGAAGGGCGGGGACATAGGCCCCTGGTATTCTTTTTTCCATGGTTTTTAAGAAAGATTTTTTGTCGATTTTTTTTGAAAACGCATCAAAAAAAGAATCCAGCAGGCATTCTGCTTCCCCCAGAAGAAAACAGTCTATAAAAGGAGCAATCGGTTCAGGGTTTAAAAAACAGACGACTCCCCCTGCAATTACAAGGGGGTGGGTGTGGTTTCGATTGCTTGATCTCAATGGGATCTCTGCTTCTTCAAGTAGCTGAACAAGATGTATAAAATCATTTTCAAATGATATTGAAAACAAAATAATATCAAACTGGTCAATGCTTAATCCGCTTTCAAGACTTTTCGGTCGCTGTACGTTCCGTTGCCCCGGTTCCGATAAAAAAACTCTTTCACACGCTACTGTATGTATCTGGTTTGCAATCCTGTAAACGGTTTGAAACCCTAATGATGACATACCAGCCTTATAAGAGTTGGGATAGACAAGGGCGGTTTTTATCAGCCCTCTGCCTTTTTTAATAATGGCCCCTTGTTCAATTACTTCATTTTCTGAGCCATAATTCCGGGGCTGTTTTAGCCGTTTTTTCATTTATTAATCAGCTTTTCGTCTGAGAAATGTCGGAACATCCAGGTCATCGTGGTCAAACGGCATTGTGCGGTAATTATGGACGTTTTCGTCGTCCACAGCTTGTTTGTTTTTTATGATGACAGGATTGTTTGTTTCATCCCAGTTTGCAAGTTCCTGTTGGGTCGGGTGTCTTAATTGTCCTCTGACAATTGGTTCAACCGGTTGAATAACATTCTGGGCTGCAACTCCCGGTTGCTGATATGTACCGGGTTGGCCCGGAGGATCAAATTGGCGGATAGTATTGGATATTTTGGAGTCTTTAGAATCAATACCAGTAGCAATTACCGTGATTCTCATTTCATCTCCCAGTGAATCATCAAAGGTCTGTCCCCAGATGATTTCGGCATCATCGCCTACTTCCTGGTATATCCGGTCAGATGCTTCCGTCATTTCATCAAGGGTAAGATCGGAACTGGATGTAATATTCATCAACACGCATTTTGCACCGGAAATAGAGATATCCTCAAGAAGCGGATGAGAAATTGCTCTTTCGGCCGCTTCAACCGCACGGTTTTCCCCGGAGGCAATACCGATACCCATCAAAGCCTTGCCGGCTTTCTGCATGGTAGTCTTGACATCAGCAAAATCCAGGTTGACATGGCCGGGCATCATAATCAGGTCGGTAATACCCTTTACGGAATGGTGAAGAATTTCATCCGCTTTAATGAACATATCCACCATTTTAGCACCTTTGGGAGCAATTCCTCTGAGGCGGTCGTTGGGAATTGTAATTACTGTATCTGTAATTCCGTGAAGCTTTTCAAGACCTTCAAGGGCCTGTCGTTCTCTTTTTTTGCCTTCAAAGGAGAATGGTTTGGAAGCCACCGCCACTGTCAGTATCCCCAGCTCCTTGCAGATCTCAGCAATAACAGGTGCAGCACCGGTTCCCGTACCGCCGCCAAACCCGGCCGTAATAAAAACCATATGGCTGTCCTCTAAAACTTCCCTCAGTTCATCCATGCTTTCCAATGCAGCGTCATGGCCTTTGTTTGGATCAGCGCCTGCGCCAAGTCCCTCTGTCAGTTCTTTTCCGATTTGAATCTTTATTTCAGCCCTGGATGCGTCAAGTGCTTGGATATCTGTGTTTACAACAATGAATTTTACACCTTGGAGTTTGGCATCAATCATGTTATTTACCGCATTTCCACCTGCACCGCCAACACCAATAACCTTAATTTTTGCTGAATTATCGCTTTCCACATAAGAAAAACTCATCTCAACCTCCCTAAAAATTAAATTATATCTTTAAACCACTGTTTCATTCTGTTTAATATTCCGATAAAACCTTGAGTGTCTATTTCCTTAAGATTTATTTGACAGCTTGCCTTGGAACCGAAAAGTACAAGCCCTACACCTGTGGCATAGGAAGGGTTTCTGACAATGTCTTTGAGTCCGCCGATTTTATTTGGTTCGCCGATCCTTACAGGTACGTTGAAAACAGATTCGGCAATTTCAGCGATACCGTCAAGAACTACGCTTCCACCAGTAAGGACAAAGCCTGCAGGGAATGAATTTTCAAGTCCGTTGGAGAACAGCTCTTTTTTTAAAAGAGAAAAAATTTCTTCTACCCTTGGTTCAAGAATTTCAGCCAGAATCCCCTTGGAAAGTTTTTTGGGGGCTCTTCCGCCGACAGCCTGCACATCAATTGTATCGCCGGTTTTTACATTTTGCGGAACACAGGTTCCGTGTTGAATTTTTATTTTTTCAGCTTCCGGAAACGGTGTTCGAAGGCCAATGGAAATATCATTGGTCAGGTTGTGTCCTCCCAGGGTGAGTTCATAGATGAATTTTAAATTGTTATCTTTGAAAATGGCAAGATCTGTTGTCCCACCTCCCATGTCTGCTATGAGACATCCGAGCTCCTTTTCTTCATCCGTTAGAACGGCTTCACCGGAGGCCAATGATTCAAGGGCAATATCACAAACTTCAAGGCCTGCTTTGTTGCAACATTTAACAATATTTCTGGCAGATGATACAGCACCTGTGACAATGTGAATTTTGGCTTCAAGCCGGATTGCTGTCATACCCACAGGATTTTGAATGGATTCCATGTCATCCACAATAAATTCCTGGGGGATGACATGAAGAATCTCTCTGTCTGTGGGAATAGCAATTGCTTTTGCGGCATCAATGACACGTTCAACATCCTGCTTTGTTATTTCACGGCCTTTGATGGCTATAATCCCATGGGAGTTAAGCCCTTTGATATGATTTCCCGCTATGCCCACATAAACGGAAGAGATATCACACCCAGCCATTATTTCCGCCTCTTCAACCGCTTTTTTTATTGAGTCAACAGTTGATTCTATATTTACAACCGTGCCTTTCCTAAGTCCGGTGGAGGGATGGGAACCGAAACCAATCACGTTGATATCGTTTTCAAACATCTCCCCGACAACAGCGGCAATTTTTGTTGTGCCGATATCCAGGCCCACGATTATTTTTTCATTTCCCTGCAAATCAAACCCCCTTTTCTAAATTGTTGTGCAGAGCTTCGTTGAGTTTTGTTTTGATAAATACTTTTTCAATATTAAAAAGATCCATGTCGCAAATTATTCTCTCAGGATAGTTTTTATCAATATACCCGCTTATTTTTTTTGCTTTATTCAGCTTTGCTTTAAAATTGTTAAATCCTAGTTTGATGTGAATGGTTCCGTGATTTTCAGATGGTATAGGGTTGTAAATATCATTGGATTCAATGGCAAGGCCTGTGTTTTTATCCGCTTTTATCTGATGGACATTGCCTATAATACCATCTGTTTTTAAAAAATCCATTATGGAGTTGAACAACGGGCCGCTGAATACATATTGGCCGTTTTCATTTGCCAGGCCAATTCCGGAAATAACCGGTAGATTTTCAATGGGGTCTTTTGAAGGTTCATATTCTTTAAACGGTCTGCCCCGGGTGTTAATTAAAATATCTGCCAGGCTTTCAATTTTTACAATGGCCAGAGCTTTTTGCTCAATAACAGATATAAAAAGAACGGACGGCAGCTCTCTTTTTACACAAACAGACTGAATCCAGGGGTGGGAAGCAATGCTTTTTTCAATGGAAAACACATTGATTTCAAAAATATTCTCTTCACCGGTTAAGCCAGCAATCTTAAGAAGGTCTTGTTTCTTAACCTGCTTTGTGCCTGAAATTTCAAGCGTTTTAATCTTAAAAAAGTCTGACTGGGTAATGAAATCATACACAAAGATGGATACAAGGCTTAAGACACTTATAAACGCCACGGTCAGGATGCATTTGAGGCAAAAATCAATGCCTGCCCCTGAGTCGGACTGAAATGCCTCCTCTTCTCTGTTTTCAGGTTTAAACCTGTTTGGTTTTATTTTCTTGTTCACCTTCCATCCTCACTTCTGTTTCCAGTTTGATTTGGTATTTTTTTTGTACGGTATCCTGAATCTGTTGTTGTAATAACAGGATATCTTCACATCGGGCATTGTTTGTATTTACAATATAGTTTGCATGAAGCCGGGATACCATGGCATCGTTTATTTTCATGCCTTTAAGTTCGGATTTTTCAATCAGTTCTCCGGCAGACATTCCATTGTCAGGATTTTTAAAAAAACATCCGGCACTTGCAAAGCAAACCGGTTGTGTTGCATTTTTATGATTCAGGTTGTGTTGAAAGGTTGCCTCTATTTTTTGGGGATCTGCGCTCTTTAAGGTTAATTTTGCTGCAACAATAATTCCGGACTGATTGAGATGCCGGTATGAAAAATCAAGATCTTTTTTTTCAATAGTTTCAATTTTCAGGGTATCTTGATTCAACACATCAATGGATTGAATAATATCTGAGATATTACCTGTGCTTGTTCCCGCATTCATTATAATCGCCCCCCCTATGGTTCCAGGGATTCCCGCTGCAAATTCAAGTCCTGAAAGCGAATGGCTAATGGCAAACCGGCAGATTGTTGATAACCGCTCCCCTGCCTCGACATAAAGGGCTTTTTCATTAATATTTGTTTCAATTATACGGATTTTAGATTTTAAACACCTTGTGATTATAACAAGACCTCGTATCCCCTTATCAGTAATTAAAATATTTGTGCCCCCCCCAAACAGGGTAACGCTGATATCAAGATTTGATGCTTCTTTTAATAATTGTTTCAACTCCTGTTTGTCTTTGGGCAGAGCAAGAAGATCTGCAGGGCCTCCAACCTTAAAAGAGGTGTGATTTTTCAAGGGCTCATCAATCAGAAGATCAAATTTTTTGGCCAGAAGGTCAAACCTTTCAGGCAAGTTTGAATGTTTTTTTTCCATCATTCGTTGCCGTTACAATATGTCAATTAATGTTTCTCCAAGGGTGTAGATATCCCCTGCACCCAGTGTCAGTACAATGTCATTATTTTTTACTTTGTGTGTAATCATTGATAGTGCCTGTGTAAAATCAGGAGCATAAGAGACATCTTTATGCCCATGCTCCATGATACTTTTGCATAGATGTTGTGCATCAACCCCTTTGATTTTTTTTTCACTTGCAGCATAAATCGGGAGTACAATCAGGATATCAGACTGATAAAAGGATCTGGTAAATTCATGAAACAATCCCTGGGTACGGGTATACCGGTGGGGTTGGAATACAACAATCAAGCGTTTGTCTTTATAGCTTTTCCTTATCGCTGTAAGGGTTGCCATGATTTCGGTTGGATGATGACCGTAATCATCCATTACCATGATTTCTTTTTTTTTGCCTTTGATCTCAAGCCGTCTTTTTACCCCCTCAATTTGTTCCAAGGCTTCTTTGACGGTTTTAAAGGGGATGTTAAGTTCAAGTGCCGTGGCAATTGCTGCAAGCGCATTGGAGATATTATGGCTCCCGGCAAGATTCAGGCTTATTTCTCCCAAGTGGTTTTCATGGTAAAATACCTGGAAAATGCTTTTGCTGCCATGAAAAAAGATTTCTCTTGCCTGCAGATCAGACTGGGCTGTCATGCCATAGGTGGTATACCGAACATTTATCCTGGGAAGAATATCTTGAATATGCTCATTGTCGAGACATAGAACGGCAAGACCATAAAAGGGAACAGAGTTGATGAATTGAACAAAATTATTTTTAATATCTTCAATGTCTTTGTAAAAATCAAGGTGTTCAAGATCTATATTGGTGACTGCTGCAATAGCCGGTGAATACTTTAAAAAAGAGCCGTCGCTTTCGTCTGCTTCGGCAATGATATACTCTCCTTTGCCATGCAGTGCATTGGTATCAAGTCCTTTGAGAAGGCCGCCAATGATTACTGTAGGATCTAAGCCCGCCGTGTTGAGGATCTGGGCAATCATGGAGGTGGTTGATGTTTTGCCATGGGCACCTGATACGGCAATGGAATATTTGATTCGCATCAGTTCAGCCAGCATCTCAGCTCTCGGGATAATGGGAACAGACAGCTCTTTTGCTCGAATCACTTCCGGATTTTCACGGGAAATGGCTGACGAGGTAACTACCACGCTGGCACCTGCCACTTGTTCCTTGCTGTGACCCTGGAAAATGATTCCGCCATTTTCTTCAAGCCGCCGGGTAATGGGGGAAAGTTTCAGATCAGACCCGGACACCTTGTACCCAAGATGTAAGAGAAGTTCTGCAATTCCGCTCATGCCTATGCCGCCGATTCCGACAAAATGGATATGGTAATTTTTTTGATACATTAATTTAGACTTTAATTTCCTTTGTTTTTAAAATACAACTTGCTATGTTTTCATCAGCATTGGCAATTGCAATGCGCTTTAGCATTTTCGCCATGCGTTCAAGCCTGCTTTTGTCACCAACCAAGCCTTGTATAGTTTTTTCCAGGGTTTGTCCAGTCAGTTCGTTATCCTTGATCATTACGGCTGCATCATGGTTTTCAAGCGCCATAGCGTTAAAGGTTTGATGGTCATCGGCTGCATGGGGGAAAGGAACCAGAATGGCCGGCAGACCCATGATACAAAGTTCAAAAACAGTTCCCGCACCAGCTCTTGTGATGGCCAGATCAGCCATCTTTAAAAGTTGCGGCATGTTATGAAAAAAAGCTTTGACAGTTGCTTTGATGTTCAGGTCATCATATTGTTGCTGAATAGCGGATTCATCATTTATGCCGGTTTGATGGATAATATTGAACCGGTCTGTATTTTTCATCATGGCGAGAGCATCCATAAAGGCTTTGTTGATACTGGCAGCCCCCTGGCTTCCGCCTGTGACAAGAAGAGTGATTTTGTCCGGATTAAAATTATTTGAAGTCAGGCTGGTTGCAGATTCAACGGAATCTGTTTGTCGAACAGGGTTGCCGACATATTTTACTTTTTTGTTTCCAACCAGTCCCTTTGTTTCTTTAAAAGAGGTAAAAATTGTTTTGGCAAATCTTGATAGCAAGCGGTTTGTCAAACCAGGGATGGCGTTTTGTTCCTGGATGGCGGTTGGAATGCCCATGCACCAGGCAGCCAGAACAACCGCAAAAGAAGAAAACCCCCCCACACCAAGAACAAAATCTGGTTTTATGCGTTTCATGATCATCATGGCCTGTATCAGGGAAACCAGAAGAATACCGATTGAAAATGCTTTTCTGAAAATACTGCTGCCTTTAATTGGTTTTGAGATGATACTCTTGTGGGCATATCCATATTTTTCAAGGGTCTGAACTTCAAATGGGGCGTTTGTTCCAACGAAAAGAACGTCTACATTGTCATGTAGTCTTTCAAGGGCTTGGGCAACGGCAATGCCCGGAAACAGATGCCCGCCTGTTTTCCCGCCGGCAATGATTATTTTAAACGGTTTATTCATTTTTTTTGCGATGCCCCTATATTCATTAAAATTCCCATGGCAGCCATATTAACCAGCAGTGATGTTCCCCCGTAACTGATAAACGGCAGGGTAAGCCCTTTTGTGGGAAGTGCCCCTAAGGCGACCCCAGTGTTGATGATAACCTGTATCCCGATATAAATGGTTATTCCGGAAGCAGTGATGGCCCCGAAAGCAGTGTCTGATGTTTTGGCGATATCAATCCCTTTTAATAATAAAACCAAGTACAAGGATAGAACCGTCAGTACACCTGCCAATCCGAATTCTTCTCCGATAATTGAAAAAATAAAGTCTGTGTGGGGTTCCGGAAGATAGTGCATTTTTTGCATTCCAAGTCCAAGGCCTTTTCCAAAAATGCCGCCCGAACCAAATGCCTTTAAAGAATGAGTGACCTGGTATCCTGCGTCAGAAGGATCATTCCATGGGTTTAAAAAAGTCATAATTCTTTCCATACGATATTCAACTTTATACACCCAAAAATAAATCACCGGGATCAGTAAAGGTGTAGGTGATAACAGGTGGATGATCTTGACCCCTGCAATAAACATCATTCCCCATGTGATCAGTCCCAATACCACAATGGTTCCAAAATCAGGCTGGAAAATAATTAAAACGGCAAGAAAAGAAAAAAGCAGAGCGTGGGGAAAAAATCCAATGAAAAACAATTTTATCATTTCTTGTTTTTTGGACAGGGAATATCCAAGAAAAAGAATCAGCAATAATTTTGTCAATTCAGCCGGTTGGAACGTGAACCCCCAAAGGTTCAGCCACCGGTTGGCTCCGCCGGCTTTCATATTCAGTTGTGGAACAAGTACAGCAACAAGGAGTGCAATGATAAAAAAAAAGATGAGATATGAAAATTTTTTATAAAGATTATAAGGCAAAGAGGCTGTGATAAACATTGCACACAAGCTTATGCCAAAGAAAAGACACTGTTTTTGCATATAGTAAATTGCTGAGTTGTGGTTTTCCATGCTGATGGCGGAGCTTGCGGAATACACCATGATTATGCCGATCCCTGAAAGAAGAAGAACTGGGAAAAGAACTTTTCCTTCACTGAAAAACGGATGTATGGTTTTTATTTTTTCCGCCATTTTATTAGTTTCCAAGCCGGGTTACACAATTTACAAAATCATCTCCCCTGCTGGCATAGTTTTCATACATGTCAAAGCTTGCACAGGCCGGGGAGAGAAGGATAATGTCGTTTTTTGCCGCAGAATCAAAAGCTTTTTGCACGGCATGGTTCATTGTTTGGGCCTTTTTTACTATACAGACAGTTTCAAATGTGTTTTTAATGTGTGTTTTGGATTCGCCAATGGCAACAATGGTTTTAACCTTTTGTTTCACAGCCTTAATCAGTAAGGAAAAATCCGTGTCTTTTTCTCTTCCTCCCAAAATGAGAATAATATTGTTATCAAAACACTCCAGAGCCCGGATGACCGCATCCGTATTGGTGGCTTTGGAATCATTATAAAAAGAAATTCCGTTAATGGTTTTAATAAATTCAATTCTATGTGCAAGATTTTTAAAGGTTTTCAATCCTTTTAAAATACCACTCATTTTCGCACCAGCGCCAAGGCAGGCAAGAACGGCTGCAGCAATATTTTCCCTGTTGTGACGGCCCTGAAGTCCTTTGACTTGAGCTGCTTTTATCTTGTGGCTCACATTTTTTGTGATAATATCAATGGTGTCTGAACCGATGTTGGCACCCCATTGTGTCTGAATGCTTTTTTGTGATGAAAATGCAAAAATCATGGACTTAAGTTTTTGGGACTTTTTATCAAATTCATTGACTGATTGATTTATTATTGCTTTGTCGGAAGCGTCCTGGTGTTTAAATATGCGCCATTTGGAATCTTTGTATGCGCTGTAACTATCGTATCTGTCCAGGTGATCTTCTGAGATATTTAAAAGCACGCCCACATCAGGCTTGAACCGTTTTGCAAGATCCAGTTGGAAACTTGAAATTTCAGCCACGATGATATCCGTGTTTTTTTTGTCCATCAAGTGATCAACCAGTGGAGTTCCGATATTGCCTCCCACAAAAGGATTCATGCCGCAGGCCTTGAGCATGTCGCCGATTAAGGTTGTGGTCGTGGTTTTGCCGTTTGTGCCTGTAATGGCAATTATTGGAAGATCATTGTACCGGGAAAAAATATCCAGTTCGCCTGTTATGCCAACACCATTGTCTGCCGCTGTTTTAATAAATTTATTGGTTAAAGGGATACCTGGACTTGGAACCATGACTTTGGCCCTGTTAAAGGTTTCCTGGTTGTGAAAACCGATTTGAGTTTTAATGCCAAGGGCATTGAGTTGTTTTGCAACATGGCTTCTGCTTGCGTCAATATCTGTGGCAACTACGTTCTTGCCCCTGGAGCTGAGAAATTTGGCCATGGAAAGTCCTGAAGTTCCAAGACCGATGATCAGAAAATATGGTGATGTTTTTGTTTTCATTGTCATTTACCTTATTTTCAATGTACTCAACGAGAGTAATGCCAGGGTAATGGAGACAATCCAGAACCGCACAATCACTTTTGATTCATGCCAGCCCTTAAGTTCAAAATGGTGATGCAGGGGGGCCATTCTAAACACTCTTTTTCCATGTGTCAGTTTAAAATAGCCAACTTGAATGATGACTGACAAGGCTTCAATGACAAAGATTCCTCCTACAATCAGCAGCAGGATTTCCTGTTTTGTGATAATGGCAATGGTTCCTAAAATACCGCCCAGAGGAATGGACCCTGAATCGCCCATGAAAATCTGGGCAGGATGGGCATTAAACCATAGAAATCCTAATCCTGCGCCTGCCAGGGTTCCGCAGATAACCGCTATTTCACCGGCAGAGGCAATATGCCGGACATGAAGGTAGTCGGCGATCTGGATATGCCCTGCAACATAGGCAAAGAACATATAAGTGACACTGGCAACTATATAGGGACCAATGGCCAGGCCGTCAAGCCCATCGGTCAGGTTTACGGCATTGGATGTGCCAACGATGACAAGGCAGGCAAAAGGAATATACCAGATTCCCAGGTCCGGGGAAATATCTTTTAAAAACGGAATCGTCAGGCTGGAATCAAAATCAGGGCAGAGATAGATAAGATAGCTGATAATAAAGCCAAATATTATTTGAATCAAAAATTTGCCTTTGGCCGTAAATCCCATGTTTCTTTTTTTTACCTGCATCAGATAATCATCTATAAATCCGATCAATCCGAAAAGTATCAGGGTTAGAAGAAGTATGTTTACATAGTGATTGGTCAGGTTTCCCCAGATCACTGTTGTGGTGAAGATGGAAAAAAGGATCAGGATACCGCCCATGGTCGGCGTGCCTTGTTTTCCCATATGTGATTGGGGCCCATCGGTCTGGATGATCTGACCGATCTGCATTTGGGAAAGTTTTTTAATGACAAAGGGTCCGAAAAGAAAACAAATCAAAAACGCAGTCAGACCTGCGTAAATTGTTCTAAATGTAATATATCGGAATATATTCAAGAATGTGTAATCAATATGGAATGGATATAAAAATTCGTAGAGCATACGTTTTCGCCTTACAGCCCCTTTAGTTTAATAGTGTTTGAAGTTTTTGTATGATGTTTTCCATGGCCATACCCCTTGACCCTTTTACAAGAATCCAGGTTTCCCGGTCTGACTGTTCCAATATTTTTCGGGCTATTTCATCTTTTGATCCGTGAAATATATTGTCTTCTGAAAATCCGTTTTCAACTGCACCGTCTATCATGTGCTTTGTCTGGTCTCCGAAAACAAATAATTTGGAAATGCCCGATAGAGCGATTTTTAGTCCGATTTGCCTATGCAGCCTGTCGGATTTTGTTCCAAGTTCCAGCATATCCCCGAGAACGGCAATGCTGTTTTTGCCGGCACTGACTCTTTGCAGGGTATTTATGGCCTGGGTGACGGAAGCCGGATTTGCATTATATGTGTCATCAATCATATGGATGGAATCCGACAGCCTGAAAATATTCATCCTGCCGGATACCGGGGTAAAGGCCCGGAGTCCTTTTTTTATACCTTTCCTGCAAATGCCTGCAATGCTGGCGGCGCAAATTGCCGCAAGACAATTATCCACCATAAACAGGGCAGGGGAGTTGATTGAACAGGCAATTTTTTGATCGTTAAATTTGGCGGTAAATTGGGTGGAACCTGCCAAGGTTTTAATATCAGCAGATTGAAAGTCTGCATCATATCCTGAGCCAAAAAAGAGAACTGTTTTTATGGCGTTATTTTCCCTGGCTTTTGCTTCAAGGATGCAGCGCCTTGGATCATCCGCAAAAAGGATTGCGGTTGCGTTTTTACGGATGCCTTCAAAAATTTCCGCCTTGGCAGTTGCCACATTCTCAACACTGCCAAGTCCTTCAAGATGAACTCCTGCGGTATTGGTTACCACGGCAATATCGGGAAGTGCGATCCGGCTCAGTCTGGAGATTTCACCCGGATGGTTCATGCCCATTTCCACGATAGCCCATTCATGAGCATGGGAAAGATTTAAAAGAGTCAGTGGTAAACCGATTTCATTGTTAAAATTACCAGTTGTGGCGTGGGTATGATATTGGGTTTTAAATATTTCCTGGGTGATTTTTCTTGTGGTTGTTTTTCCGCTGGAACCTGTAATTGCAATTAATTTGACGTTTGAGCGCAGCCTTTGATATCGGGCCAGCTGTCCTAAGCCGGTTAAGGTATCCCTGGTTTCAAAAATAATCAGACTGCTTTGAAAAATTTTTTTTCGAGTGTTTTGATCAAGAGTATCAACAAATCCTTTTTGGGTGATAAATCCTTTTATACCTTGATCAATAAGGCGTTTAATAAAAATATGTCCATCAAAAGTTTCTCCTTTAAGTGCAAGGAAAATATGGGTTTGAGCAATAGTTCTTGAATCAGTGGAGATTCCGCTAAAACTATGATTTTTTTTTATGTTTGAAAAAACAGGATCTGTATTCAATGCACGGGACAGATCTTCTGTTTTCCATGCAATCGGGGTGAATTGGTCTGCAAATTCAATGGCGGAGTTCTTTAGTTCTTCTTTGTCATCAAAGTGAAGGGTGCCTGTATTGGTAATTTGATAGGTTTCGTGTCCTTTTCCCGCAGCAACAATTATATCCCCTGGTTTTGAAATGAATACAGCCTTTTTAAGAGCTTTTTTTCGGTCAACTTCAACCATGTAGCCTTTTTTGAACGGATCAAATGAAAGATCGTTTTCAGAAAGTTTATCAAAAGTGTCCAACCCTTCACAAATATCATTTATAATTTCATCAGGGTTTTCGGATCTCGGGTTGTCAGAGGTTATAATGGTAATGTCACTTGTTTTGCAGGCAATGCAACCCATTAAGGGACGTTTTGAACGGTCCCTGTCGCCACCGCATCCGAAAACAGTGATAATTCTTTTGGGGGCCATTTGTTTGAGCGTGGTCAGAATGGATTCAAGTGCGTCAGGCGTGTGAGCATAATCGACAAATATATACCTGTCGATCGGGGTATTGATTTTTTCCAGCCGGCCCGGAACGGCAGGGCAGTTTTCAAGCCCCTTTTTTATCTGTTCAAGTTTGATATTCAAGGCATGGGCAGCACCGGCAGCACATAAAATATTTTCCAGATTAAATTTGCCGGTAAGCGATGTTGTTAAGTTGAATGAACCGCCGGGCAGACAAATGGTTCCTGACAACCCATGGATATCGTCTTTGACACTTTGTGCAAAAATATCTGTTTTTTTTTTTGTGCTGACAGCAAGGTTTGGACAGGCAAGAGAATTGAATAAGGATTCTCCTTTGGGGTCATCAATGTTCAGGATGGCAGGAGCATCGTTTTTTCCGTTTGACCCGAGAAACCGAGTGAAAAATCTTTTTTTGCAGTCAAAGTAGGCATCAATGGTTTTGTGATAATCCAGGTGATCCTGGGTCAGGTTTGTAAATACCCCGGCATCAAACCGGCAGAAGTCCACCCTGTTCAGGTCAAGTCCATGGGAGGAAACTTCCATGATGACATGGGTTACACCGGCCTGTTTCATGTTATAAAGGTTTTTTTGAAGATCAATGGAATCAGGAGTTGTTACAGGGGTATCAAAAGTCTGATCATTGTACCGGATATTTATGGTTCCAATGACACCGGTTGAAAATCCGCAGGCCTTGAAAATACTTTCCAGAAGCCAGGTGGTGGTGGTTTTTCCATTTGTTCCGGTGATGCCTACAAGGGTCAGGTCCTTTGACGGGTTGCCGTAAAAATTGGCTGCAATGGAGGCCATGGCAAGCCTCGTGTTTTCAACCAGTATAACATTATTTATATTTTTCGGATTGGTTTGGGCAATAACAGCCGCAGCCCCTTTTTCAAATGCCTGTTCAATATAATCGTGCCCGTCAGCCTCAAATCCTTTAATGGCAATAAACAGTCCGTTGGGCCTGATCTGTTTGGAGTTTGAAGAGATGAAAAAAATATCCGGGTCATGGATATCCATGTCCTCAAAAGGATCAGCTGCAGTCAGTGAACAATCTTTGATCAGAGCAGACAGTTTCAAGTTTTTTCTCCGCTTGATAATAAGGCGATCATATTCTTGCTTTTTTCAGGGGGTATATTTAAATAATTAAAGGATTCAGCCATAATGCTTTTAAAGGCTGGAGCTGCCACATCCCCGCCATAATATTGTTTTCTGGGTTCATCTACAACCACCAGAATGGCAAGTTCAGGGTTGCCCTGTGGTGCAAACCCCCCGAAAACCGAGATATAGTTTCTTTTTGAATATCCTTTGCGTTTCTCCATGGCTTTTTGAGCTGTTCCTGTTTTGCCGCAAACCGAATATCCGTTCATGGCTGCTTTTGTGCCTGTACCTTCTTCTTTTACGGCAAGGCTCATCATTCTTTTGACCTGCCCGGCAATTTTTGAGGATACTACTTGTCTGATTCTTTCAGGGTGATACACTTTTATATCTTTTCCTGTGTTGGATATGATTTTTTTTATCAACATGGGTTTCATAAGGTTCCCGTCGTTTGCAATGGCGCTGATACCGGAGATCAGCTGTATGGCGGAAACAGAAACGCCCTGGCCAAAAGATATGGCACCGGCATCAATATTAGACCATTTTCGATATGGGCTCAGGTTGCCCGATGTCTCTCCTGGACATCCAACCATGGTTTTATCCCCGAATCCAAAAGCCACAAGATGGTTGTGCAAGGATCTTTTTCCAATTGTTTGTACAATTTTTGCAGCACCTATATTACTTGAGAACTTGATGATCTGGTTGATGGAAAGCCAGTCATGGGGATGGGTGTCATGAATGGTAAATGTTCCGATTTTATAGTTTCCGTTTTCACAAAAAAAGATGGATTGTGGTTCGAAACCCTTTTCAAGTGCGGCAGCTGCAGTAAAGACCTTCATGACAGACCCCGGCTCAAACGCATCGGTGACGGCGCGGTTTCTGAAGACTGATCTGTCATGTTCTTTAAAATTGTTTGGGTTGAATTTTGGAAAATGTGCAATGGAAAGCAATTCACCGGTTTGAGGCCTCATCACCAAGGCTATTCCTGATTTTGCCCGGTGAGCCATTACGGTTTTTTCAAGGGTTTTCTCACTTAAAAATTGGATTTTTTTATCAATTGTCAGAACAATGGAGTTTCCTCTCAATTCAACTCTTTTTTTCTTGTCAAGATCAAGGTTGCCTCCATTTCCGTCCCGTTTCATATTTATTCTCGCTGAACTGCCTTTCATAACAGAGTCATACTTGAACTCAAGGCCCTCAAGACCGGAATCTTCAGCACCTGTAAACCCTATGACTTGTGCTGCAAGAGTCCTGTTGGGATAAAATCTTTTAGAATCAGTTTCAAAATAAATTCCCGTCAAATTTAATTGCCGAATTTGACCGGCCTGATCCGGGGAAATTTTTTTGGCCACCCAGGCGAACGTACGCTTGGATGAAAGGGTGTTTTGAAGTTCTTTTTGATTGATATCCAATATGTTGGAAATTTTTTCAGCAGCATCTTTCGGGTTTTTTATTTTTAAAGGACAGGCTGTAATGGAGACAGCATCAATGCTGGTGGCAAGTTTGTTCATGCTTCTGTCCAGAATCTGTCCTCGTTCCCCGTGAATTGTGAAATGTCTTGAATAATCGTCTTCAGCTTTTCGGGTCAGTTCTTTGGCCTTAAAAATCTGAATATCAAAGGATTTTGCTCCAAGAAAGAAAATTGATGCAACGATCAGAATTTGAACGATAATGATTCTGTGTTTCATATCTGTGTTAAAATCATTTGACATTAACCGTCTTCCCCTGAAAGATAAATGGTTTGGTCCAAGGTATGTGTTGAAAGGCTCAACCTGGTTTTTGCAATCCTTGTAATTCGATCGTCTGATTTGAGTCTGTCTCTTTCAACAGACAGGGCCTTTTGATAAGAAATTTTCTTTGAATACTCACCCTGTGCTTTGGAAACCCGTAAAATAGTATGGGTGGATTCCGTCCTGATCCAGGTGTGAACCAAAAGCTCACAGAAAATAAGGCAAATGATGATAATCCAGTGGAATCCGGCCTTTTGTATTTGATCAGCCTTTCTGTGTATGTTGTTTTTTAATGTCATTAGTTATATTTTTTGAGCCACCCTTAATTTTGAGCTTCTGGCCATGGGGTTTTGGTCTATTTCCTGTTTAGTCGGAATCAATGGCTTTTTGAAAATTGATTTTATTTGCGGAACAAATCCGCACAAACAGACTGGAAGACTTTTTGGACATGTGCATCCGTTCTCAAATTTTCGCAACGATTGCTTTACGATACGATCTTCTAAAGAATGAAAAGAGATGATACAAACCCGTCCATCCTTTAAAAGAAGAGAAGGTACAATTTTCATGAATTTTTCAAGCTGTTCAAGTTCCCTGTTTACTACGATCCTTAATGCCTGGAATACTCTTGTTGCAGGATGTATGCGCTGGCTGTATATGTTTTTTGCAGGGATGGCTTTTGTGATGATTTGTGCCAGTTCAAAACTTGTATGAATGGGGTTTTGCTTTCTTTGTTCAATGATCCGTTTTGCAATACGCCTTGAAAATTTTTCTTCACCAAACTTAAAGAAAATATCAATCAGTTCACTCTCCTTGAATGAATTGATAATCTCAAAAGCTGTCAGATCATTTCGCATGTCCATTCGCATATCCAATGGTTCATCCTTGTTAAAACTAAACCCTCGTCTGGCGTGTTTTAATTGGTTCAGTGAAAAGCCCAGATCAAGAACTATCGAGTTTACACCTTTGATTCCGTTAGCATCTAAAATTTCCGGAAGATCGGAAAAATTGTTGTGAAACAACAGCACATTTTTTTTGAACGGTTGTAAAATCTTTTCAGCATGATTAATTGCATCTAAATCCTGATCAATGCCGATAAGCAAGCCATC
Organism: Desulfobacula toluolica Tol2; assembly: GCF_000307105.1. Lineage (NCBI taxonomy): Bacteria > Pseudomonadati > Thermodesulfobacteriota > Desulfobacteria > Desulfobacterales > Desulfobacteraceae > Desulfobacula > Desulfobacula toluolica. The sequence continues at coordinate 1,443,846 of NC_018645.1, forward strand.
AGGAAGGATTGCCTTTAAGGTTGAAAGTGCGTGGCCTGCTCCGCCTAAGGTACAATCCACAGCAATGTTTCCTGGTTGAAGGTTTTGCTGCTCATGCACCTGCCGGGGCATTACAGAAGTATGCTCAAAGCCCATATTTTATAATCCAAGAGAGGCGATTTCCTCTCTTACTTCCTCTCTTTGGAGTTCCTGTTCCATTTGTTTGTTGATTTTTTCCCATTGATCCCGTGACCATATCTCAAATCGATCCAGATTGCCCACAAGAGCAATTTCTTTTTCAAGTCCTGCATAGTCTCTTAAATTTTTTGGGATCAGGATACGATCCTGCTTGTCACATCTGCATTCACAGGAGTTGCCCAGAAAAAACCTTCTAAAATTTACCATGGCACTGCTTTTTGCTGACAAAATCCTGTTTTCCACTTTTTCCCATTCGCTAAAAGCATAAGCGTATAAGCACCCGTCCTTGTTTGAAACCATGACCCCGTAAAATTTATCAGCCTTTAAAATATTCCTGAATCTTGATGGAATAATCACCCGGCCTTTGGAATCAATGGTATGAAAAGAGCTAGATCTAAACACTTAATTTAAGCCTTTATTAAAGATGAGCTTATCCACTTTTCAACCACTTTGCTCCACATTCTACGAAAAATAAGGACTAAGTCAAGAAAAAAATAAATTTTTGTTAGAAAAAACATGTATGGCTTAATTGTTATTTCGGAGTAAAAATTATAGATAAAAACTGGGTGAGTTGGTGCTGCTTATATTAATAAGGGCTGTTTAAAATAAAGGACGAATAGCCCTTTTATATAATGTTTTGACACATCAAGCTGGATGGAGCTGAAAGGGAAAAGGGGGAGAAAAGTGGAGTCCATGGATGTGATGACTTGCTTGCTTAATCTAATATTATATTAGACAAAACAAATACTTATAGCGGCAATAAAATGAACAGCCCTTTGTTTGAACATAAGTTTTATGAAAATACATATCAACCCGAGGAAAAATACCATAATAAGAACAAACAGAATGGTAATGATCCATTGATAGGGTTGATATGAAATTTTTAAAAAAAAGGTTCACTTTTTTAAGGGACAGGTTTTAAATTAGCCTCTTCCTTGCTTAAATCTATATCTTTCGGGCTTAAGTCGGCCTTTTCCTGATTTAACAGTTTTTCAATATTTGACACAATTTCTTTGCCGTTGAACTGGCTCAGCTCAAAGACATACTCATTCATCGAAGAAATTCCGATCAAATTATCAGGATTGTCGGTTTTAAAAAGTGTTAACTCTATTTCGGCTTCATTTTTAAGAGTTATCTTGCACAGGGGAAGGGATTTCTCCAGTTCGTTTTTAGAAGGAACAGACACATATTTTTTACATTCCAGAAACGCAACAGAGGACAGAAGATTTGACACAGCTTCTTTGTCGGCAGACGTTCCGTCTTCAGCCGTCCAGGTGATTTCTGTCTTTTTTTTGTTTGATTCTTTTGGGTCGGATTCTTTTGGACTCGATTTTTTTGGGTCCTTTTCATCTTCTTTTAAAATCAGTGTTTTGGATACCCCTTCTTTTTCAATGGTAAATTGTTTTATGGAGGCTTGCTTGAACTCCAATACTTTTTTATCTCTGAAATCATCCTGGGGCTTGTCAAAATAAGATTTAAAACTGCCGTTGGCATGATAGATGTTTTTATCATTTGCCAGCATGACAAACGTATGGTTAAAAGACGGCGCGGTTTTTCCCAGGGTAAATTCAAAAATGGTCTTTTCGTCTTGTACCAGTTTAACACGGATATGATGTTCATTATCAAGCTCGTATCTTTTAAGGTCGCCTTTTTGAGACACCAGGGCGGAAAGCTTAAAAGTTTTGATTGTATCCAGCATGTTTTCCACAGCAGGTGAGTCTGCAGGATATTCTTTGTCGGTCAGAACCCAGTTTTTTCCTTTTTTTGTAAATGCTATGGCTCCTTCTTTTTTATCCAGGGTGAGACTCGTGATTTTGGCAACATCTATTTGGGGAATTTCAGGCAGTGTATAATGGTCTTTGTTGCCTTTATAAAACAAAAGATATGCACCCAATATCAAGATGAGTGCGATCAGGATCATGTATTCTTTTTTCATGAGTTCATTCCTCTTAAGCGTTAAAACGGTTGGCGATTTTCTTTTTTCTGGCTGTTCTTTTGGCAAGCACACCCAGTCCGAACAAGATGACCAGAACAGGCAGGATAATAATATTAAACGCTTTGATAATGCTCCTGGCAAGCGGTGTGGTTTGGGCAACGGGATTCAATGTCTGTTGCTTGCTTCTCAGTTGGGCGATTTTATCGTCACCATTGAGATGATCAATAATGTTTAAGATAAAGGTGGCATTGGTTGATCGGCCCTGTGGGTCCAGCATATTGTCCTGAAGCATCTGTGAGCATGGAAGGATGAAAAGTTTGGCAGTCTTGGATGTTTCTATAAAGGTGTTTTCGGCGCTTAACCCTGTAAATTTATTGTTTTCCAGGGTGGACTCGGTATTGTTTTCTTTGTTGTCTTCATTAATATCTTTTTCTCCCATATCTTTTTCAGGTATGGCTTTGCCTTTAAAGAAACTTGTGAAATTGCCTTCAAGCAGATAGGCAAGATCATAGGATTTCATCTCATCCTCATTTGCCGGTGGCCGGATGAACATGGGGTTTAAATTAATAGAGTCTTCCATCAACCATGATTCATCAGATGAAGACAAAAGTTTTGTTGCTGTAACTTGTGTTGTATCAATGTTTTTTTCCACAAGCTCAAGAGGCGAAATCTGCATGGCAACAAGCCCTTTGATATTGTCCATGAATTGAGGTGTGTTGTTGATGGTATTTTCTTTTAACATGGGGGCAAAATATATGTTTTGTTCTCCGCCTCCCATATTTTGTGGAACTTGCTGTGTATAGGATTGTTTGTCCAATACATATGCTTTTTTTATTTTTATGCCGTAATGGTTTAATAGGGCTTCAAGTCCGGTGTCAATGGGCTCGTATCTTGGCGGCATACCCATTCCCATACTGTTTTGTTGAGGCATGATTTCATTAAAAGAGTCCGAGATAAACGCAATGTTTGTTCCTTTCATCAGTGCCTGATCAATCTGGAACAGTTCATAATCTGAAAATTTCTGGGTGGGCCTTGCAATAATAAGACAGTTTAACCCGTCCGGAATCGGCCCGTCTTTTAAATCAAGCTGTTTGATTGAATATCGTGAAGACACAAGCGTGTTAAGCACCTGCATGCCGCTTGAAGGCATTCCCTGCATCATGGCCAGTCTGTCCGGCATAAGGGAATGGGTTCCATGGCCTGATAAAAATCCGATATCCTTGTTAATCCCGATGAGTTTTTCCACAACCGAATTGAGTTCTTCTTCCAGTTCGCCCGGATTTGCCATTTGATAGGTCGTGCCGATAATGGGAAGTTCCAAAGCACTGATAAGGGGCAGTGTATTTGTTTTACCGTTAAATTCAATGACAAGACCTGCGGCTCCATGTCCGGCTGAAATGTTTTTTTCAGGAATAGCGGGCCATGAAAGTGCCATTAAATTGTATTTTTTACTCACAGTATCAAGATTTTTTTTGTCTGAAATATCAATATGTTTTAATTCAAGGATGCCAAGGATCTTATTATTGAGCTTTTCAATGGTATCTGCCACAGCTTTGTTCAGCATCGGCAGTTGGTCAAGCCCTATCAGGGGAGCTATGGTATTCAAAGAGTTTGATAAATACATATTGACTTGGACTTTGTCTTTGAGCTGCAACAAGGCGCTTACTTTGTTGTTCAGCTTCTGGATAGCGCCTGTAAGCTGGTATTCAAGACCATTTGTGGAGGTTATGGTTTCAATTTTTTCAATCAGGTCTCCGTGGATTATGACCAGGCCCATATAGGCATTTTTAAATTTAACCTCATCATTTTCCATAATCCTTATCTGAACCGGCTGTATCCCGTAATCTTTTGCCATGTCACGGTTTTCGTCGGTATTCTGGGTCAGGTCCCCTTCTTCCGGGGTGACATTATAAAAGGTATAGTTGAAAAATTTACCGCCTCTTGCAGCATATTCTTCCAGCAGATCCCTAAGATATCGTTCCGTATTGTTGTGTGGTGCGGGCAGGTCTTTTGAGAAAAACACCTTGATGGTCAAGGGTTCAGACAAGGTTGCCACAACATCCTTGCTGGCGGGTGACAGCGAATATAGTTTGTCATCTGTCAGGTCTGCCCTGAAAAAAAGGGTGATCCCTGCAAAGTTAAGCAATACAATGACTGCAAGATATAAAATAAATTTAAAGTAGTTTTCTTTCATTGAAAAATTACCCATTGTTTCTCCTTAGTTCTTCTCATGCATGACAATATAGGTTGAAAAAATAAAAATAAAGACCACGCTCACAAAATAAAGAATATCCCTGGAATCGATAATACCTTTGGAAATATTCGTGAAGTGGGAGTTGGCACCAATATATTCAACAATGGAAATGATTTTTGAAGGCATGAAAAATAAAAGCTTGTCAATAATGGTCAGGGTAAAGCACAGGGCGCAACCAATAATAAATGCAATGATCTGGTTGCGGGTTAAAGACGAGGCAAACAGACCAAGGGAGCAATAGGCAGCCGCAAGAAAAATAGCCCCAAGATATCCGCCGATTACAGGCCCCGGATCAACCTGGCCTATAAACGAGATAAAAATCGGATAGGAAATGGTTGGGACAAGCATGCATGCCGTAAACAGTGTGGCGGCAAAAAATTTTCCCAGGGCAATATCCGTAAACGATACCGGCATGGTTAAAAGAATTTCATAGGAGCCGATATTCTTTTCTTCTGAAAAAAGCCGCATGGTAATGGCAGGAATGATAAAAGAAAAAATAATGGGCAAAAGAGAGAAAAAATCTCTTAAATCAGCCCGTCCGAAAATAAAAAATGTGGAAAAGAAAAACCAGCCCGTTACAATCAGGAATAAAGATATCACAATATAGGCAATGGGTGAGATGAAATAATCCTTGAACTCTTTAATGGCAATAGTTTTTATCTGTTTCATGGGTTTTATGCCTCCTCCCTTGTCAATTTCCGGAATATTTTTTCAAGGGCCTGGGATTCTTTTTTGAGTTCTACAATGATCCAGTCCGTTTCTTTGATTTTAAGGTATATGTCTGATCTCAAATCCATGGCGTCAGAATTATTATATCTATTATTATCTGTACTGGTATCTGAATTGCCGATCTCAAAAGAGAGAGTGTCATCTTCACCTGACTCAACGGTTTTCACATCAAGATTTGAATGGATACCCTTTAAAAGTGAGATGGCATCGTCTTTTAACGCTCCTTTAAGAGATAGTTTGATCAAAGAAGTTTGTGCTGCATTTTGTTTGAGATGTGCAGTTGTATCATCGGCAACCACTTTTCCTTTGTTGATAATGGTGATCCTGTCGCAGGTGGCCTCAGCTTCACTCAAGATATGGGTGGAAAAGATAATGGTTTTCTCTTTTCCAATGGTTTTAATAATATCCCTTATTTCAACAATCTGGTTTGGATCCAGCCCTGATGTGGGTTCATCCAGAATTAAAATTTTTGGATCAGTCATCATGGCATGGGCAAGGCCTACCCTCTGTTTTAGCCCTTTTGAAAGATTGGCAATGGGTTTGTCCATAATGGCAGACAGTCCGCAAAGATCAGATAATTGCAAAAACCTGTCATACCTGGTTTCCTTATCATTGATTCCTTTTATCCTTGCAACATAATCCAAGTAGTCATAGACCAGCATGTTGTGATAAAGTGGAGCTGATTCAGGCAGATATCCGATTAAGGATTTGATCTGGATGGCATCTTTTGGCATTTGCAAGTCATTTATTTTTATGGACCCTGAGCTTGGTTTGAAATATCCGGTTAACATTCTTAAAGTAGTTGTCTTTCCGGCACCATTTGGACCAAGAAGACCTAAAATTTCACCTTTCCGGATCATCATGCTGATATTGTCCACAGCACAGAAATCTTTGTAGTACTTGGTCAGATTTTGAACTTCAATCAACTTGTCCTCCTTCATTATATAGTATTGAGAGTTGAGGGATGAGATTTTTTTGCATATATCAAACCTTATGTCTTGTTCTTTTTATATTAATACCTTGAAAAATCCAAACAAAGACGTTCTTGTTTTGTTGTGGACAAATCAAGTTGAGCAGATTGCAGTATGAAATGTCCAGGTCTGCCTGCAGCAGTTTATATAAAAGAACTTTTAACCTGCTGAAATTAAATATCTTTCATTGTTTGTTTCGGCAGAGTGATCTGCCATGGCATTATTAAAAATCTTCTAAAACTTTGCTTTTATCAATAAACAGTGCAAGGTCTTTTTCTGTTTTTTGACAGGCAAATACGGCTTTTTCAATACGCCGGCAAAAAGGATCATCTTTACCAAGTATATTAACAGCTTTCTGGTAAAGCTCTTTTCCCCGGTTGAAATGATTAATAACCTCTTTTTGCAGGACTTTTCGTTCTTTGTGCCTTAGTTTTTCAGAGTTGATAATGGATTCAAGCTTTTTGACCGAATATTCAACAAGTGCATCCCGGGGGGTTCCATAAGCCTGGGAAATAGTGCCAAGGGCGTCAATGGTTTTTCGGCTTAACACAAAGGTTTTCTGTTTCCTGGGAATTTTTTTAAATTGCCTGATGCGAATGGTTTTTGCAAGGCTGTCCAGGGCGTCCATGTCTTCTATGATGTGATCAAACAGAGATTTTTGTTTTATCCCCATATGGATGGCAACAAGCCCGATTGCATCAATGGCTTTCTGGGAGAGTTTGAAGGTAGCCCGGACGGATTGTTTTCCCCTGAGGTCAAGCATGTTTGAATCAGGGAATTGATCTTCTGTTTCTGACATAATGCGCTCCTTTCCGGAGATTGTATGATTAAATTTGTTCCATTCAAAATAGTAATGAAACTATATCATGGTTCGAATTTTATCTTAAAAAATTGTGATGATCAATGGGAAATATGAAAGATGACCGAAAAATAATTTTAAATTTATAGACAGGCAAGACTTAAAGACAAAATAAGACTGCCGGCAAGAAAATAGATTTCATTTCCAGAGGGCGTGAATTCAGGATCAGTCCTGTCATCGCTATAGCATCTTGATTCCATTGCAAGAACCAGGCTGTCGGCAGACAGGAAGGTTTTTTTCAGCAGTGGACAAACAAGACGGATGATTTTTTTTACAGGATTTTTTTGAAGATCTCCGCAGCGTGCTTTCTGGGCATCAGATATCTCTTTGGCCTGTTTTAAAATCACCGGCATAAATGCAAGCGACAGGCTGATCATGACAGCTACCCGTTTTTCAGGCACAAACGGGACGGGTTTTAAAAACCATTGAACCGCACTTTTCACGGCAGACGGTTTGGTGGTACAAGAAAACAGAAGTCCCGTCAACATCACTAAAAAAAATTTAAAGGCCACAAGCCCCCCTTCATTCATACCTTGTTCAGTGACTGACAGGCCGTAAAATGAAAAAATAACATGACCTTCCACGGTAAGTGCCCGGGCAAGGAAAATAAAAAAGAGCAGCAGTATGAAATATTTAATGCTGTTCAATAGTGAGAATAAGTCAAGCCCGGCAGCTTTAAAGAAAACAAGTAAAATTAAACCATAAACGCCACTGGCCAGAAGATGCGCAGAGACCATGGAGATGCTGATAAGGCAGATGATGAAAAATTTAACCCGGGCATCCAGTTTGTGAAGCATGGAGTGCCCCTGCCGGTATGTAAAGGGTATCAGGTCAGCCATGGTTGTATCCCCAGTCCGAATTTCGAAGAACAAGGCTCTTTGATACCGTATGATTCCAGGCATCGGATAAGATCACAGGGCTTGCCGTCTTGTTTGATCCGTGCATTTTCCATGATTATGAGTCGTGTTGCCTCACAAATAACAGTTTCCATATCATGGGTTGCAATTATAATGGTGTGGCCGGATTTATTCAGATCAACTATGGTGGAAAGAACCTGAATCGTTCCAGGATAATCCAGGTTGGAAAAAGGCTCGTCAAACACAATCACTTCAGGATCCATGACCAGGATTCCGGCAATGGCAAGTTTGCGTTTTTCTCCCCCGGAAAGATTGGACGGATTTTTATCCTTTAAATGAAAAAGATTCAGATCTTCTAAAACCCGGGTGACTGTTTCATTGATTTTTGCGCGGTTGAATTTTAAATTTTCAAGGCCGAATGCCACCTCATCAAACACGGTATCGCCGATAATCTGGGTGTCTGCATCCTGGAATACCATGCCAACGGTTTTTCTGGTTTGAACCAGATGCTTTGATACCTCACGGCCGTTTACCAGTATACGTCCCGAATCAGGCATCAACAGGCCGTTCAAATGCCGTAAAAAAGTTGATTTGCCGGACCCGTTTTTTCCGGCAAGAATAATAAATTCTCCTTTATAAATGGACAGGCAGATCTCTTTGAGTCCCACATAACCGTCTGAAAATGTATGGCAAAGGGTGTCTATATCGATTATTTTTTCCGGCATCTCAGCTGTTTTTTTCAAGAGTTTAATTACAATTTGATGACTGGTCTTAGGCTTTTTGCAATAAATGCCGCTGCAATGATTTTAAGAACATCACCGATCAAAAACGGAAACATGCCGACGGCAACAGCTTTTTCAAGGGTCATGGCAGTGGCAATTTTCAGCCAGAAAACCCCTGCTCCGTAAACAATCAAAGACCCTGTCACCATGGCAATCATGTCGGCTGACATTCTTTTGCCCAATGCTTTTGAAATTCCGGCAGTGACAAATACCGCAGGCAAGTACCCTAAAAGATATCCGCCTGTGGGCCCGAACAATTTGCCAATACCCGATGTTCCCCCGGCAAATACCGGCAGGCCGGCAAGACCGATCAACAGGTAAATGGCCACACAGGCAACAGCCCATACCGGGCCTAATATGATTGCTGCCAGAAGAACAAACATGTTCTGAAGCACGATGGGAACCGGTCCGATGGGGATGGCAATAAAAGCGCCAATGGCAATAAAGGCAACAAATAAAGATGTGTATACGGTCATTTTAAGCTGTTTTGAACTGTTCATATGTATTCTTTCAGGTGTGAAAACAATCGCCATAAATTATTTTTTTTATTTCCCCGGTGCTGTCCTGAAGCATCAAGGCACCGGTTTCGTCCACATCAACAGCCAGTCCTTCATGCATATCTTTTAATGTTTCGATTCTAACCCGGCTGCCAATGGTGGAGGTCTGTTCTTTCCAAAGGTCAATAATCTTATGGCAGTCTATGACTTGAATCCGGGATTTAAAATCATGCAGAAAAGTTTCCAAAATTAATTTCCGGGACACGGGTTTGCCTAATACGTCTTTTAAGGAAACAGCTTTGGGCTCATATTTTTGAGGTTGGTTATTGACATTAATGCCGATTCCGATATTGACAAATTCAACCATATCCCCACGGGTTTCCATCTCGGACAAAAGGCCTACAAGTTTTTTGCCGTTCAATAAAAGGTCATTGGGCCATTTGACGCTGACATTCACATCAAAGAGCCGTTTTAATGATGTTGAAAGACTCAGGGAGGCTGCAAAATTATAAATATAGGCCAGTGGCGGGGGGGTATCTGGTTTTAAAATCAGTGTAAACCACAGTCCGCCTTTTGAGGAAAACCATTTGCGGTTCAGCCGTCCCCTGCCCGTGGTTTGATTTTCTGCAATGACCACGCTTAAGTGGGGGGCATCTTTTTTTGCAATGGCCCTGGCCTTATCCATTGTGGATTCAAGTTCCTGGAAATGGAAGATGTTTGTTTTAAATTCTGAGGAAAAACAAAAAGGCAGCAACAGGTCGTCGGGGTTGAGCAGAGCATATCCTTTGGGACATGATTCAATCTCGAAACCGGTTTGCTTGAGTGCCTTGATATGCTTCCATACAGCTACCCTTGAAATATCCAGAGAATTGCTTAACCTGACCCCGGACAACGTGTCTGTCTTTGCCTGGTAGAGAATCTTTAATATGTCATGCTTGATATTTTTGTTTGTGTTAACCATATTGAAATGGAATAGTTAACAGAATTGAAATTTCAGGTCAAGAGATAAATATCAAAAGAAAATAAGGAGATGGCCTTGATATAAAAAAGGTTGACCCGTGTTCTTGTTGTCGGTAATCTAAAAATGATTTAACATGTTTACCATAAGCCTTTTGGGGATGTGATTTGTTTTCGGGTGTGGTGGTTTGTTTGGCGACAATTAACTGTGCCCCACAAGAAGAATTCCTAATAACGCCCATTGCAGATTGACTTGCCACAACAAAAAATAAAAGAGATTTGATTCCAACTGGTTAAGAGTTCTTTTGATAATGAAAATTACAAGGAAACCACAAATGTCCTTTGTTGAAAATTTTGATTCGTCCAGTTTGCTGGACATGGAACAAATTGATTTTTTATCGGTATTGAACCGGCTGGATGACGGGGTTATTATTGCGGACATTAACGGGGTCATCCTTTTTTACAATGCTGCACAGTCCAAGATAGACGGGTTGCCGGCAAAAGATGTGATCGGGCGCAAAGTCACCGAAATTTACAGGCTCAACAACCGTACCAGCATGATCATGCAAGCCATTGAACGTCATGCTGCCATCAAAAACAGGGCTTTTTTTTACCAGACCTGTTCCGGAAAAGTGGCCAACACCATTACCAGTGTTTATCCACTGTTAAAAGGGAAGACCATCAACGGTGTGATCTGTCTTGTCAAGGATTATGAATTGCTTTACAGGTCAACCCCCATGGCAGCCCTCACCGAATCCCGTCCGGATCTCGGCAACGGCACCAGGTACACCTTTGCCGACCTTATCGGCAAAGGATCGGATTTTCAGCGGGTGGTGGGGACAGCAAGAAAGGCTGCATCCTCTCCTTCTCCCATCATGATCCAGGGAGAAACAGGAACCGGCAAGGAACTCTTTGCCCAGTCCATTCACAACCACAGTCAGCGCAGGAAACAAAAATATGTGGGTGTCAATTGCGCTGCCATTCCCCGTGATCTGCTGGAGGGACTGCTCTTTGGTACTGCCAGGGGAGCCTTTACCGGTGCTATGGACAAGTTGGGCCTTTTTGAAATAGCCCATGGCGGCACATTGTTTCTTGACGAACTTCTGGCAATGCCCGTGGATCTTCAGGCAAAACTGTTGAGGGTTCTGCAGGAAAAATGTGTCCGGCGGGTGGGCTCTGCCATGGAAACTCCTGTGGATGTCAAGATTATCAGTTCCGTGAGCCGTGATCCCCGCACTGCCATCCGGGAAGGTGTGTTGCGCATGGATCTTTTTTACCGGCTGGGGGTGGTCATGGTCAAACTGCCCCCTTTAAGAGATCGGCAAAACAGCATGGGTGAACTGGTCAGCCATTTTATTGAGAAATACAACAACCGGCTGGGAACCCATGTGAGACGGATTTCCAGGGAAGTTCTTGAGCTTTTTTCAGCTTATCAATGGCCCGGCAATATAAGAGAGCTTGAGCATTTAATAGAAGGGGCCATGAACATGGCGGGCCGCGAGGAAATTATAGGAATCGAACATTTTACACCTGGACTGGATTGCCTGGAACAGGTCGATTTTACAAGCCCTGAGCCTTCGGATTTCATAGCCCCAGGCCCTGGTGTCCCTTCCTTTGGGGAACCTGACCTGACCCTTGATTCTGACCAAATTTTTGATCCTGCCCCCCCCCTTGATCCTGACCCACCCCTTGATCCTGCTCCAACCGGAAACCTGTCTCAGACTCAGGCCGACCGGGAAAAATCAGCCATCAAAACCGCCCTTTCCACAGCAGGGGGAAACGTAACCCTGGCGTCAAAAAAACTGGGGATTTCAAGGCAGTTGCTTCATTATAAAATTAAAAAACATGGGCTTTGCCGCCTGGACTTTATTTCTCGCCCGATCAGATAGTCAAATTTTTTTCATGTGAAAGTTTTTTTTCTTTTTTCTTGCCAGGATAAGTGAAAATTTTTTTTCTATCCAATTGTATTTAAAAATACCGGCTATCTTTAGAGTCAATATTTCATATAATATCAATTAGTTGTGCTATGTTATGAATATGGCAATATCAAGAACTGAACTCTGGCATGCAACCTGCAATTATCCCATATTAAGTCCACCGGCCTGATCGTATGAAGGGTCGTCAGGGTGGAGAGAATATAAACCGATTTTACAGGAGTTAAGTTTGAAAAAAGCCATGAATTCAACAAAACCATTTGATCCTTTTGTGTTCTGGGTTTCCGCCTCTGTGACCATCCTTTTTGTCCTTTGGTCCATCCTCTTTCCCAAGAATATGACCATCGTTATCAATGCTGTTTTCAGCTGGACCACCACCCAATGGGGCTGGCTCTATCTGTTGACCGTTTTTGTGCTGGTCATAGGCTGTTTTATGCTCATGGGACGAAAATACGGGTCCATGAAACTGGGACTTCCCGGCGACAGACCTGAATTTTCTAATTTTTCCTGGTTTGCCATGCTTTTCGGGTCTGCCATTGCCGCAGGCATTGTATTCTGGGGGCCTGCCGAACCAGCTTACCATTATATGAGTCCGCCTCCCTATTTTGGCACAGATGCAAACACCCCGGCCGCCGGTGCCAATGCCATGACCTACTCTTTTTTTCACTGGGGCTTGAGCGCCTGGTCCATTTATGCCATGCTGACCATTGCCATTGGGCATGCCTGCTTTACCAGAAATCTTCCCTTAAAGTTTTCCAGCGCCTTCTACTATGTCATCGGCGACAGAATTTACGGCACCTGGGGAAAAATTCTGGATATTTTTGCCGTGTTCGCAACCCTGGGCGGCCTTGCCACTACCACGGGATTTGTGGCACTTCAGCTGTCAGCCGGTCTTAAATATCAATACGGCTTGCAACTGGGGCCTTCCAGCACCTATGCCATTATAGGAGTTCTAACCGCCATTTTCACTCTGTCTGTATACACCGGACTTCAGAAAGGGGTAAAGTTTATCGGCGATATTAACATGTGGGTTTTTGTGCTGGTATGGTTTTTTATCCTGATCTTTGGTCCCACCATCTTCCTGATCAACCTGACCACCAATTCCCTTGGCCAGTATCTTCTTCATTTTGTTCCCATGAGCCTGTTTACGGCTCCGGGATTTGAAGGCAATTGGATCGGTTCCTGGACGGTTTTTTACTGGGCATGGTGGATGAGCTGGGCACCTTTTGTGGCTGTTTTTATTGCACGGATCTCCAAGGGAAGAACCATTCGCCAAACCGTTGCCGCCACCCTGATCCTTCCCACCCTGGGAAATTTTCTCTGGTACGGGGTTATCGGCGGTGCAGGCATTCATTTTAACGTCAGCGCCATCATGAAAGAACACGGTATGGAAAGCGCCATTTTCGCCATTGCCCAGAGCCTTCCCATGACCGGGATACTGTCTGTTGCACTGATTTTTCTTATCGGCACCTTCTTTTTAACCTCAGCCAATTCCGCAGCCATCTCCCTTGCCATGTTTGTTTCAGGCCATGAAAATCCGGGTCGGAACCTGAGAGCCTTCTGGGGAATTGCCCTGGGAGCTGTGGCAGCCGTTCTGGCCGGAAGCGGCAGCCTCAAAGCCATTCAGACCGCATCCATTGCAACGGCTTTTCCTCTGATGTTTTTGTTGCTGCTGGTACTTTACGGAACATTCAGGGGGTTGAACCAATACAAAAAAGACAACCCGGCATAAATCATCTTTTCCGGGCCTTTTTTCCGGCCCGGGAGCTTATGCATTGAAGTGAGGGGATTGACCCTTACAGGAGCAAAGACAATGTACGATCGAATGCAGGAACTGAGTGCAAAGAATATAAAAAAGATTCATGATGCCACCCTGGCCCTTCTGAAAAACAAGGGCGTTTCATTTAAGGATGAAGAGGCACTGGATATTTTTAAAGCAAACGGGCACAAGGTGGAGGGAACCATTGTGTTTTTTAAAGAATCCCATATTCAAAAAGCTTTAAAAACTGCACCCGGGCGATTCACAGTTCACGCCAGAAACCCGGAAAAAAGCATGATGGTCGGAGAAGATGATTTTGTCTTTCTGCCCGGATACGGCGCTCCTTTTATTATGGATGTCAATGGCAAACAGCGCCGGGCCACCATGGAGGATTATGATAATTTCTGCAAATTAATCCAGACATCTGCTTACATTGACATGAATGGCTGGATGATGGTGGAACCGGTTGATATGCCACATGAAACAGTTCATCTGGATCTGAACCTGTCCAATATGCTTTTGTGCGACAAACCTTTCATGGGCAGCCCCATCTCTCGCCAGGGAGCTTTGGACGGCATTGAAATGGCCGGAATCCTCTGGGGCGGCAAGGAAAAGATCATGGACAAGACCGTGTCTGTCTCTTTGATTAAAACCCAGTCTCCCTTGACTTTTTCCGGTGAAATGGCAGGTGCTTTTATCGAACTTGCCCGTCATAACCAGGCCTGTGCAGTGGCTTCCCTTGTCATGGCCAATGGTTTTGCTAACTTCAGCCTGGCTGGAATTCTGACTCTTCAGAATGCGGAAATCCTGGCTGGCATTACCCTGGCACAGCTGGTCAGACCTGGAGTTCCCGTGATCTATGGGGCCACTTCTTCTGTCATGGACATGAAAACCGGCACTCTGTCCATTGGAGCGCCCGAACTGTCCCGGAACATTCACCTGGTGGCTCAGATGGCAAGATTTTACAACCTGCCTTCCCGGTCCGGCGGCGGTTTGACCGATGCCTTGTGTGTGGATGCACAGGCAGGTGTGGAGTCAACTCTTGCCCTTTCTACGGCTGCCAGAAGCGGGATTAATTTTATCCTTCATTCCTGCGGTATTCTGGGTTCCTATATGGCCATGAGTTTTGAAAAATTTCTCATTGATGAGGAAGTCTGCGGAATGGTGCGAAATATGATCCGCCCCATGGTTCTTAACGATGATTCGATTGACCTTGGCCGGATCAAAGCCATGTGCGGCAACGATGCATACCTGACCCATCCCAAGGCTTTTCAGTTGCGCCGAACCGAATTTTTTGCCCCATCTCTAATGAATCGTAAAAATCCTGATGCCTGGGGCAGTCAAGGCAGGCAGCGGATTGATCAGATTGCAGAGGACAAGGTGGCCCAGCGCCTGGCATCATACGAGAAGCCGGACATTGATCCGAAAATTGAAAAACAATTGACAGAATATGTTGAAAACCGAAAACACACATAAATTTTTTTTCACGAACTTATTTTTTTTAAAACAAATCAAAAAGGAGATCAAACCATGAATGACAGGGCTAATGAACTTTTCAAAGAGGGATTAAAGCATGAAGAAAGTTACGATTTTGAATCTGCAAAAAAAGTATACAAAGAACTTCTGGCAAATGTTAAAGATTCAAAAACAGCAGAAAAAACAAGATCACGAATGGAGGATATGGATGACCTGATTGCTGAAAAAGAGATTTACAAACGCATTGATGAAAACGGCAAAAGGGTTTTGACCGATATTGGCATCAATATTGCCGAAAGCCAGGAATTGATGGATATTCTTGTTGAGGCCGATGCCATTGATTTTGAAAGTGATACAGCAGTATTTGTTCCGCTGAAAAGAGATTTTATCGACAGATGCCTGGAAAATATCCCCCGGGAAATGCCTGAAGACCCAGGAATGAACTGCTTTGGAACAGGTGCGACCCCTCCGTTTTTAAAGCGGCCCGGAGACGAAGAGCTGCGGGCGGCGAGCAAGGACGAATTTAAGCGTATTGTTCAGGTTGTGGGTGAACATTCCGATACTGCTGGGATTTTCAGTCTCCCTGTGGCTTTTGACAAGAGCATCTCCAGCTATGAGGTTGCAAAGCTCATGGAACAGGGGTTTGCGGGACTGAAAATGACCACAACCAAAGCCATGACCGATGATGAGATTCTTTTTTTAAAGGGTAAGGACCACTGGCTTGACGGAACCAGCCTGATTACCTCTCTTGCCCCCATGCCCACCATGGTTGACGCCTTTCTTCGAAGTGCCAGGACCGGCACAAATCTTCTTTTGCTGGATCTTACCATTGCAGGGGCTTCAGGGCCGGGAAGTCCGGAAGCTCTTCTGACCCAGATCCATGCCCAGGTTATGTTCATGATGGTATTGGCCCAGACGGTAAACCCGGGTGTTTCCTGCATGCACGGCGGTATTCCCGGAGTCGTTGAAACCGGCGGCGACCTGTCTTACAGTTCCCGGCATCAGCCTCTTATCAATGCTGCCATGGCAAGGTTGAACACATGGATTACAAAGTTCCCTTCAGCCCAGTCAGGGGGAAGCACAAGCATATCGGAAATGAATGAAACCGCTGTCATGGAATCTGAATTGAGCAGAAATACCTTGCGCAAATACGGGAGCCATATCATTCGTCATTCTTTGGGGGCAATGGGAAGCTTGAATTTTTTCAGTATTGAAAAATTTGTGGAAGATTGTGAACGGGAGAAAAGATCCTGTAAAATATTTAATGAAGCGCCCAAAGACAAGGGGATCATACCACTTTATTTTCCGGCTGATGACAAGACTCTGGACGGCATAAAAGAGATTGCTGAAAAAGGGAACCCAAAGAGTGCGGAACATACCCTGAGAAATGTTGAATCATTCATGAAATGGGAAAAAACCATTAATGATGCAGCAAGAAAAAAGCTCTACTATCCCCAGCTTAGCGACACGGTTATCGAACGTATCCGTAAAGGAGAAATGATTCCTTGATTTTCAATATGAAAAAGTAAAGGATAATAACGGCCATGGCAGATTGAGCCGCCACAACAAAGATTTAAAGTCTCTTTATGAATTTTTTAAGACTTTCATATAAAAATGGGCAAGCAAAGTTGAAAATACGGAGGATGATATGACGGATAAGAAAATCCCCGGAATCAAAAGACTTTTCGGAAAAGAAATTGACACAAGGGTTTTGTACGGTGCCACAGCGCTTGCCCTGCCTTTTATCATACTTGGATTTATTTCACCCGCCATGCTTGGAAAGGCCGGTTCGGCAGCCCTGGATCTGCTGACCGGCTCATTCAGCTGGCTTTATCTGATGAGTTGCAGCTTTTTTGTGGTTGCTGTGATTGGAATTGCATTGTCTCCACTGGGTAAAATAAAGCTTGGCCGGGATGATGAAACCCCTGAGTTTTCTTTTTTGAGCTGGTTTGCCATGCTTTTTTCGGCCGGCATGGGAATCGGGCTGATATTCTGGTCCTGTTCCGAACCCATGTATCATTTCATGTCACCGCCGGCAGGAGAGGCCGGAACGGCCGGAGCAGCACGACAGGCTTTTGAGATTTTTTTTTTCCACTGGGGGCTGCATGCCTGGGCCACATATATTGTTGTGGGCCTTCCAATGGCCTATTTCACATTTCGAAAGGGAAGGCCCGCCACCATTTCATCCTGCATTGGAACCGGGCCTGACCCTAAAAAAAATGTCGCCCTGGGCAACAGAACGGTTAACATCCTTGCCATCTGGGCCACAATAATGGGTGTTGTCACATCCCTTGGCATGGGAGCCATACAGATAAACAGCGGTCTTTCTCATTCCATGGGCATTTCGACAGGTCCGGTTCCAGCGGCGATTATCATTGCCGTAATCACGATTGTTTTTATTCTATCCGCACTGACAGGGGTTGCAAAGGGTATAAGAATCCTCTCTCTTATCAATGTGACCCTTATGGTCGTACTGCTGCTTTTTTTCTTTGTTTTAGGGCCGTTTAAGTATATTTTACATACTTTTTTCCAGGCGTTAACAGATTATGCAAAAGATTTTGTATCTCTTTCCACAAGCTTTGTTTTATTTGATAATCCGGGCTGGACAAAATCATGGACGGTTTTCTACTGGGCCTGGTGGATTGCATGGGCACCCTTTGTCGGTGCGTTTATCGCAAGGATTTCAAGGGGAAGGACAATCCGGCAGTTTATTCTGGTTATTTTGCTGGCACCCACGCTTTTTTCCTATGTTTTTTCAACAGCCCTTGGCGGAACAGCCATTTATCTTGATCTGTTTACGAATACCTCCATTGGGGAAGCTGTGAAACAAAGCGTTGAAGTCGCATTGTTTGAGACCCTCAGCCACCTTCCTCTTTATGGCCTCCTGGTTTTTTTTACCAATGTCCTGATCGCATCGTTTTTTATTACATCGGCTGATTCCGCAACCTATGTCATCAGCCGCTACTCAACCGCCGGGCTTGAGCCGGGAAATCCAAGGGCAGGGAAACGCCTGATTATTTTCTGGGGAACAATTCTGGGAGGGCTTGCCATTGTTCTGATTTTTTCAGGCGGACTTTCATCTCTTCAGACAGCCTCTATTGTCGGGGCCTTTCCTTTTCTTATAATTATGTTTATTTTGTTGTTTGTTTTGATCAAAGAACTGATCAAAGACTATAAATCCATTCCTCCCACCACCGTGATTTAAGAATTTAAGATGGATTTTATGCATGATGCAATGACTATGCTTAAATAATGACTATGCTTAAATAAAGAAAAAATTAAAAACCATTATGGACAGTTCAGCGTTAAAATTTAATACGGTTTACGTCAGTGCCGGACGCCGGGTGCTTCAAATCGAATTGTCTCCAAAAGATTTGGCCTTAAAAATAGGGGCGGCATATTATGACATCAGCAAATAGATAAATCAAAGGCTGATTTGATTTTTATTGAACCTGCACAGAAGTTTAAAACAGTTTTACCGTAAAAAAAAAATATGGATAATTGGATTGACATAATGGGTGTTATAATTTACATGATTCATCATGGAACAAATGATAATGTTTGATTTTTCCATTATTCGAAACCTCCGCATGAAGTGGGGACTAACGAAGGGATCAAGGCCAAGGTCATGGGCCGAGCCACTGAACTGGAAGATAGAATGGCTATCCGGTACAAGGCGCTTGATGAGCATGGTATATAAATTCTTGCCAAATCAAATTTTTTTTTGATCCATCACAATATGCCTTGATTATTTTTTTAAGCATTTTGTGTTTTATATGAAAGAAATTTTGACCTCTTGAAATCAGATATCTTTCATTTTTTGTCGTGGCAGGTTAATCTGCCATGGCCGTTATTGCGAACAGGCCACGAAGGTCACCATCCCTCAAAAAAACAGGGATAGATGATGCTTGTGGCCTTTTTTTATGGAGAAACGCTTATAATCTAAGGAAGTTGTAGAAGGAGAAAAAATGATATTCAAACCCTTTATGCGGGAAGGTTTTATGCCACTTCCCATTGCTTTTATCTCTACTCTCAGCAAGGATGGCGTGCGTAATATCGCCCCTTATTCTTGCATCATGCCGGTGCTGCGCCCCTTGGATCTGATCTGCCTTGCTTCGGCGGAAAAAAGGGATACCCTGACCAATATCCGGGATATGGACCAGTTCGTGGTCAATCTGGTTGGAGCTGATTTTTCAGACAAAGTGATTCCGACTGCCAAATTTTCACCTCCTGAGGCAGATGAATTTGAACTGGCAGGATTATCTGAAAAAGCTTCAAAAACAATTGCACCTCCCGGTATTAAAGGTGCTTATGCATGGATGGAATGTGAGTTAGCCACCCTTCACCAGGATAGAGGATATACGCTTATCATGGGCAAGGTCTGCCGGCTTGAAGTGGCGGATGAGGTCTTGACCCCGCAAGGTACACTGGATCTTAAAAAAGCTTGTCCCTTGATGATGATCGGAAGTGAAAAAGGTATGCATTATTGCACGGCAACCGACATGGATCAATTCACACCTTTTGGGCAGATGTTTCCTGACGGCAAGGATCCCCTGGAAAAAAAGTATGTGATTTGATCACAATATCAGTCTTTTATCATCAACTGATTATCAAGGATCTCCCATGATCACTCCTGTGAAGAGAGTATGGGCTGGACGATACAGACCTCAATGACTGTGAATTGACGAACCTGGGAAAAACCTCTATAGATATGATATTTGATTTTGGGAGTATATGGAAAATTTATTTGATTGGAATTTATTCTAAAAATAAGGAAATCACAAAAAAGAGTGGCAAAAAAGCCGGTCTGTTTTATTCAGGAGAATTTAAAAATGAGTGTTGATTCGGTAAAAAGAGAAATATTGCCGCATTTAAAGGATTTTAAGGCGTTCTGGAAAAACAGCGGGCCGTTTAAGTATGCATTAACCAGCAAAGACTTTCCACCGATACTGCTGGAACCTGAAGAGTGGATTTTTTCAAATGACATCACAGCACTCTTAAAAGCTTTGATGCAGTTTGATAAAAGGAAAATGAAAATTGTCAAAGCCCCTTTTAATCCTGAAAATAAAAGTATATTGAGGCCTGACCGCTTAAGTTCATGGAAGATAAACAATTTTCCCGAAGAGTGGAATGCTTGTGTTTGTGATGTTTTTGTTCCGGAAGGCCATTTGACACAGGTTGTGCTGGATACGATAGAAAAAGATGCGGACAAGATCCAAATAAAGGATGTTGAACAGGCTTTTTTTGATTGTCTTGAAACTTGTATTGATCAGCTTGGATATCTGTGTTTAAAACCCCAGGGGTCTTCAAAATACGCAGCGCTTAAGTCCTGCCTTGCAGAATGGGAAGAAGATGAACAGGATGCTGGCCTGTTGTGACCGTTAAATCCTGCCTTCCACGATGAGGTTTGCCAGCATCTTTTTATAATTGATACCGGCGAGGCAAAAACCTTTTGTTCCGTATTTCATGTTGCCTTCCAGGACATAGAAATTGCTGTCATGTTCAATAATATCTATTCCGACATCGTCCCATCCGCATTTTGAAGCCGTTATAAGTGCAAGATCAAGGGCTTTGGAGGGCAGGGGGTCAAAACTTGCAGTCCCGCCCTGGGAAATATTGGTTTTAAAATTGTCCGGGTCGGCAATGCGCCAATAGGCAAGCCGTATTTGATTGCCGATAATTATGATTCGCATATCCCGGTCAATGGGCAGATATTCTTGAATATAGGCTGGTTCTTTGTCCTTTAAATAGTGTGAAAGGTTATCTCTGTTTTGAATCAGGTAAACACCGGCACCTCTTGCAGATCCCCTTGCTTTTTTTGCAATAAATGGAAAATCAAAAAAATCAAGGATGGTCTGTTTTTGTTTTTTTCCGTAAAAAATTTTTGTCTTTGGATGGGGAATGCCAAGCATGTTAAATACTGCGGTCTGTTTTATCTTGTCCAGGGTAAATTTATAGGTATGGAAACTGGGGAATGTCTCTTTTCCCATGGCATTAAACAGGTCTGCATAAAAAGCTGTGGGATAATAGATTTTTTTTGCATTCAAAATAATCTGTTGCTCTTGAGCGGAATAGGCCTGGAAATCGGGTTTAAACCCAAGAGTTTGAATTGCCGGGTATTGTTTTAACCTTGCTCCCAGAGCAATCGGTCGTTTATCCAATGTGGTGTCCTTTTTTTTATTTTATGTTTTGCCGGTATCCGCTTGGATTTTTTTTCTGCCAGTTCCAGGTATCCTGGCACATGTCGGCAAGTGTTTTGCTTGCTTCCCATCCAAGCGCTTTTTTTGCTTTGGCAGGATCAGCCCAGCAGGCAGCGATATCACCGGGTCTTCTGTCCACAATTTTATAAGGAATTTTTTTACCGCTTGCCTTTTCAAATCCTTTGATCATTTCAAGTACTGAATAGCCCTGACCGGTTCCCAGGTTATAAATCATCAGACCCTTATGGGTCAACAGCTTGGGCAGGGTTTTGACATGGCCCAATGCCAGGTCCACCACATGGATAAAGTCTCTTACACCGGTGCCGTCCGGGGTGTCATAATCATTTCCAAAGACACTGAGTCGAGGTAAGAATCCCATGGCTACCTGGGCAATATAAGGTACTAGATTATTTGGAATGCCAAGCGGGTCTTCTCCGATATCACCGCTTTGATGGGCGCCCACAGGGTTAAAATATCTTAACAACGCAATGTTCCAGCTTTTATCCGAGTGGTAAAGATCTTTGAGTATCTCTTCTATCATCAGCTTTGTCCGGCCATATGGATTGGTTGCCGACAGGGGAAACTCTTCTGTTATGGGAAGGGAAGCCGGATCTCCGTAAACCGTTGCAGACGATGAGAACACAATGTTTTTTACATTAAATTCAGTCATGACTTCAAGCAGGTTCAAGGTGCCGGTGATATTGTTGTGAAAATATTTCAGCGGGATTGATACGGATTCCCCCACGGCTTTTAGTCCGGCAAAATGAATGACCGCATCTATTTTATGTTCAGCAAAAACAGCTGCAATCTGTTGTTTATTCAAAAGATCTGCTTTGTAGAATTCCAGTGATTTTTTGGTAATTTGTTTTACCCTGTTCAAGGATTCTTCAGAACTATTGGAAAGATTATCCAGGACAACGACATCATGGTTTTCATTTAAAAGTTCAACACAGGTGTGGCTTCCGATATATCCGGCACCACCGGTTACCAGTAGTTTCATAGATAGTCCTTATACTGTTTAAGTTTAAATGGTTTTTGTCTTGCTGTTTTTAAAAATAAATCACGGCACACATTACAGTTTTTGCAATTTTTTGTACAGCTTGTCAGCAGCTTAAAAAAGCCGGTGTCAAGTTTTTTATTTTCAATATGGTACACGTCGGATAACCAGTGGGTGGCATCCATGAGGTTAAACAGATTGCCGTTATATGATTTTTCAACATATGCGCTGATGCATTGGCACAGAAAATTTACCCCCAATGTTCTTCCGCAAAGTTTGATTGTATCGGCTGTTTGTGTATACATATCAATATCTTCGGGGCGAATAAAAGGCGATTTTAAAAAAAAAGCAGGTGTTTTGTAAAACCAGGCATGACAGCCAATGGTGCGGTTTGTCTGAAAGCTTTTATCCGGTATAAGTCCTGTGTTTGAAAACGAGATTTGAGCGTCATGGGTTAATTTGAACGGACAATGATATATGCAGCCTTCATTGGCAAGCAGTTCAATTTTGATTTGGTTGCAGGCTTTTTTGATTTCACTGCCGGTCTTTTCAAGCTGCCGGATGTTTCTGTTCAAGGAACGGTCAAGGACAATTTTTTCGGGAAATTTGAACCTTGTCTGCCGGATAAATTCAAACATTGACGCAGCTTTTTGATAAGAATCAATCATAAAATTGATGCCCGGAACCGCCTCAAGAAAGCCTGTTATATCTCTTTTTGTGGCGGATAGTGCATTCAGAAGGTATGCGTCACAAAAAACAATCCCGTTGATATTTGCATGGGAGACCAGGTACTCAAGTTTGTCCAGAGTTTGATTTAAAAATTGTGTGTCATGATAGAGACCGGGATTTATAAATCGGGAATTGAGCAAACAGTATTTTTTAACAGATTTAAGGTGCTGTAATCCTTTTGAAAGTTCATGGGGCGTGGCGTTTTTGCATCTCATCCTGGAGTCCAGAACCTGGTCTGAGTGAAGAGAAAAATAGACTGATTCAATATTCCGGGTTTTATTTTTCAGAAAATTTGTGTATTTTCCATCTGGTATGAACGGGACTGACAGTTTCATGCTCGGTATTTTACAATAACCGTATGATTCAAAGCAAGAGAAATAAAGGAAAACAGCCTCATAACATTGACAGGCACAAAGTGTATGGTTAAAATTAGAGTATTCAGGCAATGTATACCTGAAAAATAAATAAATAAGGAGAGTTGAACAATGATTGAGTTAACAGATCCTGCAAAAACGCAGATCAATGACTATTTCCAGGGCAGGGAACCCACTCCCATTAGAATTTTTCTTAACTCAGGCGGCTGAGGTGGTCCCTCGCTTGCTATGGCTCTGGATGAGCCAAAAGATACGGATGACAGCTTTGATGTTAAAGGCTTGAAATTTGTTGTTGATAAAGAATTTATGGAAAAAGCTGAAACTATTAAAATTGATTTTACCGGGATGGGATTTCATCTCGACTCCAATATGGATCTGGGACAATCAGGATGCTCCAGTTGCGGTTCTGGTGGTTCCTGCGGAGATTAGCGCTTTAGATTGTTCAAAAGAGAAGGTGTTTTCCTTGTGTGAACACCTTCTCTTTTAGTAGTATTTGTGTTTTAACCTTTGAATGGTTTTCAGATCTGCTTTAAACGGATTTTTTGGTTTGGGCGGTTCTTCTATCGTATGGGTGTTAAAAAACGGGGTGTTTTGGATGTTCAAATTATAGGATTTGATCATCAAAGTTTCAAGATTGATAACATCTTCAATATTATACGCTAACAGCGTTTCAAGTGCTTTATCATTGTTATTGAGTTGATACTCGTTCCATAACAGTATAGCAAAATATCCGTCCACACCATCCAGGTCTTCCCTGTCCATACCCAAAGCTTTTTCACATTTTTTTAATCCCCCTTTGAATCCGAGATGTTGCAGTATATACCGTAAGTCAATCTGGGCGTGGGGCAGTTTTACGTTAAAGTATTCTTCAATGAACGGAATATCAAAACTTCTGCCATTGTATGTGATAAGGATCTTGTAATTTTTAATTTCATCTAAAAAAGCGCCAAGATTTTTTCCTTGAACAAAATATTTGATATCCTTGCCGTTGTACAGGGCAATGGTTGTGATCTGTGAAGATGTTTCCAGGCCAGTTGTTTCAATGTCCAGGTAGGCGCAGGAGTGCCTGAATTCCGGAAACAGCCTGAAATGCTGATTTGAGGGGAGTTGTGCTTCAAAAAAGCCGGGGTGATTATTTTCCAGATGTTGAGTGGATTCTTTTGCAAATCTTTTTATATCTTCAATCTTTGAGACAGACAGGTTTAAACAAGAAAAACAGTTGTAATCCTTCCAGGTTAATACATTGGACTGCCATATTTTTTTTTCTGTTACAGGCCCGATCCCCGGGATATGAATAAATGTATTTACGAGCATAATCATTCCTTATTATTAAAGTGATTTTCTTTATATCCTGAATGGAGAAAATATAATAGTATGAAACAAAAATCAGGCTTGGGTTGACCATGAATTTTCATCATGGTAGCGTTGACAAAATTTTCAAATTCAATTGATCAGGATTTCGTCATGAAAAGATTTGTCTTTAATTTTGTTTTATTTTTGATTTGTGTTTTTTTTCTTATTTCCATTACCGCCTGCAAAGAGGAACAAAAAGTTCAAAATGAACTGGCTGTAGGAAATTGGGTACACGTTAAGAACAGAACCTATATTCTTTTGATTCTCAATCCAAAGGGAGAATGGCAATCTTCAATCAGGATTGCTGATGCAAGCTCAAAGATTGTTGAAGCCAAAGGGAATGCAAAAGGAATGTGGTATATTGAAAAAGAGCAGATGATTTTTACTGTTACAGAGTCGGATATTGAAGATGTCTGGGAAAAAAATGCCACCATTTTTTTTGATATTATTGAATTAACTGAAACGCTAATCAGGCTCAAGGATGAATCCGGCCGTATCTGGGTTTGGGGTCCTACAACTTCTCGCAAATCCGGTGCATCTGAAGATGATTTGACTTCAGTGATACCTATGGGAGTTGTTGCGGTCAATTTGAATAAAAACAGATCAAATGATAAAGACCGTTATTTGTGTTTAAACCTGAATCTGATACTCAAGGAACTTATGCCCGGCCAGAAAATGCCTCCCATTCATCCCAAAGCCCGTGAAGCTGCTATTATTTTTTTTAGTTCCCTTGTATTCAATGATGTTAAGGACTTTGACCGTATCAAACAGCAGATCGTAAAACTTATGGATGTTTTAAATCCTTACCTGGACGGTTTTGTTAAAGAGATTTCAATTGAACATGTTCTTGTGGCAACTGAAATTGACAAAGTGGAAGAATTCATCATAGAACATGACCTGACAAATGAACCGGTTTCTGAGGCGGGTGAAGAAGGAAAAGAAGGATCTGAAGGAAAATAATAAGAAGCGGCTTGTCGTTTAGATGGGTTTGCGGAATGGGGACAGATTTGAAATTTGTCTCTGCCTCGCCTAATCTTTTGATTTGGTTACGATCAAAATCCCTTTTTCAATGCAAACCGTTGCAGTTGTCTGCTTAAAACAATTGCTGATTCCAAGAGAAGATCCCATTTCAATGTTTGCATTTGTAAGAGGATACTCAAGTCCTGTAAGCGTTACTCCGGTTGCTTTTTCTGTAATGGGAATCACGGACAACAAGTCTCCTGGTTGTCCTTTCAGTTCTATAAAAGCTGTTACCATATAAATTTGATTATGTTTATTGATAATTCTGGCCAGGATATTTTTCCGGGCAAGTTTTTTTAAAAGAAAAATATTGGCCAGGGTGTGATCCAGACGGGTTCCGGTGACGCCTAACAAGGTTATGTCGGTTGCATTTTTTTCAAGAGCGTATGACACACAAAGCTCAGAATCTGTTTGGTTTTTTCTTGGGGGAAAGGGGAGTATTTTTACGTTTTGCTCTTTAAAAAATTGTTTATCATTTGGATTAACAGAGTCAAAATCACCTATCATGACATGGGGTAAAATATTCAATGCTTTTAAGTGCCCGGCCCCCCCATCGGCACAGATGATCATTTGAGCATCAGCAATCACGCGTGCAATATCGTTTGTGTATTCAAAATCACCATTGGCTATTATTACACATTTCATGGATAATTTAGTATCATGAAAAACATCATATGAAAACAGGCAATCTTTTGATCATACCTTGACTATTTGCCCGCTAACTTATATTTTCCTGGAAATGAAAAATTTTAATATTATAAACAGATATATTTTCAGGGAACTTCTGTCTCCTTTTTTCATCAGTCTGTTTTTTCTGACATTTGTTTTTCTGATGACACGGATACCGGAAATTACCAATATGGTTGTGAACTATAATGCTGATATTTCATCTGTTGGTCTTATGGTTGTTTATACGCTTCCAAGATTTCTGGAATTTACCATTCCCATGTCTGTTATGATATCAATTCTTTTGACGTTTATGCGCATGTCAGGAGAAAATGAGATTGTTGCATTAAAAGGCGCGGGTGTATCTCTTTATAAACTGCTGCCGCCGGTACTGTTATTTTGCTTGTCAGGGGTTTTATTGAGTCTGTGGATCACGGTCTTCGGGGTATCCTGGGGAAAATTATCTTTAAAAACAAAGATGATTGAAATTGCCGGATCAAACATGGATATAGCAATTCAGGAACGGCAGTTTAATTCTAAAATTGAAAATATCCTGATTTATGTTTCTCATGTGGATATGAGTACAAAAATAATGAAAGATGTTTTTATTGAAGACAGGAGAACAAAAGGTATTGTAAGCATCTGTGTTTCCCCTTCAGGAAAATTGATCCGGCCTGAGAATGGGCAGATCTATACCATAAGGCTTTATGATGGCGTGATCAATCAGGTGGATATCAATGAAAAAACGGTGAGCAATATTGAATTTGGAAGTTATGATATCAATATTGATTTGAACAGCTTGAACAAAGTAAATAATAAGATATCAAAAGACCTGGATGAGATAAGTCTGGTTGATCTGGTAGGTTCGATCCGGTCGGGTATTAAAGATAAGGCACTTCTGACTGAAGCCTTGATGGAACTTCATGAAAAATTTTCAATTCCCTTTGCCTGTCTTTCCTTAGGTTTTCTTGCCTTTCCTTTGGGGATTCAGGCAGCTTCCCTTAGAA
This sequence comes from Desulfobacula toluolica Tol2, assembly GCF_000307105.1. Lineage (NCBI taxonomy): Bacteria > Pseudomonadati > Thermodesulfobacteriota > Desulfobacteria > Desulfobacterales > Desulfobacteraceae > Desulfobacula > Desulfobacula toluolica. The sequence continues at coordinate 1,471,380 of NC_018645.1, forward strand.
GGTCTTCAGGATTCGGGCTGGGGCTTTTCTTTTTTTTTCTTTATTATTTTCTTCTGGCAGCAGGATGGTCAGCCGGGGAAACAGGAAATTATCCGCCAATTATCTGTATGTGGCTGCCCAATTTCCTGATTGGGGGCGTGGGTGTTTATTTTTTTGTCCGTAATGCAAAGGAAAAACCTGTCCAATTACCCGGATTTGTAAGAAAGGCTGGTCTGGTGTTAAAACAAAAATTTGCAAGAAAAATATAAGATATGACATGTCTGCATAAATACTGGTTAAAGGAATTTGCTAAATTTTTTTTTATCATTCAATTGGTGATTCTGGTGTTGTTTGTATTTATTGATTATCTGTCCAGAATGGAACGGTTTTTAAATTCCGATATTACACTGGTTGGCGCCCTGGGATATGTTTTATTGAAAGTTCCGTTCATGTTTGTGCAATTGACACCGGCAAGTATTTTGCTTGCAACAATAACGGTTTTTGGATTGATGAACAGAAACAATGAGCTTTTAGCCATCAGATCCAGTGGTATCAGCATTTATTTTTTTGTAAAACCGGCAATCCTGGTAAGTGTGATGCTTGCATTACTCATGTTTTTTTTCGGGGAAACCCTTATTCCAATTTCCATGGCCAGGGTAAATTATTTAAAATACCAGGTGATACAAAAAAAACACAATATATTGTCTGCAAGAAAAGATATATGGATAAAGTCTGAAAACAAAATGATCCACATCAATTTTTATGATCCGGTTCACCAGGCTGTTGCAGACATAACAATCACTTCGTTAAACAAAAATTTTGGTCTTGAATCAAGAATAGATGCTCAAAAAGGAGTTTTCAAGGATGGAAAATGGTTGTTTGAAAATATTATTGAGCAGATTCATGCAAAAAATTCAATGGAGTATGATGTAAAATTAAGTGATAAGAAGACCATTCCCCTGGCAGTTCAGCCGGAAGATCTTGTAGAGATTTTGAAAAAATCTGATGAGATGAGCTTTTCCGAGTTGAAAAAATATGTCGGCAAGGTTGAAGCAGAAGGATATGATGCAACAACTTATAAGGTTGATTTGAACGCAAAGATTGCCTTCCCCTTTATTTGTATCATTATGGCACTGACAGGTGCGGCCACGGGCATGCGCTCCTTTGTAAAGAATAATATTCCGGTGGCCATCGCCATCGGTGTTGTTATCGCATTCATGTATTGGATCATGTATGGATTTTGTCTCTCTCTGGGATATGGAACCATTCTGCCTCCGGTTATCAGCGCCTGGACAGCCAATCTTTTTTTCTTATGTCTTGGAATTCTTTATTTGATCAACACGGAATAATACGCTTAGAAAAAATTATGATGATATTTTTGTATAAAATAATATTGAATATTTTATTTGTCCTTTTCCTTCCGTGTTTGCCTTTTGTTTGTTTTTTTTCAGAAAAAAGACGGGCGACTTTGGGGTTGCGCTTCGGTTTCAGTACCGGTTTAACACCGAAACAGCCAGGCAAAAAAAGACTCTGGATTCATGCGCTTTCAGTGGGAGAGGTCATATCTGCCGTGCCATTTGTCAGGGCATTAAAAGAACATCGCATAGGCTTGGATATTGTTTTTACAGCATCAACCAAGACAGGGTTTGATATGGCAAATCAATTGTTTTTAAAAGACAATACCCGGTTGCCGGACCAATCAGCGGAGCAATTAGTGGATCAATTGGGATATTTCCCGTTTGATCTGGGGTATTGTGTAAAAAAAATAAGTCGGCAAATCAATCCTGATGCCGTGGTTATTGTTGAAACCGACTTGTGGCCTAATTTTTTATATGAAATGAAGAAAAATAAAATTCCGGTGATGTTAATTAATGCCAGGCTGTCAAAGCGCTCATTAAAGGGATATCTGTTGTTTAAAAATTTTTCATCCATGTTTTTTTCTTCTTTAATCGTGATTATGGCTCAAACCCCATTGGATAAAAAACGGTTTCAACGTTTGGGTATTGATGAGAAAAAAATATTGGTTGCCGGAAATATCAAGTTTGATCAACCCTTTGAAGATATGGATGAGCGAGGTTTAGACGCCATGAGGGACCGCTTTGGTATTCAAAAGAACACACAGGTGTTGGTTGCCGGCAGCACCCATGACGGAGAAGAAAAGCTTCTTTGCAACATATATAAAAAATCAAAGAAAAATTTCCCCGGGCTTTTGATGATCCTTGCCCCAAGGGATACCAAAAGATGTTCGGCCATAAAATCGTATTTTTTATCCCGTGAGGTTCATACAGTCTTTCTGTCAACACTGGACAGCCTTAAAGAAATGGATAATCCTGAAAAAATGAATGACACCAGGGATTGTCCGGATGTTGTCCTGGTGGATAAAATGGGAGAACTCTCCCGGCTTTATGCCATTTGTGATGTGGCATTTGTCGGGGGATCAATGGTTAGGCAGGGGGGGCATAACCCTTTGGAGGCAGCAGCTTTTTCCAAGCCTGTTCTTTTCGGGCCTGACATGTCGGATTTTCTGATGATTTCAACCCTGATGATGGATCACGGGGGAGCCAAAATGGTGGAATCTGAACAAAACTTAGGAAAAGAAATTGAAATCTTGTTAAAAGACAAGCAGATCCGGCAGCAGATGGGCAGACGAAATTTTGAAATTTTTTCACAAAATTCCGGTGCGGTTCAGCGAATCATACAGCAGATGGAGTGTCTTGATATTGTTTGAGAAGTGGTTGAATAAATTAGAACAAAGAGTCGGGTATATTTCAACCCGCAATTATCAACCCGGGATATTTTCTTTTGAGTGCTTTTTGGTTGGAATTTCATATCTATATGGTTTGGGGGTAAGGTTTCGCATCTGGCTTTATCAGAAGGGGATTTTGAAACAAAAAAAGTTGCCGTGTTTTGTGATTTCCGTTGGGAATATTGTTGTCGGGGGAGCGGGAAAAACACCCATGGCCATCTATTTGGCAAAAGTTTTAAAAGACATGGGAAAACAACCGGTTGTTGTCAGCCGAGGGTATAAAGGCAAATATAAAACCGACGCCGTGATTGTTTCCGATGGTGACCGGATCTTTTCCAATGCTGAAACCTCAGGGGATGAACCGTTTATGATGGCCCAAAGAAGAGCCTTCCCCGTGGTGGTGGGTAAAGACCGGTTCAAGGCCGGAATACAAGCCATTGCTGCATTTTCTCCTGATGTTATTATCCTTGATGATGGGTTTCAGCATTTGAAACTGAAAAGAGATCTTGATCTGTTGCTGCTGGATTATGAAAATCCTTTGGGTAACAAGCGGTTTCTTCCCGCCGGTCGATTGAGGGAAACCCCTGAAATTTCATCAAAAAGAGCAGACTCACTCATTTTCACAAGAAGTCCTGATAATGATAAAATCACAGGGGGTGTGAAAAATATTTTACGGTATTTTCCTGATTGCCCATGGTTTAAAACTTTTCATACCCCTTTTATCGTTAAACACATTGTCCATGACGAAAATTTAAAACAGGATATCAAAGATGTTGCCGGCTTAAAGGGAAAAAAGGTATTCTTGTTTTCAGGGCTTGCCAAAAACAGGTCTTTTAATCATTCCATGAAAGAATGCTGTGTTAATGTTGTGGATCATCTTGAATTCAAAGACCATTACAGATATAAAGACTCTGATATTTTAATGATTAACACATTAGCAAAAAAAGTTGGTGCCGGCCTTATTCTAACAACGGAAAAGGATTGGGCAAAACTTGATCCCGGTATAACATGGGCATTGGATTTGATTGTGATCGGTATCCAAATAGAGTTTGAAGATCCTCAAGGGTTTGAGTTTTTATTGAATTCAAGGTTGAAAAAATAATGAATAATGACATCATATACAAGCTGATAAAGCTGAGCATCACTATGTTTTCAATGCTCCCAAGAACAGTGTTAAGGTTTTTTTCAGATCTGTTGGGGCTTATCTGGTATAAGGCGGATAAGCGCCACAGAAATGTTGCGCTTGAAAATATTAATTTTGCCTATCCTGAACAGTTCTCCTCGGCACAAACTCAAAGATTTGTAAAGAATGTGTTTAAACATATTGCAAATATTCTTTTTGAGGTCATCTGGTCCTATCGGAAAACACGGAAGGATTTGTTTGAATATTTTACGGTTAAAGGTGTCAGGCATATTGAAAATGCTCAAAAAAAAGGCAGGGGGGTTATCCTTTTGTCCGGGCATATCGGCAATTTTGAACTTTGCAGTGCAGCCGTTGCAAAGGTGGGTATCGCACCCTATGGTGTTTATCGAAAATTTGATTTTCAACCTCTGGAAAGGTTTGTTCTCAAAGTCAGACAACGATTTGGAACGAAAATGATCCCTTTAAAGGGCGCTTCTAAAAAAATTGACATAATTTTAAAAAATAATGGTGTTGTCGGAACCTTGCTGGATCAGAATGTAGACTGGTATGATGGAGTGTTTGTCGATTATTTTGGAAGAACTACCTGTACTAATAAAGGCCTTGCAAAACTTGTTTTACGATCAAAAGCTGCTGTTATTCCGATGTTCATGGTCAAAAAAAATAAAAATTATATTCTGGAGTTTTTACCGGAAATTCCTTTGCAGATCACAGGGGATAATATCAAAGATCTTGAAAACAATACCCAGAACTATGTAGCTGCTATAGAGTCAATGGTAAGAAAATGCCCTGAACAATATTTCTGGGTTCACAATCGTTGGAAGACCAAATCTTACTGCAATTTTCCCCAAAAATAATCAAGACTGGACAACAATTAAATGGGACGTATAAACCTTAAAGACAGTTCGTCGGCAAAAATAATGATACGGGCTGCCAATTGGGTGGGTGATGCCATTATGACCACCCCTGTCATTCGAGCGGTCAGAAAAAATTTTCCAAATTCAACACTCACTGTTTTGGCAAAACCATGGGTAATTCCCGTGTATAAAAACAATCCCTATGTTGATAAGATTCTTTTATATGACAGCCATAAACGTCACAAAAAAGGATTTGGAACCCTGCGGCTTGCCAGGGATTTAAAAAAATATCAATTTGATCTGGCCATTTTGATGCAGAATGCATTTGAGGCAGGCCTGCTTTCTTTTCTTGCCGGCGTAAAAGAACGGGTCGGATACAATACCGATGGGAGAGCGCTTCTCTTGAGCCGGGGCATAAAACTGAACCCGGCCCTGAAAAAGGGTCATTTGATTGATTATTATATCGGGATTCTAAAGGGCGTTGGTCTGTTGGATTACGGCAGGGATCTTGATTTGTTTCTTTGTGAATCAGACAGAGCATTTGCAAATCATTTTCTGGAAAAAGAAAAAATTGATTTGTCCAGACCCGTTATAGGTATCAATCCAGGGGCAACAGGGGGGACTGCAAAACGATGGTTTCCCGAACGATATGCACAAATTTGCAAAAAACTGGCTGAAAAATTCAAGGTTAAGGTGTTGATTTTCGGCGCTCCTCAAGACATTGCTCTTGGTGAATATATTGCCGGGCTGTCCAACGGCAGCTGCATTAATATTGCAGGCATGACGAGTCTTGGTCAGGCTTTTGCGCTCATAGAGAAATGCTCGCTGTTTGTGACCAATGATTCAGGGCTGATGCATGCTGCTGCCGCCTTGAATGTCAACCAGGTGGCTGTGATCGGGTCTACTGATTATATTGCCACATCCCCTTCAAATAAAAACAGTGTTATGATAAGAGTTCCTGTTCCATGCAGTCCCTGCTTGAAGGATGTTTGTCCAACAGATCATCAATGTATGGATAAAATAAGTGTTGGTATGGTTATGGAGAGATGCGAGTCTTTCTTGAATAAATGACTTGTTGTTTTGTTATCAGGAAGAACAAATTTGGTGTGTGGATTTTGATAGCAAAATTTGGATATCATCCACGTTTATTGATTTCATGCAGTTATGATGTCCATAGGGGCAGATACGTTTAAAGCATGGGCTGCAAGACATGCTTTTTCTAATAATTTTATGCGTCAAGCCAAAGGGGCCGGTTCTCCATGGAGCGGTAGGTCCGAAAAGAGCTATTACAGGTGTTTTAATAGCTGCTGCAAGGTGCATTGGGCCGGTATCTGTTGTGATAATAATTTTTGCCTTACTGTACAATATTGCAAGGCTTTTCAGGCTTGTTTTACCGGCAAAATTGACAGCTTTTTCTTGCATCATTCCACGAATTTCTTCAATTAGAAAATAATCATCCACACTTCCTGAAAATATCACGCAGGTATTGTAATTTTTAATCAAAATATCTGCAAGCTGAGCCCATTTGTGATTTTGCCATAATTTGGAGTCCCACTTGGCAACAGGATTTAATACAACAAAGCCATCTTTAATTTTGTTTTCATGAATGAGCTTCATGACGTTATCTTCATCGTTTTGGTCTGTTGAAATTTGGTATTCAATGTTTTTTGTGGGGATACCAATGGCTTCAAGTAGCATAAGATTTCTTTTAAGAGCATGGATTTCTACGCTCACAGGGGGGATTTTTTCATTTAAAAAAATCTGGCTTTCTTCCATATGCGGCATTCCCTTGTCAAAGCCTATTTTTCGAACTCCTTTGGCAAGCAAAACTAGGATGCCGCTTTTTAAGAGCTGGTGAAAATCTATGATAATATCATAGCGGGTATCTCTGATGTCTTTGATAAAATTATAAATTTCTTTTAATGTTTTTTTCCTTGCCAAAGGATTGAGTAGTTTTTTTATCCATTTTTTTCTTTTGGACAAAATTATGCGGTCAATGGAATTATGTCCTCTGATAAGTGGTAATGCTGCTTCTTCCACAATCCATGTTATATGGGCATGAGGATAAAAATTGCGCAAGCTGTTCAAGGCAGGAAGGGTATGAATAACATCTCCGATAGCACTTAATTTGATAATTAGAATTTTCATGTGATTTAAACCTGAAGAGATTTTAAGAAATCATTAATCCAAATGATCTTGTCCCGGCCTGCTTTCATAAATGATTTTGCAGCAGTATTATGGTACTCCATATCGCTTATTGCTCCGTAGTTATTTTTTATTGGTTATTATCATATATTGTTCGCCTCAGGCAATCTTAATAACGGCCATGGCAGATCACTCTGCCACAACAAATAATGAAAGATATTTAATTTCAGCAGGTTAAAAGTTCTTTCATATAAAAGAGATCACAGCGAATTTAAGCCCCTGGCTTTGCCTGGGATGAGTAGGGTGTATCGTGGCATTAATACAATAGCATTTAAAATGGTTGGAACCGGATCAGACCAAGTTTTCTTTGCTGTTCCCTTAAAAATTTTTTAAACCTTGCCATATCGTTTTTCTTTTTTTCTTTTTTGTTTGTCCAGTTGGACTGCATTACAACTCCGAGATATTTACCGGCAAGACTGTATTCTGATTCGCCCTTTCTCTGGGAATCAAAAAATTGTTCTGCATAGTGAAAAACTTTAAAAAATGGTTCTGTGGGGATTATTTTATGGATGTTGTAAGCCAGGACAAATTCACCATAGATCTGCATTTCACAAGGGTATCGATAGAGAAGTTCATAAATAGTCATTCCTCTTGGTTTTAGAAATTCTCTGGACATGGCTTTAAGAACAGAGCTGGACCAGATAAGGGGTGGGTCTCCAAAATAGAAAGATTCTCCCTTTCGTCCAAATAATTGCTGGATGGCTTTTATCCTATTATCTAATTTTTCTGCAATTCTGGTGTCGTATTTCAGGGCGAAATTTCTCAAATCATTTGCATGGTGCATCACCAGAAGGGGGGTGTCGTCATTATGAAAAAAAAAATTTGTGTCAAAAGGTTTTAGAAAATAGGAGTCAGAATCTATCCACAAATAGTACTCGCATTTATTTAACCTCCAGAATTCGAGTTTGATAAGTTGCTGCAGCAGGTGAGCAGGAAAGAGTCTGGGAGAAGGCCCATATGTTTTGCTGCAGTTGTTCAATATCTCTTCATCAGTCACAAAATGACAGGGCAGGTTTTGAAATGTCTTTTTGAAAAGCTCAAGCTCGTCTGATGGTACACTCATGTAAAGGGGAATATTATCACGGTTGAACCGCAGGATACTTTGGGCCATTCTTTTTGCTCTCAACAGATCTTTTGAGTATGATTTGCAAAATATTACCAGTTTGTTCATAAAATCAAGCTCTCCATGTATTTATAGTTCTCAAGTCCGTTTTTTTTTGCTCTTTTTCCTCAGCAGATTCTTTGTTCAAACTCCATAAGATAGTGAGCATTGAAAAAATTATAAAAAAGGTGAAATCGGCAAAGTGGATAAAAATCGGTGAAAAAAAACCAATGGTGCAAAACATGGTGAGAGATGACAAGGCATAAATTGCATTTGTTTGTATGAAGCTGTCTTTTCCAAATCTTATAAGACGGACGGACAGCCTGATAAATGATATTATCAGCATACAGTAAGCTGTAAGACCAAGAATCCCTGTTCTGACCCATATAGATAAAAACATATTATGGGGCCATAGCATTGGATAGGATCTGTACCTCTCCGGGATGCGCTTCTTATATTTGTGCGGGTCAATGAGATTCTTGTTTTTGAATGTGTCAATTGAAAATCCAGTGCCGGCAACTGGATAATCCTCTATTATTTCCATTGAGTACAGGTATATGCTTATTCTGTCATCATAATGGTTCGAGGCCTTTAGTCGATCTTGAAGAGGGGTACTGAAGCAATAGTAGATAATGATGCAAAATATTATTACAAGGGACAGAATCTTTTTTTTGAAAAGATCAATTACCAGCATTGCTGTTATTATTGAGAGAATGGTCCCTCTGGATTGACTCAGCAAAGAGGCTGAAAGCACAGTAATAAGTCCTATCATCAGCAGGCTTTTAACAATACGGTTTTGGGTTTGGTTGATTTCTCCAAGAGAAAGAATAAAAGTAAAAACTGTTATTAGGCCCATTGTGCATATTGCTGAATCGGTAAATCCGGTTCCAAATCTCGTTGTAAGGTTGTTGCCCTGTATTATGTAAAAATAGAAAAGGGATGCTGTGGAAAAAATAAGTCCTGAAACAATGATGATTCGCACAAGGTATCTAAATCTTTGTTTTGTGTTGAAACAGTTGATTATAATAAAAAAAATAGCTATGTACCTGAGCAGGTGTGAGAATAGATCGCCAAGGCTTTCTGTCTTATCCAGGGCGAACAGTGTACTGATAATGCTGATTATCACATAGCAGACAAGTGGAATCGAGAAGGGGTTTTTCCATTTTGGCTTGATGGTCTTACGATAAAAAAGGTCAATAAATAGAACCAGAACAATGCTGAATAAAATATTGGTGAATGCAGTTAAGTGCGGAAAAGGGTTTAAAAAAACAAGTAATCCTGTAAAAGCAAAACAAACAGACTCTTTACTTAAGCCATATTGATGAAACAGGAAAAGTTTTTTTTCGGCTGTTTTTAATGCGTTTAAATTCATAGTATTTGTTTGCAATAGGTAGTTATTCCATTGTTTATTTTGCAATGGTCTTTTTAAGATAGTCATTAAGGAGTCTTCAAACCGGATATGCTCCTTTGTTAATTCTTTATTAAATTATTCCTGATCTTCATCAGTTGTCGAACAGCACTTTCAACCGTCAGAGGTGAAGCATGTTCAAGATCCGGTAATCCATTGTTTTTCCACTGTTCAACCAAATCGTTGATACTTGTTTTTATCTGAGTTGGATTTTGGCTGTCTGCAGCTATTAAACCGTTTTGCTCCAACATGTGTTGAAGTTCGGAACCCGGATGGGTTAATCCCAGAATAGGGCGTTTTACCAGCATGTAATCATACAGTTTTGACGGAATATATTCATGGCATCGAAATATGTCGTTTCCATGAACAAGAATGAGTACATCCATTCTCTTCATTGCTTCGAGTACCTGCTCTCTTCCTGTTTTTCCTGTAATAGGGTCATGTTCAAGCCTGCCGTGCAAGATTGTTATCTCGTTTATGGGATATTGTTCAAGAGCCTGGCTGGATATTTTATCAAGCGTTGTTCCATATATGTCTAGAACAATCTGTTTCGACAGGTTCGGCTTTTCCTGAAACAGATCATGAAAGGCTTTGAAAATATCCTTGAGGTTCCGTTTGGGGGCAAGGGAACCAAAATAGCCGAAATGTATTTTTTCTTGTTTTTTGTATTCTTGGTTCCATGCTTCGGCAGGGGATGCTCCTGGTCTTATTATGACCAATTTATCGTTGTATCCGGGATTTCGTTTCCCGGCATTTGCACCGGCGTTATCTGTAAAGTATATTATCTTGTCAGCAGTTTTAAAAATTAATTTTTCAAGGTGTTTGTGGAAAAAATATTTATGCCATTTTTGTTTTTCATTATCATAGATTAAAGGGTCATGAAGTTCTGCAATCCAAGGCAGTTTAAAAATTTTGCTCAGAATATAACCGGTATAATGGGTCGAAGAAGGCCCTGCTGTTGAGTATATCAGCTCCGGCCGATGTCTGGGTATTATGAATATTCCGTATAGTGAAGCAGATAAGAACCATGACCAATGGCTGTCGAGTTGAATTATGATTTTTTCTATGACAAAGAATGGCAAGAGCAGCATTGTCAGCAAAAATTTTGCAATTTTTCTGGAAAAGGTTTTGGTGCCATGGTTGTTGAGGACATGGCGCAGTTCAAATTTTAAACCTGAAGGAGCCGGAGAAAAAACTTGATAATGTGGAAATTGAGTCTCTTTCCGGCCTGTTGGGGCACTCATCACAATAGGCTTGATACCTTGAGCCATGAGAAAGGGAATCCTATCCGTTATTGTCTGACTGGCGGCTCTGCCATCCATATTGTAGCAGTGTGCCAGTATTAGCCATTTCTTTTTTTTAGTCATATTATGTAAGTCTCTATTAAATAGAAAACGCATAATAGATGAAACAGGGGGATTAGTCAAGAATGGTTAAGGCGCGCTTCAACTATCCTGCCACGTTGTCTGTTGTTTCTAAAATCGGAAGTCTTGAACATGCAGTTTTTAACACTCAATACATTGTAGAAGGTAAAAAAGATCAAAGAGAATTCAGCCTTTTAAGGAAAATGCTTTGAAGAGTTGGAGGAATATTGTAACCAATATCCTTTTTCAAACCACGAATGTCCCTGGTTTTAGAATGCTGTATCTGATACCAGGTTATGGGTTTTATATCGTCCAGATCCAACAGGCAGATTTTATTATTTTTAAAAATCAGATTTGACATTCGTATATCCCCATGAATAAGATGCAGATTTTTTATTTGATTCATAAGGTTTATAACCAAATCCATAGCATGTTCAATCCTGGTGCGAGAGTTGATGTTTTTTTTAAAATATTCTTCACCAGTCATACCTGCAACGTACTCATACATAAAATAGGACATTCCGCGTAAAAAACCAATCCGTGTTTCAACATAAGCCACAGGTGTGGGCACCCATATGTTATTGAACATTAAGATTTTTGAAAAATGCCAGTTTTTGCTGGCGCGGGTTGGTCTGAAAAATCGTCTGAACCTGTGCCACCCTGACTTATAATTATGGCGTTTTATGACTATTTTTCTGCTGTCTATTTGGACAATACCCAATTTGCTTTTAAAATTATTTTGAATAATATGTGTGTCTTCTTTTTCCAGAAAAAAATCTGGATTATTCAAAAGGTCCAGCATATTGTCAGACATGAATTTGTTTTTACACATTATAAAAGTTGAAAATTTTTTTTTACAATATTCGTCCCTCATTGTACCTCTTCCTTACACTCCCCTACGTCATCATAGTCACGGTAATAATCATGCTGATAATTTACAAGACAATATTTGCTTGTAAAATGCCTCATGGGTTAACCCCACTCTTTCCCAGCTATAGGCTTTGGCAGTCTTTTCAGCGAGTGTACCCAAACGCAATCTTTCTTCTTTTGAACGTAAAAGATGTAAGTATTTAGCAAGATCAGAATTTTTTTTCATCACCAGCCCATTTTTATTGTTTTCAATAAGGTCTGCCACACCGCAATTTTGGGTTACAATCACAGGCAGTCCGCACGCCATTCCCTCAAGGGCACTCATGCCGAACGCTTCAGAGCGTGATGGCAGCACCACAACATCAGCCAGTGCATAGTATTGTTTCACATCATTGACCATTCCTGTAAGAATCACTTTTTTTTCAATTCCATACGCCTTTATGAGCCGTTTGTATTTGACAAGTTTATCACCTTTGCCCACAACAAACAGGCGCATGTTTTCTTTGATCTCAGGCAGGAGCCTTCCCAGGCCTTTGCGCTGGAAAGCTGAGCCTACAAACAGCACGGCAAGCTCATCTTTTTGCACTTTTTTTTCTTTTCTGGCTTGATCCCTGAGTTTTTTAATGTTTGCAGAATTGAACTGGTCTGTATCCACTCCAGGTGGGATTGTAACTATATTTTCAGATCGGTCGTAATATTTTTTCACATCCCTTGAAACTTCCTGTGAAACAGAAATAAGCCAAGGTGATCTCATCTGTCGTTTTTCAAGCCAGAGATAAAGAAGGCTCCTCAAACTAAAATATTTCTGGTCTATCCTTCTGATAAAAGAGTATTTTTCCAAACCTTCACAATATGAAAGACTGTGCAGGGTCAGAATCTTCTGGGTATAATTTCTTTCATGGGAATGGATAATATCATACTTTTGTTTGGATAATAATTTTGCTGTTTCCTTTATAAAAGAAAGAGTGTTGAGAACACTAAAAGAGTCAAAACGGGAAACAACCTTATGGAATGTTATTTGCTTTGAAAGAGAGTTGTCGTATTGGCAGGCAAATACATGGATAGAGTGTCCCCTCCGTTGTAATGCTCTGGCAAGCTCTACTACATAGCGTTCCTTGCCCCCGGACAAAGTAAAGCGTTTTACCAGAAGTGCTATTTTCATTAGCTTTATTTCCGTTTTTTTAATGGAAAGATGCCGATTAAGTCTGCTTTATTAAAGCTTGGCTTCAATCCGTTTGATATCTTCCGGCAGGTCAATTTCCGGGGAGTCATATGGGGTAATAACCACCTTGATCCGAAAGCCGAATTCCAGCACCCTTAATTGTTCAAGCTTTTCAATATGCTCACAAGGGCTTGTGGGAAGTGTGACCAGTTTGTCCAGAAAACTTTTTTTGTAGGCATAAAAGCCCAGGTGCTTGTAAAAATCGGCTGGTGTTTCTTTATCCCTGGGATAGGGAATCTGTGCCCGGGAAAAATAAAGGGCAAATCCGTTCCGGTCAAAGGTGACTTTTACATCTTTGGGATCAGTGATTTCCCTTTCATCCTGTATCTTGAATGCAAGGGTGGACATGACAAGGTCGGGATCATCGGCAAAGGGAGATATCAGTTCATCAATGGTCAAGGGGTTGAACACGGGCTGGTCTCCCTGGATATTGACAATGATCTCATCCGGCCCAAGATTCAGCAAGGCGGCTGTCTGGGCAACCCTGTCGGTTCCGGAACGGCAGTCCTCGGACGTCATTACTGCATGTCCGCCAAATGCTTCAACCGCATTGAAAATTCTTTCATCATCGGTTGCCACAATGGTTTTTGAAACCGTTCGGGATTTTTGTGCCTGTTCATACACCCGTTGAATCATGGATTTGCCGGCCACAAGCGCTAAAGGCTTGCCTTTAAACCGGCTTGAACCGTATCTGGATGGTATTACCGCAATTGTCATAATTGTCTCTTTTACATTTTGAGAAATAAGGATTTTGCCTTATCCCGTGTCATGATATTTTTCCAGTCAGGACCCAGGCAGTTTTCCCACAGCGGATCAAGGCCAAGGGCAACGGTGATCATTGTTTCAACCTGGTCCGGTTCAAGATTTTTAACCAGATCCCGCGGCAGTTCAATATTGCATTTTTCTCTCATGGTTCGAAATTCTTTTACGCCTTCAGGATAGAATTCATCCAGATAATCAAAGGTGATGCAGCATCCGATTCCGTGATGGGTGCCCAGTACATAGGAAAGCCCGTAGGACAGTGCATGACAGGCACCAACCTGGGAATAGGCAATGCTCATGCCGCCGAAAAAAGAGGCCATCATGAGCTTGTCATCCCTGTCCGGATGGTCGTTTAGGAACACTTGGCGGCAAAGATCAAGGGCTTTTTCACCATAGGCTTTGGAGAATTCATTCAGGTATGTGCCTTCAAGAGATTCGATACAGTGAATATAGCAGTCCATGCCGGTATAAAACTGCTGGTCCTTTGGAACATCTTTGATCAGTTCAGGGTCAAGGATCACCTGATCAAACACTGTGTAGTCGGAATTCAGACCGAGTTTTTTTTCAGGCCCTGTCAGAACAGCGGTTCTGGAAACTTCCGCACCGGTTCCGGACAGTGTGGGGACCGCCATGTGGCAGACGGCAGGGTTTTGAATCAGATCCCATCCCTGGTAAAGGGTGGAAGATCCTTCATTGGTCAGCATCAGGGACACGGCTTTGGCAAGATCCATGCTGCTGCCGCCGCCAATGCCGATAATGGCACAGGGCAAGGTTGAACGGTACGCTTTTACCTTGAGGGTCAGTTCATCCACATATCCTGTTTTGGGTTCATCATCCACGTTGACCCATAACAGCAGGTCATTGTCATGGAGAGGAATTCTTTTTTCCAGGGCACGACCTTTAAACACATCATCTGTGACAAATACAACCCATGAATCAATATCCTCACGCTGTTTTTCTATTATTTCGTCAAGCTGTGCAAAACAGCCTCTTCCAAATATAATATTGGGAACCAGCTTAAAGTTTTTAAACATGTTTTATCCTTTAAAAGATTTTATTATGGCCTGAATCCTGTTTTCAATATCTTCTTGGGTCCATGACAGCATGATCTGCATGGACAGGGTTTTTTTCATGATATTGTCAGAGTCTTCCAGAACAAGATTTTTATAATCCGGCAGATCGTCTGCCAGCTCAACACAAAGTTTTGCAGAGCGTTTCATCTCTTTCAAGTGATGCCATTTTTTGTAATAATGCCAGTTGTTGTCATACCAGTACGCACATCCCACTTTATTGTCGGCAAGGTTTTTGGCAACCTGCCGGGTTCTTGCTTCCGTCGGCAGAAAAAAGCTTAAAAAGGTTGCTGAATCTCCTTTTGCATCGGGAAGATACCTGAAGCCGACCTCGGGCAGGTCTGCCATTGCATCTTTGATGGCATGCTTGTTTTTTTTCTGAATATCCAGGATTTGATCCAGTTTGTTCAGCTGGGCAAGTCCCACCGCAGCATTTAGTTCGCTGATCCTGAAATTTGTTCCGATAATGGGATGATCATCAGCTCCCCGGTCAGGTCCGCCCAGATGATCATGGCCGTGATCTGCAAACTGGTCGGCTTTTTCATATACGGTTTTGCTGTCCGTTATCAGGCCGCCGCCTTCACCGCAAGTGACTGTTTTTACCGAATCAAAGGAAAAACACCCGGCAAGCCCGAAGGTACCAATGGCTTTTTTCTGGTATGTGGCTCCTAATGACTGGCAGGCATCTTCTATAAGAATCAATCCTTTTTTTGTACACACGTCCTTAATCTCATCGATCCTTGCCATGGCACCGCACATGTGAACCGGAACCACAGCCTTTGTTTTAGAGGTGATGATATCCTCAAGTTTGTCAGGATTAAGGCACAGGGTCTCATCAATTTCTCCGAAAACAGGGATTGCACCTGCATTGATAATTGCCTCAAATGTGGCAACAAATGTAAACGGAGGAACAATGACTTCATCGCCTGCACCGATACCGCAGGCGGCAAGAGAAATGGAAAGCGCTGCCGTTCCGCTGGAACAAAGGTGACTGTATTTGGCATGGGTGATTTCACACAGTTTTTTTTCAAACTCAAGGGCTTTGAAATGCCCGTTTCGAGTTCCTTCAAATCCGTATCTGAAAAGAACTCCGGTTTCAAGAACATCGGTCACTTCTTTTTTTTCTTCATCACCAAATATTTCAAAACCCGGCATGGTTTTCTCCTTTAATAGCAAATGGGTAGTTTAATCAGAAAAATACAAATAATACTATGATTTAAAAATCCTGCATAATTATTCTTTGCGTTGAATTTGTTGTATGTGAACATTCTTATTGTTTGTTGTTTTTATTTTATTGTTTGAAAAATTTTTTTATATACAGGGGGATGCTTTTTATATGAATTGTGCGTATAAAGGCAAAAATCTTGATAAGTTTGAAGATATTAGGAGAAGTGTCAAACAATTCTTTGTCTATTAAGACAATATCATGCTGTTGCTTGTTTCGGCCATATCCCATAAGTATATAGCCCATACGGTTTGTCAAAGCTAATACGTCTGATTTGGTTTTTTGTCCTTTCCAGATTTCTTTGGTTTCAACTTCTGCGTGTATGAGTTTAATCTTCTGGCGTATTTTTGCTGTGCCCTCCAAAATTTCATAAGAAGCGCCCTCAACGTCTATCCAAAGTGCTACACTATTAAAGTCACCTAATTCGGTTATTTTTGAATCTAAGCGAACCCCTTTTTGTTTGATACTGTTAGTGAAATTATCGTTACTTGATTTTTTTAAAAAGACAGAACTCATACCCCGAAGATGCTCATCAACACCTTCCACGGTTGAAGCCTTTTCAAGGAAAAAATCCTTCTGGCAATTTTCATTCCATACGAGTTCGTGGAATGAAGTGATATTATATTTTTTAATGTTGGCATCATTACAAATAGACGCAAAATTATCAGGGTTTGCTTCAAAAAGTACCACTTTTGAAGCGGGCAGTATCTTTTTAAAACGTACAGCGTCAGCACCATCCATAGAACCAATGTCACAAACTATCTCGGGTTTTACATATTTTAGTAAAAGGTTAAAAAGAAATTTAGTCCCAAGTTCCATATTACCTCGCTTTTAAATTCTTAAAAGTGATTATCGCTTTTTTTTTGTATGAAAGTCTTGAAAAATTCAAACAAAGACTTTCTTTTTTTGTTGTGGGCAAACCAAGGTTAAATACCAGGTTTGTCCAGGGCAGTTATTAAATAAGGTACTCAATATTTGATGGTTTAAAAAAAGAAAATCTGTCATTTTTTTGAATAAACCCTTTTTTTATTATGGGCAAATCCTAAAAATTTATCCCAGTTGGATTGCATTACAACACCAAAGTAGTTTTGTGCAAGTGTTTTTTTATTTTCTCCAGGCCTCTTTTCCTCATTGAAACAATGGGTAAGGATGAACCATTTTTTGTTGGTGGAGGGCTTTATTTGAGTCTTGCAAGTCCTTTGTCACAGGCATATTTATTTGATTTTATTGCCTGTTTTAACAGCAGGTCATTTTTTTCAAGATTGCTTCTGTCGTTTTCTTTGTGCCAGAGATGATAACAGACTGCCCGGAATGGATGTGTCTTGCGTTTTAATCCGTAATTGTACAAGCGCACCACAAGTTCTGAGTCCTCGCGTCCCCACCCTGAAAAATCTTCATTAAAACCGTTTACGTCATATAAATCATTTCTGAAAATGCCCATATTGCAACTGCGCACACCATTGAGTTTTTTTGATACAAAGGACGGGAAAAATACGATTCTTAGAATATGATGCCAATTTCCGGGTTTTTGGAAAAAAAGCAGCATTAATTTTTTTAGCCTGCTGTTAATGTCTGCGTGTGAAAAACAGTCACAATTATTTTCTCCTATTAAAACCCGTTTCCCCTGAAAAAATAAACCTTTTTGGGAAAGTTCAATATGGTCTGCCACAAAATATTTATCCGGCACACAATCACCATCCAGAAAAATAATATATTCTCCAGAGCTTATCTTCACGGCTTTATTTCTGATTTTTGCTGCTCTGAAGCCTTTATCCTTGTGCCATACATGTTTAAGTTCATATGGTGCGTCGATTTTAAAACAATTTACTTGTTCAGCTGTATCATCTGATGATCCGTCATCTGCCACAATTACTTCATCGGGCAGATGTGTCTGGCAGTTAAGCCCTTCCATAACTTTAACAAGGGCATCAGGCCTGTTATATGTGGTTACAATTACGGAAATTTTCATTTGTTTCTTTGAAATCCCAAGTTTTTTTAGAGATTATTGATAATAATGATCAGTGCAATAGCCATAAAATAAATTTGGCAATAATACTTTTTGTGGGTGGAATACTCAAGAATATTTTGTCATGGGATAAGATGTTCTATGAGTACTGCCTGGAAAAAATATTTTGAATGATTTTTAACGAATAATGAGCTTTCAGGTTTTGTGTATTGCAATACGCATGGGTATCATCTGCAAATAAATTGACTTTAAGGGTTCAAGTGCTAATATATGAAAACGTGAGGTGCAAGTGGTAATCAGATGATATCGGAAGGTTAAAAATAAAAAAATATGCAGGTGTGAAGAGTTTATATGAAAAAGAAAAAAACAGATAATTACAAAGGATTTGAACAAGGTCCCATTCGTCCGCCCAGTGAAGCAAACAGTCTTTTGATAAGGCTGACGCGTAATTGCCCCTGGAATAATTGCACATTTTGCCGGGTATATAAAAAAAGAAAATTTTCTTTAAGATCTGTTGAAAATATCACCAGGGATATTGATTTTTTGCAGAGTTATATTCAAAAGATTAAAGAGATTGTCAAACCGGGCGGGTTTGTTGATAATCAGGTCATAAATTCCCTGTACAATGATTTTGACAAAAAAGATCGGGGTGCCTTTAATGCCGCCATTAACTGGTATGCATCAGGTATGAAATCCATTTTTTTACAGGATGCCAATTCTTTGATCATGAAACCTGATGATCTTGTGTCTGTGCTTGAACATATAAAAAAATGTTTTCCAGAGGTTGACAGGATTACGTCCTATGCAAGGAGCCATACCATTGCCCGGATCAAGCAGGATGATCTGCAGAGGATTGCCGATGCAGGATTAAACCGTATTCATGTGGGAATGGAATCAGGATCTGATATTGTATTAAAGAAAATTAAAAAAGGGGCTGACAAAGCAACTCATATCAAGGCTGGCTTGAAGGTAAAACAGGCGGGAATGGAGTTGTCGGAATATGTTATGCCTGGGCTTGGCGGCATTGATTATTCCATAGAACATGCCCTTGAAACCGCGTCTGCACTCAACAGCATTAATCCCGATTTTATAAGGATCAGAACCCTGGCCGTGACGAATGGAACCGTCCTTGCCCAGGAGGTTAAAAGCGGGGAATTTGAAAAACCGAATGATGCAATGATGGCCAAAGAGCTGCGGCTGTTGATTGAAAGCCTTGACGGGATTGATTCTTATATCAAAAGTGACCATATTCTGAATTTGTTTGAGACCATTAATGGAAAAATGCCTGAAGATAAAGAAAAAATGATCGGTATTATCGACCGTTTTTTTGAACTTGAACCTGAAAAGAGGATTTTATATCAGGTTGGCAGGCGGATGGGATTTTTCAGGGGCCCTGATGATATGGATAACAGCCCCCATATTGAACGGGTAAAAAAGGCCTGTACTCTTTACGGGGTAACTCCTGAAAATATTGATTCCGTGATTGATGAATTGATGAAGCGTTTTGTGTGATAAAACCTCCATTTATATCCACATCCCGTTTTGTGTTAAAAAGTGTGTCTATTGTGATTTTTATTCAAAGACCGATCTTTCATTGATACCCGGTTATATCAATGCCCTTCAAAAAGAGATTGAAAAACGGTCCGGGTTAAAGGACGCCATTGACACCATATACTTTGGCGGCGGCACACCTTCGCTTCTGAGTGCCAAAGAGGTTGAAACATTGTTGCAGACCATTGGGGATTGTTTTTCCGTTGCCAGTGATGTTGAAGTCACATTTGAAGTTAATCCTGGAACTGTTGACTTAAATTATCTCAGAGAGTTAAAAAACGTCGGCATAAACAGGCTGAG
This sequence comes from Desulfobacula toluolica Tol2, assembly GCF_000307105.1. Lineage (NCBI taxonomy): Bacteria > Pseudomonadati > Thermodesulfobacteriota > Desulfobacteria > Desulfobacterales > Desulfobacteraceae > Desulfobacula > Desulfobacula toluolica. The sequence goes on from NC_018645.1 coordinate 1,491,148, forward strand.
TATAGGTGTTCAGTCGTTTAATGACGATAAACTTAAATTTTTAAACAGAATCCATACAGCCGGTCAGGCAAGGAACGCGATTGACTATGCCGGAAAAGCCGGGTTTGATAACATCAGCATGGATTTGATTTACGGGATTCCTTTTGAAACAAAAACAGCGTGGCTAAAAGATTTGAAAACGGCTGTAACCCTTATGCCGCCCCACCTGTCTTGCTATATGCTTACCATTGAGCCCGGGACCCCTTTGCATGAACAATTGAAAAAAGGTGTGATCCGGCCTCTTGGCACGTCTGATATGACAGTTATGTTTAAACAGACCTCTCAATTTTTAGGGGAAGCCGGCTATGACCATTATGAGATTTCTAATTTCTCAAAAGGCCGACAGAATCGTTCAAAACACAATTCAAAATACTGGGATATGATTCCCTATTACGGGTTCGGGGCTGCGGCACATTCTTATGATAAAAAAACAAGGTCTTGGAATTATCGAAGCATTGACGCCTATATAAAGGATATTTGTTCAGGCAGGCTTCCTGTTGAAGACCGGGAAACTCTCACCTCCAGGCAGACCATGATTGAGATGATAATGCTTCGGCTTCGTACACTTGAAGGCCTGGATCTGAAAAAATTTACAACCCTTTTTTGCGTATCCTTTGAAACCCGGTTTAAGGATATTCTGGACCATGTCCTTGAATCTTCTTTTGGGAGTGTTAAGGATGGCAGGTTTGCCCTCACCCTTGAGGGCAGGGCACATCTGGACAGTATTGTTGAGGCCTTTGCCGAAAAAATCCTGTAGGATTTTTATTAGAGTTTTTGTTAAACTTTCCGTCTTAACTGCCGTGTATCGCCCACCCGTATGGTCAGGTTGACGGTATCAAAGTATTCGATCAAAGGGATGACATATTTTCTGGACACTCCGGTCATCTCCTTAAACTCGGGTGTGGTGATGGATTCATTGTCTTTTAAGAATTTAATCAGCCGCTGTTCAAGCCTGGTGATCTCTTCGGCATCAAAATAGAGGTCGTCTTTTGTTTTGACAATGGATGTTTCATTGATCATCATGTGGAGAACATCTGTTGCCGTCTTTTTATCCAGATCCAGATCCTGGCAGATGGTTCTGAAAAAGGGCGGTGTCAACCCTGACGTTTGATAGATTTTCTTGATTTTGTCTTTGACTTTGTTTTGATCCACCTGGAGCGCCACTTTGTGAGTGGATAATTTGACAATGTTTTTGTCCAGAATTATCAGATTTTCCTTGGACAATTTTGTGAAAAGCAGATTAAAAAATTTTACATCATCAATATACTGGAACTTGGATTTAAGCTCCTGGGTCGGCATGCCTTCTTTTAAAGGATTATCACTATGGTAGGCCTCAAGCTTCCGGATGATTTTTTCTTTGAATTTATCAAAAAAAGCACCATTCACATAAATCTGCCTGTCTTTGTCAGTCTGGACAACCTGTTGCTTGGCAAGCAGTTTCTGCAGATTTGCCGCCAGTTTCTTGTCCGGGATATTGGTCATGACACGAAGCTGGGCAAAAGACAGGCCCTGGTATCCTTTTAAACTGAGAAAAAACAAAACAGTCTCTTCCTGATCTTCCAGAAGAAGATTCTCCAGTCCCTGGATTACGGTTTTATCCAGCTGTTTATGCTTTTGGGAGGCTGGATTTAATATGGCACCGCCGCCAATTGTTTTTACCGGTGAATAACTTCGGATCACATATCGGTCATCCTTGATACAGCAGACAGGGGACTCCAGGCGGAACTGAACACAGGCCTCATCTCCGGGCAACAGCTCTTCTCTGTCAAGCAGTATCATGTATCCCAGTATCTCACTGGTTCCGGAATGAAATCTTATTCTGGTTCTGTTTTTAGCCGGTTTTGCATTGCTTTTTAAATAATGAAAATGAGCATCCACCATATAGCTTTCAATCAAGGTATTGGGTGTGGACAGGATATCTCCCCGGCTGACCGATTCTTTGTCCAGTCCCTGGAAATTAATGGCGGTCCGCGTACCCGCACCGGCCGTATCAACACCTGAGCTGTGAACCTGGATTCCCCGGACTTTGGAGACAATCTGTTTGGGATAAACCATGATATCGTCACCGACATTGATGCTGCCCGAGGTCAGGGTCCCGGTTATCACGGTGCCAAATCCTTTCATTGAAAATACACGGTCCACCGGCAGCCTGAAGATGGAAGAATATTTTCTTTCAGGAAGTTTGCTGCAGATCTCTTCCAAAGTTTTTATGAATTGATCAAGCCCTTCATGTGTGACGGATGAAACAGGGATAACGGGTTTGTCTTCGAGAAAAGTGCCCTGCACAAAATCATTGATGTCTTCAAGGGCCAGTTCCAACAGGTCTTCATCCACCATATCGGTTTTGGTCAGGGCAATCATGCCATGCTCAATCCCCATGAGGTTGCAGATTTCCATGTGTTCCCTGGTCTGAGGCATAACCCCCTCATCTGCAGCAATAACCATTGTGACCACATCAATCCCGCTGGAACCTGCCACCATATTTTTTACAAATTTTTCATGGCCCGGCATGTCCACGATACCGATATGCTGCCCATTGGGAAGATCAAGAGAGGCAAACCCCAGTTCAATGGTAATGCCCCGTTCCTTTTCTTCTTTGAGCCTGTCTGTTTCAATGCCTGTCAATGCCTTTACAAGGCTTGTTTTTCCATGATCAATGTGTCCTGCCGTTCCTAAGATGATATTTTTTTCCAATGGTATAAAAATCCTAAATTTTATTCTGGTTTCTTTTTTCTGAAAAAAGCCATGCCATAGGCCAGTCCGACCAGGATGAGTCCTGTGACAAAGCCGTAGTAAATTTCCCAATCCGGCCTGAACAGTCGGGTCAGGATAATGCCGAAGACAAGGCCTAAAATAAGCCTGACTAAAAATATTAAAAGTGCATTCATAAATAAAGTTCCTTTAACAAAATATTTATACGCAGGAATAATAGTCAAACAACACGTCAAGGTCAATGTAAAATATGGGCTTGGCCTGGCATGGGAATTTCTTTGATAGAATAAAAAATCGGTATTTGAATTAAGTTGCATGAAAAAAGTATTGAAAAACAGATCAGGTTCTGTTAATTAAAGAAAGTTTTTTGCGGTGGGTGTAGCTCAGTTGGTAGAGCACTAGGTTGTGGCCCTGGTGGCCGCGGGTTCAAATCCCGTCACTCACCCCATTAACTTTCTTTTATTTCAATAGCTTATCCTAATTTTTTTATCCTCTAAGAAGTTATCATCTTCAGGTTGCACCTGTTGAACTGCTTTGGTTCCCCCTGAATGGCATCATTTTTATCAGGAAGCATATACCGTTTGAAAGCATCTGAAATGTGGCCTGTGACTCCCCGTTGGATCTGTTCCGGGGTCAAGACCTGTCCCAGGGCGGTAACCGTCGAATGTTTGGTGCCGCCGTAAAGATCAACCCCTTCTATATTCAGATTTTTACAGGCCCGGTTCCACCACATCCTGAATTGTTTTTGTCCAAACCGGGTTCCAGCCTTAACGCTTGGCTTTGCTTTGACATGACGGAAAAAATACATGTCCGGCATTCCTTTTGGGCCCCGGATCTCCCTGATGAGGTCCGCATGTTCCGGTAACAGGTGGATGAATTTCGGGATACCTTCTTTTGTATCCGGAAATAAAATCCATTTTTCCCTGCGAACCACCCAGGCCCAAAAATTATGGAGAACGGTTTGATAGTTCTTTTTTGTCTTACCGCTTGCTTTCAAATCATCAAAAAAGTCTTCAATTTCCGGCTCTGCAATTTCTTTAATCTGCATCTGGTCCCAGGCTTTTCCAGCCACATTCAAAACATGGGTTATGTGCTGGATCTGCTTTTTGCCTATACCATCTTTTTTCTTATGGGCAAGGAACTTTTTGCGTAAGGCATAAAAAGATAAAGGCTGATCCTTTGCCCATTCTCTTTGATCAAACTGGCCCTTGTCGGTCTGGACTCGCAAATATGTTAAATGCCTTTCAGACTCAGCAACGGTCTTAAATCTCTTGTGGTGTTCTTTCCCAAAACGGACCTCACAATTATTGAGCCAAACCACTTTGGGATGTTCCTGGCAAGCAAGGATTCCACGACCCTCCACATACTTCACGACCCCGCCACACTCAAAACATTTTTGCGCGGTGTATATTGAACCTTTCATGCATAAACCACCTCCTTTCCATTTGCAACTGGATTCTGAAGGTTGATTGTATGTTGGGGGCCGGTGCGGAGTCAAATTTTATCTCTTTTTAAATGATCCTAAATTTATATAAGGTTAGCGATTCAAGGGATTATGCATCCCTGCATGATCTTCGTAGGACTGTACGCTGTGAAGATAAATCAAAGTGGTACTCACATCCTGATGGCCGGCTAAAAATTTCAGATCAACCAGCTTTACCCCGGCTTTGGCCAGCATGGTGAATGCCGTATGCCTTAAGGCATGGGCACTGATGACTTTATCCCCATGGCTGATACCCGCTTTTTCCACATATTTTTCAATCATGTACTCTATCGACCTGGTGGTTAATCGTTTATTTTCCCGGACCTGATCCCAGCGGATCACAAGACCTCCCTGGGAAACCTGGTACCGAAATCCCACAAAGAGCGGTGTGGCAGATTCAAAGTTGATATTGCAATGCTCCATCCATTCATCAAAGGCCTGAAGAGCTTTCCCATTTAAAATGATATCAGTATCAGCCCGCCTGCCGATCTTTCCTTTTCGGTCCCTGATCCATAACTTTTGCTGACCTTTTACCCGTTCTGTTTCAAGATCCTGGTATGTCAGTTTGCAGACTTCGCCTACCTGCAAGCCATAGGTGAGCATGAGCCTCAAAATGGCATAGTCCCGTTTTCCGATAAGGGTTCGCCGGTCCGGTTGTCGCATTATTTTTTTTGCTTCCTGGCTGCTTAAGACCGTGTAATATCCTTAAAATTCTGAGATTGATTGACAAGGGCTCGAATTTTCCACGCCTGTTTTTCCGTGATACTTTCGAAAATTGGTTTGCTTTTGCTTAAAATCTTCATTTTTCCTTTTGTTCTGCCCTTATATAGGGGGGGCTTTTTTCTGCATCACCATTGGTGGTTATGCAGTGGTGATGCAAAAAAAATATGCATCACCACTCTTTTTGAGGCTCTTGTATCTCTAAATCTTAAATAAAAACAAAAACTTAATTTAAATAAAAAAATAAAGTGGTGATGATGGTTATGCACTTTCCAAGAATGCTCCGCCCAAAATATTTTATATTTTATCCGGGTCATCATTAGAGATCTCCATCAACTTTTTTTTCCAGTAAGTGTCTATATTGCCCCCTTGATATCTTATGTCTGATACTCACCGTCCAACCGGCCTCTTCCAAAATAGATTTTGAGTTGGACAACCGTGAACCCAAAACGCCTGGAGCTGCAAAAGGGTTGGGGATATTTTTGTTTTTGGAAATCATGCTGAATGCAGTGCATAGCTCCTTTGCGGTTGCGAGAAAGCTTATTTTAGAAATTTCACCTGTAATCTCTCTGGCAATCTTAACTGATTGAATTCCATAAAATTCCACAAAGTCATCCCTTTTTAACTGGGCACATTCAGAGAATAAAATTTCCATATCAAATCCCTGTTCTTCTTAATTTCGGTTTTCAGCAGGGTTTCCCCAGGGAATTCTTTGTTCTGGAATTCCCGTTTAAAATGGATGTCAATGGTCCGGGAAATCAGTTCAGATTCAGTGAAAGGTTCAATGGACGTGGTAATGACCTGAGTTTTATTCTCTTCATATACATTTCCGGAATTGGTATTGCTGTCCCGCTTCTGGTTCATGGCACCGGTGGCGCTTACCAGCAGGAAATTAACCATATCTTTTGTCCGGTCCGCCTTTTCCAGGTTGTCCGGGATGACGACCGGGCTTTTGACGGCTTCAGACCGGTAAGATGCAACAGAACCCATGGACACGCAATCTGAGCCCATGATCAGATAAGAGTTCAGGCGGGCCGCAAAGGATTTGGCCGCGCCTTGATCTCCGGAAAGCTTGGTGATGCCCCTGGCCGTCGTCACAAACTCCAGGAGCGGGGTATTCATGACCCGGGCCGCAATATAATATTTGTTTGATTCATTGCAGGCCAGATTATCAAGGATGGTCTCTTTATATTTTTCCATGCCTTCCTGGATGTTGGCGTCGGGCAGATAATGAATGGGCTCCATCCTTGGCGTGGTTTCTAAAAGTACCCGATCATCATTGGCCCCGTTTTGGATCAGCTCAATACTGCCGGCGTGTATCCTGGCGATGTTGTTTTGCTCATTGTTCAGGTCATAATAGATGATTTCTTCAATCTCATTGGTGTGTATCCATCCCATGGTGGTGGTATGCTTGCCATCTTGATAGGCCTTGGCCCGGAGTACTTCAAGAATGCTTTTGGTGCCGTTGTCGGCATAGTTAAGGCTGGCGGTTCTGTATAGCAGCGATTTGAAGGCGATATTGTTTCCAAGTTCATAGATGGCGTTCTCATAAAACAGCCTGCAGTTTTCACCGTTCACGAAAAAACCGCCCAGGCGATTGAAATAATCAAAGACCACCTCTCCAATTTCATTGGTGCAATTGTTTATTTTTGCTTCTTGGAACATGGCCTTAACCATACGAATGATTTTACTCAGGGGCTTGAAATATGGCTTGGCCTGGCCTTTTTTCACCCATTCCTTCAGGTATTGGATCTGCTTATCTGATATCTGTCCAATGACGGCTGCAGCCTGGGTAAAATTACCTTTGCCGTATACTGATAAAAGGTCATTTTCCCCTTCCACCAGAACAACCTGGTTGCCGTTAAACGCTTTCATGTTAAAAAAAAGAGCGTCATTCAGCCGGTGTTTACTGGGGAGCTGGTAGTTATATTTTTTCCGGGGATCCTTAACGGAAAAATGGTAGATCTTACCGGCCTTATCTTTGTGGGGATAGATATAAACATTCCAGCCAAAGAAATCATGGTATCCGCCTTTTTTATACGGCACAACCAGGCCTGAGTTTAAGATATCCTCCATGGAAAAATTCTGTTTCTGAAGTTCGGCAAGCAGCTTGCCGTCCGTATGCCCCACCCGGAACTCTTTCAGGGTCTGATCTGAATGGCTCTGGACCTTTCTTTGATACTCCAGGGCACGGGGAGTACTGTAAAGGACCTTGGCATAATAATTGGCTGCAGCCTCAAATATCAGTTTGCCCGTGGAATTCTCATCCTGGTCCCCGTCATGGTCCGGGCCATGATTCCAGAGTTCATAATTGTGTGCCTGGGCAAGATCAACCAGGGCTTCATGTGGGCTGCAGCCCTTCTCTTTAATTACAAAGTCAATGATACTGCCCCCGGTTTTATCCCCGCATTGGTGGCAGTTCCAGGACCGGGTATCCGGATATATCCGGAAACAGTCATGACCACTGCAAAAAGGACATTGTGAAAGATCATAGGCCTTTCCTACCTTTTTAACCGTCCCACCTGTACGCCGCGTGATTTCATTTGTAATATCCACCTGGTTCTTTATTGCTTCAAAATCGTCCTTCATTTTGCTTTGTCGCCTTTCCTGATCTATGTCCTGTTAATCCTCTTAACCTCTAAAAAAACAAAGGCCGGATAAAAGATATCCCGGTATGGATACCTTTTATCCGGCTGGGTGGTTATGATTGCTCCTTGACAACCTGGGGCATTGTTACTATTTTAGAGTTGTCCTGTGGATCAACACTATTTTTTGAAGCCGCTGTCTCTGCCTGGTCAGCGGCTTTTTCCTTTTCCCGTTCAGGCACCGGTGAGGACTTGGAAAACAAATCCTTCAAGCTCATAAAATCATCCCGAACAACCTTTGCTTTTGGGTATTCATCGCCAAAGGCGGTAATCACGGCGTTGAGCTTTTTTATGGCATGATGAATTTCCCTGGCAGTTTCTTCTTTAGATCTATTAAACCGTCCATATCGTATACCCTCGTATTCGCATTGTGCGTCAGTGATAATGGATTCCGGGCTTTGGTCAAATTTTGAGACAATCTCATCAATTAATCCTTCCTGCTTTTCAATGTACAGTTCAACGATTCTGTTCAAGCTGCTCCTATAGTCTGATGCATCTGCAAAGCCGTTTTCGAATACTTCAAGGTCAGCATGTTCCATAAGGACTCCAAGTGTCTTTATGGCAAGATTGTGGCCCAGCATTTCATTTCTGAATTCATCAATATCAAATCCGGTGAATTTTTCTGGTTCAAAAGTTCCTGTAAGCAAGATATTTCTCCTCTAATACTCAAATACTTTTACTGTCTGTCTGTTGTTATTTGGCCGTCATTCCGGATAAAGGTCATGACGACACGTTATTAATATGTTTTACGGTTTTGGCCCGCATGGATAAAAACTCCCCGATGGTAAGCTCTTTCCAGGTTTTTCCAGGGGGCAGGCACGAAGTCATTCCGGCGGTTGCCCATTGGGGCATATCTGCTATCTGTCCTATCTGGATAGCGATTTCCACAAGTTCCTTGTGTTGCTTTTCACACATTTTTTATTCCCTCCTGTCTGGCCGACCGCCGCGGATCACGATCAATGGGTGTTCAAATCTCTGATATTGTTTGCCAAAACATGCTTATTGGTCCGGTAAATTTCTGAGATTGCCTGGTAAACTATTCTTTTTAACCGGGGAATCATGATCAATGGTTTTTGTGAATCTGTGAAAATTATATCCCCTGCTTTTCTTGATACGGGATTGAAACTGCCATCCAGGAACAGGGACAATGGACTTTTTAAAGGTTCTGATCAGGCCCGCTGCCAGGGTATTCACAGTCGTATATGGATTGGTGATGCCCTTATGCTTTTGGAGCCAGTTAAAGGCGTCCAGGAGATCTTTGGCTTTGTTGACAAAGGAAACCTCCTTGACCGTGCAGAATTCATCCAGGGTATGGGTGAAATTAAGATCTGGCATGGGAGTCTGTTTGCTCAGGTTGGCAAGGTATGCATCCACCAGGGCGTTTAACCTGAATACAATGTCATCGCCGGATTCAGTGGGGTTGCGCTTGTACAGTTCAAGTGCATCCCGGGTCATGGCCTGCAGCTGGGGAAAGGCGGCAAGGTCGTCAAAGTTGCCATGGCCCCTGTAAATTCGCTTGGCTTCATCCATGGCCTGTTTTTCCATGGTCAGGAGCGCTTTCCTGGAATTGAGTTCAGCCTTTATGGATGCTGCCTTTTGGTTTAATTCTTTAGGCCGTCCCTGACTTATCTTTACAAGCTCCTGTTCCATTGCGTTGAAAGCGGCGATATATTTCAGTTTGAATTTGAGAGCCTTCTCCCCGGTAAAGCCCATGGTAAGCAAAGCAAATCCATCTCTGCCCATTTCATACATATTGTATGTCTGGCCATTTTGAGGATGGATATAAGGGGTCTCCTGAAAAAACGGGACACCCCTTGTGATGAGTTCTCTAATGTCAACCAGAACATGATCATGTCTTTTGCTGAAAGTTTCTGCCACTATCAGGGACGTTGTGATGGGTTTATTATTTTTTGCGATTACAAGATCAGTCATTTTTCACCTCTAATGCCGGGTTCTAAAATAGTTTTTTGCAACTTGCTTTTGCGTTGTCCAAGCCTTGCTATCGGTGAAAGATTTTACCAGGAGCATGTATCCCGTGGCGGTTAAAAAGATCATTGGGTTACGTTGGCCAGTTTCAGGACCGCGGTGGCAATTTATCCCCGCAATTAGATTTCTATGTTCTTCATAGGCCACCCGGTAGAAGTCTTCATTTTCAATAAATCGCTTTTTATTATAATGAAAATTTCCTCTTGCTGTTCCATCCGGTCTTTCATGAACCAGGTCCATCATTTTGAAAGTGATAACGGGTTGGTCCATATAAAGAATTCTGAAAAGGTCGTGACCTTCAATCTTGTGGCAAGCGTAGGGGGGGGCAGATCCCTGCCAGCTCATCAAAGGACGAAAGGAAAAATAATCTTGACATTTTGTAGCTTAAAAGCTACTTTTAATTAAATGGAAACCACTGAAAGATTCATACAAGAATATATCACCGGGGAAGGTAAAAACCCTTTCAGAGAATGGTTTGATTCCTTGAAAGATATCCGTACCCAGGCAAAGATTGATGTGAGGCTTGGGAGATTGCGCCTTGGTAACTTTGGGGATACAAAAAGCTTAGGGAAGGGCGTATATGAATTAAGAATCCATTTTGGCCCTGGATACCGCATCTATTATGGCCTGGAAGGAAATAAAATTGTTATCTTGCTTTGTGCCGGTGATAAAAGCAGCCAAAAAAAGGATATCAAAAAGGCAGTAACCTTTTGGGAAGAATACAAAGGAGAAAAATGATGGCCACTGTAAACTATCAAGAAGGGCTTTTGAAACGATTACAGGACCCTGAATATGCCTCTGAATACCTGAATGAAGCATTAAAAGAAGGGTCTCAGGAAATGTTCATGCTGGCGCTCCGTGATGTGGCAAAGGCCAAAGGGATTTCACAGGCCGCCAAGGAAGCGAATCTTAACCGGGAAACTATGTACAGGATGTTATCAGAAAAAGGAAATCCAAATCTTTCAAGCCTGAATAAATTATTGGATACCCTGGGGCTTACATTGACTATCGGGAGAAAAGAAAGCGCCGCATAAAGGCTATACAGGTTACCAGGTGAATGAATAAGAGTTGACCAGGGGAAACCTTTAAAAAATGGAAACGAAGTGATTAAGATGATAACGAAAACTTTCCCTTTTGACATTTCAGAACATCTTGAAACGGATGAGGATATCCGTGGTTTTCTGAAAGAAACAGCAAACACCGGTGATAATTCGGATTTTATCCATGCATTAAATATTGCCGCTAAAGCAAGGGGTATGACCGAAATAGCCAAGCAAGCAGGCGTTACCCGCGCCAGCCTGTACAAATCCCTCTCTGAGAATGGTAACCCCAGGTTCGAGACCATCAGCAAAATAATTAATGCCCTGGGCTGCAAGCTGGTCATTGCTTAAAATGTCAAACATAATCCAGGTCACAGAATCAAACGGCAATGTTTTTAAGGATATCGGCTTTTCCCGGGAACAATCAAACAAGCTTGCCACCAAATCTTATTTGATGATGCAGATTGAGTCTCTCATTAAAAAGAAAGGTATGACCCATGACCAGGCCTCAAAGCTAATGGGTGTGTCCAGGCCCTGTGTCAGTGATGTAATGCGGGGAAGGATTGATAAATTTACCATTGGCGCCCTGGTGGATATGTTGACCAAGGCTGGGCTTCGTATTTAAGGCCGGTGTCACTGTTGTTTTCCTTTTGGGTATTTTGTGGATCATGTATGATCTTTAAACTTATTTGTGGATCATAAAATTAAAAATATGATCCACAAATCCATTTGTGGATCATACATGATCCTTAAAGAATATCTTTTCCTTCAGCAATATTTATCAATTCTGTGAATGCATAGATTGCCGGAGTCCTCCCGCTGGATTCCCTTAAGACTGTGAAAAGGCCATTATCCCGGAGTGTGGAGAGAATCCGTTTTGCCGTGGGAGTGGGGATCTCTTTGATGCCGGTGAAATCCGTTGACTTGAAAATGGGTCTTGAAAAAATGAAATCCAAAGCGTGGATGGCGTATTGTGAATGGGTCAGATCCACTATCTGGTTTTTTTTGAACTCATAAAGAGACAGTATTTTAGCTGCCTTTACCTGGTTCTCAAGGGCCTGTATTTGAATGGCTTTAAGGAAGAATACACACCAGCCGGTCCAGTCATCATCCCTTGATATTGCCAACAGCCTTTCATAATATTCTTCCCGGTTTCTCTCAAAATAGGCGCTTATGTAAAACATCGGCGATTGGATCAAGCCTGCTTTATGCAGGAAGAGGGGAACACACATTCGCCCAAGCCTTCCATTACCGTCCAAAAAAGGATGAAGGGCTTCAAATTCAGCATGGAGGACCGCGAGCTGAACAAGAATGTCCGGAGCTTTTTCATGAATGAACCTCTCCCATTTTCCCATTGCCTCATCCAGCTTGTCTGCTGATATGGGGATGAATTTGGCTTCATCAATGGGGCAACCCGGTGGGCCTATCCAGTTTGGAATTCTTCTGTACTCTCCTGGAGATTTGCCCTGGCCCCTGACTCCTTGAAGCAAGGTCCGGTGAGCGCCTTTAATAACACGTTGACATAAAGGCAAATCTTCTAACAGCTCGGTGGCATGCCACATTCCCTTCCTGTAGTTCAGGATTTCGTTGATATCGGCTTCCTTGTCCCGGGAAAGCTCTTTTGACTCCCCTTCAGCCTCAAATTCCAGGACTTCTCCCATGGTAGCCTGGGTGCCTTCAATCTTGGACGAAAGAACCGCTTCTTGGGTGCTAAGCGGGCTTAAAAGAACCCCGGCGTTGGGAATCGCTGAAAGTGTTCCGTCATACCTTGCCAAGGCTGCATTTGCCGGTCCGATCAGTGGAATCAGAATCGACCAGTCAATATTGTCAGGCGGGAATTTTCCGTAATGGTAGTTCACTGGAGACGTCAATTGATTTTTCCTTTCAAGTCAAAATATCTTTTCGATTGCGGCAAGGTAAAAGATTATGCCGATTTTTTCAACACATTGTAAATGGTGGCCCGGCTGACACCATATTTTTTAGATAATTGTGTGGGGTTCATCCCTGTCTTGTGTTTGATCTTGATTAATATTTTTTGATCATCCGTAAGGGACGGCTTTCTGCCCAGGTGCTTACCTTTGGCTTTGGCGGCTGCAATCCCGGCCAGTTGCCGTTCCTTCCTGAGATTAGTCTCAAACTCTGCAAAGATTCCCAACATTTGAAGAAATGCTTTTCCGCCAGCGGTGCTGGTATCAATCTTCTGGTCCAGGATTTCCAGGGCAGCACCTTTATCATTCAGGAGTGCAATGATATTAGTTAAATCGTTCATATTCCGGGCTAATCTGTCCAGTTTCCAGACCACAAGCTTATCCCCCTGGTCGATCATATCAAGCAGAAGGTTCAGCACTTCCCGGTTCTTTGCCGTGGTCCCTGACTTTTTTTCCTGCCGATAAGTTGCATTCGGATAAGCTTTTTTTAATGCTTGTTCTTGTAAATCTGTATTTTGATCAAGTGTTGATACTCTGGCATATGTGAAAACTGTCATGGTAGCCCCCTGGTTAAAGTGTTCTTGTTGAGCTGTCAGAAACATCTTAAATATTTCTATAAAACATGTCAATAATTTAAAAAACAACCTTTATAACATAGGTTTTTGATATGTTATAAAGGTATACTTTGTTGACACGCAAGCCGGTAATACATTTTAGCAAGAGTTGTTAATGTCGCCTAATTTATAAAATTTTTAAGGGCAGTCATATGACTTGTGTTAAGTGGCAGGCGGGTAAAGGTGACAAACATCTTTGCAACCATCACCCGCAGCAATATTTTTACAGTATGGTCAGGCTAAATGCCTTCTAAAATACTAATGCCTTTAGCCTGGCCATCTTGAACAACATTATTGAGAGGCGGCAAACTAAAAATAGCTTGATAAAACCTCTGACCGGCATACGTAACGCCTCCAACCGGATATAAACCTTTATCAATTTCACGATTTACTGACTTTTCAAGGTCTTTCAACCTGATTTCTTCGACAATTTTATACATTCTGTCCTCTCAATAATAATTTTTTCATCGTTAATCCATATCTACAATTTTAACATTTGGTTTGGTGGTTTTCTTTTTAACATGGGTTAAAATTAATTTTTTTACGGGTTCCGGGTCTTTTAAACCATAGGCATGCTCACCCTCTAAAAATTTTTTTAGATCCTTGGAGGTCTTGAAATCAATTTTCTTGGTAAAAAACCGGTCGAACAGCGAGCCCACCTCCTGGGAAATCTCCTCCACCTGATCGTCACAAACATAAGTTTCCCTGAAGGTGATCGTTGAAGATCCGGAAACGGCTTTCAATTGCACTGTGGTGGTTCCTTCACGCCTTCTTTCAGCAATGCTGATCGATTCTTTTTTAACTGTTTCCAGTTCCTGTTTGATCTTTTTTAATTTTGCGTCCAGGCTCAATCCTTTTTTTACCAGTTTTTGGATCTCCACTTCTTCAGCCGGTAGATCATATTTTTTCCCTTGAACCTGGGTTCTTTTTAATCCTGATGTTTTGGCCATAATTTTCAAACTCCTGTTTTTAAGTCTATTCTCAAATCAGCTGTTGTATCGGTCGTGACTTTTGTTTCTTTCCAAAAATGCAATTAACTCCGGATAAGTGACACGTTTATGGGTTCCAATAACAAAACTGTCCAGGGAATTAGGTATCCTGGGTTCATTGCTGTTTGACAATGATGGTTCATACGCATGAACTAATCTATGAAATGTCATAGAGCTTATGTCAAGTATTTTGCAGACCTCACCTGACTTATATACAGCCTTGCTGGGTGTCTGGTTAAGCGCCAAAAGTTCTTTCAATGTTTCTGTACCGTTTCCCATAAATGTGAACCTTTCTATTCAGTTTTAATGATTTTCCGGATGTGCTCTATTGTCAGTGCAATTACGCGCTTTTCCCCGGGAAGATCGTTGATTGTAATACAGTATTCATATATCTGCTCAAATGCGATTAATCCTGGCAATTTATCCTCCAAGTAGTACGGAAAAAGTATGGATAAAGTCTCATAAAAAAACTAATATTTTTCTAACATATTGAAATTATTATAAATAAATTCAATATGTTGGGTTGGGTTATTTTTTTTAAAAGGAGTTTGACTCCCCCCCCCACCCATCAAAATAATTTTTATCTGGATTTTCCAGATAGGGAATGATGGGCGCATGAAAAAAAAATGCATCCCGGGTTATCCCAGGTGATCTCGTAAAATTCCGTGAAATCCCGGTTAAATTTATTTTGCATGCTCGAATTTGCTTGTAGATACTGGATATCGTCTGAGTGCAAAGAATCTTTTCTTTTCTGCTATATCTGTAATTGGAATTTATGCCCTCATGTAATAATTTTGCATTAGAAAAATAATCTGTAAAAAGATCACATGTAAAAACTTTACGATGTTTTAACCACGATACTCTAAAACAAACTCCTGAAAGCACTATTAATAAAGGATTACAGAAGAATAGAACGTAATGTTTTATAGAGGTTAAAACATAAAAGTTCCAGTTTGTTTTTAACTTAAAAATCGCTTTAAGACCCCAATTGACAAGGGTATTAAGCGTTTTAGCGGTTTCCTTTATTCGGATAATATATAAGTTTGAGAAGTCCATATAAAAAGCTTTGGAAACCCTCATCAATAAAGGCTTTATGGAAGTGGTTAAAACTTTTTGGCTGTTTTTTAAAACTTTTAATGCTGCTATAGCCTGAAAGCCTTTATTGACAGTTGTCTTCACGTTTTTGTTTATGGTCCGATTAAAAATAGGATTGGTAACAAGGCAAGTCTGCTGATCAAATTTAAGCGTAGGCCAATGGCTAAAAACTGCTATAAAATTGCCCGTCTGATTTACCAAAAGTTGACCACCCACTTTCTTGAGCCTTTATTGATAAAGGTTTGGGGATGAGGTGACGGGTTCAAATCCCGTCACTCACCCCATTAACTTTCTTTGATTTCAATAGCTTATCCTAATTTTTTTATCCTCTTGCACCTGTTGAACTGTTTTGGTTCCCCCTGAATGGCATCATTTTTATCAGGAAGCATATACCGTTTGAAAGCATCTGAAACGTGGCCTGTGCCTTCCCGTTGGATCTGTGCCTATGTATTTGCCGGTGCTTATGTGAACTTTATGACAGAAGAGGAAGACGACCGTGTCGTATTGGCTTATGGCTCAAACTATGCTCGACAAGCTGTTACAGAACTAAAAATATTTTCGCAAGACTGCCACATGTGCTAATACCTATTGTAATGGACAACCGCATGTTGTGATAAGATTTGCAAATTGTTCATTCCGTAACAGTCTGTCGATGGAACAGGCCCATGATCGGAGTGAATTGCGCATCAATTCCAGGGGAACTATATGAAAGCGAGTTTTTTGGCCACAAAAAAGGAGCTTTTACCGGTGCCATTTCAGACAGGGCCGGTCGATTCCAGGCAGCCGACGGCGGAACTCTGTTTTTAGACGAAGTTGGAGAAATCCCACTTACCATGCAGGGAAAACTGCTCCGGGTTCTGCAGGAGGGGTTGTATGAAAGAATAGGAGAGGAAAAAACCAGAAAAGTTGATGTCAGAATAATCGCTGCCACAAATAGAAACCTTGAAAAAGAAGTTGCAGCAGGAAGTTTTCGCAAGGATCTATATTACCGGCTGAATGTCTTTCCCATTGAGGTTGTTCCCCTGCGTGAAAGAAAAAAAGATATCCCTCTTCTTGCCCGGCATTTTTTAAACATAGTGTCGGGAAAAATGAATCTTCCCGTACCCTATTTGACTGAGTTAAATATCAGGGAGCTCATGAATTATGACTGGCCGGGAAATGTACGGGAACTGCAGAATGTAGTTGAAAGAGCCGTCATCACGTCCAAATCCGGTTGTATTCTTTTTTATTTGCCTGGGAACTCTTCAAAAGTTAAGCATGATGAAGGCGGACTAAGATCTTTAAGAGAAGCACAGGAAAGTAAGACGGTTTTTACAGAAAAACAGATAAATACAAAGATCAGACAAAATATAATATTTGCCCTGGAACAATGTAACGGAAAAATATATGGACCAAATGGAGCAGCAAGTCTTTTGGGCTTAAGACCCACAACCCTGACATCAAGGATCAGCCGTTTTAAAATAAAAAAAGATGAACTTTGCTTGGACCAAAGAGTTATGTCTCAAGGAAAAAAACATAAATGAATCCAGCAGGAAATTGGAGGTTTTTTAGGTCGGTTTGTCCTGGTCAAAGGCAGAAAGATGAGGGTATACGGAACGTTGTCTCTCCAGCCTTTTTCTGTCGGGCAGCCCGGATTATGACAATGGACAGCGGGAGTTTTTTCAAGTCCTGGTCTTGCTCAAGGGTTAGGGAAAAGTATGTAATGTCCGAAGCAAAATAGATACCGTACTAGTTCAGAAATGATAATATTTTTCAATTTACGATATCAGATTACATTGTTAATGTGTGTTAAATTGCATCTTTGATGCCTAAAAGCAATTAATGTTACAATATTTGTACTGTATAAAAACGTATTGTCTTAGAATAAGCAGTAGGTTATAGTGTTACTTAATTGGTACTTTAATTTGATAAAACCATTTAATGTGTACAATAGGTAGCTTTATGATGTTTGAAAAAATGTCGCCAGTCGCAATTGCCGGGCAATTAGGGGAGAGACTAAAACAAGCCAGGCTGAATGCCGATTTAACACAGGCTGAACTGGCATCAAGAACCGGTTTAAACAGGAGGACTATTTTGAATGCTGAGAAAGGTAACGTCCAATTAAAAAACCTGATCGCAATTCTGATAAGTCTTGGCATGGTTGAGCAAATCAATGTGTTTTTACCGGTACAGGAAATCTCTCCTTTACAGTTGGCTAAACTAAAAGGGAAAAAACGGCAGCGAGCTTCAAGATCTCAAAAAAGAAAATCCCAAATAAGTGAAGATAAATCTTTATGGTAATCGAAATCGTAAAAGTAAAATATAGAGAACAGGATGTCGGTGCCATAAGTTTTAATACCAAAACAGGTGTTGGCGCATTTGAATTTGAATCTCGCTTTATTAAGTCGGGTATTGAGCTTTCACCTGTAAAAATGCCTTTGTCTAAAAAGATTTATTCGTTTCCGGAGAATAATAACGAAACTTTCAAAGGATTACCCGGGATGATTGCAGATTCTTTGCCTGATGATTTTGGTAATGCAGTGATGAATGCCTGGATAGCCGGTCAGGGGAAATCTACAACAGACATCACCCCATTGCAGCGTCTTCAATATACAGGAAAGCGTGGCATGGGAGCATTAACTTATTCTCCGGCAATCCAGCGGAAAAATCTGAACAGGTCACAACATGTTGACATTCAGTCTTTAATTTTCATTGCCCAGGAAATCTTGGACAAACGGGAACAATTCCAGGTAACGCTTGGACCACAAGGCCAAGAAGATAAAGAAGCTATGACGGCACTGTTATCTGTCGGTACGAGTGCCGGTGGTGCCAGACCTAAAGCAGTGCTTGCATTTAACAGTGATTTTACTCAGGTGAGGTCGGGGCAAACCAATGCGCCTGAAGGTTTTACTCATTGCGTGATGAAGTTTGACGGTGTCAGCGAAATTCATAAAAATAAAGAAACATTTGGTGATCCATTGGGATACGGCACAATGGAGTATGTTTATCATCTCATGGCCAAAGCTTGTGGAATAGACATGATGCCCTGCCGGTTGCTCAACGAAGGGAATCGACGTCATTTCATTACTCAGCGGTTTGACAGGAAAGGCAACCGGAAAATACATGTACAAACATTAAACGGTATTGCACATGTTGATTACAAAAAGGTCGGCTCGTTTTCATATGAAGAATTGTTTTCACTTGCAAGAGAACTCAAGTTAACTCCGGATGATGCAATACAAATATTCAAACGAATGGTTTTTAATATTGTTGCACGCAATCATGACGACCATTCTAAAAATTTTGGATTCATGCTTGACAACCAAAACAAATGGCAATTGGCACCAGCCTATGATTTGGCTTACAGCTACAAGCCTGGAAGCCCGTGGGTAAGCAGTCATTGGATGAAGCTCAATGGAAAGAGAGACAATTTTATCCGCAAAGATTTTTATAGCCTGAAAAAAATAAGCCCTATATTTACCAAACGTAAAATTGATCATATCATTGAAGAAATCATAGAGCATGTTTCACAATGGGATGACCTGGCCGTTGCACAGGGTGTTCCACAATCATTAATCAAATCAATAAGCAGCAACTTGCGGTTAAAATTTTAGAATGGGTTGACAGGTCAAGTCTATATTTTCCCAGAAATGAAAAGGTATTCAAAAGGTATAATGGATATGAGGTTGAGGTTTTACTTTGATAAATCTGGCATGATGGAAAATCCTTATCCTCCTAAAAAAGAACAAAAAATCATTGTATCTTACATCCAAGCCCAATTCATCAAAATCGATAAGGCCATTGCCATACAGGAGCAGATGATTGAAAAACTCAAGGAATACAAAGCCACGCTGATCAACTCCGCCGTGACCGGAAAATCAAGGTGCCACAAACAGGAAAAGCAAGGGCCGTGGCATGACAGAGAGATAAGCTTATGACAGATGACAGCCGCATACAGATCTACCGGGTGGATGTATGGTTTGAACAAGAGACGGTCTGGCTGACCCAGCGCCAGATGGGTGAGGTGTTTGACACCACGCCGGAAAATGTGCTGATGCATCTGAAAAATATTTACAAGACCGGGGAGCTTGAGCAAAAGTCAACTGCTAAGGATTTCTTAGTGGTTCGCACGGAAGGCACACGACAGGTCAAACGAAAGCTCAAGCATTACAATCTGGATGCCGTGATTTCAGTTGAGTATCGGGTGAATTCAAAACGGGGGGTGCAGTTCCGTATCTGGGCCACGCAACGGCTTAGGGATTATCTCGTCCAGGGCTATACCATCAACCAGCAGCGGATTAAATCCTTCTGGCGGCAAGCGATGCTGCATTCAAGTCTGCAATGCAGCAAAGCTTGAGAGAAATTGTAGATGGATAAATTTCAAACGGCATGAAACATCAATCAAATACATACATAAGGGCAGCAGAAAATACGATATTAGAGAAATGATTTCAACCCCAATGAATAAAATTGAGAGGGACTTTTTAAAGCGTTAACCAGGACAGCGAGCGCAGGGCTGTTAACAGCCCGCTGCATTTAGACAAGCTTGTGAGCTTAATATTAGATTAGGAATAAAACTATGACAACACAAGAAACTATTAAGAAAACAGGGGATTTTATTAAAAATTCTGCGACAATCAAAATATTCTCCATCGGACTGCTAATCATGATTCTTCTAATTCCAACATCAATGATAACATCTATGATGAGAGAGAGGGAATCAAGAAGAGATTCTGTTGTCCAGGAAATAAACCAAAAATGGGGAAATAGCCAGATTGTTACCGGACCGTTTTTCACAATACCATATAAATCTTTCTATAAAGACGAAAAAGATAAGATAAAATTCAACATGCATTATCTTCATATTCTGCCTGAAAACCTTAATATTTCTGGGAAACTATATCCGCAAATCAGATACAGAAGCATTTATGAAGCTGTCTTGTATAATGCTCAAATCCAAGTAAATGGTAATTTCACGATTCCTGTATTGAGCCAGTCTAACATTGACGTAGAAAATGTACTTTGGGAAAAAGCAATTTTTTCTATTGGTATCACCGACATGAGAGGCATTCAAGACAATATAAAGATAGTTTTTAACCAAGACAATTACAAAGCAAATCCAGGATTAAAAACAACTGACATTGTATCATCAGGCGTTCATTGCTATATTCCTCTTTTAGAAACTAAAGACACCAACTCCTTTTCCTTTCAACTCAATTTAAACGGCAGCGAAGTAATTCAATTTGTGCCGTTAGGTGAAACAACGAGCTTGAAACTAAAATCAAATTGGCCGTCACCAAGCTTTAACGGGGCTTATCTTCCAACAAACAGAGAAGTTTCAGACAAAGGCTTTTCCGCTGACTGGAATGTTTTGCACCTGAACAGAAATTTTCCTCAATTATGGATAGGCAATCAATATAAAGTTAGTGACACATCTTTTGGTTTGAAGTTACTCATTACTGCGGACATATATCAAAAATCCATTAGGATATCGAAATATGCAATAATGTTTATAGTCTTTACATTTTCAGCTTTTTTCTTGTCAGAAATTATCAACAAAAAGAGAGTTCATCCCATTCAGTATATTTTAATTGGACTTGCCGTTATATTATTTTACGTTCTGCTGCTTTCAATTTCTGAGCATCTGAATTTTGATATTGCTTATATATTATCGGCTTTTGCAATAACCACTACCATAACTGCTTATTCTAAAGGGATTATTAAGAACAATCATTTCACATTAACAGTCTGCGGCGTATTAATAATCCTATATTCATATTTATACATTGTTCTTCAATTAGAAGACTTTGCCTTAATTATGGGCAGCATTGGACTATTTGTCGTATTAACAACAATAATGTATATAACAAGAAAAATTGATTGGTATTCTTTGGATAAAGATCAAATTTAATAATAATCAAATCCAATAATAATCTAAAAAAGGGGTGGGGAGGGCTGCTAAGAAGCGTAGCGGCCTTATCGGGTATTTAAAGTTAATTCAAACCATCAAAAAACACCGGACTCTTCGGTGATTTAGGGGGGCACGGCGGTTAAACGGTTTGGTATAACTCTTTGAAAAAAATGATAAATGAACAGATGACTGTGCATAATTCAAAAGAGAATTCACATATGGAAAAGAACACAAAAGATGATCTCGAACAAATTTTTAAAAAATATTATTCAGCCCATAGAGAAGGCAAGCTTTTTGAAGCGGAAAAAGGCTATCAGGAAATATTGAAAAAAAGGCCTGACTGGGGTCAGGCGCTAACTGCGCTTGGATCACTATACCTGGACCAAGATCGGCCGGATAAGGCAAAACCAATATTTGAAAAAGCTGCCAATCTCAACCCTCCTGATTTGTCGGCATGCTATAGTTTGGCAAGGCTGAAACAACTGGAGAATGATCATCAAGGAGCCATAGCTATTTACAAGGTTATGCTGGATCAGCAGCCGAATGCCGGTATTGTATGGAATAATCTGGGTATCGCATACCGGGAAATAGGGAGGCCAAATGATGCTTTATCCAGTTTTCAGGCGGCAGTAAGGTTTGCTCCACAAATGGCAGAAGCTTGGAACAACCTTGGCGTGACACAAGATGAGCATAATCTGACACAAAATGCTTTGAATTCATACAAAAAGGCCATTGAAATACAGCCGGATTATGCATCCCCCCACTTAAATCTCGGAATTTCTCTTCAAAAGTCTGATCAGTTAAAAGAAGCTGAAGAACACTACAACAAGGTGCTTAAAATACAGCCGGAAAATAAAACAGCAAAATTCATGCTCCAAAGCATCGGGGGCATAGAAACACCTGATGCTGCACCGGTAGAACATGTACGCAGTATTTTTGATCAGTGTGCCCAAAATTTTGAAGCCATCCTGGTTGAAGAACTGGAATATAAAACCCCTGAACTCCTTTTTAATATCGTGCGCCCCTATTTGACTGAACAGATGACTATTCTGGACCTTGGCTGCGGCACAGGTCTTGGCGCTCAGCTTTATCAGCCTTTTGCGAACAGTCTGACAGGTGTTGATGTATCGGCAAAGATGCTTGAAAAGGCATCTGAAAAGAAAATTTACAACCGACTTGAAATTTTTGACATCCTTCAGGATTGGGTTTTCCCTGAAAAATTTGATCTGATATACAGCTCTGATGTGTTTGTATATTTTG
This sequence comes from Desulfobacula toluolica Tol2, assembly GCF_000307105.1. Classification (NCBI taxonomy): domain Bacteria; kingdom Pseudomonadati; phylum Thermodesulfobacteriota; class Desulfobacteria; order Desulfobacterales; family Desulfobacteraceae; genus Desulfobacula; species Desulfobacula toluolica. Next base: position 1,513,549 of record NC_018645.1, read on the forward strand.
GGAATTTGGATACGATCATCAGATCCGCATCTTCATACCTTGTTAACGGAGGGAAAATTGCATTTTCAGTAGAGAACCTGAAAGATGATAGTGCTGAGTATCAACTTTTTCCCAGCGGCCGCTATGCACATTCACAAAAATATATTCAGGAGTGCCTGAATCGGAATGGATTACAATTAATAGAAATAAACAAAGCTGATGTCAGGAAGCAGTCTGGAAATCCGGTCAAGGGATTGTTGATTGTGGCACAAAAAAAATAAGAGGTGAACAGATCAGGAGATATCATACTTAATTAAATTTTCCGGATTTCCGGGTTAGGAGCAACTAAAAAAGTGGCATTTACCCAGAAAGAAAAAATTATTATTATTGCACGGCTGCAGGCATACTTATCAGAGTTTTCAAAAGAGCCTCACCTTTATGAGTTGTGCGAAAAGATCAACAAAACCATTCATCCCTTGATGAATGAGACCGTTGCCGGACTTGAACTCAAACCCATTCGGGTGTTGCTGGAAGAATTCAGGACATTTTCAGGACAAGACGCTGTTTCCATGTTTGATGTGCTTCTGGTTGAAAAACGATTAAAAACCATTGGGCAGTTGAGACAACAGGCCATCGCCGCAAATAAGCCCCTGGATCTTTCCGAATATCATGACGGGTTAAGTCAGGTGCCGATCAAGCTTTACTCCTGGCAATCTGTCATTTCACAATTCAGCCGGATGATTGATGAATTTGATGCTGCTGAATCAAGTTATGAATACTTAACTCATTTAAGCCGGGACTTTTTCGGCAATGCCCATAAAGGATTCAGGCCCCCAATGTTCCCGGATCTTACAGACACCATCATCCGTGAGTTGATCACCAGGGGACTGGTATCCTCCATGAATGCTGCGGATTTAATTGATGACATCAACCGGATCAGGCAGTTTACCGCCATGCAGAGCAGACAAAACCGTGAAAAAATTTTTTCAGGAGATCTGCCTGTGGATTCATTCTTAAAAATGGGGCATGATGCATACCAGTTTCTTGAAGAATATTGGGTTTCCAGTCATTTGAAAAAAAACATCGATGTTTGCAGCTATCTTATTTTATGGGACGGACCTGGAAAAGCCCGGTTTCTGAAAAAGTTTGCTGAAATTGCACCTGTTGAGAAAAACCTTGAGTTGTGTATGGCCTGTACCGGTGTCCACCCGGAAAAGTCTCAAAGAGATTGGCTTTTGGGAACTGATCTTGAGATTGAAAAAGATCTGAAAGGTCTCAGAGAAACTATGAAACTGATCGAAGAAAATCGATTTGTTTATGAATTTTTATATGTCATCAATTTTGAAGGATCTCTTGAAACCCCTATAAGCAGTCGGTGGAAGACTGTTTTTGAAAAAATCAAATCAGACAAAGAAATTCTTGTGCCGGAGCCGGCAGAACAGTCTTGCAAACCGGCCCAAAAACTTTCCAAACCGGCCCAAAAACCATTGCATCCTGTTTGCGATACTGCATTGTCAAATACTCATCTCTCAAAACAACAACCTCTTTCCACTGCAAGTATTATGGATGAGACGGTTCCATATATTCCTGATGAATCATCCGACATGGATATTGATGACCTGTCAGCAATGAACGAACTGTCGGCCATGGATAAAAAAACCTCCTTTGAGGATCAAATTGTTCAGGAACACAGCCCCTGGAATAAATATCTAAAACCGTTTTTGTCTGAAAATCTTTTGGGAATTCTTGGAGCTGCCCTGCTCATGCTGGCCTGGCTTTGCATTTCAATCTGGGTATGGAACAAAGGACAATATTACCGGCTTTTAACCGGTGCATTGCCCATGTATTTTACCTCTGTTGCGCTGGCATACATCAGCCGTTTTTTCTACAAAAACCTTCATAAAGGTGTGTCACCCAAAGCTCCTGCACTTTTTGCCACGATTTGCGTATTATCCATCCCGTTTAATTATCTGATCGCTCTGTCCATGTTTTACCTGGACAAAACCATTGGCCCTGTTGCGGGGACAGGGCTTGGCATACTTTACGCCATCACCTTGTTTGACCTGATAGGCAGGTGGATTAAAGATTCCATCGGGTTTAATCCAGGCCTGTATTTAATCATCATCAATACCATTTTATTTTTACCCGGTTTTTCATTGTATGCCGGTGCCCATATGCTGCCGGCTGCCATCACGATCATCATGTTTGCCACATTTTTTGTATATGGATATACGATTCATGCTGTTTTAAAAAAAGATCAATCAAAGCACTGGTTCAGAACCCTGCTTTTCGGAGTGAATTACCTGTTAACCCTGTTTATCTGCTGTGTATACTACAGAATTATACCGGATGCAGGCAGTATGGCGGTTCTTCTTCAGCTGATTGCTCTTGGCATAATTTTTTTCGGGCAACAGGAAAGAATCTATAAACAGCTTATCCTGACATCGGTATTGTCTGTTCTTGGTATTCTGCTCAGCTTTAAATCGGTTCTGCCAGTGACGCCTTTTTGTCTGCTCTTAAGTGCGGCTTTATGGTTGCTGTATAAGAAGTATCTTCGAGCAGCCTTGCTGGATAATATTATTACAGCCCATATTTTTTGCTTTTTTGCTTCAATCGTTTTTGAAATCAAAGATGTATTTTTGCCCTCAGGCAGGTTGTTCATCTGTGGTGTGATTCTTTCCGCTGCGGTTTCTCTGGTATGTGCTGTTTTGTACGAAAAAAAATATTCAAAAACAGCGATTCAATCCATTTCGTATTTGATTCTTCCGGTTCTTTTGTCTTTTCCGGCAACCCTTTTTCTGAAATTCTTTAACGGGTGGGCAGGATTTTTAATCATGATGATTCTGTCTTTTTTTGTCTTTGTTTATGGCTATATCCGTTATGCAAAACACTATTTAAGAACCTTATGGTTCCTTAATTTGGGGGCCATGCTGATTGTACCCTGTTTGGGATTGCTGTTTATGCACCGGTTTGATGCGGCCCTGATGTCGTTTGCTTTTATGGGATTGGTCTGGACCCTGGCATCAATAAAGCTGAAAGACGCCCTGGCCCATGTTTATAAAACAGCAGTATCCCTGATCATTTCCATGATTGCAATGGCGGTATTTATCTTTGCCTGCCTGGTGTTTCATTTTGAGCCCCCAAATTTGACTATGATCATGGTTCTTGCGTTTATCTCTTTGCTGGTATCTTTGAGCCTGTCAGCAAAGAATACCATGTCCCAGCTTCCTGTGTATCTGATTTTTTCAGTGTCCTGCGTGTTTGGTATGGTAGCTTATAAAGCAACGGGAATTCAGATGAAAACCGGCCTGGGAACAGGCGTGGCCTCACTTGGTTTTTTATATGCCTCCCACTTGTTCAAAAAACACGGCATCTGGCAAAGCAAATCATTTGATACGATATTCAACCGGGAACTGCCCTTGCGGTCCAAACAATTTTTAAGCTTTCCTTTTGAGTTGGCCGGATGGGCCATGGCCCTGATCGCCTGTATTAAGGTTTGTTCTCATTATACCCTTTTAAATTCCGGGCCTCATCATTTTTCATTCTTTGCGCTTAAAATTGTTTTAACTCTTTTGATTGTGTCTTTTGTGTTTTATTATTTTGTTATCAAATACAATTTCAAACAGACCGGGTTTATTGTTTTTTTGCCGGCGATTCTGATTTTCTGCAGTGCCTCATCCTATGTTCCCGCAATTTTACAGCCGCTCTGGCTGGTCCTATGTCTGTTTATATATGACACCTGGTCACGAACGGTTAAAATCAAAGTTGATCATGAGGCCTCTTTGAAAAGCCCCATCGTGTATATGAATACATTTTTCAACCATGCAGGTGCAGTTCTCGGGTTTTTATTTTATGTGTATTACACAGCATTTGTACCTGAATCTTTTTGGAATAAACATTTGCTTTTTGCCTCTGTAACAATGGTTTGCGCATATATGCACAAAACGCTCATTGTGAGGAAATACAAAAGATATTCTCACTTGATTTTGCTTCATCTGATAATATTAATAACATTTGGATATGTTTTGTTTGAGCAGGACGCCATCGTAAATGCGGTTCAGCAATCATCAGGAATGTTTTTATATCAAGCGGGATCTGATTTTCTAAAACTGCTCATACTTGCCGGCCTGATATTTTTTATCCCGGGATTCAGCTTTGAAAGATCAAAAAATAAAATTGCCAAATATTATTCAGATGTTTTTCACACATGGCTATTTGGTGTGGCCTGTGTTTTCAGTTTTTGTGTTTCAGTGCCGTTTTTCTACGGATTTTATGGATCATTAAGCCCTGTTTTTTTGAACAGTCTGCTCTATATTGTCATAGCCGGATATTTCTTGATTCACGCAGGCAACCGGTATTTTAAAACCGCTTTTTTGTATATTGCAAAAGCATTTGTGTGCGTTTATGCAGGACTTCTCCTGATGTTTGAGCCGTTAGCGGGATTGATTTTTGGATTCACGGTGTTTGCGCTGCTGGAAGCATTGCTGTGCCTGGGGATTAAACATAAGGTAACAAGACCGATGGAATCCAATACCGGAGATATTCATATCAATTATCTAAACCGGCTGGCTAAGTCTGCCGAGGTCTTTGTCCATATCGCCCTTGTTTTTCATCTCATCCAGTTTATGCGCTTATTTCAAGCACCGCCCGGTGTTTTATTATATCTGCTTATCCCCTATATGGTGTTTTGTTACAGAAGGCTTTACAAGCCATATCTCGGGTATCTGGCAGTCGGTATTTTCGCCTATGCAAACGGATTTGTTGCAATGGGATTTCATGATTTTTTTATTAAAAACAATTTAAATACCAGCCATCTTTTGAGCATATCCGCCATGTTCACAATTTTTGTTTTCCTGGTTTATAATAAAGTGGCCGCAGCACAAAGAAGGGAGGTGGAGATATGAACAAACATCTGTCTGTCCAGAGAGAAAAAACCGCTGTATTCCTGTCCATCATTGTCATGTGCCTGTTAACAGTTAACTTTTTTAAATCCCATCACCTGTCCGAACCCTTTGAAATCAGGTTTGTGGTCAGCAGTGTTATCCTTCTGCTTGTCTGTTTTTTCTTTCGGTTCTGTCTGACGGCGGTAACACCGCTGATACGGTCCCTTTACAGGATTTCGGTGGTGATGGCTTTCTGGTCATTTTGTTTTTTTCTTTTTCCCTTTCCCAATATGGTGCTTTATATGATACCGCTGCCCGGTTTTTATTTTTTATTCCGCATTGAAACAAAGGAGGCCAAAAGAGTGGAAGATGCTCTGGCAGCAGGCATTCTTATGGCAATGGGGACCTTTTTATACATTCAGCAACGCCCGTTGCAGGCTGTTTTATTTCCGGATCAGCCTTTTGACTGGATAAATTATTACATCCATTCACCCGTGGTGATTCTCATGGGAACAGGTTTTTTGCGCTTGAGCAAACATTCTGACTGGAAAGGCTTGAGCATTCTGGGAACGCTATTGATCACCACTGGCTCAATACTATTATCCGGTTATTTGATTAAACCTTTCTGGCCCTATTTTCCCGAAGTTTTGTGTGCGATTCTTTGTCTTCACCTGGTTCAGATATATTTTATCCTTCCGCATAACGGCAGGGCCTTGTTTATCAGATTCACCAATATAAACGAAACCGACCTCAAACAACTCAACACTATTTTGTATTTCATGAGTGCCTTTATTATGCAGGCCTGCATTGTGCAGCTTATCGGTTATCATGGCCTTGACCACAGGATTATTTCTGCTGTTATTCTTGCTGCGGGCGGTTTGTTGTACAGGTACAGGCAAGTTACCATTTCCATGGTGATGATTGAAATGGCCCTGTTGTTTTTTGTTGCCGGAACATTTTATTTCAGATCATACGGATTGATATGGAGCATTCCCATTGGTATCATAATATTATTATCAGTAATTTCCCGCTTGAAAAAACAGTTTCTTTATCCTGTCTCCAATGCGGTTATCAATGTTTTGTTTGTTCTGTATTATTTGTTAATTTTTCAATTCAACCTGCTTCATCCTTTGGGCATCCTGTTTATTCTGTTTCCTTTCATGTGCTGGGTGATGCTATCCGGTCGGCCTTTTGCCGTTCCCAGAACATATCATTTTGCATTCTGGCCGGTGATCACTTTTATTGTTCTGATTTGTCTGCTCCGGGGAATTACACAGGGATTTTTCCTTTACTGGGCATTAATTAATCTTTTCCCACCCCTTTGCCTTAACCTGATCATTCGCACAAAAACTTTTAAAACCCAGGCTGTCAGGCTAAACTTGCATTTCATCAATGACTGGGAAGATAACAGTCAACAGGCACTTTTTATTCTTGCATATATTTCTGCCGGGATCAGTATCACAAGCATAGTGTTCAACTTGCAGTGGTATATGGACAGTTGGATGCCGGTTCTGCTCACGGGTTTTGTTTTTATGATCAGTTCAGGTATTTTTCTTGCGTATGCATTGACCCGTAAAAAACTTGGTTTTGTCATCCAGACTGAATGCTTTTTCTGGGCACTCCTGGCGCTGATCCGCTGGAAACTGGATGTTCAGGAAACCCTGGATTTTGGCTCGCCTGTTGACGGATACCTTCTTATTGCCATATCCGTTATCATTGCAGGCATCCGGGATGTTCTCAGAAAAAAGATCCCGGAATTTTCCGGGTATTTTCAAAAAACCATTTTGTTCTATGGTGTCATTGGCTGGCTGTATCTTCAGGCGATTCAGTTCTTCTGGGCCGGCAACCTGACAGGCACATTTCATCATGCCGAACTGTCTTCCATTCTCATGGCTGCATTAAATCTGTGGCTTTCAAAGGCCGGGAAAAATGTTCACTCCATTTATACGGTTATTTTTATTAATATGGCGCTATTGCTCTATTTTTTCAATCAGGACTGTACAAACCTTATGTTTTATATATTTCCATCCATGTATAGTGCGCTGATCCTGATTCAGATGTTCAAAGATAAACTGGGGGCAGAAAATACAAAAAATTTCAGACTGATTGTTTCCCTGATCCTTTGCGGAACATGTTCTTTTTACAATATTATGGATTTTGGCAGTTCTATCTGGTATCCGGTCATTGCGACCTTTATGTCTTCGTTTTTTGTTGTGGCTGGCATTCCGCTGAAAGTCAGGATATTTTTGTATCTTGGAACCCTGTTTTTTATTGTTAATGCCATTGGTGTGATTGCCCATATTATTATTAATCAGCCAGCAGAAAACATTACGCTTTCCATTGGCATTCTGTTTTTGGTTGCCGGTATTTTGTTTACGGCAAGCTTTCTGTTTTTCCAGATGAAACGTCAGCAGGTGATTGACCGATACCATCAGATTGCAAGTGAATTAGAGACATGGGAATAGGAACATATGTAAATGGGAAGAGATCACTGATTGCAACTTATTGTAAGTCATAAACAGATTGTAAGTCATAAACAGATTGTAAGTCATAAACAGATTTTTTACCGGAATCTATTCCAGATCAATATCTGCGCTGATTTTTTTTTCGTTGAATATCTCTTGTTTTGTTATTTTCATGCGGCTGATTCGTGAGGAAAGGGTGGTGGGAGATATTCCCAGAAGCATTGCCGCACCATGATCGCCATATATTGTTCCTTTGCATTTTTTCAGGGCAGCGATCATGTTTTTCCTGGTTTTTGCCCTGATCTGCTGTTCTGTAAAAATTACAGTCTCTTTGGTGGTATCCCATGGATTTTCAGCCGGTTCTTTGGACGTTTCAATCTGTGTGGATGCCACTGGCAAATGGAAAAAAAAACGGCCGGATCGTGATGTGATAACGGCTCGTTCAATAATATTTTGCAGTTCCCGCACATTTCCTGGCCACTCGTAATCCATGAGTTCTCTTATGTTTGAATCGGTCAGCTGTGGCACGGCATGATTCATTTTTTTTGACACGGATTTTAAAAAATGCCTGGCAAGAATGGGGATATCCTTTTTTCGTTTGCGCAATGGGACAACTTCAATTGGAAAAACATTGAGCCTGTAATACAAATCCTGCCGAAAATTACCGGCTGCAATTTCCTGTTCAATGTTTCTGTTGGTGGCGGCAATGATTCTGACATCCACTTTCCGGGTCTTTTCTTCTCCGATACGTTCATACATGCCTTCTTGAAGAACTCGAAGCAGTTTTCCCTGGATTAAAAGCGGTATTTCCCCGACTTCATCCAAAAACAGGGTTCCTCCGTCTGCTGCCTGGAATCTCCCCCCTCTGTCAGATATGGCTCCGGTAAACGCCCCTTTTTTGTGGCCGAAGAACTCGCTTTCATACAGTTCTCCTGGAATGGAGGCGCAATTAACGCTTATCATGGGTTTTTTCTTGCGAAGGCTGCGCTTGTGGATCTCTCTTGCCACAAGCTCCTTGCCTGTTCCCGATTCTCCGAGAATCAGGACACTGGCCTCGGTTGGCGCAACCTGGGCGATCTGGTCAAGCATGCTGATTACAGGAGGGCTTTTTCCGATAATCCCCCCGGGTGACTGGATGTGATGAATCTCGTTTCTCAGGTATTCATTTTCCAATTCAAGCTGGGCTCTTAATGATTCAATTTCTTCAAACGCCCGTGCATTGGAAAGGGCAAAGGCAACAAATCCGGCAACATTTCCCAGCCAACGGTCTCCTCTTCTGACCCGCTTAAGATCAATCAGGGCATAAACCGCTATGATGCCGAGAATATCATTTTTCAAGGCAAGGGGCTGAATCCCGACGCCAACGATTTCCGGGGTTGTATCCTGTATGTCCTGAAATAATTTTTTCTGGTTTTCATCAAAGTTATGAATTCGAATTCCCACCCCTGTCAGGGCCACACTGCCTATTTCGGAAAATCCTATTGGAATACGGCTGTCCGCTCCGGTGGTGCAGTTCCATGCGGTGTTTTCCTTGTGTTTTGTAACGCTTGCCACCATGTGAAGGCAGGATGTTTCCCGGCACAGATGTTTTCTGTGGCATGCATTGCAATCCTTGCCCGGCTGCACTGTCCATATTCTGACAAGCCCTACATGGGGTCTTGCTGCAAAGGTTTTTGCAACCAAATGAGGTATCTCTTCTGCCGAACACTTTCTTCCCATATGCAACATGAGATCCTGAAGCGAATCAAATTCCGGCTCATAATTTTGTGAAATTTCCATAGGTGCATAATCTACCACGAAAAAGCAGGAAATTCCAACTCATTTTCGTTGGCCACGAAAATGAGTTGGCAAAAGGCTTGACCCGGCAGGATAAAAAAACATTACCATTTCATTAACTTATGGTTGTTTTATGATGTGGCATGGTTTTTGTTTAAGACCAATATTTGAGTATTGTTTTTTATCAGAGAATGGAACCCGGAATGCGGCTGTACCCTGGAATAAGGGTAAAGGCCGGAATAAGTCTGAAATTCGGAATACTTGTCTGATAAATGAAATAAACCGGTTCAACCTTCAGGGAAGACACCGGTACGGTAATTTGTAATTTGATAAGGATACAACTTCATGTTTTTTAAAAAACCAATGAGCAACAGATCAAAGCTCATTTTATTGTACGGTTTTCTTGTTTTAACGGCAGTGGCTGTTTTTTTCCAGTCACAAGGGCCTTCGCGCCTTAAAACCGAACATTTATGGACAAACAACAGCAATCCCGACGAGCTGAATGCGTTGCCTGCCTTGACACAAGAAAAAGTCTATTCGGCTCTGGCAAATGTTAAAGATCCTGAACTTCAGCTTAATATCCATGAACTTGGGTTGATTTATGAGATGAGCATTGTCAAAAGGGCCGTAAATATAATCATGACATTGACCACGCCCAATTGTCCTTTTTCCAAGACCTTTATCCAGAGTATTAAAAAGGAATTGCTGGCCATTCCTGAGATTGAAACCATCAAGCTGAGTTTGACTTTTGATCCTCCATGGACAATCAACAGGCTTGCACCTGAAATAAGAGATCAACTCATTGGCGTCGATCAGGCACCAGATCACCTTCAAAATTAAGGATGCATGATGTTACCGTCTCTGGAACCTGCAATAAACGGTTTTTTGCTGGGTATTGCCACGGGCCCTGCCTGCTTCAGCAGCTGTGTGCCTGTACTTTTTTCCGTAAGTCTTGCCAGGGGGCAGATCGCTTCACGCTCATCCAACTGGAATTTTCTTTTTAAATTCATTGGCGGCAGGTTTATGGCTTACCTTGTTTTTGGCCTTGCCATCGGGCTTGTGGGTGACGTATTGGGTGTCTATGGATTCAAGATAGGTGCATGGGCCACTATAGTGCTGTCCATACTTCTTGTAGCCTATGGCATGGGCATCAAACTTCCCCATTTTGGAATGTGCGCGCGGGCCAATAAGATTGGCAGTTCGCCTTATTTTCCTTATGTGTTGGGGATATTAACCGGCCTTAATGTCTGTCCGCCTTTTCTTCTGGCAATTTCATATTGTCTTCAAAAATCCGCCAACCCATTGTTCGGGATTCTTTTTTTTCTGGCATTTTTTCTGGCCACCACTCTTTACATCCTTCCCATGGGATTTATGGGAAGGTTTACGGGTCAAAAGAAATTGATTCTTCTGGGCCGGGCCGCATCGGTTGGCGTGGGTATCTTTTTTTGCTGGAAAGCATTGTCAATTTTGAGGCTGATATCATGAAAACCCTTGGTTCAGTAAACCAGCCCATCCCATACGATCAGAAGACCAAACACAGGAGGAGTGTAATGGAAATCGCTGCTTTTTATCTTGTTGCCTGCCTGTTCATGGCAATATCCGCCGTACTTTCCGGCACTCAATGGAATGAAGCAAACGGAGTTATGGAATATTTGCGGTTAATTTTGTTGAACAAACCCGTCATTATTCTGCTTACACTTGTTATTTTTATTTTGAGCGGCATCCTGGTACAGATCGGAAAATTTCATTTTCATCTTTCTTATTACGAGATATCCATCATCTGGCTTGCCACCTCATGGGTATCCATTGCCACTTTGTGGATCATCAGTGGAATAAAGCCCTCCTGGCCGGAACTTGCCGGTATTGTTTTTTGTCACATCGGCCTTGGTATTTCAACCATCGCACGCATATCCACCTGATCATAAAAATATAAAAAGGAGGAGATGACCCGCAACGGTCTGGTCAACCAAACAAAAACATGTGCATGGAATATCAGGCACAGCAAAACATTATTGGCTTAAATATTTTTGGAGAAAAATTTTATGGATGAAAAACTGAAAAAATACATACTGATCGGTCTATGGGTGGCCGCAGCAGCATCTTTGGTATGGTTTTTTGCATCTGAGCTGAACATCAACGCTCTTTTTGCAATCATGCTGTGTGTTGCCGCTGCCATGGGCTGGTGGAGCATGATGTTTAAAATTACTGAAAAAATGCGGAACATTGGAATTATTTCCATGTCGAGTTTCTGGACAATCATCGCATTTTTCATGTTCTTTCCTTTTCCCGCACCTGAAGCACCTCAGTATATCCAGGGCGAGGTTCACCGGTTCAGCGAAATGAACCATGGATTCGGAAGGGCATATATGGGGGTTTTAGGGCCTCAGATCAACAACCACGGATATGTCTACACAGACAAGGAAATGATTGAACCCCTTGCCAAGGCACGTGGCGGTAAAAAACCAAGCTTTACAACAACACTTCCCCTGTCACGGGCATTGTTTGGTGCCACTACGCTGCTGGACGGTCTTCGGGCACCGGACCAGGTACAGGGCGAGCCAGTAAAGGTTCTCAAATACCCCTGGACTACATTTGAAGGCGCCCACCGGGATAAAAAAATTGGGTGGAACAAAGGAGATGTTCTTCTGGGCAATGTTGCCGGAAAACTGGGCTATAAAACAGCCAAATACACGCCTGAAGAAAACGCTCTCATGGTCAAGGAAATCGGACTGTGGCTGGGTTCTGAAGATGTGGGAATCTGCAGGGTCGACCCGAGATGGTTCTTTTCTCATGATATCATGACAGCGGGCACCCCTCTGCCCCTTGAAAAAGTTGAGGAACTCAAATACGGCATCCAGGTTTTCACGGATCAGAGATGGCGAAGAGTTTTAAATGATCCGGGCTGGTCTTGGTGGAGCATCACAAAAAGCGGCCAGGCATACAGCACCAGTGCTTTTATTGCCGTGCGCCTTGCCCAGACACTCAGGGATATGGGATATGCGGCAAGGGTTGGTCATGGCGGTATCAATTATGAAACCATTGAAACTCCGTTTTCCGTTTATTGCGGGCTGGGTGAATATGGCCGGTTGAGCGATGCTGTTGTGCCGTCTGTTGGAGGATTGCGGTTTAAATCCGCCACCATCCTGACGGATTTTCCCATGGCCGTAGATCCTCCCCGCCAGTCCTACGGGGTTACCCGGTTTTGCAGTCATTGTGACCGGTGCGCCCGTTCCTGCCCGGTGAATGCCATTCCCATGGGAAAAAGAACCATTGAGAACGGAATTGAAATGTGGCATGTGGACAAGGATAAATGTGTCCGGTTCAGAACCGGAAACCTAAACGGCAACTGCTGCAACGAGTGCCTGAAATCCTGTCCTTACAACAAACCGGCCACAGCTTTCCATCTTATGGGCAATTACATGCTCAAGCATTCGTATCTTGCACCCTTTCTTTTCGGAAACGTCAATGGTGTGGGCCTTGAAGACTGGCTCGACTATCAATACGGCACGGAATCAAAACAATTCGGAGTAAACCGTCCTGCACGGTGGATACTTGAAAATCCGGGATTTAAAACCGAATTTCCCCGAAAAGTCGGACGTTACATCTATACGGAAGAAGACAGAAGCCCGGATGAAGAGTGGGCAACGGGTGTAGGTGCCAAAATGGGTAAGGTAGGCGTGACTTACAAAGGCATTCAATGGGGTGAAATTCCAGCCCGTTTACTTGATGAAAACGGAAGAAGCAAAAATGTGCATTGGGACAACCCCAAAGGGGAGCTTGACAAGGATGTCAAGGCCATTGGAAAAGTGCTGACCAAAGAGGAAGCCGATGCCATGCTCAAGGAAGGAAAGGCCTTTTCCGGCGGATGGTATAAAAAAGACGAAGATGTTTATCCGAGGCGGTCAAAATATGAAAAAGGCACCTGGTCCTATGAAAAGGCTGCGGATGACTGGGCTCTGTAATAAGAAAAATTGATAAAGGAGTTGTTTATGTCTTTAAAAATAGGTTCAAAAGAGTTGTCACTCAGCCTCACATGGATTGAGATGTGGGGCTGGTCAGTGGTGATCGGAATGCTCCTGTTCGGATTGTGGGGTTTTTATGACGGCATTGAAGTGGGAAGTCTCAGGGCGGGATGGCGGTTTATTGCCATGTTTCTGATCTTCACGGCTCCGGGCTTTGTGACCATGGTTTTTTTCAAGCCAAAAGAATAATTATGTAAAAACTCATGATTAAAAGCTCCCCGAGAAGGGCACCCGCGACCGTGCAAAAAAGCGTTGCAAAAAAGTCCTGCATACGCTTGTGTTGCAGTTTCCAAACCCGGGGAGCTTTTTAAAATACCATGGATCATTTATGATACGCAAATATTTTTATACTTCAGTATATTTTACGAAAACAGGCGGTTATGCAGTGATTTTTCTAACTATACTGATCAGTAAAGGATTGTAATATGAAATCGGGATGGAAATGGTTTGAGATATCAAGCCTTCTGTTTCTTATCACCCTGGATGCCTTGCTGTTTGTTCTCAGCACCATACTTTTTTCGGAAAAAATGGGCAGGGGGCTGATTATCAGTTTGAGTGCATTCATCTTTATGTCGGGCGTCACTTTTTTCTTTGTAAAATTAAAAAGCAAGGGCTGTTTTGAAAACAAAAAAGCAAAAAAACAGATCATTGCGGCCCTGTGTGCTGCCGGCCTGTTTACTCTGGCCCTTTTTGTTCCGACCGAGCAAAGCAGCCGTTCAGACGTTCTTGGCTCAACTGATATCAAGGGGGAACAGCAGCGGTATGATGCAAGGGAACAGCCGGGGGCGGAGCTGTATACTGATATGAACGATGCGGTTCCAACAGATCAGTTGACTCTTTCCATCTATGATATCTGTGTGGGAAAAGTTTCTTATAAAGTACACAGGGATGGAACACCTGCATCCCCCAGAATAGAGGTAACAAATCCCCAAGTCCTGACAGATCATATCAAGGATCAGGCAAAAGCACTGGGTGCAAGGGTGGTGGGCGTTACTGAACTTGATTCAACCTATGTGTTTACAAATGATCATGCAGGCAATCCCATCAGGCTTTCTCATCCCAATGCAATTGTCGTGGGAAAGGATCTTAAATATACACTGGCCAGCCCGACAGCTCCTCTTCCCTGGGAAGAGATGTATTCTTCCATTCCAGAGGAACTTGCTGCAGCCCTGTCCGGCCGGGTGGTTAAGTCGGCAGAAAAGATATCAGACAAAGATCTGGAAGAGTTGAAACAAGCCATGAGATTTTTTTCCGAAGGCGGAAAAACCGCAGTTGAACTGGCAAGGTTTATCCGGGGGATGGGGTATTCGGCAAGAGCCCATTATACCAGGTGGAGCGAGGTTCAGATCATTCCCCTTGCCATAAAGGCAGGGCTTGGAGAGCTGGCGCGAAACGGCATGATCATTAACAAAGAAATGGGGCCCAGGGGGTCGTTTGCCGTTGTTACAACTGATCTGCCCCTTGTGTTTGACCGGCCAATCAGGCTTGGTATCAAAGAGTTCTGCAATACCTGTAAAAAATGTGCTGATTATTGCCCTGTAAAAGCCATCCCTTTTGGTTCTCCAAATTGGGTCAGAGGCGCTTTGAAATGGTCTGTTGACGGGAAAAGATGCGGCGACTACCTGGTTTCCAATCCAAAATGCCTGGCCTGCATCGGGTCATGTCCTTATAACAAACCCGATAATATACTGCATGACGCAGCAAACTTTATGGTTTCAAAAAGATCCAGGCTGACCAACTGGCTGATGGTAAAAATAGACGATCTTCTGGGATACGGTCAAATGGCTGCGCCTGATCCCAAATTTCTTGAACAATTGAATCAGGGTTGAATTTTGAACGATACACACAATCACACAAAGACTTTGTTGGCAAGACTGAACAGCAGCAGATATGCCGGTCTTGTCTGGCTTGTCCTGGCCGGCAGCCTTGCAGGTTGCGGATTCAATATTGCATTCGGCACTTTTTTTCTGGATATGCAGGGCCTTTTAGGCGGTGCAATCAGCGGGGTTCTGATCCATGCGATTTCATAAATTAATTAACGGCCATGGCAGATCAAAATGGTGCAACAAAAAACAAAAAAGATTTGATTTCAAGATGTTAAAAATTGTTTTGTACAAAAAAAGGCAGTGATATGACAGATTTGTTTTTGAATATTATTCCCAATGCAATCCTTGCAGGCATTGGTGTCTACATCATCATAACGGCATTGTTAAAGGATCTTATACCCGGTAATCAAACCGCTACAGTGCTTACGGCACCCGGACAGTTTGATCCTGACATGGGCGGCAACGCCTGTTTTGCAATGCATCTGCCGTTAAGGGTGATTTTGGATGACAACTCGGTTACCACCGCATATATCAGCGCCTGCAACATGTGCATGAATAGCGTTAAGCAAGGTGACCGGGTCTGTCTTGACACAAGCGGGGACTGTTTGACCGCAAAAAAAATCATGACCGCAAAAAAAAATATGGCAGGAAGAACATCATGATGGGCATGGCCGCACTCTTTTTTTTTCTTTTTCTTCTTCTTGCATCCTTCAGGCAATGGATAAGGCAGGATGTGCTGCCTCTTCAGTCCATCCTGGTGCTGGGGTCTCTGGTGCTTGTTGTCATGGCCATGGTTTTTAACGTTGAATTCAGGGTGTCCCAGATTTTTTCGGCAGCAACCCTTCATCCCATTACCGCAACCATTGCCGGTTTTTTGCTGGCAGGTGCCGTGGACGCAGCAGGCGGGTTCAAGGCTGCGGCAAAAATTTTAACCCGCATCTCCCAAGGCAGGATTCTGGGGCTTTCCGGCACGATCTTTTTGCTGGTGAACGTACCCACCATATTTGCCATGCCCTGCGGCAGAGTCTGGGCAGCCGCCCTTATCCCCGCCACCATCATGTTCGGCATGACAGTGGCACGCCTACAGAACCGGCCGTCTCTTGTGCCGGCAATTGTCTTTGGCCTGATCGTGAATGCTGCGGCATCCTGCGGCCCGTCTCCGCTGGGAGGCATCGGCATGATTGTTGAGGGAACAGCAGGATATGCCCTTCACGCCTTTTCCAATTCCCAGCAGATTTCCATCATGGTTATAACCATTTTGACCATGTTTCTGGTGGCTTTTTTTTCAAAGATCACTGTTCCCATGGACGAGGCCGGGCCGGAAAACCGGGAGGTCAAAACGCTGCCTGATTCCGCCTATTTTGCATTTTTTTTGTATATGGCCGGTCTGGGAGCGGTTTTTATCTTTGAGCCTCCCGTACCCATTCAGACCGTACTGCTGGTCATGACCATCTTTGTCATGGCTGTGGGAAATGTGGGCTTTAAAAGCCTTGTTGCCGGCATTATCATTCACCCGGTAACGGCCATGGTGGCTGGATTCATGATGGCCGGAGCCCTTATGGTTACAGGCGGGTTTGAGGCATTGACAACCCTGCTTGTCTGGCTTGCCACACACACTCCCCTGGGGTTTGTCGGGGTGGGTGTGGTATTGATCTACATCCCGGTTATCTTCCCCATGCCCTGCGGCAGAATTACGGCGGCGGCTCTGCTGCCCGGTGTTTTGATGTTTGGGATGGAAGTGAGCAAAAGCACAGGGATAGACCATTGCCTTCCGGTCATGCTGGTGGGTTTTGTGGTCTGCTGTGCCGCCTCCTGCGCTCCGTCTCCCCTGGGTGGTATCGGCGGCATTGGTGAAGGGAACCTGAGACTGAAAAGCGGCATAACTGCAAATGCCCTTCAAATCAGTATCCTGCTGGGTGCGCCTGTTGCAGGACTGATTGTCGCCGGTATCGGGCTGACAAACCGTATGTTCATGCTCGATGAGATGGCGGTTTCAATCGGAATTGCCGTCATCTGCGGGATACTTACCAATATTCTTTCCGGCTATAAACCCTGCAAGCCTGGGGGGATTCTCGGCGGCATTCTCGTGGGTGTGCTGATAATGGTGCTTTAATAATCTATGGTGCTATAATGAAAAAAAAATTTTTATACATAAATGTTTTTTGTTATCTGTGTATTGCCGCTTTTCTTGCCGCCACCATCGGTACATCCTTGAAGTCAGGATATCCATGGGCCATGACCTGTTATAACTGCGTGCTGGGACGGCAGATCTGTCCTCTGGGAATTGATCCCTATGGCTTTATATCGGCTGCCATCACCAATGATCCTGAAATTTATGTGAGTGCAACCAACATACGGATGAAACTTGGAAAAGCCTTGGATATTGATCCGAATATGACCCTGATCCTTCCGGACAAGTCTCTGGTGACTGCTCAAACATTATCTTTGACCCAAAAGGATTTGGATTATGAAGTTACCACACACAAAATAAAGGTTAAGGATGCCGCAACTTTCTGTCCTCTTTGCGGCAATTGTGACAGGGTGTGTCCCATTAATCTGCCGGTTTTAAAAATAATTGAGGACTTAAAAGACGATGGAAAATTCTAACCGTGAAAAAAAACGGTCCTATGCAGGGCTTTTGATGCTGATTTTGTTTCTTGGTATTGCCGGAGGGGTATATGTGATTCAAACCGATCTGAAAAAAATATTTCCCGGCACCTATCCAGGTGTTGTGCCTCCCATTCAGGCAAAGTTCTTTTTTTTACGAGACATGATTGAAATAAGGCTGTCCAGGGAGCCGTCATCAGACCGGATTGTTATTTTTGCCTATGATGATGCGGGCCGCCAGGTGACAATCTTAAAACCCATATATGACCGGGTGGTGAAAGTTATGCCGGGTGATCTTGCCGACTTTCGTGTTGATTTTACAAAAGGGAAAACCCCTGGATTCGAGGTTTTTAAAAAAGCCAATAATCTTATGGAAGAGGTGAATTTTTTTGACCTTATGATTGCTGCAAAAGCCGAAAATTTAAAATTCGGGGTTCAAGAATGCCTTTATCCTGCGTGTTCCATGTGTGTATCTGTCTGCCCGGTCATTGCAAACGGGGTGATCACCATGCCGCGCCTGGAAGATGGGCGCATACACCCCGTTATTAAACATGGCGGGTGTCCGCGATCCGGCAAATGTTTTTCTTTGTGTAAAATGGGGGTTATCTATAAGACGGATTTGCGGCTGAGCATAAAACCGGAATATTTGGATAAAGGCAATGAGGACTGGTCATATTTTGATACAAAAAAAGGAAGACAGCAATAATGTTTCTGGCCCTGTACACTTCCTGCGTGATTATCTGCGTAGGGCTTTTGATCTATTCGATTGTTTTTCAAATCATCAACAAACGTCTCCAGGTTATGCTCTGTACGGAATGCCGTCAATGCATGGCAGTCTGTCCGCTACTGTCCAAGGGGTGCAACCCAATGGAAATCATGCTGGGTGCTAAAATTGATCAGCTTGACCAGGTCATGGGGCAGGGCGGGGCTTTGTGCGTGAGCTGCAAAAAATGCCAAAAGGCTTGTCCCAGGGGACTTGCACCCTTTGAGGAAGTTGAAAAATGGAAAAACCTTAACCTGGAATAACTGCCGCGGCATACCTGGTAGTTCTTTCTGGTTTGCCTATAACTGTCACGGGCAGACTTGGTCTTTCACCTTGGTTTGCCCACAAAAAAGATTGAAAGTCGCTGTTTGAACTTTTAAAGATTTTTTTGGAAAGAATATTAATTGAAAAAGGATAAAAAAAAATGAAAAAAATACCTCTTATTATTTGTTTAATACCAGCTCTGTTTATTGGGCTGTTTTACGGCATCACAGCTGCAGCTTCTTCGTTAAACGATGAGGTACAGTCAGATGAAAAAGAAGGTGTTGTTGTTGCCGTGATCAACGGATCAAAAATTTACAGGACAGCTCTGGATCTTGAGGTTAAAAGCCTTACCGCCCATCTTCTGAGCCTGGGTGATCCAGTGCCCAAGTCAGATGAACCTGAAATAAGAAAAAAAGCCCTGGAAAGCCTTATTAATGCCGAAATCCTATATACGGCAGGCCTGAAAGCCGGATATGATATTGATGCAGCATTAATTGACCAGGAAATTCAACAGGTTAAAGATCAATTTGAAACACCCGCTGATTATCAAAAAATGCTTGAAAGCATCCATTTTACTGAAAATCAATTGAGACGACATTTTAAAAAAGGCCTGGTTGTTAAAAATTTTGTGGAGCAGGAATTTGAAAAAAAAGTGATCGTAACTCCCCGGGATATCCGGCAATATTACACTGATCATCCTGAAAAATTCAACCGGCCGGAAGAAGTTAAGGCCAGCCATATTCTTATCAAGCTGGATGAAAACGCCACACCTGCACAGAAAATAAATGCAAAAAAAGAAATTGAAACCATCCTGGCCCAGATCAAGGCAGGCAAAGATTTTGCCACCCTTGCAAAAGCCCTGTCCCAATGCCCCAGCAACAGCGATGGGGGAGATCTTGGCTATTTTAAAAGAGGAGTCATGGAAAAAAGCTTTGAAGATGCCGCTTTTTCACTTGAACCCGGCCAATCAAGCGGTATTGTCTTAACAAGTTTTGGATATCACATTATCACTGTCACCGGCAAAAAGCTTGAAAGCACGGTTCCTTTTGAAAAAGCTGAAAAAAGAATCCAGCGGCATTTGACCCTCCATCGATCCAAGGCGCTTTTAGATAAATTTGTAGACCTGCAGAGGCAATCGGCAACCATTGATATTGAGAAACAGCCGGAGGCATAATTTGCTGGTTAATGAGTTTTAATATTTTTAAGGCAAGTGGGGGGGCATAGGCTCAATGGGATCAGGCTTGTGTTATTGTTAGCTTTTGCTAACACCTTGATCATAAGGAGGCCTTCAAAAAAGAGTGCCGACAATGCAGGCATGATCCTTGATCTGTTGGAAAATATAGGTGTCAAATGCACGGCAGGTATTTTAGCCGCGTTATGATTCTTATTTTATGTGTTTTCAGATTCCTGTTTTATATTGGGCGTTGGTGGATGGATGAATAATTTGTTTGAGTTCTTTTTTTGAATCAGGTTTTGAATCAGGTTTTGAATCAGGTTTTGAATCAGGTTTTGAATCAGGTTTTGAATCAGGTTTTGAATCAGGTTTTGAATCAGGTCTTGAATCAGGACTTCCATTTATAAGATTCTCAAAAAGCCGTACGATTCCGGATTTATCCATATCCATTGTATCAATTTTCGTTCCGGTTTTTATATCCCTTAAGTCAATGAAAAAACCGGAAAAAAGATCCGGCAAATCAGTGACAATATCTGTATTCAGGAAATTAATATTATTATACATGCAATGATAGTCCCCCTTTTTTTTATCAATCAAAAAGCAAACCTTTTTTAAATTTGTGATTGAGCAGGATTTATTACACTCTTGAATACATTCATCATCAATCTTGGTTTTTTTGCACCCAATGGTCTGATGAAATAAGCATTGCCTGCTGGTTAGAAGCAAAATAGGGTGATATATACTATAGTACAGTTTGAAATCATCAGGACTGACAATCCTTTTTATTTGATTTTTATTGATTTCATTTGAAATAAATGAGCCGCAACAATTAAACTTTTCTTTTATGCATAAAAGACTGAAGGAATTGGTATTGTTAAGATAAGGCCCTGCGATCCAGGCAATTTTGTTTTCATAGGCTTTGTAAGCGATTCCGGTGTTGTTTGTTACAATGAGTTTTGGTTGCACCTGCTTGAGAAATTCCACTGCCGCAGTATAGCTTTTTCCTATCAAAACAGGCGGGAACCAGGCAATTAAATTTTTATTTTTTTGGAAAAGTTCTATGAGTTCGGCAATTTTATTTTCAAGGCAATCAGGGAGCTTATAATAGATATCGGCTGAAGTTGTATTGCACAGGTACAGATCCTTTGGGGAGGATATCAATACACAAAGAGAGGGTTTGGTTTTTAATTTGCTTTGTTTGTTTAAGACGGGAACTTTAATCGGTGCAACAATAGGTTTTGAGCCGTTTAAGAGGAATGCAATTTCATTTTTCATTGAAGTGAGTTCTTGAAACGGTATAAAAAGATCTTTTTGCAGATTTTTTAAGTCTATCTGCTCAATGTAAAATTTTGTATTATTCAAGCTCTTAAATCTTTTTTCTATGGCGCTATGGTCAATGGTGTGTTTGTCTGCATTGATAAGATTGTTTTTTGAAAATACAGCAAATGAAGTTTCAGGTGTTTTTGCCGATATTTTCAAAGGGGCATTTGTTTTTCCTGAGATGCTTATGGTTAAAGGAGTTTTTGCTATGCTTAAATCTTTGATTCTGTCTTTAACTGTTGTTATAATTTTTGTTTTTTCATCATAAAGTTCTTGTTTGATTTTTTCCATGCTGTTGGTTGCCGAACAGCTTTTGCTCTTTTTTTTTATCTCAAAAAGATGCTTTGCTGAATTATCCCGGGGATTATCAATAAACATATGTTTATTAATATCTCCCTTTAAATAGGCATTTGAAAAATCCCGGTTAAAAACTTTATAAAGGTCAATGTTGTCACTTGTTAAATTTTTTGTATTGTCTGTATTAGTTGCTGCATAATCTGTGTTATCTGCATTGTAAGCATTATCGACTCCGCCATGGTCATAAAAATTCAGGATTTGTTTTTTCCAGCAGTTCACCACGGTATATACATAATGAAATTTTTTTATTCTTCCTTCTATTTTAAGGGAATCAACCCCTGCATCATACAGGTTTTTGAGATCAAAGTATGCTGAATTATCCTTAAGATTAAGAGGAAAATCCTTGCCCGCAGGGGTGGTCATATATCTGTCTCTGCAAGGTTGACTGCAGCGGCCTCGATTTCCTGAATTGCCTCCGAGAATGGAACTTATGTAACAAAGTCCTGAAAAAGAGATGCAATAGGACCCATGGACAAACACTTCGGTTGAGATATTGTTTTCACGGGCAATTGGGGTCAACTCTTTTATCTCATCAATATTCAACTCTCGTGACAGATTAACCCGGGCAGCAGCAAGTTTATTTAAAAAAAGTATCTGGCCTTTATTATGTGTGGTGCATTGTGTGGATGCATGTATTTCAAGGTCTTTAAAATATTTGGACAACAAATAAAACAATCCTGAATCCTGAACAATTACGCCGTCAATCTTTGTGTTTACAACTTTGTTAAGCAATCTTACAAGAGCTGGAATTTCACTTTCCAGTATGATTATATTCAGGGTTAGAAAAACTTTGCAGTTGTGCTTATGAGCAAGATTTAAAATTCCGTTTAAATCTTCAAAATTTATATTTGCCGCCCTGTTTCTGGCATTAAATTTAATCAGCCCACAGTATACTGCATCCGCTCCTGCCAGGATGGCGGCCTTTATGGAATCAATGTCTCCGCCAGGTGCCATTAATTCAAACTTGTTTTTCATATTTTTTTCAAATTCTTTTGTAATAACGCAATAATCCAGCCGTTTGTTTGAACGATTACAGAAGGATGCATCAGATATTTTGTCTGACAAGTATTCAGAAAAAGAGGTGTGTTCCGTGGGAAAACCGTTTTTTAGAGTTGCGTCTGATAAATTTGGGATCAGGCCTTGGACATGAATTTTTTTGTTTCTGTATTGACCTTGATCATGTCTCCTGCTTCAAGATATTCCGGGATCTGAATCTCAACGCCGTTTGAAAGGGTTGCGGGTTTGGTTCTTGCTGATGCACTCGCACCTTTGATGCCGGGAGCAGTTTCAGATATTTCAAAAACAAGGGCATTTGGAATTTCAATGGAAACCATATTCTCATCAATGATAAGGGCAACAAGGCCTTCCATACCATCCGTGATCCAGACAAGTTCATCTTCTATTGCATCGTTTTCTATCATGTACTGGGAATACTCCTGGCTGTCCATGAATACATGCAAAGCGCCGTCTGGATATAGATATTGTACAGGTCGTTTCAAGAGAGCCACTTCATTGAGCATATCATTTCCCTTGTAGCTTTCTTCATATTTTTGTTTGGTCTTAATGTTGTTGAATCTTATCTTGTAAAGGGTTACAGCTCCTCTTGCCGATGGAGTTTTAACATCAATATGTTTAACCATGTAAGCGTCATTATTTATCTCAACAACATTCCCTTTTTTCAACTCACAAGCCTTGGGCATTTTTTATTCTCCTGCATACTGTTTTTTTGTCTGTTTATTTTTAAAAAAGTATAAATACCATTCAAGAGAAAAATTTAAAAGCACAAGAACAAAAAAAATACCGCAGAAACTTGAACCTGTGATGGAAAAACAGCTTTTTAAACAAATATTTATGATGCCCTAACAATAACCTGACTGGCCATGACAAAATGATTTTGTGAGTGGATATTAACAATATGAAAAGACTTGTATGTTTTAACTTCAGAGTGATAGATTGAGACCATTGGGCGTATGTAAAAGTTGATTTTATCGGATAAAAGCTTTGCAAAGCTGAGGAGATTATTAAATGATAAATGTAATTGCATCAATACAAATTAAAGAAGGCCGATTGTCAGAATTTATTGAGATTTTTAAATCAAACATTCCAAGAGTTCTTGAAGAGAAAGGATGTATAGAGTATGTTCCAACCATTGATGTTCATGCAGATTTACCCCCTCAGCAGTTGAATCCAAACGGTGTCACAATAATTGAGAAATGGGACAGGCTGGAGGATTTAAAAGCTCATCTGTCATCATCACATATGCTTTCATACAGAAAAAAAACAGAGCATCTTGTTGATAATATGTCCGTCAAAGTGCTGGAACAAGTGTGATTTGATTAAAAATAAAGAGAGTATACCCATGACCCTGCAACCCGCAAATATATTTAAAGATGTTGAAAAAATAAGAGAAAATGCCCCTCTTGTTCACAATATAACCAATTATGTGGTGATGAACACCACGGCCAATGCCCTGTTAGCCATAGGTGCGTCCCCGGTCATGGCCCATGCTGTGCAGGAAGTTGAAGATCTGGCAGGGATTGCCGGAGCCCTGGTTCTGAATATCGGTACCTTGAACGATGGATGGATTGATGCAATGTTCAGGGCGGCAAAAACAGCAAAATCAAAACAGGTTCCCATTGTCCTGGACCCGGTAGGGGCGGGTGCCACACCCTATCGTACCCAAACAGCAAAGGATCTGATTCAGGCCTTTGCTCCATCCATCATCCGGGGGAATGGATCGGAAATTATGGCATTGTGCGGTCAAAGCCAATCCACAAAAGGAGTTGACAGCACCAGTGAATCGAATCAGGCTGTTGACGCCGCAAAAACCCTGGTTCGTGAAATCGGCTGCACCGTGTGTGTCACCGGGGAAACTGATTATATTGTCTCTGCTCAAACTTTATACGAAGTTAAAAACGGCCATGCCTTAATGCCAAGGGTAACCGGTTTGGGATGCACTGCCACGGCCATTTGCGGTGCTTTTGCCGCAGTCAATCCTGAATTCGACAAAGCTGCTGCCCATGCAATGGCAGTCATGGGGATTGCCGGGGAAATTGCTGCTGAAATTTCATCGGGTCCTGGAACGCTTCAGGTCAATTTTATTGATGCGCTTTACCAATTGTCTGAAACTGATATCAAAAAGCGCTTAAAAGCATAGAAAACAATCATGGAGCCAATCCCTGTAAAAAAAGGAGAAAAGATTATGAAATCTTATTATAGAGCCTTGACCATAGCCGGATCGGACAGCGGCGGAGGTGCGGGTATCCAGGCTGATCTGAAGACATTTTCAGCTCTGGGCTGTTTTGGAATGTCGGCCATTACAGCCCTGACAGCCCAGAACACCCGGACAGTGACCGGTATTTTCCCGGTTCCTCCGGAATTTATCGGCCAGCAGATAGATGCGGTTATGGAAGACATTGGAACCAATGCCGTTAAAATCGGCATGCTTCATTCACCCGAGGTTATTGAAATTGTTGCCCGAAAACTGGTCCATTGGAAAACTTCCAATATCGTACTGGACCCTGTCATGATTTCCAAAAGCGGGGACAAGCTGCTTCGTGATGACGCAGTTAAGGCGTTGAAAAATGTTTTGATTCCAGGGGTGACAATCATCACTCCCAATCTGCCTGAAGCGTCCGTCCTTCTGGGTTGGGAGGTTACAACACGGGAAGACATGTACCGGGCCGCCATGGAACTTGCCACGCTGGGGTGTGACAATGTGTTGCTCAAGGGCGGACATCTCGACCATGAAGACAGCAGCGATCTTTTGTATCAAAAAAGTACGGATACCTTAACCACACTGCCGGGGTCACGCATTAACACCATTAACTCGCACGGGACCGGCTGCACATTGTCTTCAGCTCTCTGCGCCGGCCTTGCCAGGGGTATGGATATTGAAACAGCCGTGCAGAATGCCAAATCTTATATCACCGGAGCCCTTTTAGCCGGGATCGACTATAAAACAGGCAAGGGCCACGGCCCTGTCAATCATTTTTATAATATTTGGCCGGAGAAATAAAAAATAACTGGAAACTGTTGCTTTTGGGATGCTTGAAGCAAACTTTTAAACAACAATAGGCCTCTGGATCATTCCGGGGGCCTGTTTGTTGATCAGCTTGAATCTTGGGGCTATTATTTTTCAGGTTCTTTGAACAATATGAAAGAGCATTCAACCGGTTGGAATTATGTGTTTCCCATTATTTGTTTTAACAGCTTGATTCGTCATGGTCGTTATATAATACAACCATATCACCATGATTGCGGCTTGTGATCTGTTCAGCCACCTTTGCAGGAACAATCTCGAAACAATCATCAAATTTGACAATGGCTAATTGTCCATGACAGAGCTTTTGGGATATTTTTTCGTTTACAAATAATCGTTTGATTTTTTTTCCTACGGTAAAGTAGTAGGACTCATCATAATCATCCAGATTTAATCGGTTTGTTTCAATGAGTTGCCTTACCTGTGCCAGGTTTTCACGTTCCTGCTTTTTTTTGTTGAGTTGCCGGTTGAGTTCTTGGCTGAGTTTTTCTTTGGCCAATTGTTCTTGCCGTGCTTTGTTTATTTCAGTAGGGGAGCCTTTTGCTTTGTTTTTCTTGCGACCAACATGTTTTTCATGCTTGACCTTTTTAACCTGTTTTTTATTAACAAGTCCTGCTTTAAGCAGTTGGTCCTGAAATGATTTTCCCATGGTGTTATCCTCATCTTATTTGTTTTTGCTACAATAATATATCCAGGCACAGACATCAAATATTTAAAAATTAGTGATCATTTGATTCTTGACAATCCCCTGACTGTAAAATTTTTATATAACGGCCATGTCAGATCACTTTGTCACAACAAATAATGAAAGATATTTAATTTCAGCAGGTTAAAAGTTCTTTCATATAAAAAGTCTTCAAAAATTCAAACAGTGACTTTCATGTTTTGTTGTGGGCAAATATGAGCGAAAGACCAGATCTGCCCGTGGCAGTTATATGAAAGCCTTTAAAATTTTAATTTAGATGGTGGATTCGGGGCATTGTTGAGGTGTTGACAAAACTTATTTTTATATCCTATATGGGTTGAATGGCTTAATTGTTGGATAATTTTAAATTATGGAGAAAAAAATGATTTCAGGTAAAAAAATTTTTACTGGTGTGTCTGTTGTTCTATTTTTGTTTCTAATACCCTGTTCTGTCTTTTCCCAGGATCTCAGTACTCAGGATCTCATCGTTCAGGATCTCAAGGATGGATTATACGCACAATTTGATACTGATAAAGGCCGGATTCTGGCTGTTCTATATTATGACCGTGTTCCCCTCACTGTTATTAATTTTGCCGGACTTGCACAAGGAACAATTGCCTCCAGTCAAGGTACTTCAAAAAAATATTATGACGGATTGATTTTTCATAGGGTGATCAAAGATTTTATGATTCAGGGTGGTGATCCTACCGGAACAGGCCGGGGCGGTCCTGGATATAGATTTGCCGACGAGTTTGTGGCTGGCTTGAAACATGATTCTCCAGGAATCCTGTCAATGGCCAATGCAGGACCAGGAACAAATGGCAGCCAGTTTTTCATTACCCACAAGGCAACGCCATGGCTTGATAATAAACATACGGTGTTTGGAAAAGTGATCACCGGTCAGGATGTGGTCAATAAAATTGAAAAAGGCGACCGGATAAATACTTTGACAATTATCAGGGTTGGCGAAAAGGCCAAGGCCTTTAAAACAGATCAGGCAAGCTTTGATGCGGCTGTGAATAAAATAAAGAATTGAAGTTAAAGCTTGAATAAACCAACTGTGGGGCTGGATGAACCGGATGTGATTATATCCTTTTCTTTTTTTTTAAGGCAATTGGAATGGTTCCAATTCAGACAATACGCTGTAGTTAGTGATATCGCATTGAACAGGTGTTATGGAAATATAGTTTTGCAATATCGCAGTGATATCTGAATCCGGTTCATCTGCTACCTGATCAATGCGGCCATACCAGTAATAAGACCTGTTTTTAGGATCAACACGCTTGTCAAATTGTTTGGAAAGATTATTAGAAGACTGCCGGGTGATTTTAACACCTCTCACCTCATCAAATGGAATATCCGGTGCGTTGATGTTCAGGAATGTTCCTGAAGGAAGCCCGTTATAATACACCTTATCAACTATATTGACAATGAAGCGGGACATTCCTTTAAAATCAAGAGTTTTTCCTGTTTTTATGGAAACCGCCAGGCTCAATATGCCGTTTAAAGCGCCTTCCCTGGCAGCTGAAACCGTTCCTGAATAATTGATATCAACTCCTGCATTGCAGCCAGGATTGATTCCTGAAATAATCAGGTCCGGTGGCGTGGTAAAAAGGTCAAATAACCCCAGTTTAACACAGTCAGCAGGTGTTCCTGCAACCGCATATCCATCATCTCCGTCATTTAAGCGGACCGGGCTCATTCGTATGGGGTCATTAAGGGTGATACCGTGGCTCACGGCACTTTTTTCTCTGTCGGGTGCAATCAGAACAACCTTGTGATACTGCCGGAGTGCTGCGTACAACACCTGAATTCCAGGAGCAGCGTAGCCGTCGTCATTTGTAAGAAGAATTTTCATTGATTTTCCTCTGCCTAAAGAAGATTAATAGTCCACTTTTTTTCTCAATTTTTTGACCCTGCCGTTTTTTGTCTTGCTATCCAGGCGCTTTTCAACTGCTCCTTTTTTCGGTCTTGTTTTTTGTCGCTTCTTTTTTTTGACCAGAACGCTTTGAACAATTTTTTGTAAGCGGTTCAGTGCATCTTCCTTGTTTTTTTCCTGGGTCCGAAAAGTCTGGGCCTTGATCACCAGAACACCGGTTTTTGAAATTCTCTGGTCGCTGAGAGATAATAGCTTGTCTTTAACCTGATCCGGCAGACTGGAGGCTTGAATGTCAAAGCGAAGGTGTATCGCAGTGGAGACTTTGTTGACATTCTGGCCGCCTGCTCCCTGTGCCCGTATGGCCTGGAACTGAATTTGCGTTTCCGGAATACTTATGTTGTCGTTTATTTTCAGCATTGCAGATTCTCATTTGATTGAAAAAAATATTAGATGCTTAATACGGTATAAAAATTTTGTGATCCTGTCAATGCGTAGAAAGGCCATCTTTAAAGACAGACTGGATACTTTTGGGTTGTCGGTTTTATTTGAAAAGTATTTACATTGCCGGAAACAGCATTATTTTTTAATAATAGACATTGGTGGTTTTTTTTTAATAACTGCCATGGGTAAACCTGATATTTTGTTTAGGATTTGCCCACATCAAAGCATGAAAGTTTTGGTGTGAATTTTTTAAGATTTTTTTTATAAAAATCATAAAGGCCGCAAGGAGGAAAAAAATGTATACTAAAAATCAACTTTGCGAAAAAATAATATCCGTATATCCGGATATTGGTGAGTGCGGGATAGATCTGAATGTAGAGTATGATCAGGATAAAAAGGTATGGGTTGTACAACTGAATAAAGATAACCAGACCTTGAAGACCTATCTTGAACCGGAAGATGCAAATGTCTGCATGGAGGGTAAACAATGTATAGGTTTGGGGATGCAGATATACCAGCTCAGGGATAATATAAAAAATATGCGTGATTCATAAAACAAACAAAAGCATGTTGTTGCTTTGAAATATGAAAAAACCAACAGAGAGGAAGGATGCCGGATAAAAAAAAGCAGGATTTCAATCGGAAAATGGTGGATATTTTAAACTATGGGGCACTTAACCTGGCCATGGGAATCGGATATAAAACAGGGCTGTTTGATGTGATGGACACTATGGATGCTCCTGCATCAGTAAAGCAAATTGCCGACAGTGCAAATCTGAATGAACGATATGTCTCAGAATGGCTGGGAGTGATGGTGACCGGACAAATTGTGCATATTGTTTCACAAGCATCCGGGGAAACGGCATATTCTTTGCCGGCAGAACATGCCACCTGCCTGACCAGGCGCTCGGGTGATGCAAATTTAGGCGTGTATTCTCAGGAAATTCCATTACTGACCCAATGCGCTTTGGAGCAAGTTGAAAAGGGGTTCTCATCCGGTGATGGTGTTCCTTTTTCATGCTATCCAAAGTTCCAGTCATTCATGGCAGAGCTTTCCAATGCCAAACATGAACAGGTTCTGGTGGATAAATTTTTACCTGGAGTGGATGATGGAAGGCTTGTGTGTGATCTGGAAAAAGGAATAGACGTGTGTGACTTGGGCTGTGGTGAAGGGGTTGCACTGAACCTGATGGCACGGCATTTTCCTAAATCAGATTTTATTGGAATTGATACCCATGAAGCGGCCATTGAAACAGCCCGGACAATGGCTGTTGAGCAGGGATTGAAAAATGTGACTTATCTGATACAGGATGCTGCCCGGATTGAAGGAAATGCTGAATTTCAAGAACGCTTTGATTATATCACGGCTTTTGATTCCATACATGATCAGACAAAGCCATTGGATGCCTTGAAAGGAGTTCGGTATATGCTTTCCTGCAACGGCAGGTTTTCCATGGTGGACATTGATGCTGGCAGCGACCATGCTAAAAATTTAAATCATCCCATGGGGCCTTTTTTGTATACGGTAAGCTTGATGCATTGCATGCCTGTGGGGCTTGTTGATGGCGGTACGGGTCTTGGCATGATGTGGGGAAGACAAAAGGCCGTTCAGATGTTGAATAGGGCAGGGTTTGAAAAGGTTGCTGTGATTGAAATGGAACATGATCCTTTTAATGTGCATTATTTTGCTAATAAGTAATTCATTACACAAAACTGATCTGCATGGGAAGAGCCATTATGATTCCTGGATTTTTAGGTGCCAATATCGAAGTTGCCATCTATCCTGAGCGCCGGGCTGCTGTAAACGGTAACTGGAATGAATTGTCAAAAACCGTTCTGTAAGTTGGAAAGACAGCGGATGAAATTTTTGCAGGCAATAGGGAAACAGCTCGTGCAACCGGTATTCCCCATGTGTCTGATGTCAATAATGAAAGTGCAAAAAAGATCTTAAATTCATAAATTTATGATGTGAATTTGAATAAACAGGGCCTTGTCTTTTTGTTGTTTTTGACAGCTTTTTATCAGTTTTTTTGTTAAGGCAAGGCCCTGTTATGCATTGAATGTTTTTTCAATGGTTTCCATTGCGGTCAGATATCGGTTTTCATTGAAACAGAACTTTAATGCGTGAATCAGCATCTCTTTGTTGACGGCTTTCTCTTTTTTTGCCATTACTCCAAGGGAGGCCATAGCCCAGTCCTGTTTTTTTATTTTCAGTTTCCTGAAGTCGATTTCAACAACTTTCCCTGGGGTTTGGGGAATTGAAACCTTTTTTTCTTTGAATACAAAAGTATCCGGTTTCAGGGATGCAAATATTTTGTTTCTTCGCTGTACCCCTTCATCACTCAATGCCAGGACAACGGACGGCGATTCAATGCCTGGGTAGTCTATTTTATCGGGTGAAATAATGATCTCACTGACAGACGGCCCCCTGAGAACGGTGACATTATGGTCGTTTTTTATTGACACGTTCATGCCTGCACAAAGCCCTGCATGACCGACAATATCTCCTGCAGTTACGATCCGCATGCCGGCACTGCCCAGAATAACCACTTCCTGGTGTTGATAATTTCCAAGATGTATTTTTTTTTCTATGGTTGCTGCCTCGGGGAAAATGGTTTTTTCTTTGGCAAGTTCCCGGTAGCGGTCTCCATATTCAGGTCTTTGGTTTTTTTCAATCCTGCCGGATGGTTCAGGAAACTTTTTGATCATCTGATCAAGTGAGGCTGGGGTCAGCGGATTTTTTTTTGTATAACGGCCCGTACAGATACCAAGGGTTTCAATGATGGAAAACCCATGGTGTTCAATGGCTTTACAGATTTTCCCGGACAAGTCTGCATCATACCCCGAACATCTGTCAACATAAGTGGCACCTGCACTTTGGGCAATTGTGCAGATATCCAGTGGAATTTCAGCTTGATTGAGAAATTCCGATCCCACCACTGCTTCTGTCGGGGTAGTGACGGAATATTGCCCGCCGGTCATGCCAAAGTTGAAATTGTTGAGAATGATCAGGGTCATATCCAGGTTACGTCTGCATGCTGCCAGAACATGGGCACCTCCGATTATAAGACCGCCGTCTCCCATTGTGACAATAACGTTAAGGTCAGGGGCGGCAAGTTTAAGACCGGTCGCATAGGTCAGGGCACGACCGTGAATGCCGTGAAGAGCGTGTGTGTTAAAAAAGGTATCAAAAAGACCGGAACAGCCGATATCAGAAACAATAACGGTTTTATCTGCCGGAAGGTTTAAGTCGGTCAGGGCTTTATCAAGTCCTTTGGTGATTTTTTCATGTGTGCATCCGGGGCAATAGACAGGGGGACGGTTTTTATTTAAAAAGCGACTCATTTTCAATGACCTCCATGATTTTTGACGGCGTGATCAGTTGGCCGTTCATCTGGCCGTAAAATCCTATCTTTTTGTCACAAAGCACCCGCTGGATTTCCTTTACATATTGGCCCAGGTTCATCTCAATGACTGCAATGCGGGTAAAGGGTTTGGCTTTTTTTATCAAAAGATCTTCGGGCACCGGCCAAAGGCTTTTTAAATTAAGTGTTGAGACGGCTTTGCCTTTTTTTTCAAGGCGTTTTGCAGCATTTTTCACCGAACGTGATGTAATGCCGTAGCTGATGACCAGTGTGTCTGATGTTTCTTTGATATTCTCTTCAAACAGTGTGATTCTGTTCCGGGCTTTGTGAATTTTTTTTCTCAGCCGCGCCTGGTTTTGAGCAATTACATCCGGGTCAATGGTGAGATAGCCGTCAGGGCCATGGGTTGAGGATGTCTGCCTGACAATGGTTTTGCCTCCAATTGGAAGAAATGGTGGGGCTGCATCTGGTTTAGCCTCAAAAGGCAGATAGGTGCTTTCTGAAAATAGGTTTCGTGCCACAATCTTCGGAAGGGTTATCGACTCAAGATCAATACTTTGCTTTGTCATGCCGATTTCCTTGTTGGAGGCAATAAAAACAGGACACCGGAATTCTTCGGCATAATTAAATGCGTGGAAGGCAAGAACATAGCAGTCCTTGGCATCTGCGGGCACAAGAACGATCACTGGAACACCGCCTGAGTTTCCCCACCTTAAAAATTGAATGTCACCGTCAGCCCCTCTGGTTGCCGAACCTGTTGACGGGCCAAGTCTCTGCACATCTGCAATCACCAGGGGAATTTCACTGCCAATGGCAAATGAAATCTGCTCGCTGTAAAGACTGATGCCGGGGCCGGATGTTGCGGTGAGTGCCTTTTTACCTGCCATGGCCGCACCAATGCAATATCCCATTGAGGCGATTTCGTCTTCTGCCTGTACACATATACCTCCTTTGGGGGGCAGCATTTTCAGCATGTTGTTTAAGATTGTCGTTGCCGGTGTAATCGGATACCCGGCAAAAAAATTACATCCGGCTGCAATGGCTCCCCTTGCAAGAGCTTCATTTCCGTCCATAAATGATATTGCCATATTGTCCTCCACAGGTTTTAATATAGCTTTTCTTCAATGTTCGAGGTCAACCATTCTGATTCACAATTGCCATGGGATTTATTTGTTGCTTGCAGCAAGACCAATTGCTGCCCCAATAAAAGTGCTGCCAATAATTCTTTTTATATGTTTTCCCACCATATCTTTGGAAAATAGTGATACAATTTTTTGACCGCATATTGCATAAATCATAAAACAGGAAAATGCTATAAAAGTGCAAATAGTCATAAGCACGCAGAACTGATAGAAATAGGCCATACCAGGATCAATAAATTGAGGAAAGACTGCAGTGAAAAATACAATTGCTTTGGGATTTCCAGCGGTCACAAAGGCGGCTTGCAGATACATCCCGGTCAAAGAATTTTTTTTCGTGGAACGGTTGAGGTTTTTTGTAGATAATGACATTTCTGATGAGCATAATATGCTGATTCCAATATAGAGAAGGTATGCTGCCCCTGCCCATTTGATGAGTTGAAATGCAGTTTCGGAAGCCATTAAAATTGTTCCCAGACCTGCAATGGAAATAGATGCTTGAATGAATGTAATTGTTACATTGCCCATGGCTGACGCCATGCTTTTTTTGGCTCCGTAATGTATGCCGTGAGTTAAAGCCAGCAACATGCTTGGACCTGGTATTATTGACGCAATAAATACAGTCATTGAAAACATCATTATGAAATTAAAAGACATATTATAAATCCTTGTTCATGGTGATTATTATTCTGATCAGCTTATACATATAATACAAACATCTCTTTGTATGATCGTAGAATGTTTTTCTTGATTTAACAACCACTAAGCAAGGAAAGTGTTGATTATTGTTTGTATTAAAGAAATGAAAATTGCTTATATGATTTTTTCAGACTTTTATGTATTGCCTTATTATTAAGCCATACTGTTGTTCGGCAAGTTGCAAAAAATGCCGCCTCTATTTGTCGTTTTATCGGTTGAAGGATTCAAAGTATTAAGGATGTTTTTGCTTGATGGTTGGGAATGGATCGTCAAGGGTTTGCTGGTTTATAAGGAGAGCCGATCCTAAGCTTTTGTTGATTAAGGTGGGTATTGGTTTGGATTGGCCTTGATTTTATTTGCTTTTTTGTAATTGCCTTGACATGCCAAATACAAACCAATATAAACCTTGCATGCTTTCAAGAGTAAGCAAAGACATGGGATTTGGATAAGATAGTCTTAAAAAAGCAAGGAGCGTCTGCCTCGGGGGAGGTTGATTCTGGTACGGCTGTTTTGCTTTTTTTGCAAAAGGTATGGAATAAAATAAAAAGCAATTTGAATTCAGGAGGTTGAAATGCGCAAACTCATTTTCATTTTTGTAATTTTGCTGGTTTTTGCGGGAAACAGCTATGCTGCTGATCTTGTTGTTTTCAGTGGTGCGGGACTCATAAAACCCATGGAAGAGATGAGAAAAAATTTTGAAAAACAAAATAATATACAGGTGGATATCCATTACGGCAGTTCAGGTGAAATATTTGGAATGCTTGCGGCGGGTCAGCCCTGCGATGTATTGATTCCCGGTGCAGCCAAGTATACTGATGATGCCCTGAAAAACGGCTGGGTAATCAAGGAAACCATTCATAATCTGGTTCTTCATGTGCCGGTTATTGCCGTGCCCAAGGGAAATCCAGCTGATATACGGGGTTTTGAAGACCTGGCCAGGCCGGGTATCAAGGTCGCCATTGGTGATCCAAAGGCCCCGGCCATAGGGAAAGTGGCCAAAAAGATGCTGACAAAGGCCGGATTATGGGAAAAGGTTCAACCCAATATTGAGGTGTATGCTCCGACCGTTAACCAGTTGCTGATTTATGTGGCCTTGAAACAGGTCGATGCGGCGGTTATATGGGGAGATCTGACCTCTTGGGCAGAGGGTAAAGGCAAACTTGAAGTCATACCCATTGAAGCAAAATACAATATGATTAAAACCATTCCCACAGCGGTTTGCTCAAAGACCGCTAACATGGAAAAAGCCATGGCATTTAATGCCTATGTGGCATCAAAACAGGGCGGTCGGATTTGGCAAAATTGGGGTTTCAAGCCTTGCGAAGAATAAATTATTTCCGGATTTCGTTTGTTTTTCTTACCCAATTTATTACCCTTGTGCTTGTTTTGGCAATCGGATCACTGTTTGTCGTGCCTGAATTCAAAGACATCTGGCAAAATCTGTGGAGTGAGGAGATGATGTTTTCCCTGAAGCTTTCCATGGGAACGGGGCTGATATCCACGATCCTGGTCATGGGTTTTGCTCTTCCCATTGGTTATACCTTGTCCCGGTTTGATTTTTTCGGCAAAGGGTTTGTCAAGACCATCATTGATCTGCCCGTGGCATTCCCGGAACTTGTTTTGGGACTTTGCCTGCTTCTGCTTTTCGGCAACAGCTTTGTCAGCAGGTGTATGGAGATGATCGGGTTAAAATTTGTTTTTACCAAACAGGGGGTTGTGGCGGCACAGTTTTTCACAGCCCTTCCTTATGCCAGCCGTATCATGAAATCCACGTTTGACTATATTGATCCTCGCCTGGAATTTGTTTCCCGTTCCCTGGGGTATTCCATGTTTCAAACTTTTATCAATGTCTCCCTTCCCCTTGCAAAAAACGGATGTCTTGCCGCCACGGTGATTTCTTTTGCCAGGTGCATCGGAACCTTTGGAACGGTTCTGATTCTGGCCGGAGGTTCCTACATGAAAACAGAAGTTCTTCCAGTTACCCTTTACCTGAATATTTCCTACGGCAACATGGGGATGGCGCTTACAAGCGGAATTGTTTTGATGGTGGTCTCCTTTGCAGCGATTTATATTTTTGAAAGAGCAGAGGTAGGATTTTGACATTACTTGAGATTGAAAATCTGCATATTCATCTGGGGGAATTTTATCTACAGGGGATTTCCTTTTCACTGGAAAAAGGAGATTATCTGAGTATCATAGGCCCGACAGGTTCGGGCAAGACCATTTTGCTGGAAAGCATTGTTGGTTTCTGGGCACCGGATAAAGGCCGGATCATCGTTGAAGGAGATGACCTGACCCATGAATTGCCGGAACGAAGGCGGATCGGCATTGTATACCAGGATTATGCACTGCTTCCGCATTTTACGGTGTTTAAGAATATTGCCTATGGCCTGAAAAAGATTCAAAAGCATGGGATCAAAGAAAAAATAAAGGATCTGGCGATCTCCCTGAATATCGGTCATCTTCTTCACCGCAAACCCGCTACGCTTTCAGGCGGGGAACAGCAGCGGGTCGCACTTGCAAGAGCGCTTGCAGTGGAGCCAAGGCTTCTGCTTATGGACGAACCTTTTTCCGCCCTGGATCTTCAGACTAAGAATGAGGCCCGGCGTCTTTTGAAACAGGCGATTCAAGATCGGGGGACAACAGTCATACACATTACCCACGATCTTGAAGATGCCTGGGCCCTGGCCAACAAGATCGCTGTCATAAAGAACGGTCATTTGATCCAGTTTGGTGCGATGGAAGAAATCTTTCATCGGCCGAACTCACAGTTTATTGCGGATTTTGTAGGGGTAAACATCCTTGACGGGCAAGTCATTCAAAGCTCATTAGGGATGAGTACCGTCCGTGTGAACGGCTTTGAGTTGATGTCCAGGGACGAGGCCCCTGTCGGATCACGGGTGAAAGTGGCCATCAGGCCCGAGAATATCGTTGTTCTCAAAGCCCCTCCCGGCCTGGAGTATGCAAAGAACATACTGAAAACAACCCTGACGCAGGTTGTCAATCAGGGAAATACCTGTCTGCTGCATTTGAAATCCCAAGAGACCTTTATCAAGGTTCTGGTTACCCATAACGCCTTGGAAATGAATGCTTTTTGTGAAGGCAACGATGCATACGCAATTGTCCGGCAGGATGATGTCAGGATTATTCCTGAGTCCTGAAGCACAGGACATTGATCGAAAAGATTAAATGAAATAAGGAATTTATTTTTTTAACGATATAAGTTGGCGGCTTGGGTTGATGCAGGTATTGGACGTATAAAAAAATTAAGGGCAAAAATTTTTTGATGCGGTTTTGCCCATTTATATTTTGATATTTACGAGACTTTATGTGTACTTTTTTTTCTGCTGATACCTGCAAGGGCTAAAAGACCAAAACCGAAGAGCATCAGTGTTGACGGTTCAGGCGCATGGTTCCCATGCATGTCGGTATACACACCAAATATTTTAACATCTGAAACCATAATATCCCAATCCTTGTTTTTATGTCCATCGTTGAAGTCCTTGAATTCTACTTTGAATATGGACGGTGTTGTGACAAGATCAAGAAGGTTTGTGTCTATCACCCAAGAACCATTGTCCATCTCCCAGTCACCAAACAGTAGGTTATCATTTATGTATATATCTATATATTCATAGAAGTTTGGGTTATTATCCTTTAAATCTTCGCTTATTGTCCAACATAAAAACGCAGAACTAATTACATCGTTGCCGTCAACGTCTCCTTCGGACAATGTGTCATTGATCAAATCAAAGTTCCATGTATGGGATTTTGACTCATTTCCCCCTGCGTTAAAAATTACATCCTGGGAGTCAAGATCAAGATAAGAGAGGTAAGGGGCAGCATACGGGGATGCAGATGCTGAAGTGGTTAAAATAAATGTCAGTCCTGTTAATAATAACAATAAAAAATTTTTCATGATCTATCCTTTTTGTTTTAAAACAGATTAAATTATTTCCGGAATACCTTAATTGATTATTTTATTTGCAATTTCGTGAAATACGTATGTCTTTGTCCATCCAAAAAAAGCAATCTTTGTACCATATGGTAAAACAAAGATTTTTTGTATGAATTATATCACTATTTCAATATGTTGGTTAATGGAAGATCAAATGTTTTAATAAGCTTGCCTGAATAGAGTTGATACTATTTTTACATGATTTTAATACAATTTTTATCCAAGTTAAGAATTTTTTTTACATACTTTAAAAATCAAGCAGCATAAAAGGAATTGTAAATATTTTCGTAATAACTTTTGTTTCTGTGAAAAATTCTTTATAATTCGAACATCCCTTACAAAAAGAATTAATCTGGAGACAATCTAATGGAACAGGTCAGGATTCTGGTGGTGGATGATGAACTGGTGATCCGCGAATCTCTTGCCGGCTGGCTGAAAAGAGACGGGCACCATGTCAGTACAGTTGAAAGCGGGGAACAGGCTCTTGATATATTAAAAAACCAAAGTTTTGATATCCTGCTTTTAGATATTCAGCTGGACGGGATCAGCGGCCTGGAAGTTCTTACCCATGTTAAAGAAGAATATGAGGATATTGACGTGATCATGATCACGGCATTTGGAACTGTTCCATCTGCGGTTCAGGCCATGAAATCTCATGCCTTTGATTATATTTTAAAGCCTTTTGATCCGAATGAACTGGGGGTTTTGATCGAAAAACTGGTGGCTCACCGGGCACAGAAAAAGGAAAATATTTTCTTAAAAGAGGAATACGAAAACCTTACCCGGTTTGAGAGCATGATCGGCCAGTCAAAACCAATGCAGGAAGTTTTCAGGCTTATTCAGGATATACGGGATGTTGAGTCTTCGGTTCTGATTACCGGTGAAACCGGTTCAGGCAAAGGCCTGGCTGCCAAGGCCATTCACTGCAACAGCCCTGTCAAGGATGGTCCTTTTGTGAGTGTGAATTGCGGTGCCATCCCTAAGCATATCATGGAAAGTGAGTTGTTCGGCCACCGCAGGGGCGCATTTACAGATGCCAAGGAAAACAGGAAGGGACGGCTGGAGCTGGCAGCCGGGGGAACTCTTTTTCTGGATGAAATCGGTGAAATAAGCATGCGTATGCAGATTGATTTGCTTCAGGTGCTGGAGGATAAGATTTTTTACAAAGTAGGGGGAACCCAGCCTATTACGGCAAGTTTCAGGGTGATTGCCGCCACCAACGCAGATCTTGAGCAGGCCATCCGAAACCGGACTTTTCGGGAAGATCTTTATTACCGCCTTAATGTGATCTGTTTTACCATGCCGCCCCTCCGGGATCGGAAAGAAGACATCCCGCTTCTGGCAGAGCATTTTTTACACCAGTTTACACGGGAGGTCAACCGGGGGGTGGAACGGATCAGTCGGGATGCCATGGACGAGCTGATGCTTTATGAATGGCCTGGAAATGTCCGGGAATTGTCCAATGCCATTGAACGGGCAGTTGTGGTTTGCAGGACCGGAACTATAACCCCTCATGATCTTCCCATTGGTGCGTCGCTGGAAGATGAACTTAAAACCAGGTATTTTTCTTTGAATGATATGGAAAAACAGCATATTCATAAAATTCTGGAACAGACTGGCTGGAATATTTCCAAAAGCGCTGTCATTCTTGGTATTGACAGGTCGACTCTTTACAATAAAATCAAACGATACGAATTGAAACCGGATTGAACCGCGTGAGTTTAAACCCATATGATATGAATCCAGATTTTATGAAACCAGATCATATTAACTCAGATCATATGAATTCATATGGGGTCATTATAATTTCGCCGGTGGGGGATATCCCCTCATGGATCACCGCCGTCATTGCCGAAAGGGTCAAGGAGATCTTCAGGTTTGAGACGCGGGTATCTGTCCTGCTGGAGGATATTTTTTTTGCCTATGACCGGGAACGGGACCAGTATTATTCTACCCGGATTTTAGAGGAACTGGCGACCAGGATGCCGGAGGATTGCATAAAGCTTCTGGCAGTGACACAAGAGGATCTGTTTATCCCCATTTTAACCCATGTATATGGGGAAGCTCAACTTGGGGGGAGAACCAGTATTATATCCCTTTCCAGGCTTATGGAATATCCAAATTCCGGGTCCAGGGAAAAGAGCCGCTGCCGAATTGTCAAGGAAGCGGTTCATGAACTGGGACATACTTTTGATCTCCGTCATTGTGAAGATGAGCATTGTATGATGCACTATTGCCGCAAGCTTGAGGATGTGGATCATAAATCAGATCGGTTCTGCCGGTATTGCAAAATTTTTCTGTCCGATTCTATCAAGTCCCTTGGGGTATGAATCGTTTCAGCAAATCTTCCCAGGACACGCCGGGAAGATTACCGAAAAGATCCGACACAAAACTGCCGCCGTCAGCCGCCTTGGCCTGGGTTTCTTCCTCAATAAATGCGGTCAGCCGCTTTACCTCTTGTCCCATGAATCCCTTTGAAGACTCCATGAACATCAATTGTTTCAAATCTCGTTTCAAATCGGGGCAATAAAGCATAAACAGCCAGCCGTCCGTATAGGGTGACTGGTTGATCAGGCCAGGTTTTTTTTTGACCTTTGCATTCACTTGTGTGATAACCCCGTTGACAGGAGAAAGAAAATCGACCTTGTGTTTCTGCCGTGACAGGGTGACGGCAGGCAGCCCTTGTTTAAGCTGCTTTCCCATCAAGAGATCGGCAAATGTGTCAAATTTTCCCAACAGCCTGCAGGCAAAATCATCAATGCCTGCGCGAACCATGCCCTGTCCTTCCAGTTTGATCCAGGTGTGTCCAGGATGAAGATAGTATCCTGTCGGCAGACAAATTCCGTTGATATCATCAAATGCCACCGGTTTTAAGACAGTATGTACCGTGAACTGGTCATGAAAATACTGGTCAAATTCACAATCCGTACAGTGATAGGACTTGGGACAGGTTTTAAATTCAATATGACCTTTCATGTGATGGACACAGGGCCGTCCGGCAAGGGGCATCTGTCTGAGCCGGTCTTTCCAGAAAATAAAGTTTTCCCGTTTGCTTTTAATGGTTTTGATTTTTTGGGGACTGGTTTTATTTTGCCTGATTTTATTTTTACGGCAGACTCTGGTCATTGCCCGGTCAAATTGGCAGGTAATACAGCAAAAATTTTTATAACAGTGTTTTTTAGGAACCACACCTGCCTGCATCCAGAGGCAGTCCGGTAGGCTTGCTTGTTTTAATGCAATCTTCATGGATACCACCCATTATTTGTTTTTATGAGAAAGTCCTGAAAAATTAATACAGCGACTTTAAATTTTTGTTGTGTACCACCCAGGATGAAACACCAGGTTTGCTCATGGCATTTATTTGAATCTTGATCCGGTTTTGAGAAATGTACGGGTCAGGTTCCCCCATCCCAGGCCGGGAAGATTTCCGTAGATATCATGGGTCAGAACCCCTCCATCAGCCGCCAGGGGGCCTGCCACATCCTCTATCATGTCTTCCAGGGTGGTGATTTCACGGTTCAGCCATTCCACACTATCTTCATCTGCCATCAGGTGTTTGACTGCCCTTTTGATATCGGAATTATGAACCGTAAACAGCCACCCGTCCTGGTAAGGCAGTTTGCCTGAAAGGTTCGGGGTGGTTTTTACCGAAGGGTTAACTTTGGTAATCACTCCGTTGACAGGGGAGAGAATATCGGCAAGGTTCCTATTGCGTTTTATACCCCATCCCGGCTTGTTTTGGTTCAGTTCCTGTCCGGTCAAGGGAAGATCGAAATTATCAGGATTACCCAATACCTTGAATGCAAAATCATCCATGCCTATCCGGATGATGCCGCCGCTGTCGATACAGGCCCAGGTGTGTCCGGAATGAAAATAATACCCGTTGGGCAGTTTGAATCCTTTTATATCCGTCATCTTTACCATGGCATGACCTGTGTTCGGTGACAGGGAATCTTCAAACAATTGATCAAAATCACACCTTGAACAATTGTAATTCATGGGGCAGATCCTGTGATCGGCTCTTTGGGTCAGGGTATGACGGCAGGTTCTGTCCCGGCTGTCTTTTTTTCTCATGGCATCCTGCCAGGAAATGTGTTTTCCTGCGGCAGCAAGTTTTGTCATTGCTGCATCATATTTGCAGGTGGTACAGTCGTGATAGTGGTTGCAGCCTTTCTTGGACCCTACGCCTGCCTGCATCCAGATACAGGGCCGTTGGATTTTATCCTTTCCGGATTGCCACAAGGTTTGGGGTCTTGAATATACCTGTTTTTTTGATTGGGTTTTCATGGTCTCATTCATTTGGTGTCTCCTTTAGAAAATTGGTTTGTTATTTTGAGTTTTTCTATGGATACAAAAGAGCAAAAAGGATACCAAACAGTGTTTTGACAGGGCAGGTTATGGATTTTTTCTTTTTCCACAGGCTTTTTGGGCCTTTTTAAAAAAAAAGGGGCAATTGACTATATGTGGTTTTTTGTAACACTTATGTTCCTCCTGAACCTGTAATTCAGGTGAAATCCTTTGATATAAAGACGTATAGGCTCTTGTTGGATTTTTCTGCATGAGTATGGATATTTTCAACAGTCCCAAAGAAAATACCATCAGTTCCTGAAACGTATTATGGTATTTTTCTATCTGTCCGAAACCTGAAATAACTATTTCTTGCTTCCAGGAAAGCGCCTATGGTAAAAATTAAGATGATTCCAGTTTTATTCATTCATTATTAAAGGAACCTGTCGTGAACTTTCCTCAAAATGAAATGGATACCATTTTGAATGGTATTCGTGATTTTATTCTGATAATATCCCCTGACCGGGAGATCCTGAAAGTCAATGACGCGTTCTTAAAGCATATGAATTATGCCAGGGAGGATGTTATTGGCCGCAAATGCTATGAGGTTTTCAAAGAGGTCACGCGCAAAAGCAGCAATTGTCATTCAAAATGCCCCCTGGAAAAAGTGATCCGCGAAAAGCGTCACTGCCAGGCGGAATTGACCCGGCTGGGATCTGATGGCAAAATCAAATATACGGAATTGACGATTTTTCCCATCTGGGAGAAAAAGGGAAAAATTTCCAAATTCATTGAAATCAGCCGGGATATCACTAAACGCAAAACCGATGAAAAGCAGAACCAGGATCATTTGAGGAAAATGGTTGAGGAGCGCACCCGGCAGCTCAAAGAGACCCATGAACGGATGCTTCACCAGGATAAAATGGCCTCTCTTGGAAAATTGTCTTCTTCTGTTGTACATGAGATCAATAATCCTGTGGCCGGGATTTTGAACCTGATCATGCTGTGCAAACGGATTTTAAAGGAAGATGATATCAAACACGATGAACTGGACCTGTTTGGTCAATACCTGGATCTCATGGAAACCGAAATTCGCAGGATCGGCAGGATTGTGAGTAATCTTCTGGTTTTTGCCCGGCACTCCAAGATTGAGGTGGTCAAATTTGATGTGAACGAATTGATTGAACAGACCTTGATTCTTAATTCAAATCTGTTAAAAATAAATAAGATAAGGGTTATAGAAGAGCTTGAACATAACCTGCCTTTGATCTGCGGTTCTGAAGATCAGCTCAAGCAGGTGATCATGAATCTGATCTCAAATGCTGTGGAAAGCATGTCCAGGGTCTCAAAAAAACGGTTGACCATCAGAACTTTCAGCAAACCTGAAAAAAAAGCCGTGGGGATTGAGGTCGGTGATACAGGTGCCGGTATTTCTCAGGAGATGATTTCAAAGATATTTGAGCCTTTTTTTACCACCAAACAAAAAGGCAAAGGTGTCGGGCTTGGCCTGTCCGTGGTATACGGGATCATAAAGGAACATGGCGGCCGGTTGTTTGTGGATTCAACACCGGAAAAAGGGACTTTGTTTTCCATTACCCTTTTCCAGGAACTGGATCAAAAAAAAAGTGGGTCAACATTATCCTTGCCGGATCAGCCGGGTTAATTATAAACGCATAAAATCGCTTTTAGTTGATTTGATTCACAATTTTTTCAACTACTTTTTCTGCGGTATCTCCAAACAGAGTTTCAACTTCCACCAGATTAAGATATTTATCATCCCATTGGAAATTATCACTTTCAAGAATCCAGTCTTTTAGCCTGTTGTATTTGCCGCCTAGGGCTTTGATTTTTTTCAGGAGTGACACTTCACTGGATGGTTTAAAGTTGATATTTAAAGACAGAATATATTCAATGATATTGGGCGTGGCCGGATTTGAAGAAATGATTGGTATAACCAGTATGTTTTTTTTGTCTTTTCTGCCTTTCCCGATATAAACATTTCCTTCCCTGACAATAATATTTTTAGTTCCCTTAAGCCTGGGGTCTGTTTCCACACGAGATGGTTTGTCTTTCAGTGATCCTGTTTTATTCACTATTTTAATTTTTGTTTCATGGTTAACCTCTCCTAAAAGGTTTAAGCCGGAGATCTGATAGAGCAGGGCGCCATTGATCCTGGAAATAACCTCCTGGAGGTTCTTGATCACCAGAACATTCGTGTTGGTAACCTGGGAAATTTGAATATGATTGGCTGCAAGTTCATCAAAGACAAGACCTTCAAATTTTTCCCTGATTCTGCTGGTTCCCACGGTCACGGTTTTTGCCTGGTGCTTGATGGCATCAACCGGCCTTGCAAGGGTGTTTATTGCCTGACCCATGGTGTCAAAAAAGGTGTCTAACATGTTGGAAGGTGTGCCCTTTGTCTCAAAATCAATCTCAAAATCAGATACCGGTAATCTGCCGGAC
This sequence comes from Desulfobacula toluolica Tol2, assembly GCF_000307105.1. Classification (NCBI taxonomy): domain Bacteria; kingdom Pseudomonadati; phylum Thermodesulfobacteriota; class Desulfobacteria; order Desulfobacterales; family Desulfobacteraceae; genus Desulfobacula; species Desulfobacula toluolica. The sequence goes on from NC_018645.1 coordinate 1,557,943, forward strand.
AGGTATTTTAACAGCAGTGTCAGATTGGCAACATTATCAAGCCCCATGGCAGCAGGAAATCCGCCTTGGCGTCGTTTTTTTGAAAAATCATTATAGAATTGGGCAATGGTTTCCCTGAATTTTTTTTCCAGAAGAACTTCATACACGTCATGTCCCATGGATGTATATTCTTCCAGAAGATTTTGCACTTGGGCTCTTCCTTTATACATAAACCTGGAACCTTCATTGATGGCAAGAGCTGCATAATACCCCCATATGTGTCCCACAAGAGTATTCAGGACAGGAGCAAAGTGTTCTTTTATTTCAGGGATTTTAAATACATCCCTGGCATAAAGGTCAAACCGGTCTTCTCCAATGGTGGTGATGACCACAGGCGTTGCTTTGTGCGCATGGAAGATTGCCGTATCTTTTATGATATCACCCAGTACGCTTTCCCTTGTGCCAGCGGCACAGATGATGATCAAGGGTTCGCTGGACAGGTCAATGTGTTTTTTGTCTTCAATGAAATCCGATGAAATGGTTTTATAGCAAAGCTCACTGAGTTTGATCCTGATCTCATCGGCAGAGGTCTTGTTTGAGCCTGACCCGACAGTTGCCCAATAGTTTTTAGAGACTGCACACCGGTAAGCTGACTCTTTGATTTGCTCTTTCATTGCCAGTATGGTTCTCATTTTATCCGGCAGATCCATGATGTCGTTGATCTGTTCGGTAATAAATTCATTTGACCTGGTTTTTGTCATACCGGCAATGTGAAGGCCTAAAACAGCGCCTGCGGCAAGTTGTGAATAAAATGCTTTTGTGGATGCCACAGACATCTCAATATCCCGGCCGGAGCTGGTGTAAAAAACACCGTCTGTTTTAAAGGTCAGATCAGAGTCTCTTCTGTTTACAATGGCCAGGGTCTTTGCACCACAGGCTTTTACCATGTCAACCGTCCGGTTGGTATCGGTTGTGGTGCCGGACTGGCTAATGGCGACAACAAGGGTGTCAGCCATTGTTTTTTCAGTGTTTTTTTCTTCAGCAATACAGAATCCGGAAAGCTCTGATGATTTCAAGGCTCTGATATCAATTGCCATATCCTTCATATAAAAATTCAACAGGTCTGCACAGCCCTGTGCTGCAACGCCAGCAGTCCCCTGGCCGATAAAATGCACTTTTTTAATTTTGTTGTTTTTAATGTCTTCTTCCAGAGATCTTGGAATCACTGTCTCGTCAAGTATTGTTGAGAACAAAGATGTTTTTGGGGATAGTTTGAATTTGTTTTCAAGGGTTTTTTCAACCGAGTCCGGGGATTCTGAAATTTCTTTTAAAAAATAGTGGGGAAAATTTTGCCGGTCAATATCGCGTGACGTAATTTTGCTTGTCAGAACGTGATCTTTTTCTATCTGGATAGGGGTGCTGTCATAATAAAAAGATTGAATTCCTGATACGCCGCCTTCTGATTTCTGGTCAAGAATAACAATCTGGCCTTTTTTTTCTCCATTGAGTTTGATGTATTTTGGAGTCTCCTCGACAATTCCGTAAAGTTCAGATGCTGCAATATAATGATCTTGCGCAATTCCGACAAAAATGGCCTGTCCGCTTCCTTTTTGGGCTAAAAACAGCTTTCCTGGGGCCAAATCCGTATGCATGCTGATGGCATGGGAACCTTCAAAATCGTTGACAGCCAGCCTGAAAGCCTCTTCAATGGTGTTGTCGTGCTTCAGGTAGTGTTCGATTTGAAGGGGGATCAATTTTGTGTCTGTATTAATATCTTCATGGATTTTTTCATATCTTGCCTCATACTCTGTTTTTAATTCAAGATAATTGTCAATATCGCCATTCAGGCAGACATGGACGATGCCTGTTTGAGTAATTTTTTTATCTATGGAGGTGTTGTCCTGTGGATGGCAGTTGGCTTCTGTAATGTCTCCTACAGAAGCCCATCGGGTGTGAGCTGATATGGAATTTGCAACAAATTTATAATTGACAAGCAATTGAAGTATGAGATCATTTTTGATCTGGTTTCGGATAAAGGATATATTATCCCCCAGAGAACCGATTTCCGCAGCAAACTTATATACAAAGGAAATGGAAATAAAATGATTTTGGTCCTGCATGAATGTATCATTTATGGTCAGGCTGTTATTGATAAGTACCCGGCGGTTTGTCCGCTGTTTTAACCTGTCGGAAAGTCCGGTATTTATCAGATCGTTCCTGAAATTTTCAAACTCCTGTTTTGGAAAGGTGAACATAACGGAGATTCCGGCAGAATCTCTTCCCCTGACCTCAAGCCGGTCAATACTGTTCAACACGGCATTTATTCTTTTGAATACATTTAATCCTTCAGAGTTGCCTGAATCTTCAAGACCCTTGGCAAGATTGCTGATTGCCGTGATGTTGTTTGCAATCTCTTTTTTCAGGCACCAGCTGATATCATGAAGTGTTTCAAGACGTAGGGAAATGGTTTTTGCATCTTTTGCAGATAAATTTGCAGATTTTTTTTTAAATAATGATGTTTGATCTGTAATTAATTTGTCGATATGGCCTGTAATAGAAGCAAGCAGTTCTTTTTTTTCTTTGCTGAAAAACAGATTGGAAAATACATTTTCCTGTTTAAGCCCCTGGCATTTTTCAAATAATCGGTTTAAAAAATCATCACCGCAAAGAAAATCATCCGTGATGGAGATTGCATCAGTGGACAGGCTGCCGGTCTTTAAAGAAAGAACCCTTTTAAGGATTTGATCTAAATCAAATTGTTGAGGGGGATTATTGCCTTTAAATGCAATAAATGCCGAGATACCACACGATACGGTATTGGGTTTATCCGGGAAGACAATAATGCTGTTTTCTTTTGCTGCTGTCATGGATTTTCCGAATTCAATATTTGTTGAAAATAATTTTTTGATCTGATTGAAAAAAAGGCTTGAAAACATTTTTCCGTATAGCTTCATTCTTTACTCCCCGTTAAAAAGTTTTGAACATTACAATTGTGCCGTGGCGTAAGTTTTTTTAAAATATTTTTTTAAAATCATCTTTGCATATGTACCGGCTTTTGTTCCAATATATTCTCTGTGCCCGACAACAATAGATAAAGCAATTTTTTTATTTGTTGTTTTTTCATTCCCAAAACCGGTGAACCAGTCGTATTTAACAGTATGCTCTTTATTATACAAAGAGCCTGTCTTTCCTCCAATCGTGAGTTTGGAAAGAACGGCATCTTTTGAAGAGCCTCTAAAGGATTTTCTGGCAGTGCCCTTTGATACGGTTTTTTTCATCAATTGCATCATTGTTGTTGCTGTTTCAGGGCGTATGGCTTTTTTATAGGTTGCTTGTTTGTTTTTGTAAATGATTTTTCCATCAGGGTCTGTCACATGTTCAACAATACTGGGCAGCATTATATCGCCTGAATTTACCACGGCCGATATGAGCATGGCACCGAATAGAGGAGAGATAGTGGTGTCTGTGTTAAATCCGCATCCAAGTTCAGCCAGGTGGTACTCGCTGCTGTTTGTTTCAAACCGGCCGGAAAAAAAAGGCAGTTCCGAATGGATGATCTGGTTGAATCCAAATGCATCTGCATAGGATTCAAGTCGTTTCTCCCCAAGGTGGTTTTTACCGATTTTACCGAATACCGGGTTTACGGATTCTGCAAAAGCCCTGGAAAAAGAAATTTTACAGGAGTATTTGTTTTTAACATCTTTAAGTTGCCGTTTATACAGGGTGTACTTGTTTCCGTTAAAGTACAATGTTGTTCCCGGGGTGTATCCCAGGGTTTCAACAGCGGCTGAAGCCGTTATGATTTTAAAGATACTTGCTGCAGGATAGTTTGATGCAATACAGGGGTTGGCATTTGGATTTTCAAGATCAAATCCTGTCATGGCAATGATTTTTCCCGTATCAGCTTCCATGACAACAAAAGCGATCCGCTGCGGTTTTCCACGAGTTAATTTTTTGAGTCGGTCCAGCACGGACAATAAATATTCTTGAAGATCAACATCAATGCTCGTGGTAATTTTATAGCTGGTTTCCGGGGTGTCCAGAAAAAAAATATTTTTATCTGTTTTGGTAAATTTTGTGGTGCTGATAATCTGGTTTAATTGGTTTTTTGACAATAATTTTTGTTCTTTTGGATTTTTTTGGGAGTTTGCAGCAAGCGTTTTTTTGACGGTTTTGCGGTCGTCATCTTTATTTTCCGGTGCTTGAATTTTAAAACTTTGGATGCCCGAGATCAAAATCAAGAGGAAAACCAAGCCGGTTATCACTTTTATGGTTGCTAAAAATTTCTTTTTTTTTCTTTTTTTAACAATATAGTTGGATTGAAAATCCCGCCAGGAGTTTTCTTTTTTATTAATAATCAAATGAATACCTATGCAAGCAATTTTCAGCAAGTAGTTAATATATCGTTTCTATTGTGTTTAAATTTTGATTGATCGTGCTGTTTTTTGTGGTAAATTCAGTATTGTCAGGTCAGGCTGGTAAAAAGTTCTGCCCAACAGTGTGGAGTTTGAAGTAATCCACACTGTCAAGGTTGTTTGGTCTTTTTTAATCCAAAACCTTTGTACCGATGAATTTAATTGCAACAATACGATACAATGGAAATTGATACAAGAGATATTGCCATTATTTTACCTGGTTTCCCGGCACAATTTTTTTGTCAAAACCGGACAGCACAAGCTTTTTTTTGTTGTTGGCGGCAAGGATCATCCCCTGGGAAAGTTCTCCCATAAGTTTTGCTTCTTTCAAGTTTGCAACAACAATCACCTGTTTGCCTACGATCTGTTCGGGTGTATAGTCCTTTGCAATTCCTGCAATGACCTGCCGCACCTCAGCACCAAGATCCACCTGAAGCTTTAATAGCTTGTTGGATTTTTCAATTTTCTCAGCCTTTACAACGGTTCCTGTCCTTAAATCAATTTTTGCAAAATCATCAATTGTGATTTCTTTTTTTAATGCCGGTTTAAAAGACTTGGTGGCTGCAACAGTTTCTTTGGGGGGGATTTTATCCGTATCAATTCTTGGAAACAATATCCCGGGTTTTTCTACCAGTGTTCCTGGTTTGATCTGTCCCCATGAAGCTGTTTCTTCCAGGGTGTAAAATCCGTTTTCCTTTTTTGCCATGCAAAGGGTTTTTTGCATTTTATAGGATGTGTCAGGCATAATAGGATAAATCAGGCAGGAAACAACCCGTAACCCCTCGATCAGGTTATACAGAACCGTTGCAAGAACAGGGGTGTTGGCTTCATCCTTGGCCAGAGCCCAGGGTTCATTGGTATCAATATATTTATTCATGATGCTGATAAATTGCCAGACAGCTCCCACGCCTTTATGGAATTCACACACGGCCATGGCTTGTTCAAAAGCATCAATGGCAGTTTTTGCATCAGATTCCAGGGACAGGGATTTTTTTTGTTCGATTTGCAGGTCCAATCCTTTTACCTCGCCATTGAAATAGCGATGGGTCATGGAAAGGATTCTTGAAAAAACATTTCCAAGATCATTTGCAAGGTCTGAGTTGATTCTTGAGACAATAGTTTCCTCTGTGAAATTTGCATCCAGGCCAAAGACCATTTCCCTCATGAGAAAATATCTGAAAGAATCCACGCCGTACTGCGCCGTCACCTGAACAGGATCTGTGACATTACCGATGCTTTTGGACATTTTGCTGCCTTTGACATTCCAGAACCCGTGAACATTCAAGCCATTATAAATCGGTATTCCAGCAGCTTTGAGCATGATGGGCCAGTAAATCCCGTGGGGCTTGATAATGTCTTTTGCCACAAAATGGCGGGTTGTGGGCCAGAATTTTTTGAACCGCTCACCATCAGGGTATTCCAGTGCTGAAATATAATTTACAAGGGCGTCAAACCAGACATAGGTGACATAATCTTCGTCAAAGGGCAGGGTTATCCCCCATGTCAGCCGGGATTTCGGTCTTGAAATGCAAAGGTCTTCCAGGGGTTCCTTTAAAAAAGAAAGAATTTCATTTTTGTACTGGGCAGGCCGGATAAAATCAGGATTGGTTTTAATGTGATTGATGAGCCATTCCTGGTATTTGCTCATTTTGAAAAAATAATTGGATTCTTTTATAATCTCGGGTGCGGTTCCATGATCCGGGCATTTGCCGTCCACAAGTTCCCTTTCCTGGTAAAAGCGTTCACATCCAAAACAATACAGTCCCTCATAGCTTGAAAAATAGATATCTCCTGACTCATAAATTTTTGACAGAACCTTTTTGACCACTTGAATATGATTTGGATCTGTTGTTCTGATAAATCGGTTGTTTTTAATGTTTAATACAGGCAATAAATCCTGAAACAGCTTGCTGATTATGTCGGCATACTCTTTTGGTGTTGTTTGCCTGGCTTTTGCCGCCTGGACAATCTTGTCCCCATGTTCATCGGTTCCGGTTAAAAAAAAGGTGTCATGGTTATCCATCTGCTTGAATCGTGTTGCAACATCAGCGCAGATGGAGGTGTAGGCATGACCCAGATGGGGTTTTGCATTGACATAATATATGGGGGTTGTAAAATATTGCTTTTGAGTGTTCATTGTCGGGTAGATCCTGTTTTTGAGTTATTCAGTTGCCGTATGGTTTTTTCTATTTCAGTATTATCCTCTAAACGAATGGTGATACTTTCTTTTAAAACATTCTGCCGGATAACTTTTCCCTGGCCTTCTTCCACTGTTATTCTTTTTCCAAGTTTGGGCATCTGGCGCTTAAGGTTTTTATAGGTTTCATTTTCAAAGGTCAGGCAGCACATTAACCGACCGCAAACCCCTGAAATTTTTGTGGGATTCAAAGACAGTCCCTGTTCTTTTGCCATTTTGATGGAAACCGGTTCAAACGTGTGCATAAAAGAGGAGCAGCAAAGCTCTCGTCCGCATTTTCCCACACCGCCGCAATGTTTTGACAGATTGCGAATGCCGACCTGGCGCATTTCAATGCGAATGCCGAATTCTTTTACCAGCAGTTTAATCAGTTCTCTGAAATCAATTCTGCCGTCAGCAGTATAGAAAAAGGTCAACTTGTTTTTGTCAAATGTACTTTCAACACTGAACAGATTCATGAACAGATCCAGATCATTGATGGCTTTAATACAAAAAGAGAATGCTTTTTTTTCAAGGTTTTTTATCTCTTCTCTTTGAAGGAAGTCTTCTTTGGTGGCAACACGGACAATTTCTTTTAATTTTTTTTCAACAGCTTCAACTTCAACGGGAGGTATGGCAATTTTACCGAATCCAAGACCCTGTTCGGTTTCTACAATAACCCGGGTGCCCTCTTTGAGTACAAAAGCACCTGAGTTGAAATCATATATTTTTCCTGCTGTTTTAAATTTAACACCAGCAACTTTAATCATAAACACCGTTTCCTTTGTTTGTAACAATTTTAAGGAAAAATCTATCCAAGGTTAATCTCAGGGAACAGTTTGAGGCCAGCCTTTTTTCTGTTTCATACAGATTTTTAGTCCATTCTAAAAATTTATTTGATCTTACCATCCGGTTAATATCTGCAAAAGTGTCAAAAAAATCAAGATTAACTATTTTTTTTGGATGAACCTTAAAAATCATTAAGTCCCGGAAAAAGGTTTTCATAATAGCTATCGTGTCATCCATAAGGTCGGGATTAAGGCTTAATTTTTGTGACAGCATCAAAGTTTTTGATATACAGTCGCTTGTTTCTGTTGTAATGATGCCTGCCAGGGTATTGATCAGCCACTGCCGCCTTTTGATCCAGTCTGTTTTATTCTCATCATCATCCAGATTCGAATACATCATGGCTTTTTTTATATCAGAATCGGCTGTTCTTGATGCAATCCTGGCAAAAGGCCTGTCAATATTAAAATTGTTTATCAGATATTGCTCAATGAGTTTGTCGTTCAATGGTTTGAACTTGATTTTACGGCATCTGGAAATAATGGTTGAAAGCAGCAATGAAGTTTTGTTGGCAATAAGGATAAAAAATGTCTTTTCAGGCGGCTCTTCAAGCAGTTTTAATAATGCGTTCTGAGCCTGGTTATTCATTAGATCCGCGTTCAAAATCAATACCATTCTGAATCTGGCTTCATTAGGCCTGGAAGAAATGGTCAAGCCCATTTCACGAATCTGGGATATGGAAATTATTTTTTTGTCTTTTTGAAGGTCAATACACAGGACATCAGGGTGGCTTTGTGCCTCTATTTTGAGGCAGGACTTGCAAGCGTTGCAGGCAATTGGTGCATTTGCCAGGCAATTGCACCCCTTTACAAAGAAAAATGCCGCTTTTTTTCTTCCGGTATTATCATTGCCGGAGAAAAGAAGGGCATTTGGAATTTTGTTTGTCTGAATGATATGTGTTAACTCAAGAAAGACGCTTGCTTGATATTGCTCTTGATCAAAATCAGACATGGTTTGATACCCATATTTGTTAATAATCTACCCGTTCCTTTAATTCTTTTCCGCATTTGAAAAACGGCAGCCTTTTGGGAGGTATGGTGACTTTTTGGCCGGTTTTCGGATTTCTGCCGGTATAGCTTTTGTACTCTTTTATATGAAAGCTGCAAAAACCCCTTATTTCAACCCTTTCACCTTTTATAAACGACTCGGAAAGCGAGTCAAAAAATATTTTAATAATTTCTGATGCTTCGGATTTTGTAAGGTCGGCTCTATCTTTTAATGCGGAAATTAATTCAAGTTTATTCATGCTTCCTCTTTAATATATTGAATGGTGCAAGCTTGTTATTTTTTAAACGGTTTTAATGAATATTTGATAAAAAGTCAAGGGGTTATGACAATAAGTCAGGCAGTTTCTCAACATTGTCTTCATGAATATCAACACCGGCATACTGTCCTAAAACTTCTATTTTGATAATAACACGGCCTTTTCCCTTGTAGTGTGTAAATTCTCCCCTTGCCCCGGCCATGGGGCCTTCTAAAATTATCACAGGGTCGCCTTTTTTCATGCGGATATTGGAACCGGTGATAAGATCCTTCTTTGCGCTGGTAAGGATTTTTAAGGATTCAATCTGTGAATGGGGAATGGGCAATGGTCCTGATTTGTTGCCCAATAGTCTTACAGCTCCTATGGTTTTTAAAATATTGAGTTGGTCGGCAGCATTAAATGTTGATTGTACAAAAATATATCCCGGAAAAAGCGGTACTTTGATCATGAGTTTTCGGTCTTTGCGCTGGCTTTTTTTTCTTGTTGTTGGTAAAAAAGCCTCAACCTTTTTTTTTACAATACTCGTGTACACCGTTTGCTCAAAGTTACTTCTTGTCAGAAGGGCAAACCAGTTTGATTTTTCAATCATGTTGCTCCAAACTCTCCTATACCGTGAAGATTTATCAGAAAGCTGATACTTTGTTCGTCCTGTGAATCCGAAAAATAAAGATTGAATGTCCAGCAGGACTTTTTCAGGGATAGTCCTGCCTGTTTTTCCACATCCCTATCTTCTTTCAGGTTCTTTTCAATGGAATAATATGCGGTTATTTCTTGGGTGAGGGCGATATTTATTTTTGAATACAGTGATTCCGAAAGAGTTCTGGAATAACGGTATTCTGTTGTTAACCGGTCTCCTCTGTTGTCTGAGAGAGTGTTCCCGATGTTAAAACCGTTAAAATGGTTGTCATAGGGAGACCAGGAAAGATCCATGTCAAGACGGATAAAATCGTTTGGGGAAAGCTCCGCATCCATTGTGATATCTGAAAACGGCCTTAATTCGTTGTCCTTTTCTTTGTTGATATCATAACTTTGGGACAATTTGATATAGGCAATGTCACGGTAGGTTGATATCTGTTTTCCTTTTGGTGTGATATGGGATTTTCTGGAAATAAAATTATTGGTCAAAGACCAGGTGATCAGGTGTTGTTCCTCGATATTGTCCAGAGAGTCAAAGGCCGGCAGGTCATCTTGATTAATATCCGGGGTAAACGCGTATTCAAGCTTAGGGATGAGTTCATGTTTGAGCTTTTCAGCGCATTTCATATTCAGATCAAAAAGCTTGATCAGTTTTGTGGACAGTTTTGCGCCGACATCATACAATTGTCTGGTTCTAAGATTGTCTGAGTTGCCGTTAATATCCGTAAACTCGTTTGTGTGCCATATGGTTTGCCGCAAGCCTAGTGATGGCTCAAAGTGCAAAAACCTGCCAAGTCTCAAAGGAATATAAAATTTAGGATAAAAATCTGCTCTTTGCCCGCTTACAAGAGTTGCGGTTGTATCCTGCCTGTAAAAGGAACGAAGCTCGGTATCAAGAGAATAATATAATTTTGAAGCACTGATCTGCTGCTTTGAAGCATCAAACCGGATGCCCGGAAGTGTCTGCAATGTCGTGTCGGCCGTATCCTGACGCCTGGCATTAATATTGTCATACCACAGGGCATCCATATTTAAGGCATATGTAGACCATGTTTTGTTGAGATTCAGCCGGTTTTTCCTTATAGAATCAGTATATTCATCTATGCTGCGACCGAATTGGTTTTCAAAATAGTCCCTGGTTTCAGTGTATCCGGTAAACCCGTCCTTGAATTCATGAAGGTAATCTTCATCACTGACCACATCAATATCCAGTTTGGCGGTAACTCCATTGGGAAGATCCTGGTTGTGTTTCATTCTTAACCAGAACCGGTCGCTGTTGGTTCTTTGGGGAGTCCCGGAAAAACTATAATTTTGTGTCTGCTCTGTTCCATCATCTGTTTTTTTGTCTTCAAGCACGTCAAAGAATACGGCTCCCCTGGTCTTGTTATCCAGGATATATCTGTATTCCGTGGCTAATTTTGTTCCCCGATCTGCCATGTAATCCGCATAAAGGGTCGCGTCTGTATTTCTTGATATGTCTATAAACAGAGGCTGTTCAAATTCAAAGCCTTTTCTGTCGGATGAAGTGATTCTCGGTGCTAAAAGGCCTGTTTGCCGTTTGGTATGAACCGGAAAAATCAGAAAAGGGCTGTAGGCTGCCGGCATTTTTTTTGCCCAGAGTACCGTATGATCGGCAACGCCGTAACCTTCGACCGTAACCTTGATGTTTTTTGCCGTGATTTTCCAGTCAGGTGAGTCTCCGGAACAGGATGTGATGGAGCCTTTTTGCGCACTATAAGAAAATTTCCCGGTTTTTTTGATATTTTCGCCATGCACATAAAAATTATTTTTTTGAATATAAATGGTGCCTTTGTCTACAGTGCCTGTCTGGGTTGAAAGATTGATATTCATTTCATTGCAGGATATGGAATCTTCGCCGGATATTAAAATAACATTGCCTTTGGCAAAAGCATCTTTTGTTTTGTTTGAAAATTCAACATAGTCGGCTTCAAGCCGGGTTTTGCCTCCGGTTATCACCACATTGTCCTGGGCGATATAAAGGTTTTTTTTGTTATCAAAAGTCACTGTGCGTGCGGCGATATGCCAGGGGATATCCTTGAGATTTTGAGGTGAGGCAGTTGTTGTGGCAAATCCATTGCTTGAAATAAAAATATAAAAAAAAGAAACCATTACAAAAAGTAATGGATACTTTTGCCTTGACCAACAGAACATATTCTTTCCAGTAAAAAAATTGCACATCAATTAAAATTACTGTATAAAGCCATTTTATACTTTAAAAGTCAAGTTAAGAATACCGGGATTTAGACAAGTCCTTCAGGATTACCAGGATTTGTACAGGTCCGTAAGGCAAAGGGTAAATGAAAAATGGCAGTTTCAATTATTGATTCTATTGGCAACACCCCTATTGTTGAAATAACACATATGAATCCTGAAAAAGGGGTGAGAATTTTTGCCAAACTTGAATATATGAATCCCGGCGGTTCAATCAAGGATCGGGCAGCCCTCTATATGATCAACGAGGCGGAAAAATCCGGTGAATTAACCCCTGATAAAATCGTTATCGAAGCAACCAGCGGGAACACGGGTATCGGACTGGCCATGATCTGTGCCGTCAAAGGATATAAAATTGCGCTCACCATGGCTGAAAATGCCAGTGCTGAGCGGATAAGTATTTTGCGCGCAAGGGGGGCACAGATTATTTTAACCCCCAAGCATCTCGGGTCTGATGGTGCAATTGAAGAAGCCTACAGGCTTGCCCGTGAGAATCCGGACAAGTATTTTTTGACCGACCAATATAATAATGAAGCCAACTGGAAAGCCCATTATTATACCACGGGGCCTGAAATTATTGAACAGACCGGTGGCAAGGTTTCTTGTGTGGTTGCCACCATCGGGACCAGCGGAACCCTGATGGGTCTTTCCAGGAGCTTGAAAGAGTTTAACAAGGATATCCAGATCGTATGTGCTGAGCCGTATTTAGGGCATAAGATTCAGGGACTCAAAAATATGAAGGAGTCTTACACTCCTGAGATCATGGACAAAACCCGCCTGGATAAAAAAATTAATATTGATGATGATACTGCGTTTGAGACAGCCCGAAATCTTGCTGTAAAAGAAGGGCTTTTTGTCGGAATGAGCAGTGGTGCTGCCATGGCGGTTGCCATTGAAGAAGCGCGAAATATTAAAAAAGGCGTTATTGTGGTGATCTTCCCGGACAGTGGTGAGCGGTATCTGTCCACCACTCTTTTTTGTGTGGAAAAACATATTGCCCTGTCACTTTTTAATACGCTGTCAAAATCCAAGGTGGTATTTGAACCGCTTGAAAAAGAAAAAATTTCCATATACACCTGCGGTCCCACTGTTCATGAAAGGCTCAATATCGGTCAGCTCAGGCGGTATGCTTTTACGGATTTGCTCATAAGATACATTGAATACCATAAAATTGCCGTCAACCATGTGGTTAATATCACGGATTATGACGATAAGACGATTCAAGGTTCCCAAAAAGCCGGGATGACCCTTCCCGAGTTTACGCAGACCTATATTGATTTTTTCAAGCAAGATCTTTCAAAATTGAATATCCGTTCGGCTGATGCCTATCCTAAAGTATCAGACCATTTTGATGAAATGGTTGATCTGGCAAAACAATTGCATTCAAAACAGCATGCCTATGAAAAATTGCATTCCCTGTATTTTGATATTGCCAGTCTGCCGGAGTATGGTGATTTTTCAAGTACTGATCTGGATAAGATAAAAATCGGTGCAACAGTTGATCTTGACGAGTATGAAAAACAAAACCCAAAAGATTTTACATTGTTAAAAAGGGTTCGTCTTTCAGAACTCAAAAGAGGTGTGGGGATCAAGACCCAATGGGGCAATGTTAGACCTTCTTTGCATTTGCAATGTGCGGCCATTGCCATGAAGTTTTTAGGAGAGTCGTTTGATATCCAAACCGGCAGCCGGGAACTTGTTTTTCCTCATCATGAAAATGAAGTCGCCATTGCAAGGTCTGCAAAGGGGGCAAGTCTTGCCCGGTACTGGCTGCATTGTGATCCTGTTCATTATGACGGGTCTTTGGGTGCGCCAAAAATAGAAACAATGACACTTGATGAGCTTGAAAATCAGGGGTGGGCCCTTAAAACCATTCGGTTCTGGCTGATTTCCAATCATTACAGGAAAACCCTGGTATTATCAAAAAAATCCTTGACTCAGGCAGGATATACCTTGGATAAAATTAACCGATGCCTTGCTACCTTGAGTGCCATTGAGCAGGGAAATCATTATGAAGAGATTGATCAATTAATATACAATATAAAATCATCGTTTCTTGAATCCATGGAGGATGATTTAAAAATATCCGGTGTTGTTTTTTCATTGCTGGCAAATGTAAAAACCATTAACCGCTTGATCAATGAGAATTCAATTGATCCTGACAGCGCCCAAAAACTGTTGCATTGCTTTAAAGAAATTGATTCTGTTCTTCAGATTTTTAATTTTGATAAAAAAACGAAATATTCAAATGCAATTCAAGATCTATTAAGAAAACGTGATTGCGCAAGAGAGCAAAATGACTGGGAACTGGCTGACAAGATTCGAGAACAGTTAACAGCGTTGGGCATCAGCATTCATGATAAAAAGGTGGAGCCATGACAATAAAATTTTTATTTTTCCCATTCACTCATATTACACAAAATCAGTTGGACACTTTGTTAACTTTTTTACCCTTATTTCACCATTTGCCTGTCAGTCCTGATTTTAAGCAGGATCAAACGCTGCAGAACTTATTTGAACAAGGAAAAATCACCCCGTTTTTTTCATCACGCAATGAGCTTGAGCCGGTTGAACAAAAATTTGAACAATATCTTGCATGGGCCAGTATCCATAAGGGAAATCAAGTAAATCTTAAATCTCTTCTAAGGGACACTCCTTATTTTACAAGTGATACCCATGTAACTGCCATAAAATCTCAAATCAAAGGAACTCAAGGAGGTATTGTCTCGGCTGAGTCGGTTGAATCAGATGAATCTGTTTTGCAACGCGATTTATTGTTTTTAAAGATGGCGCAACTGTGTGATGAGCAGAATGAGCGCATTGATCTGGAGTTGAAAAATCTGGATAAAACCCGTGAAAAAATGGTTTCAGCCTTGCGCGGTTTAGAAGAACCCCCAAGTGAAGCCCAATCTTGTAAAACAGGCGATCGTCAGGATTTTGGAGCTGTAATGACCCGGGAACGGATCAGTGCCTGGTCAGGGTGTATGGCGCAAAAAGGGGGAATAAAACCGGACGGTAACATGCCTTTATTTGTTACGACCAGTGAAGCTGTTTTTGATCATCTTGAGTCGAATTGCAAAGATATTGTAAATACCCTTGACATTGATCAGATAAAAGTGCATGAGAATTGTTGTGAAAACAAAAGCGAGTGGCAACATCAGTTTTGTGATTATTTGATGGATGCCATTCAAGGATGTGGCAACCGGGAAAATGATTTGCCTGAAATAAAGGACGGATGTTCTCTTTTCGGGCAGATTAAACTCAGTTATTTTTCCGGCAACGGTATTAACAATCTCTTTAATATGTCGGATATTCAGATACCTGTATGTTTGATCAAATTAAAGTGATAAAAAAACTTGATTTTAATTAATCACATGTTATAAAGCATTTTTTACACAAGATTATATATAAAAGATGGTTTTATAATATAATAATGTTAATTTTTTTTTAAGGAGGCTATTAAAATGGCATTTCATCCAATTGTTGACCAGGCAAAATGTGTTGGTTGCGAAGAATGTGTAGACGTATGTCCCGTAGAAGTTTTCGAAATGCAAGATGAAAAATCAGTTCCAGTCAATGCAGAAGAATGCATGGGCTGCGAAAGCTGCGTTGAAGTTTGTGAAGAAGATGCTATTGTAGTTGAAGAAGATTAGTTTAAAAAACATCTTACTTGCAATATGCAATAGATAAAATGCCGGGTGTGATTATGATCACCCCGGCATTTTATTTTATGGCCGACATTGTGATCAAGCCCAAAAAATATCTTTTCAGGATAAATATTTTATGCAGAATCAAACAGACAAACGATTTGCTTCACAAACCATCTGCAAAATTCTTATGGCTGCCAAATTGATTTCAGCACAACAGGCCAGGGATCTTTTAAAGAATGAGAACAGGGTAAAAAATATTCTCATCAAACAGAAAACCAAACAATCTGATAAAGATGGATCAAAAGGGCATATAGCCGCCCCGGTTTGTTTTGTAGATGTTATTTTGTACATGAAAATAGAACGTAAGGATCAGCCATCCCTAATAATTGATGAAGATTTGATTTACCAAACCCTGGCACAAGCCTGGAAAGTACCCTATAAAAAAATTGATCCCTTGAAACTTGAACTGAATCTTGTGACAGGAACCATATCAAAATCATTTGCCGCAAAGTATTTGCTGCTGCCGTTAAAGGTCGAGGAGGGAAAGCTTATTGTCGCAACCCCTGATCCTTTTAATTATGAGGCCATCAAAGATGTCGAGATGGTGTCAAAGCTGAAAGTAAAGACTGTTGTCAGCTCAAAGTCGGATATTGAAAAACTGATCAATGAATTTTTTGGATTCCAGTATTCCATTTCTGCGGCAGCAGATCTTTTTTCAACAAAAGGGATTGATATCGGCAACCTTGAACAGTTTGTCAGTTTAAAATCCTTTGATGAGCTTCCCTCAACCGATCAGCATATTGTGAATGCAGTAAATCATTTATTTTCCTATGCCTTTGATCAAAAAGCCTCTGATATCCATATCGAACCCAAACGAGATATCTGCCTTATCAGGATGAGAATCGACGGGGTACTCAATACCGTATACAAGCTTCCCAAAAAGCTTCATAATGCCGTGGTCAGCAGGATTAAAACTCTTTCCAGGCTGGATATGGCTGAAAAAAGAAGGCCCCAGGACGGCCGGATTAAAATAGAGCAACACAACAAAGAGGTTGAAATCAGGGTTTCCACCATCCCGGTGGCGTTTGGTGAAAAAGTGGTGTTAAGAATCATGGATCCTGATGTTCTTTTTCAGGACCTGGAAATGCTGGGTTTTTTTAAAGATGATTTTGAAAGATACAAGCAGCTGATTACCCGGCCTTTTGGTATCGTTCTTGTAACAGGGCCAACAGGATCAGGCAAATCCACCACCCTTTATTCAAGCTTGAAAATGCTGTCTTCACCGGAGGTCAATATTACGACTATTGAAGACCCCATTGAAATGATACATGAGGAATTCAACCAGATTGCAGTGCAGCCGATGATTAATGTGACCTTTGATTCCGTCTTGAGAAATATACTTCGACAGGACCCTGATATTATAATGGTGGGTGAAATAAGAGATCTTGAAACAGCCCAGGCGGCAGTACAGGCTGCATTAACAGGTCACCTTGTTCTTTCCACGCTTCATACAAATGATGCGGCCTCCACCATTTTCAGGCTGCTTGATCTGGGGATTCCCCCTTATCTTGTTCATTCCTCATTAAATGGGATTGTGGCACAGCGGCTAGTGAGAAAGATCTGTCCATATTGTGCCCAGGAAGTTGAAATGGATGCAAAAGATCTTGCCGAACTTGGACTTAATATTAAATCCAAGGGTATGATCCGTCTCAAGCATGGCAAAGGGTGTGTAAAATGTCGGAACACCGGTTATAAGGGGCGCACGGGGATATATGAAATCATGCCGTATACGGACGCTTTAAAAAGGCTGACCACTTCTGATGTACAATTGGGAAGTCTGAGAAAAAAAGCTATTGAAGAAGGGCTTGTTCTTGTGCGTCAGAATGGTATTAAAAAAATGCTCAAGGGGCAGACCACATACCAGGAAATCCTGAGGGTCACCTGGGAACAGGTATAGCATTAAAATTAGCTGCTGGGTGCTGATCATAAGCGGTTAATTTACCATATCATCAGTGTGAATGGCATAGGTTGAAGATAAAATCATAACTGTTGAAGCAATATTCTCGGTATGAAGCACAATCAGTTTTCCGGATTCCAGGTTTTCAAGCTGAATTGAATCGTTCTTTTTTTTCAGCGACCAGAGGGTATTATCTGTCAGCTTGTTTTTTCTGAAAATCGAGTAAATCTGTCCGGGTTTAACCTTTGTGCCCGCATCAATAAAAGCAATCCGATAGTCATTGATCATTATGTTATTATCTTCGGAACAGATAATTCTTGCATCAATGGGCCCAGGATCATCTTCAACCGTTAATATTGAATCGCGCTTATAATATTCCATGATCAAATCATTTTTATAGACAGGCTCATATGCGTTGGTGATCAACCCGGTTGCATACATTTTTTTACGTTCAAGTATTTTTACTTTTGCCTTGATCAGGTGTTTTACTGCTTTAAAGGTTTTGTCGTTGATTGTTTCTTTAACATCACTGGTCGTGAAAATCTGGTAGATTTTGCCTGGAACCAGTGGCCCTTTTCCTGATGGTTTGATGTAAATAATGTCATTAGCCGACATCATCAGCTGATCGTCCTTTTCTTTGATAATGCTGCCAAGGGACAGTTGTGCTTTTTTTCTGAGAAATCCTATATGATCCATTCCGGAAAGAGAAAAAGAGGTTTCAATCTTGATGGGCATCTTTTTTTCTTTTGTTTTCCGGACCGTTACAATTTTTGGCTTAATTGGGGGTGTTTCCTTTAAAAAGATCCTTATTTTTTTTCCGGGGTATATCTGGTGGGGATTTTTTATGTTATCATTCATCTCCCAAAGCCCTGGCCAGTCCCATTGCGAATTATAAAATTTTTCAGACAAATCCCACAAGGTATCTCCTTTTTGTATGGTATAATAAAACCCTGAGTCCTCGCCTATTATAAATTTTTTATCATCTCCAGCAAATCCTGTCGAACATAAAGCAACTGCCCAAATGGTGAAAGCAAAAGCTGCTGTCATTGTTCCCTGGTTTCGCATATTTTCCTCCTGCATGGTGCTGGTTTATCTCAAAAACTTGACTTTATTTAACCTCCTGTTCTATAAAAAGTCAAGAATTGTTGCAAAAGCATGTAATCAAGGTCATAGAATCTGGAGTGAAAATGAAACAGATTGCCAACTTATTGTTTGAGGCTCGAATGTTAAAGGATCTTGCTCGATCCGGATATGCTTTTCTAGGGTCGGGAAAAGAAAGTATTGCTGAACATAGCTTTATAACAGCTTTTATATGCTTTGCCATGGCTAAAATGGATGATGATATTAGTTGTGAGAAATTAGTGACCATGGCATTGATTCATGATATTGCAGAGGCGAGAACAGGTGATTTTAACTATGTGGAAAAAAAATATTCAAAGGTTGATGAGGCCAAGGCAGTTTCTCATTTGATAAAGCACATTTCTTTTGGTAATGATATAAAAAATCTTATTGATGAATTTAATTCAGGAGAAACAAAAGAGGCAAAATTAGCCAGGGACGCGGATCAGATATCTTTGGTTCTTGAATTGAAGAAGTTAGATGACACAGGAGCAAAAGGCCTTGAAAAATGGTTTTCAGATGTTCTCAAAAGACTTGAAACGGATATGGGCAAGCAAATGGCCCAAAGCATAATGGAAACCCGTTGGAATGAATGGTGGATGAATGATGGCTCCGAATAACTACCAAGAGCAGATAAATCTGTCATGTAAGTTTTTTTATATGAAAGTCTTCAAAAATCCAAACAGCGACTTTCATGTTTTGTTATTGGCAAATCTGAGCGAAAGACCAGGTCTGCCCGTGGAAGTTTATATGAAAAAACTTTCAACCCGCTGAAATTAAATACCTTTTATTATTTGTTGTGGCAGGGTGATTTGCCATGGCCGTTATATGAAAATAAGTCCGAATAAATCAGGTTTAATGGATCGTTAAGGATGCTATGCAGAAAGAGTTTATTTCTTTGCTTTATATTTATGATTCCAAGATCAGGGATGATCTGTCGAAATTTTCAAAGCAGAATGGATTTATTTTAAACACATGTGATGATTTTTTTAACGCCTCCGATCAGGTTGAATCAACAGCCCCGGATCTTATCCTTATTGATTCGGATGCCAATACATTAAAGGGCTTTGAAAAAGGCGTTAATGAACTTATTAAAACAGCATCTATCTTCAAACCCGCTGTTTTTCTTGTCTTGTCTGAATTTCCGGAACCTGAGAACAGATTAGCGTTGCTGGGTATGGGTATTGATGAATTTTTAATCAAACCGTTTTTTATCCGGGAACTTAAAGAAAAATACAATATTTATCATCAGCTTAAACATTTGCAACAAAAGATACTTGCCCGGGACAGGAAAATAGAAAAAACCTTTGAATATCTGGATAAATTTAAAAACGAGGTTAAAAAAACAAAGGCAGAGCTTTTTGAAGAGCGAACCATGCTCAATAATGTGTTAAAACAAATCAATCATATGACAGGTGAGCGCAATCGGTTAAAAAAAGAAAAAAGTGAATTAAAAAAAAATCTTGCAGATAATATGGAAGGATTTGGAGAAATTCTTTCCAGGTTGATTAAAGCTCGAATTGAAAAAAACAGGGGCCATGGTGAACGTGTTGCCCATATTGTTCATTTTATCGGCAAACAACTTAAACTGGATGAAAAAAAGTTGGAGGATCTTAAAAAAGCTGCTATGTTGCACGAAGTTGGCCTTCTTTTTATTCCTCAGGTCATATTAAACAAAGCAAAAGATCAGCTGACGGATTATGAAAAAGATTTGTTTGTGCAGTATCCGGTCAAAGGCGCTGATCTTCTTTCAACCTGTACCGAATTTGGTAATTGTGCGCAGATTATTCGGTATTTGAATGAAAATGCAGATGGAACCGGCAGTCCGAAAAGATTAAAAAGAAGATATATTCCTTTATTATCAAGGATATTATCGGGTGCGGATGTGTTTGATACCCTTAAAAACGAAAAAGATGTAACATCCATTGAAAATTTTCTGGAAAAATTAGAGGGATTTTCCGGTACAAGGCTTGATCCGAATATTGTTGTGTGGCTTGAAACATATGCAGTTCTTCATATGGGATCTGATTCATATAGGGTAAAAGGTGTCGGCGTTCATCAGCTTGAACCTGGGATGAGCCTTGGAACCGCGTTGTTTACAAATACGGGAACCAAACTTTTTTCTGTGAATACTTTGCTTACAAAAGATGCTATTGATAAAATTAAAAAATATAACCGGGAATATCCTGTTAATGAAACTGTTTATATAAGGGCTTAGCAAATGGATTTATCTTCGATTATCGGCATTGTTTCAGGCATGGGCTTTGTCCTTGGAACCATACTGCTTGGCGGCGGTCTCATGACCTTTGTCAACATCCCTTCGATTTTGATTGTTCTAGGCGGTACCATGGCGGCCTCAATGATAGCCTATCCCCTCAAGGATTTCCTAAGTATATTTAAGACAACTATGAAAGTTTTTATCTTTAAACTTCAGCCGACAAATGAAATTATTACCAACCTGGTTGAAATTTCCAACAAAGCAAGAAAAGGTGGGCTTCTTTCCATTGAAGGGGATATACAAAATGCCGGTAACCCATATCTTGCACAGGCTTTGCAGATGACGGTTGACGGTGTGAAAACAACTGATATTGCAGCGATTATGCAAAAAAAGATGGCTTTGACAAAAAAAAAACTGGATGTTGGTGCCAGTATTTTTGCCAGCATGGGATCGTATGCACCTGCTTTTGGAATGATAGGAACATTGATCGGACTGGTACAGATGCTTGCCAATCTTGATGATCCATCGTCCATTGGTCCGAAAATGGCGGTTGCAATGATTACCACGTTTTACGGATCAGTTCTGGCCAACCTGTTTTTTATTCCCATGGGAGATAAACTGACCTGCCGCAATGAAGAAGAAATGGTTAACATGAACATTATTTTCGAAGGGATTATTTCTATAAGGGAAGGCGAACACCCTAAACTTATGGAGGATAAGTTAAATATTTATCTGGACGGTTCAAAAGAAAGCAAAGAATAATTTAATTAAAAAGAGAATACCATATGGCTGATGATATGGCTTCAGAGGAAGCAGAAGAAGAGTTAACTCTTTCGACTCCGCCGGCGGAGGAAAAAAAGCAAAAAGCAGGTGCGCCTGAATGGATGGCAACATTTGCTGATCTGGTAACACTTTTGATGTGTTTCTTTGTTCTTCTTTTTGCCATGAGTACTACTCAGCAGGAAACCTATAAAGAACTTGTAAAGTCTTTAAGAAGCGCCTTGGGGGCTGAAGCAGTACCTGAAGCAGGTATAAGGGAAGGGCTTACCATGCACGCGGTTCCATCTGAAGAACCGTCTGAAAGCCAGGCTATTGATGAGCTTGGCGGGATGATCGAAAAAGAGATGGAGGACATTGTCAGTGAAGTCAGGGAGCTTGTTTTGTTCAACAAGCTGGGAGGTGAGGTCAGTGTAACAAAGACCGAAGATGGTATCGTGATTACTTTGTCTGATCTTTTATTGTTTTCCGAAGGGGGGACAAACCTGTCTGAAAAAGGAAATGATATTTTAAGAAAAGTTGCTGCCGTGCTTTCCAAGCTTGCATACCATGTCAAAATAAAAGGTCACACAGACAGTTTTCCCATTTCATCTGCTGTTTTTCCTTCAAACTGGGAGCTTTCAAGTGCCAGGGCTTCAAAGGTTGTTCGCCTGCTGGTTCAAAACGGGGTTCCCCCTCAATATATTTCAGCAGAAGGTTATGCCCACTATCACCCAATAGCCACAAATGATACGGCAAAGGGAAGAGCATTGAACCGAAGGGTTGAAATCGTTTATGAACGAGACAGTATTGCAAGGCAATTTGCTGATATGGGTGTGGGAAAATAGTATGGGAGCAACCTATAAGTTATAAAACAGACTTAACAGTTTGCTTTTTTTTGTCCAGCTTTTCTTTTTCAATTGTAACGATGTTTACCAGATTTTTATGCGGAATATCCTTTTTCATGCCCGGACAGGAGTTTGCCATGGCATTCCAGTTTTCAGGATGTCCTATAACGGTTTTAATGAAAGGCCAGGCTTTGCACATATATGGTTTTACCGGATGAATAGTGCATTGTCTGGTTTTATCAAAGAAGATACAGCATCCGTCTATCCCCAGTGTTAAAACATAGCGTGATCCTGATGTGTCACAATAACGGGCAACAAATTTTTTTGGATCAAAATTGATATATGTTGAGATATTGATGATATCCTGTTCAGTTACATAAGTGCCGCCAAATCCCTTGCAGCAATCCCCGCATTGCCGGCACTCAAAAATATCATTGCCTGTTCTATATTCAGAATCCATATCGTTTTTCCATTGCTTTTTGCATAGTCAGCTGGTCAATATATTGTAAATCTCCCCCCATGGGGATACCCGAAGCAATTCTTGTGATTTTGATGTTTGTTCTTTTAAGCTTTTCAAGGATATAGGAAGCTGTGGATTCGCCCTCAACATTGGTTTTAGTTGCAAGGATAATCTCTTTTACCTTTCGTGGATCAGCTCTTTTAAACAACTCTTTGATCCTTATGTCATCCGGGCCTATGCCGTCAATGGGAGAAAGTACACCGCCCAATATATGATAGGTCCCCAAAAAAGAATTTGATTTTTCGATTGCTCCCATATCCGTGGGATTCTCTACAACACAAATCAGTGTTTGATCCCTTAACGGATCTGCGCATACCCGGCATTTGTCTTTGTCGCTCAGGGCAAAGCAAACAGTACACAGTCGAATGCTGCTTTTCAGTTCAATGATATCGGTTGCCAGAGTTGCGACATCATGATCCGGGGCATGGAGAATGTGAAGCGCAAGCCTTTCAGCAGTTTTTTTTCCAATACCCGGCAGCTTTGACAAACTGTTGATCAATTTTAAAATTGGTTCGGGATAATGCATCATGTTTTTTTTACAGACCGGGAATGTTGAGTCCCCCGGTAAGTTTACCCATTTCAGAAGATACCATTTCCTGGGATTTGTTTAAGGCATCGTTAACAGCTGCCATAATAAGATCCTGAAGCATTTCAATATCTTCCGGGTCAACCACTTCTTTTTCCAGAACAATGGATTCGATTTTCTGGCCGCCATTGGCAATTACTTTGACCATACCACCGCCAGAAGAAGCTTCAACAGTTTTTTTTGCCAACTCCTCTTGGGTTTTAAGCATTTTTTTCTGAAGTTTTTGAGCTTGTTTCATCATGGTATTCATGTTTTTCATGGTTTGTCACTCCTGTCTTAATAGTTGATTATCTCGCCATTAAACATTTTTTGGGCTTCAACAACAAGGGGGTGGTTGAAAGCTGCTTGTCTGGCTTTTATTTCTTTTTTTTTTTTGTTTTCAGTTAATGGTTTGTTTTCAGACACTATTTTGATTGTAAGATCTTTTCCAAGAAAGTCTTTGCAGGCTTTTTTCAGTTCATTTTTTTTTGTTTCAAGCCGGTTTTTATCAAAGGACGAACAATCTTTCAATTCAACTATAATTTCATTGGTATTTTTTTCTTGTGCAACACCTTTTGATAGAAGGACAAACATAAAGGGGAGGGTTTGTTCTATTCTGTTTAAAAATCCCGGCCATGTTTTTTCATGGGGGGCATCTTTTTGTGGTTTTTCAACATCCTGACTTGCATGATATACATGTACCGGCAAAGCTTCCCTGACAGCTGGAGCATGATTTGCCGTCGGTATATCTCTTTCAACCGGAATGTCATTGTTCTTAGTGTCCAAAAAATTTGCAGCAGATTCTTGTACCGGTTCAAATTTATGATCGGAGTATGAAACAGTTGAATTTATCTGATTTGCAAGACCATCAAGCTTGCTGATGATTTGATCTATTTGTGCCCCCGGGTTTATTTGAAGCAGTCTTAACAGTACCATTTCAATAGCTATTTTGGTATGTGATGAGTATTTGATCATGGATTCTTCATCCAGAAGAATTTGTAAAACAGTGTTGATAAAACTGCTGGACAGCATGGCAGTTGCTTGAAAAAAAATTTCTTTTTCAGAATCAGTTATATGTGCATTAGGGCTGTCTTTGCCGCAAATTTTAATGACATTCAGATTTCTGAAATGAACAATTAAATCAGAATAGTATTTTTTCAGATCAATTCCTGAGTCGTTTATGTTTTCAATTATCTCAATGAGTTGCGCCCCGTTTTTTTTGAAAATTGCAGCCGACGTATCATGCAGGATCTGCCTATCAAGGATACCCAATCCGTCCAGAACTGTTTGATGCTCAATTTTCAGGGTCTTGGCCGAGGACAATATTCTGTCAAGGAGGCTTAATGCATCCCTTATGGAGCCGTCTGCTTCCTGAGCAATGAGGTCAAGACTTTGGGCTTCAATATTAAATCCTTCCCGGCTGCAAAGCATTTGCAGGTGACCGGAAATCAATGGCAGCGAAATTCTGCCCAGGTCATGCCTCTGGCACCTGGACAGGATGGTGATCGGGATTTTATGGACTTCAGTGGTGGCAAAGATGAACATCACATGGTCAGGCGGTTCTTCAAGGGTTTTGAGCAGGGCGTTAAATGCAGCAGTAGACAGCATATGAACTTCATCAATAATATATATCTTATAGGGTGCCGATGACGGCATATATGTTACATTTTCCCTTAGATCCCTTATTTGGTCCACGCTGTTGTTGGATGCCCCGTCAATTTCAAACACATCTGTGCAGTGCCCTTCAATAATGTCCGTACAAATTTTACAGGTGTTGCAGGGAAAGGGAGTCGGCCCTTTTTTGCAATTCATTGCCCTGGCTAAAATTCTTGCAATGGTTGTTTTTCCTGTGCCCCTGGGTCCCGTAAAAAGAAGGGCATGGGCAACCCTGTCTGAAGAAATGGCATTGGTAAGGGTGGTGGTAACATGAGGTTGACCAACAACGTCGTCAAATGTCTGGGGTCTGTATTTGATTGCTAAAACTTGGTATGACATGTTATCCGGTATGACCGATCAGTGGCGGAGAGGGAGGGATTCGAACCCTCGGTACCCGGTTAGGATACACACGCTTTCCAGGCGTGCACCTTCAGCCATCTCGGTCACCTCTCCTTATTAAATTTGCTTCGGGCAAAATAGACTCTTTTTGCATTTGTGTCAAGGTTTAAACATGGAAATATACTCATTTGTTAATTTATTTTCAGAATTATAGATATACAGGGGCGGTGAGACAGTACAGGTTTTTTTGTTGTTTTTAGCTGCACAGAGAATGACGCGCCTGGCTCCGGTGTTTTTTTTTATGTGTACAAACCTTAAATAAACAGGGGAAAATTTATACGATTCCATGGCCAGTATCAGGTCGGATATCCTTTCTGCAGGAAAGATAATATAAACCCTTCCTTGTTCATTAATCAATCTGCTTGAACACTTGAAAAGCATATCAATATCAAGAGTTATTTCATGGCGTGCAATTGCTTTTTGAGTGTTTGGATTCAGTCTGCCGGAATTCTTTTTTTTATAAGGAGGGTTTGAAATAATTATATCTGCTTTTCCGTTTATATCGGAAATAAGTATGTTTTTAATATCTTTATTAATGATACTAATTGTTTTATCCAGCTTGTGATTAATACTGTTTTGTCTGGCACAAAAGGATAATTCCTCTTGTATTTCAATCCCCGTGATTCTAATCGCAGAATGCCTGTAAGCCAGGATTAACGGCATTATGCCACATCCGCATCCCACATCAAGGAGATGTTTTGTGTCTGTTAGCTGGATATGTGCAGCAAGGATAAACGGATCCATGGAAAACCGATAGCCGTTTTCAGGTTGGGATACCTTTATTCCGTTATCAAAGAAAGATTCAGCTGATGATTTTTCCAATTTTAAACCGAATCTGCTTCACCAGTTTATGGTCAAGTTGTTTATTTATATTTAAGATCATTTCTTTTTCAAGGAATTTAAGCTGATGAATCCATGATGAGCTTGATACATTGACGATGAGTATTCCATCTTTAAAAGCATCGGGTTTGGCATTCATTGCAATGGGTTTTCCGACAGCAAGATCCCAGATGTCCCATATCCTTGTCATTTGGGTATCCATCGCAGGTCTGTATTTGCCAAGCGCGGAAGTTAAGATGTCTTTGATGTGAATCAATTCGCTGTTTTTGTTTTTTTTGTTCAATTGAGTGTGTTTATACAATTGAGTGTTCCTTATCTTTAAGGATGATTTTTTTTGGCATATTCATACCATATTAATAGACCGGAATATACCCCAAATATATTTGGGGTTGGATGCTTGCCCGAAATCCTTCTCAATGACCTGTTTCAAATAAATATTGCCTTTTGGGCTTGATAAATATAAATATGGTTATATTTTGCGTTCATACTATGAGTTTTTATAAAAATAATTTACAGGATAATGTTTATGAATTGGGATTGGGAAAAATTAAGGGAAAATCAGCAGAAGTTCGAACACAAGAGAGAAGGCGGCGGGCCAAGTATGCCAAGGCCGCCCCAGATGGATGAGCTTTTGAACAGGTTTAAAAGCTTTAAATTTCCGGGGGTTTTTCTTGTTGTGATTGTTATTGCGGCTTTATTTTTCGGTTCATCCACGTTTTTTACCATTGAAACAGATGAAGTCGGTGTTATTCAGCGATTTGGAAAATATGACAGAATCGCTCAACCGGGCTTGAATTTTAAATTTCCTTCGGGTATTGAAAAAGTCACCAAGGTAAAGGTGAAAAGAGTCTATAAGGAAGAGTTCGGTTTTCAAGCGGTCAAAGGTTCCGGCAATTACAGACTCGCAAGCAGTTCTTCTCAGGAAACGCCTTTGATGTTGACCGGGGATCTTAATGTGGCAGTGGTTCCCTGGATTGTGCAATACAGGATTTCAAATCCCAGGGATTATCTGTTCAAGGTTAAAGATGTCAGGGCTATTTTAAGGGACATGTCGGAAGCCACCATGAGAACAGTTGTGGGGGACAGGAGTATCAATGAGGTCATCAGCAAACGAGAAGAGATTGCTCTGGCTGCCAAGGATATTCTTCAAAAAGAGATGGATCAGGCCCAGTCCGGTATTAATATTGTAACAATTGAAATGAAAAAAACAAATGTTCCGGAACCTGTTCAGGCTTCTTTTAATGAGGTTAATCAGGCCATTCAGGAAAAAGAGCAGACGATTTATAAAGCAAGGGAAGAGTACAACAAGGCTGTTCCTTTAGCCCGTGGTGAAGCCAAAAGGGTGATTAAGGATGCTGAAGGGTATGCCATTGACCGGATTAACCGTGCCCAGGGGGATGCCACCAAATTTTCAGCAATCTACCAGGCCTATGCAAAAGCCAAGGATGTGACAAAAAAACGACTGTATCTGGAATCCATGCTGGAAATTTTCCCCAATCTTGGGACAAAGTATATTATTGACTCTGAACAAAAAAATATGCTGCCTTTTTTAAATATGGGTGGTGGTCAATCTGCGGCAGTTCCTCAAAATAGATTCCTTAATAAAAGTGAGTAAAAAATGAATAGTATTATAAAACCGTTGTTTTTGATTGTCGTTGCTGTTGCTGTTTTATTAACTTACAGTTCTGCCTACATTGTTGATGAAACCGAACAGGTTGTTATAACCCAGTTTGGTCGAGTTGTGGGGCAGCCTATTACCGAGCCTGGCTTGAAATTCAAGCTGCCGTTTTTTCAAATTGCCAATTTTTTTCCAAATAATCTGTTAACCTGGGATGGTGACCCAGGTCAGGTGCCCACAAAAGATAAAACCTATATATGGGTGGATACCTTTGCGCGATGGAAAATTGTTGACCCTGTCAAGTATTTTCAGACCGTTAACAATGAATTGGCAGCGATTGAGCGTCTGGATGATATCATTGATCCGGCCATGAGAAACCTTGTGACATCCTATCCTCTTGTTGAAAGTGTTCGAAATACGGATCGACCCATGGATACATTTGAATCGGTTGTTGATGAGAACAGAAAAAGGGTTCAATATAAAATTAACCTGGGCCGCGATGAGATTACAAAAAGAATCGTAAAACAGGCTGGTGAAAAACTGGTACAGTTCGGTATTGAGCTTGTGGATGTAAAAATAAAAAGAATCAACTATATTGAAAATGTTCGGCAGGCTGTTTATAACAGGATGATTGCCGAAAGAAATCAAATCGCTGAAAAATACCGGGCAGAGGGTATGGGTGAGGCAAGCAATATACGGGGTGAAAAAGAAAAAGAACTCCAGGTGATCAAATCCCAGGCATATAAAGATGCTCAGAAGATTAAGGGTGATGCTGATGCAACTGCCACAAAGATTTATGCGGATGCCTATGGTGCTGACCCGGATTTTTATGCATTTGTAAAGACAATGGAAGTCTATAAGAAGACCATGAAAAAAGACAGTACGCTGATTCTTTCAACGGATTCTGATTTTATGAAATACTTTAAGGGTATTGAACGGTAGGAAGAATATTCGAGTATTGAGTTGAATGGTTTGCAACTCAATACTCCGCAGATTACACCAGCTATTTTTTCTTTCTCTGGTGTCTGGTTTTGGCAAGGAGTTTTCTGTGTTTATGTTTCCTCATTTTTTTCCTTCTCTTTTTAATCACACTACCCAAAAAAATCACCTCCTTTGTATACATTTATATTATTTTTTTATTTTAAATTCGCTAAATAGTTACTATAGCATAATATTTATTTAAATGTCCATTTTTTATTTTGGTATAAAAAGGCACCGGATGCAAATGTTACGACACTTTAATCAAGAAGAACTTTTAAAGGTTGATGAAGCCGTAAAAGTATCGGAAGAATTGGTTAACAACTATTTTAAACTGTCTTCCGGCCAGTGGCTGAAAAACAGGTATGATATTAAGACAGCAAAAGACCTGGCTGTTCATGAGCATGTTGACGGTCCATTTGCCCAGGTTGTCAAGTATGAAGGACGCAAAAAAGATGTTCCTTTAGGGTCTTCTTCTTTCAGTTTTTATAAAGTGTGTCTTCAGGACAGCGCCATCCTTTCAATTGTTGAAAAAGCGGGCCTGCTATTGGAACCTTTTCTTTTGTATGTGTTAACCCATGAACTGGTTCATGTTGTCAGATTTTTAAAATTTCAACATCGGTATGAAAATAAAAATGAAGCTGATGTTACATTTGATGAAGAACGAAAAGTGCATCAGCTAACTTATATTATTTTAAACCAGGTATCTATTCCAGGTTTGAATCAAGTATTTGGATTTTATAAAGATTGGTTAATAATTTCGAGATCCGGCATATAGGTAAAAAATTTAGATACCCCTTCTTGACAAGGATAAATAACTTATTATTTTATCTTTGATTTTCCAAGACGACTAAAGAAAAACGGAGAAGTAAAATGCCAGTTTATGAATATCAATGTACAGAGTGCGGACAAATAGAAGAAGCACTTCAAAAAATTTCAGATTCCCCTCTTACCACTTGCCCTAATTGCAAGGGTAGTCTGAAAAAGCTGATTTCACAAAGTTCATTTCATCTTAAAGGATCGGGCTGGTACGTCACAGACTATGGCGGTGCTAAAACGGGAACAGAAACAAAATCTGATAAAAAAGCCGGTACTAAATCCAAAGAATCAAAAACTACTTCAAAAACAACTTCAAAAAAGACAATTGATTCCAAAAATTAATGTTCCAAAAATTAATATTCAAAAAATCAATGTTCAAAAAATTGAAGTTGAATAAAACAAACTATACGCATTAACACAACAAATACTATTTAAAGGAGAAAATGATCATGAGTTTGAGACCATTGAGTGACAGAATTCTTGTTGAACGTGTTGCAGAGGACGAAAAAACCAAGGGTGGTATTATTATTCCTGATACGGCAAAAGAAAAACCGGCAGAAGGCAAAATCGTTGCCACAGGTAATGGCCGCATGGGCGAAGACGGAAAACTTCTTCCAATGGATGTAAAGGTCGGGGATCGTGTTCTTTTCAGCAAATATGGTGGAACAGATGTGAAAATTGATGGTATTGATTATCTTATCCTTCGTCAGGATGATGTTCTCGGAGTAATTGAATAATTTAACGATATAAGAATAATTTAACGATATAAATGGAGATTATTGAAGATGGCAAAAGAAATTAAATATGATGCGAAGGCCCGTGAAGCAATGCTTAGGGGTGTTAAGGCTCTTGCAGATGCAGTTGTGGTTACTCTTGGACCTAAAGGACGAAATGTCGTTATTGAAAAATCCTGGGGCTCTCCCAATGTTACCAAAGATGGTGTAACTGTTGCAAAAGAGATTGATCTGGAAGATAAATTTGAGAACATGGGCGCTCAGATGGTAAAAGAAGTGTCCAGTAAAACTTCTGATATGGCCGGTGACGGTACTACTACTGCAACCGTTTTGGCCCGTGCAATCTATGAAAACGGCCAGAAGCTGGTTGTTGCAGGAAATAATCCCATGGGAATCAAAAGAGGGATTGATAAAGCGGTTTCTAAGATTGTCGAAAGTCTTGAAAAAATAGCAAAACCGACCAAAGATCAGAATGAAATTGCCCAAGTTGGAACCATTTCTGCAAATAATGATGCAACCATTGGTAATATTATTGCCGAAGCAATGGATAAAGTTGGTAAAGAAGGTGTTATCACCGTAGAAGAAGCCAAGTCAATGGATACCACTCTGGACGTTGTAGAAGGTATGCAGTTTGACCGCGGTTATCTGTCACCTTACTTTGTAACTGATTCAGAGAAAATGGTTGCAGCCCTTGATAATCCG
This sequence comes from Desulfobacula toluolica Tol2, assembly GCF_000307105.1. NCBI lineage: Bacteria > Pseudomonadati > Thermodesulfobacteriota > Desulfobacteria > Desulfobacterales > Desulfobacteraceae > Desulfobacula > Desulfobacula toluolica. The sequence goes on from NC_018645.1 coordinate 1,588,870, forward strand.
TTTGTTTTAATCTGCGATAAAAAGATTTCTTCCATGAAAGACCTTCTTCCTATTCTTGAAGAAATTGCCAAAACTGGCAAACCTCTCATGATTGTTGCCGAAGATGTTGAAGGCGAAGCCCTTGCCACACTGGTTGTAAATAAACTTCGCGGCACCTTGAATGTTGCTGCAGTTAAAGCTCCGGGATTTGGCGACAGAAGAAAAGCCATGCTGGAAGATATTGCCGTATTAACCGGCGGACAGGTTGTTTCAGAAGACATTGGAATTAAACTTGAAAATGTAACCATTCAAGATCTGGGTCAGGCAAAAACCATTACGATTGATAAAGACAATACAATTATCGTTGATGGTGCAGGTTCCAGAGAATCGCTTGAAGGCCGTGTGAAAATGATTCGTGCCCAGGTTGAAGAAACCTCTTCTGACTATGACAGAGAAAAGCTTCAGGAAAGGCTTGCCAAACTTGTTGGCGGTGTTGCAGTGATTAATGTTGGTGCTGCCACTGAAACTGAAATGAAGGAAAAGAAAGCCAGAGTTGAAGATGCCCTTAATGCAACCCGTGCAGCGGTTGAAGAAGGTATCGTGCCTGGCGGTGGTGTTGCCCTTGTAAGATGTATTTCAGCTCTTGAAGAACTTAATCTTGAAGGCGAAGAACAACTGGGTGTGGATGTTATTGCACGCGCCATTGAAGAACCTCTTCGTAAAATTGCCGACAATGCAGGTGCTGAAGGCTCTGTTGTTATCAATAAAGTCAAAGAGGGCACAGGTGCCTTTGGTTACAATGCCTTGACAAATGTTTATGAAGATCTGATTGAAGCTGGTGTTATTGATCCTAAAAAAGTGGTTCGTTTTGCACTTCAGAATGCAGCCAGTGTTGCCTCTGTCATGCTGACCACGGAAGCCATGATCGCTGAAAAACCGGAAAAAAATGACGGCGGCGGAATGCCTGCTGGAATGCCCGGCGGCGGAATGGGCGGAATGGGCGGAATGGGCGGAATGATGTAATGTTTCGTTAAACAATACCATTCGTAATATTTGAATAAAGCCCTTGCTCATTTGATGTGCAGGGGCTTTGTTTTTTTTAACTATGCTATAAAAAAGGCAGTTCGTTTGGGTTTGAGGTGTTTTTGATTATAATTAAGAACTTGACATGAAATGCCGGCTCATATACTTAGTTTTATTAAAATTTATTTATTATCTTGCCACTGATTTGTTATGTTATCTCTATTGGGAAGGTAAATTTGTAAGAGAGGTTGTATGACCACGGAAACCGTTGGATTGTTTTACATGCTGAGCAATGCAGGCCCGGTTGTTAAATTTATCATGCTGCTGCTGCTGTTCTTTTCAATAACCTCATGGGCAATCATATTTATCAAATTCAGGTATGTAAGGAGTGCTTTTAAAGAATCTGCTGATTTTACAGATGTTTTCTGGCAGTGCCGAAATCTTTCAGATGCATTTTCAAAAGCCAAGGCATTGAGATCAAGTCCGGTCGCAAGAATTTTTATCACTGCATATATGGAGATGGCAAGATCTGACAGCAAAGATAATGAAAAAACACAGGTAAAGCGAACAGATAACTCCTATTTCCAAGCTGTCGGCAGCATAAAACGATCGTTAAACCGATCCATTGGCGTAGAAGTCAGACGTCTGGTTCAATTGGTACCGTTTTTGGCAACAGCTGGTAATACCGCCCCTTTTATCGGTCTTTTCGGTACGGTATGGGGGATCATGGATACCTTCCATGGCATTGGGTTAAGCGGGTCTGCAAGCCTTGCCGTAGTTGCTCCGGGCATATCGGAAGCATTGATCGCAACGGCAGCAGGTCTTGCCGTAGCAATACCTTCCGTTATTGCCTATAATTATTTTACGGACAGGATAAGGGTCTTGGATTCTGAGTTGCAGAGTTTTTCTTCAGATCTTTTAAATATAATGGAACGAGATATTCAAAAGCAAATGGAGGCATAATGCAGTCAGGCTCAGGTAATGATCAGTTCATGTCCGAGATCAATGTCACTCCTTTTGTGGATGTCATGCTTGTTTTGCTGATTATTTTCATGGTGACGGCTCCCATGATGGTCCAGGGGGTTGATGTGGATTTGCCCAAGGCAACCTCAAAACCATTAAACGGTAATGAAGAACGTTTGATTATTTCCATTGATGATGATTTAAAAGTGTTTATTAATGAACAGGTTGTCAGTGTTGAATTTTTGACCCGGAAGCTGGGGGCCATATTGGAAAATTTTGATAAAAAAAATGTTTATCTCAGGGCGGATAAAAAAGTGCCGTATGGAGTAGTTATCAATGTGATTTCAAAAATAAAACAAGCCGGTATTGACAGTCTCGGGATGATAACCCTTCCTGAAGATGAAAATGCATCCTGATTGACCAGTATGAGTCTCCCTATAAAAGTTAAAATCAGAAAAGACTCATTTCTTACTCCTGATCACGGCAGGAAAACAGGAATAGTTTTTTTTTCTATTTCAGTAGTTTTACACGGTTTGTTTTTTTGCGGTATGATTTTTTGTCAGGATATCAAATTATCCAAACCCCTGCCATCGGTTATTCAGATTGATCTGGTCTCTTTTTCACCGGAACCTGCTTTTGAAGAACCTGCTAAAAGTCAAGATTATTCAACAAAAAAAGGGGAAGCAATAAATAATGCTCCCATTATACAAAAAGCTCCTGTTATAAAAAAAAACCGGACAATTCCAAATTTTAAACCGGACATAAGTTTAAAAGCGAAACCAAAAAATTTGAAAGATTTGATCGCCCTGCAAGAGAAAAAAAGAAAAGAATCAGACAATAAAAAAGAGAACAAGCCGGTTGAAAAGAAGCCGGTTGAAAAGAAGCCGGTTGAAAAGAAGCCGGTTGAAAAGAAAAAGGCCAAAAAAGAAATTGATCCTGAAAAGGTATTGGAATCAGCAAGGAAACAATTGGAAAAAAAAGTTGAGGATCAGTCCCAGGCTAAGCTTGAACAAGCCCTGAGCCGTATTCAGAAAAAGGTGCAGGAGCAGGGCAAGGCAAATGAGGATCAAGGGAAGGGGGCATATGCCGGGTATGGAAAGAAGGGATATGAACCCATAGAGCTATATAAAATGGTTTTAGGTTCAAGAATAGAGCAGAACTGGGTGTTTAATGAGACCCTTGCCAGGATGAACCAGGGTCTTGAAGTCAGAATCCTGATCAAAGTATTAAAAAGCGGTGAAATACGGGATATTATTTATGAAACCAGGTCAGGAAATCGTTATCTTGATGAATCTGCAAAAAAAGCAATTAAAAAAGCAAATCCACTGCCGCAGTTGCCGGGTGGAAGGCATTCTTATGATGTTATTGTTATTTTCACACCAAGAGGGCTGAAATAAAAATGGGTTTAATTATCAGGAATAAACGGTATCTTATCTATGAGATGGTTAATAAAACTATGGTATACAGATGTTGTTTTGTGTTTATTGTTTTTTTTTTATTTCAATATGGCACTGTATATGCTCAAGAATATGATTATATCAATATCAGTAACCCATTTTTAAAGAAAACACCTGTTGCTGTAACGGGATTTAAGGCGTTTAACGGTCATGAAGTTGAGGTAACGGATGGAGAAAAAGCAAGGCGTATTTTAACACAGGCACTTGATTTTACAGGCTACCTTAAAACGATGAACCCTGTTGCATTTTTATCAAATCCGGCTGAATCCGGCATTCAGCTGGGCCAGATTAATTTTCGTGACTGGACAGGCATTGGTGCTGAACTGCTTGTTACCGGGGGGATTATTGAAACCAATGGCAAAGTAAAACTTAAATTAAGACTTTTTGATACATTTAATACAAAACTTCTGGTAGGCAAGGTATATAGCGGTTCTCGTTCCCAAATCAGGAAGATGATTCATTTGTTTTGCAGTGAAATATCCTACTCTCTTACCGGTAAATGGGGGGTGTTCAATAGTAAAATTGCATTTGTTTCAACAGTAAACGGTAAAAAAGAAATATTCACCTGTGATTTTGACGGGCAAAACGTCAAGCAGATGACCTTCCACAAAAGTATTTGTCTTTCTCCTTCCTGGTCTTTTGATGGAAAATGGCTGGCCTATGTTTCCTATGCAAAGGGAAAGCCGGATATATTTATTAAAAATTTCAATGAAAACAAAGGTGCAATTGTCAATTACAAGGGAATGAATATTTCTCCGGACTGGATGCCGGGACAGCTTAAACTTTCGGCAGCTTTAAGTTTTTCCGGGGATCAGGAAATTTATTTGTTGACCCTGACCGGAGAAATTATTAAAAGAATAACAAAAAGCTGGGGAATTGATGTGTCGCCCAAGTTTTCACCGGATGGCCAAAAAATAGTTTTTACTTCAAAACGGGCCGGAACTCCCCAGATATATATAAAGGATATTGAATCAGGAGAAGTGCGGCGCCTGACGTTCAAAGGTCTTAATAATACATCGCCGGCTTGGTCTCCCGATGGCAAGAAAATTGCTTATGTCAACATTAAAGATAACCATATTAATATTTTTATACTGGATATTGATACGGGAATGCCGGTTCAATTGACCATGAATACGGGGGATAATGAAGATCCTGCATGGTCACCGGACGGCAGTATGATAACTTTTACATCAACCCGTGAAAACGGGGTTCCAAGAATTTTTGTTATGAATGCGTCCGGATCAGACCAGCGAAGACTTTTAAGTCTGAGCGGCAAACAGACCCAACCGGATTGGTCAATGTAACAAAGTACTGAATAAAGATGATATTGCGGGGGCAGATTTTAAATCTGCTTTCTTTGTTATAGTAGATTGAATGACTAAATTTGAATTCGTTGAGTTGAATTATAGGCGGGGACAAATTTGTTCCCTCAAACAAAGAGGAGATAAAAAAATGAAAAACAGAGTGTGGATTAATCTGACCATGGCAATCCTTGTTGCAGGACTTTTTTTTGCTGTCTCATGCGCAAAAAAAACAATTGTGTCAGATGCAACTGCTATTGAGGATCAAGCTAAGATAGAAGCAGATAAAAATGCTGCCAAAGCTAAAGCAGAAGCTCAAGCTCGGGCCAACGCGCAAGCAAGGGAAGATGCGGATCGTATTGCACAGCAGGAACTGGAAGATCGAATTGCCAATGAAAAAGCGCTGAGGCAAGCTAAAATAATGGCTGCAAAGAAACGGTTTGAAAACCAGAACATCCATTTTGAATATGACAGTTCTCAACTGAGTCCAATGGCAAAAACAGTTTTAAAAGAAAAAGCAGCATGGTTAAAAGCAAATTATTCGGTATCCGTAACTATTGAAGGCCACTGTGATGACCGTGGTACAACTGAATATAACCTTTCGTTGGGTGAAAGGCGTGCTGCTGCAGCAAAAGCTTATTTGGTCAATCTGGGCGTTTCGGCTTCTCGTTTGAACACCGTCAGCTATGGTGAAGAACAACCTGAAGATTTTGGAAAAACAGAGGATGCATACAGAAAGAACAGGCGCGCTCATTTTGCAATTGATTAATACAGAACTGATTTAAAATCTGTTCTTGCAACTATAAATTTGTCTTTCCACAAATTTTTTTTGATTGCTGGAGTTTAGTTATGAGAATGAAATATTTGTTCGGTGTTGTGATTATTGTATTGGTTTTTTCCGGCTGTGTCGAATCCCAGAGTTTTGTGATTCTTGAGAACAAGGTGGCAACTCTGGAATTGAAAAATAAGCGGCAAACTGAAAAATCAAAAGAATTTGCCGTGCAAAATGAACAGATTCGTTTGAAGTTTGAGCAGAATATTGAAAGTATCGAAAAAAGATTAAATGAAAGTCACAGTATCAGCCAGGAAGAGTATGCTGAAATGAAAGATACTATTCAGAGTATCAAATCAGACATTCAGAGGCTTCAAGGTATGATTGAAGAAATTAATCACAGTTTTGCACAATACCGCCAAAATGATAGTGAATCAATTGAGAAAAAAATTGATCGACTTGATCAGGCAGTTTCAAAGAATTATGAAAAAGTGATAGCGCTTGAAAAGTATATGGGGTTTGAACCATCTGCAGCAGGAAAAATTGAAAAAAAAGCAGTATCATCAATAGAATCCGGCAAGACTGCCGAACTTGAATTGTATGAGTTTGCAAAGAAATTGTTTGATGAGGGAGATAAGGAAAACGCCCGTATCCAGTTTGAAAACTTTATCAATAAATATCCGGATTCTAATAATGCGGACAATGCAAGATTTTGGATTGCCGACAGTTATTATGCTGAAAAATGGTTTGAAAAAGCAATCCTGGAGTACCAGAAAGTCTTGGAAGTGTATCCGAACAGCAATAAATTGGCTGCAGCAAGATTAAAACAAGGGTATGCGTTTGCTGAACTGGGTGAAAAAGCTAATGCAAGGCTTATCCTGAAAGAATTGTTAAAAAAACATCCTGACTCAAATGAAGCACAATATGCCCAAAAGAAATTAAAAAGTTTAAAGTAAGTCTATCAATATTTTATGGTAAAAATAGTTGGGATTGATCCTGGGTTGGCCGGCACCGGCATTGGCGTTATAGAGGGAAATGATCGAGAAATCCTATCGTATTCATTTGGCAGCATATCCACTGATTCAAAGGACCCGATTCATTTGAGACTTCACACCATTTATTCTAAAGTGCTGTCTTTTCTTTGCGCACAAAAACCTGATCGTGTTGTTATAGAGGACATATACTCACTTGAAAAATACCCAGGATCAGGTATTATGCTGGGCAAAGTTTCCGGTGTTCTTCTTCTGGCAGCTTATAAAGCAGGTCTTGATGTGGAAGAAATTTCCGTAAGGGAAATGAAAAAAATTGTTTCCGGGAATGGGAGCGCAGACAAGCATCAGGTGGAGCGGTCTGTCCGTAATTTGTTGGGACATGGTGAGACAATAAAGCCCTTTCATGCCTCTGATGCACTAGGATTGGCTTTGACAGGATATTACAGGTGTAAAAGGATATTATGATCGGATATCTGGAAGGCACTATTTTGCAGTTTGAATCTGATGGTATCCTGCTGCTTGTGGGTAGTGTGGGATATGAGGTGCTGTTGAATCCCCAAATGGTTGAAAAGCTGATGTCCCGGGAAGCTACCGATAAAATGATTTCTCTGTATATTTATTATCACCAGACAGAGCGACAGCCAAAACCTGTTCTTATCGGTTTTGAATCTCCTGATGACAAAGAATTTTTTCAAACATTTATTACCGTAGATGCTATAGGCCCCATGAAAGCCGTCAAAGCCATGACTCGGCCGTCCAGTGATATTGCAAGGGCTATTGAAACAAAAGATGTCTCTTTTTTAACCGGCTTAAGTGGTGTTGGTCAACGAACAGCTGAAAAAATTATTGCAACCCTTCATGGAAAAGTTAAAAAATTTATGCTGGTAACCAAAGATGAAAACCAGGATAAAAATCAGGATAAAAAAGAAATGAAGACCGAATCTTTTGCGTTTGAGATGCTCGACATTGGTCGGCAGGTTGAGGATGTTCTTGTTGAACAGCTGGGGCATTCCCCTGCATCTGCAAAAAGAATGGTCAAGGAAGCCTTAGAAGCTAATGATAAAATTTCAACGCCGGAAGAACTTTTTGATGAGATTTTTGGGAAAAATTAGATAAACCATGAATGATGATATTATTTCCTATTCTTCCGAAAAAAAAGGGATTGTTACATCCAGCAGAACATCCGATGACCTGTCTTCTGATATTGTTTCCTTAAGACCCATAAGCTTTAATGATTATGTGGGACAAGATGATACTGTTGAAACCTTGAAGATTGCCATACAGGCAGCCAAGATGAGGAATGAACCGTTAGATCACATATTGCTTCACGGGCCTCCTGGTTTAGGTAAAACAACTGTCTCCCATATCATTGCCAATGAAATGGAAAAAGAGCTGACCGTCACGTCAGGACCTACTCTGGAGAAGGGAGGGGATCTTATCGGAATATTAACTAATATAGGCAAAGGAGATATTTTATTCATTGATGAAATCCATCGAATTCCAAAAGTTGTTGAAGAATTTTTATATCCGGCCATGGAAGACTTTGCCGTGGATTTTATATTCGACAAGGGGATTCATGCAAGAAGTCATAGATATCGCTTAAATCAGTTTGTACTTATTGGCGCAACCACCCGTGTAGGGCTGTTATCCTCTCCTTTAAGGGATAGATTCGGACTTTTTCGAACACTTGATTTTTATTCTGTGGATCAACTGGTGATTATCATTAAACGGTCTGCTGCTATTTTGAACATAACCATTTCGGATGATGGCGCCCTGGAGCTGGCCCAAAGGTCCAGGGGTACCCCGAGGATTGCCAACAGGTTGTTAAAAAGAGTCAGGGATTATTCACAGGTAAAATCACATGGGAAAGTTACCCAAAACAGTGTTCAAGCAGCTCTTGAACTCGAAGGAATTGATGCTCTTGGTCTGACCTGTCTTGATCGAAATTATCTGAAAACCATAGTGGATTTCTATAAGGGAGGACCTGTGGGGATTGAAGCTATTGCGGCAACATTGCAGGAAGAAACAGATACTCTTGTTGATGTCGTAGAACCTTTTTTGTTGCAAATAGGCTTGGTACTTCGTACTTCCAGCGGCAGAAAAGCTTCGGAAAAAGCATATCGCCATCTTAAAATTAAACCATAAAATGAGATGCGTTTTTTGATTTGGATGAAAAATCATTTCTATTTTTTCAGGAGTATAAATCCAGCAGGTTAACGACCCAGGAGATTAAAAGTTTGAAATTGGTTAATAAAGGTGGGTTATGGAAGATATATCAAGAGAGTTGGAAGGTGAAATAAAACGATCCAGACTAAAACCCTATAAAAAGAACCGAAAGTCAAGGATTCTGATAATTGATGATTTCGGAGAAATAAGATCTGGTGAATATTTAAAAGCGCTTTTAGGGATTTTATCTGCTGTAAGCATACTTTTTTTTGTGGCAGCGGTCACATTTTATTTTACAGGGGTATCAAGGGGTGTTGCTTTAATTAAAAAAAAGCTTGTTCAATCTGAAAAAAAAGTTGATGAATTGACCAGGGAAAAAGAATTGTTAATGGCAAGGTTGGTTATTTTGGGAAAAGATCCAAAGATTATTAAAAAAGAAATTGAAGAAAAAAAAACTGTGGTCTCAAAGAATCGGGAAGTAAATTGCGTTCAAGAACTTGAAAATAGAGTCAAAACAAATCAGTTTTCAACGGCTGAACAACAAGAAAACAGGATTCAATCTAAATTAAATGCCTCTAAACTAAATACTATTGATAAACCGCCTGACACATCGGCAAAACCTAAAGAGATGAAAAAAACAGTTTTGATAGAAAAATTTGCTGTTAAAAAGGATGGAACAAATGGCGATCTTCTGGTTCGATTTAATATCAAAAATAGTTCTAATAAACCCGGGGATGTTTCAGGAAGAATTTTTACACTGTTGAAACCTGACAACAACATTGAAGATCAGTGGCTTGTGGTGCCGGCCTCAGCCTTGAAAAATGGTATTCCGTCTGAGTATGGAAAAGGACAATATTTTTCAATTGCACATTTTAAACCAGTTAAATTCAGGATCAAAAGTCAGGCTGATCCTGAATTTTTTAAAAAAGCGGCTATTTTTATATTTAATGATCAAGGTGATTTGATATTCGATAAGATGATTGATATCACTGAGGCTTAGGGCGGTAAAAGGTATTCAATCATAGGCAGGCCGGGAGATATAAAGTGGGAAAGAAAAGCAGCAAAAATCTTTCAATTATTGATAGGGAACTAAAAATTGAGGGATCAATATCAAGCAGCGGAAAGTTGATTATAAAGGGGCAGGTAACAGGAACTATTGAAGGAGAGGTGGTGATCATTGCAGAGGGAGGGCAGGTGAATTCCAGTGCCACAACGGTATCCAGTATTACGATTGGCGGAAAATTTCAAGGAGAAGTTACGGCATCCAGGGAATTGATTATTCTTGCCACTGGGGTATGTGCGGGTAAAGTAGAGTGTAAAGATCTTATTGTTGAAAATGGTGGTGTTTTAAATGCTGAAGTTTTCTGTAAAACATCAAGCAAACTATCGGCAGGGAAAGATTCAACTGCGTTTGACAACACTGATGTACAAAAAGGAAAACAGATAGAACTTTAAATTTTGCTTGACATGGATATTAAACTTATGTAAGTTTTATAGATTGTGTTTATGAAGAGGAGCGTTGAAGAAATTGAAAAAATATACATATAGTGCAAAAAGATCAGACAATAGTGAAAATTGGTGTGTCATTGACGCAAAGGACAAGATTCTCGGCAGGCTTGCATCTCAGGTGGCGTATAGGATTCGTGGTAAACACAATCCTCTTTTTACGCCTCATGTTGATACAGGTGACTGGATTATTGTTATCAATGCAGATAAAATTCGTATGACGGGTAACAAGCTGGATCAAAAAAAATATTACCGTCATTCAGGTTATATTGGTGGTATTAAATCCATTACAGCTAAAGAACTGCTGGAGAAAAAGCCTGAAGAGTTGATAAAAAAAGCAGTTAAGGGAATGCTTCCTAAAAACAGGCTTGGCAGAAAACTTGGCAAGAAATTATTTGTATATACGGGCGATCAGCACCCTCATGCTGCTCAAAAGCCTGAAGTTGTTGAAATCTAAGGAATAAAGGACGCGATAATTATCAATGGAAAGTGGAAACGTATTTTACGCGACTGGTAAAAGAAAAGATTCTATAGCCAAAGTATGGTTAACACCCGGCAATGGTAAGATTTTAGTCAACAATAAAGATCTTAATGAATACTTTGAATTAAACGTAACAAGAGATTTGCTTTTATCCCCTTTGGTTCTTACTGAAAAAAGCGATGCTTTTGACATTAAAGTTACAGTAATGGGCGGCGGAAAATCCGGTCAGGCCGGTGCTGTGCGTCTTGGTGTGTCCAAAGCGCTTGAACTTTCAGATCCTGATCTTCGAGGTGTTTTAAAAAACGCAGGATTCCTTACAAGAGATGCAAGGAAAAAGGAACGTAAAAAATACGGTAAAAAAGGCGCAAGAGCAAGCTTTCAGTTTTCAAAAAGATAGTCTTTTTTATTCAATCGAATCATTCGGTACAAACGCACCAGGGACAAAGATGTTTTTTTTTGTCCCTTTTTGTGTTGGGAAATGAAAAATAAAATGAAAACCTTTTTGTTCTATGATATTGAAACAAGTGGTTTAAATCCTGCATTTGATCAGATTTTAACGTTTGCTTTTATCCGGACTGATTTTGGACTCAATGAAATGGACAGGCAAACCATTACTATTCGGTTGCGTAAAGATATTGTGCCGTCGCCAAAAGCTTTTTTAACGCACGGTTTGACTTACGATGAATTAGAACATGGGGTCAGTGAATATGAAGCAGCTTTAAAAATTCATAACATATTAAACACACCGGGCACGATAAGTCTGGGGTACAATTCTCTTGGTTTTGATGATATTTTTTTAAGGTTTCTTTTTTATCGAAATCTTTTAGATCCCTACTTGCATCAATATGCTAATGGGTGCTACAGGATGGATGTTCTGCCTATTACGGCTGTCTTCAGGGTATTTTATCCATCTTGTTTGAAGTGGCCTTGTGTTGATGGAAAACCAAGCCTTAAACTTGATTTGATTTGTTCTGAAAACAGGTTTGTCACTTCCGGCAGGGCTCATGAAGCAATGAATGATGTTGAGGCTGTCATTGAGCTTGTCAGGAGATTGATTCTTCAGAAGGACATTTGGAAATATTGTCTTGGATTTTTTAATAAAACCCGGGATGAAATCAGGATAAGTAGCATTGAAAAAACTTTTGATATTCAATCAGAGCGTTTCAGTGTTTGTCTTATGGTTTCGGCATCTTTTGGGGCCGGTAAAAATTACCTGGTGCCTGTTATCCGTCTTGGAGAATCAAGGGTGTATAACAATCAAAGTCTTTGGTTGCGACTTGATTCAGACGATATTATAGGTCTTGGTACGGATAAGGATTTGAAGGATACGTTTGTTATAAGAAAACGTCCCGGAGATGCATTGATCGTATTGCCTGCCCTTGAAAGATTTTGGACAAAATTGCCGGAGGCTTCACAACAATCAGCTGATGAAAATATGGATAAAATTCGCCGTCACCAGGAAAGATTTTTGGAATTTATCGAGTACCATTGCAGATATGAATATCCTTTTGTGCCCGACATAGACCCGGACGCAGCGCTTTACCAGGATGGTTTTTTTTCCGCGCTTGAGAAAAAACAAAGCGATTTGTTTCATAAGGCTGCGAACAACCGGAAAAAAGAAGTCTTACAAAAAATTCAAAGCCCCAGGATAAAAGTTTTAGCCGGTCGTATTTTTGACAGGAATTTCAAAGATGAAGCAGAACAATCAAAAGATAGTGAATATCATTTTTATTTGAACAGATTAAGATCTTCTTTGCCTGAAGATCAGTTCGTCGGCTATAAAAACGATATAAAATTTAATTGTGAACAAGGGATGCGGGAATTAAAGGAAGTTGAAAATGATCTTTTGAGTCTTAATCCGGACCAAAAAAAGATGTTTGGATGGTTAAAAGAGTATATAATGAATTTATCAATTCCTCCTGCTTAGAGTTTTAAGGTCGTCAATTTGGGCATCATGAATAAACCGGTTTAAAAGTGTTTCACTTTTGTTTTCCAGTTGTACCTTTGTATTATTGGCGAGCGCGAAGTTGTTAATGATTTTAAACTTACGACAAGTTACACCTATTCTTATTTTTCTGTTTTTATTCTGAATAATAGTTGTCAGGTGTAACTCTTTAAAATTCGTATCTTTTAAGAACGGTATGTGGGTTGGGCAATAATAATTGTCTTGTTGGCCAAATCAACATCATAAATAATGGATGGCCTGCAGTAAGGCACCATGGAGTTAATATTGAAAACCATATCCACACCAACGGATGGAAGCATTCCCTTGCTTATATCAAAGTCCATGGTTTAATTACTATCCAGGCAGTATTTATCCTGATGCGTCATACTGCCTGAACCAAACCTTTTGATATTATTTTACAGCGTCTTTTAATGCTTTTCCCGGGATGAATTTTGGTACATTTCTGGCTGGAATATCAATTTCTTTACCGGTTTGTGGATTTCTTCCCTTCCTGGCTTTTCTTTCAGCTGTTTTAAATGTTCCAAAGCCAACGAGCGTAACAGAATCATTGTTGGACAGAGCATCTGTAATTGCCTTGATGGTGCAGTCCACTGCAGACTGTGCATCTTTTTTACTGTTAAGTACTTCTGAAACCTTGTTTATTAAATCGCCTTTATTCATTTTTATCACTCCTTTTTAGGTTTTAGAAATGTTTAAATACTAAAATCGTCGATAACATAATTTTTTAAGTTAATTTGAATCAGCTTTTCTGCGTAAGTTACGTCGTTGAGAGGCCCGTGTCAAGTATTTATTCACAATTTTTATTAAATTTGTTGCCAGAATGAAGCGAAAATCATAAAATCAACTTAAACAGGAGGAAAATATGGATGCAGCACTGGTCAATCCCTTTATTGAGGGTACGTTACATATTCTCGATACAACGGCATTTGTAAAAGTAAAACCGGAAATTCCGTTTTTGAAAAAAGATAGAAAATCATTGGGTGATATTTCAGGGTTACTGGAAATATCCGGTGACCTTTCCGGCTCAGCCGCCATTAGTTTTTCGGAAAAAAGTATACTTGGAATCGTTTCGGCGATGTTTGGTGAGGATATGACCCAACTCAATGAAGAAATAAATGATGCGGTAGGTGAGATCTGTAATATGGTAGCCGGCCATGTTGCGACAAAAATTGCTGAGATGGGCAAGAAGGTAAATGTTAAGTTTACAGAGATAAAAATAGGAAAGGATGCATTTATAGAACATGTTAAAGGTGTGAAACATGTTCTTGTTCTTCCTTTTAATACGACAAAAGGTAAGATGGTGATAGAAATATGCTATGAAGCTGTGAGTGATGGGTGATGAGGTGGAACGGCAATTTGTTTCTCAATACTCAGAAGCCGGCACCTAAAACCCAAAACTCATCAGATACCAGTTAATCAATTGATTTCCAAAGAAAATATATACAATTGCGCCTAACGACAGGAATGGTCCAAAAGGAATCTTTAATTTTGTATCTGCTATTCTGGTATAAAGCATGATGAAAATTCCGGTGATAGTGCCGAATAATGAGCCTGTAAAAATAGTGAAAACAACCCCTTTTATTCCTGTCGCAGCGCCAATCATGGCCAGAAGTTTAATGTCACCGCCGCCCATGCCCTCTTGTTTCTTTAGTAAATAATAAAAAAGCGCTACCGCATATAAAATGCCCCCTCCGGCCAGTATGCCCAATAGAGCGGCTTTTATGGTCATTTCAGGTATGAAATAGAAAGAAGATGCAAAAATTGGTATGCCTGAAAGAGAGATGCTGTCCGGGATAATTTGATAATCAATGTCAATAAATGAAATGGTAATCAAAGCGCTTATGAAAACAAACCAGTAGGCCGTGGCAGGGGTTAGCCCGAACTTAAGGAATAACAGGAGGGAAAAGATACCGGTCAGTGTTTCTATAAAAGGATACCTGATGGATATCGGGTTCAGGCAGAATTTACAGCGGCCCATTAAAAAAAAGTAGCTGAATATGGGAATATTGCAGTAAAAGGGAATGCTGTTTTTACAATTGGGACAGAATGATCCCGGAGTGACAATGGATTTGTTTGCAGGAATCCGGTAAATACAAACATTTAAAAAACTTCCGATACAGGTGCCGAATATAAAAACAATCAGGCCCGGAATTATTAAGTTTGGATAAGAAAAATAGTCTGTCATTGTCAGGTTCTCTTTTTGTTTGGGTTTTGTTAATTTCTTTTATTATAGTTAAAAATATTTTTTTCAAGGATATTGTAAAAATTAAAATCTGTTTTATTGTAAAGTCACCAGTATGCAGGTATGAAAAGTGAATGTCAAACATTGAATGCAAAGTTAACAGTCAAAAAAAAAATCATTCAGTGTTTTTTTTATATGAAAATAAGGAGCAAAAATGGCTGAAGCAGATATTGATGACCTGATTGAAATTATAGAAAAAGAAAGCAACATAGAGGATATACCGAAAATTCTTCCCATGATGCCGGTAAGAGATGTTGTCGTGTTTACAGATATGCTGCTGCCATTATTTGTCGGACGGGAAAAATCCATTAAAGCAGTTGAAGAGACTGTGGAATATGACAGGTATATTTTTTTGAGCGCCCAGAAAGATTCTGAACTGGAAAAACCAACAGCAAAGGATGTTTATGCCGTTGGTACGGTTGGCAGGATTCAAAAAATGATCAAGTTGCCGGATGGCAGGATCAAGGCCCTGGTTCAGGGAATAGCCAAGGCAAAAATATTGGAATACGTTAAAAAGAGAACTTTTTTTAAAGTTCGTATTGAATTTTTAACGGATGTCGATCCTGTGGAACTCAGCATTGAAAATGAAGCTTTGATGCGTAATGTCAAAGAAGCCAGTGAAAAATTATTGGCCCTTAAGGGCGAGTTTTCGGGGGATGTGGGGGATTTGTTGTCTCATATTGAATCTCCCGGCAAATTGGCGGATCTTGTTGCTTCCAATTTGAATTTAAAGGTTGAGGATGCTCAGATTTTGCTTGAAATCACCGAAGGAACCGAACGGTTGAAAAAGGTGAATGATCTTTTGGCAAGAGAACTGGATCTTTCAACGGTTCAGGCTAAAATTCAAATAGATGTCAAAGATGAGATTTCTAAAAATCAAAGGGATTATTATCTCAGAGAGCAGGTAAAGGCAATTCACAGGGAGCTTGGAGAGAACGACGAGAAACTTGCCGAAATAGAAGAGTTTAAGGAAAAAATTAAAAAATGCAAAATGCCCCATGACTGTGAAAAAGAGTCACAAAAGCAACTCAAACGTCTTGAGCAGATGCATTCCGACTCTTCTGAAGCTTCGGTTGTAAGAACCTATCTTGACTGTATCGTTGATTTGCCATGGAGCAAAGCAACAAAAGATTTTCTTGATATTCCAAAATCACAAGAGGTGCTGGATGCAAATCATTTTGGTCTGGATAAAGTCAAAGAAAGAATTCTTGAGTATTTGAGTGTCAGAAAATTAAATCCCCAGAAAAAAGGACAGATCATTTGTTTTGTGGGGCCTCCTGGTGTTGGAAAAACATCGTTGGGTCAGGCTATTGCCAAAGCCATGAAGCGTAAGTTTCATCGGCTGTCCTTGGGCGGTATCCGGGATGAGGCTGAGATCAGGGGACATCGAAGAACTTATATCGGTTCAATGCCGGGACGGATTTTGCAAGGGTTGCGGCAATGTGGTACAAATAATCCCGTATTCATGCTGGATGAAATCGACAAACTGGGAAATGATTTCAGAGGAGATCCTTCTTCTGCACTGTTAGAGGCTCTTGATCCTGAGCAGAATTTTGAATTTTCAGACCATTACCTGAATATGCCTTTTGATCTTTCCAATGTGCTGTTCATTTTAACCGCAAACATGTCCGACACGATTCCGTCTGCTTTGCTGGACAGGATGGAAGTGATCAGAATCTCCGGGTATACCCGCCAGGAGAAAAAAGTGATTGCCCAAAAACATCTTTTACCCAGAAAACTCAAGGATAACGGTTTGATTCGCAGGTCCATTCATGTCAGTTCCGCTGCCATGGAGTTGATTATTGCAGAATACACGCTGGAAGCCGGTGTACGAGGGCTTGAAAGGAAGCTGGATGCCATCTGCAGAAAAATTGCAAGGCAGATTGCAGATGGGAAAAAGGGAAAATTTTCCATCACCCGTCAAAATCTTACAAAATATCTGGGTCCGCCCCAATATCTTACAGAGCTTGATCAGGAAGAGAGCCAGGTGGGCCTGGCAACAGGCCTTGCATGGACTGAAGTCGGCGGAGAGCAGTTGTATATCGAGGTGTCATTGTATCAGGGAAAAGGAGAGCTGCTGGTCACAGGCCAGATCGGTGATGTTATGCAGGAATCTGCCAGAGCTGCCCTTACTTATACAAAAGCCAATGCAGATAACTTTGGTATAAATAAAGAGGATATTGATAATAACGATATTCATATTCATGTGCCTGCCGGTGCCATTCCAAAAGATGGTCCTTCAGCAGGAATTGCCATGGCAACGGCATTGATTTCAGCATTTACCGGTCGCAAAGTGAATAATAAAGTGGGGATGACAGGTGAAATTTCTTTGAGAGGGAGAGTTTTGCCCATTGGGGGGCTTAAGGAAAAAGCCCTTGGTGCTTTAAGGGCAGGCATTGACCATGTGATCATTCCCGAAAAAAACAAAAAAGATTTATATGATATGCCCAAGGTGATTAAGAATAAAATGAAATTTACCTGTGTAAGTGATATACGGGAAGTTCTTGATATTGCTTTGGAAGAAAAATCAAATAAAGAAAATTCAGATGAAGAAAAACCGGATAAGAAAAGGGCAGATAATTGAAACTTCTTTGTCTGAGTACGGCAGAACAGGGATGCAGCTTGGCAATTGTTGATGGAAGCATACTTGTTTGTGAAGAGTTCTGGGATGCCAGGCTGACGCATTCCAGGCGACTTGTAAAAATGATCGAACATATGCTTGAAAGTCGCGCTTTTATGTCACTGAAAGATATGGACGGTTTTGTGGCTGCCAGAGGGCCCGGCAGTTTTACAGGTCTTAGAATCGGTATCAGTGTAGTCAAAGGATTGGCCTATGCCATGGGGAAACCTGCGGCAGGTGTTTCAAGTCTGGACGGGATTGCGTTCCGGTTTGATCACTGTTCCATTCCTGTTTGTGTGATGATGGATGCCAGGAGAAATGAAGTCTATTGCGCTGTTTATCATTTTGACCATGGCAGGTTGATGTCAAAAACCAGGGAAAGTGTTGTCAGTCCTGAAGAGGCAATCGGTATGACAAGCGGGCCTGTAGTGTTTGCAGGGTCGGGATCAAAAGCGTACCGGGATATTATTGAACAAACAGCCGATAATCCTGAGTTTGCTGACAGATTTTTGGATTCCGTTAGTGCAACTGCGTTGCTTCGGTCCCTGGCTTCAAAAGAAGATTTTTTTAATTGCCCTGAAAATAGACTTGCTCCGGTTTATATCAGACAGTCTGATGCCCAATTGCAATTTGCTGAAAAATAAGGACATTGACATAAGGATAGATTGTTTGATAGTGTGAGTGACACAGATATAATTTGAAGAAAGTTAAATTATGGACAATTCAAAATGGCCGGCGCGGGCGGTTTTACCGGTTGCTCAACCCGGCCTGAAATTTATATTTATAGCCATTCTCATTACGGGGATGCTTTTTTATTTTGAGCGGGGAGTATTTTTCTGGATCTGTCTGGCAGCAACTTTATTTGTCTGCTGGTTTTTTAGAGATCCTGATCGTGTGCCCCCTCAAGAGGAAAACAGTCTTATATCTCCTGCTGACGGGAAGGTAATTTGTATTGAAAAGCAAGAAAAATGTGACTATTTATCCGATCCCTGCATTAAGATCAGTATCTTTATGAATGTGTTTAATGTTCATGTAAACCGGGTTCCTTTTGACGGAATGGTTCAAAAGGTTGTGTATCATCCGGGAAAGTTTATGAATGCCTCTTTTGACAAGGCATCCATTCACAATGAAAGAAATGCATTGATTATCAAGACAGCGGATGATGCAAGTTTTGCAGTTGTTCAGATAGCCGGTCTCATTGCCCGGCGTATTGTGAATTGTGTTAAAGATGGTGAAATACTGAAAAAAGGGGATAGGTATGGTATGATTCAGTTCGGCTCACGTCTTGATTTGTATTTGCCCCGGGATTTTAAAGTTGCTGTAAGTGTTGGTCAAAAAACAAAGGCCGGGTCTACTATCATTGGATATATGAAATAAAGGGGATAGACCTTAAAGGATGCAAAAACAGAATTTTAAAAAAAGTATTTATATTCTCCCCAATCTATTTACGTCCATGAATTTGTTTTGCGGATACTATTCAATTACGGCAACTATTCAGCTAAAATTTGTTGATGCTGCTGTTGCCATATTGATTGGTGCCGTGTTTGATTTGCTGGATGGTAAAATTGCCAGGGCAACCAATACCACCAGTAAATTCGGTGTTGAATATGATTCTCTGGCAGATCTGATTACTTTTGGGTTGGCTCCCGCACTTTTAATGTTTTTGTGGGTGCTTGAATCCATTGGCAGGCCGGGTTGGTCCGCAGCTCTCTTGTTTACGATATGTGGCGCATTAAGGCTTGCCAGGTTTAATACCAGTAAATCATCCGGTATTGATTTCGAGGGTTTGCCGATTCCTGCTGCTGCGGCAATGAATGTTTCCGCAGTTCTTTTTTTCTATCGGTTGCAGATTAGTCCTGAATCCTTTAAACTGATTTTTATGATACTGATGTTCGTTCTTTCTTTTTGCATGGTAAGTTCGTTCAGGTACAAAAGTCTAAAAAAGGTATCTTTTTTTAAAAGCATGAAATTTAACAAACTTGTCATGCTTGTCCTTGTTTTTGTTGCCTTTGCCACCGAACCTTATATTTTTCTGTTTGTTGTTTTTTCAGTATATGTTGTGTCCGGGCCTATTTTATCACTGTTATATCATCACACATCCAAAATTGAAAAAGCGATTTAAAATTGATAAAGGGTTTAAAAATAATAATTATTATGGAGTAAATTGAACGTTGGAGCAGATACCTATCACAAAACAGGGCTATGCAGCCTTGAAAAAAGAACTTGAACGATTGAAAACAATTGAGCGGCCTGAAAATATCAAAGCAATAGAGGTGGCCCGTGCCCATGGTGACTTGTCTGAAAACGCCGAATATCATGCTGCCAAGGAAAAACAGTCATTTCTGGAAGGCAGGATCGGTGAAATCAGCTATAAGATTGGAAATGCTAAAATAATTGATCCGGAAACCGTACCAAAGGACGCTGTCAGGTTTGCCTGCAGGGTTCTTGTTGAAAATCTTGACTCGGAAGAAGAAATAGAATACATGATTGTCGGCCCTGATGAAGCCGATATAAAACTGGGAAAAATTTCCATGTCTTCCCCTTTGGGCAGTGCGCTTATCGGCAAAAAACCCGGAGAGGAAGCAATCGTTCAGGCTCCCGGCGGCAAAAGAATATATGAGGTCATAGAGATTCTCTAAACATATTGGAGGTATGCGTTTTGGCAAGAGTTACCATTGAAGATTGTTTGAAAAATGTAGACAATAGATTTACCCTTGTTCACTTGGCTGCTAAAAGAATCAGACAGGTCAGAGAAGGAGCGGACCTGCTGGTGAAATCATCCAAGAATGAGGATGTTGTGACAGTGTTAAGAGAGATTGCGGCAAACAGGATTGTGGCAAAAAAGAAACCCGAAGCCGAATAAATTATAGGGTTAGGATTGAAAACCGGGCTTCAAAAAAGAATCAATCGTGCCGTAGGAAAAGCAATTCATGATTGGGATATGATCCTTGAAAACGATCGGATACTGGTCGGTTTATCCGGTGGTAAGGATAGTCAGGCACTTTTAGAAATTTTAGTTGCCCTGCAAAAAAAGGCACCAATAAGATTTGAACTGCTGCCCGTACACATTGATGCCGGTTTTGAAGGGTCATTTGCAAAAGATCTGGAATATTATGTAGAGAATGCATATGGTGATATTAAAATTGAATACAAAGATTATGGTGTGCTGGCCCATTCAGACGAAAACAGGTCAAATCCGTGTTTTTTGTGTTCCTGGTTGAGAAGAAAAAGGCTTTTTGAGATTGCACAAGAACAGGGCTGTAAAAAAATTGCTTTGGGTCATAATAAAGATGATATTATTGAGACATTATTTATTAATATATGTTATGCCGGTAAAATTGGTACTATGAAACCCAGGCAAGCTTTTTTTAATGGTGCTATTGATATCATTCGGCCTTTGTCCTATGTTGATAAAGAAGATATTATACGGTTTGGTCAATTGTTTGATTTGCCGGAGTTTAAAAATAATTGCCCCAGTGCAAACCAGACAAAACGCAGTGAAATAAAAAATTTACTTGAAACATTGTATAAACATAATAAACACATAAAAGGCAATATATTCAGGGCAATGAGCAATGTTGCCCTTGATTATCTTTTAGAAAATAAAAATGATAGACATTCAAAATCAACCTGATTACAGGAATATTCCAATTGACAAGGTTGGGATAAAGGGATTGAAATACCCGGTTAAAGTTCTGGATAAAACAACAGGACTTCAGTCTACCGTCGCCCAGATCAGTATGTATGTGGATCTGCCCCATCAGTGCAAAGGAACCCATATGAGCAGGTTTGTGGAAATTTTGCATTTGTTCAGGACAAAGGTATCTTTGGAATCCATCACAAATATCCTTGAAGATATGAAGAAGATTCTTGGTGCCAAATCATCCCATATTGAGATCACATTTCCCTATTTTATTGAAAAAAAATCCCCGGAAACAGGTTCAAAAGGCTTGATGGATTATACCTGTTCCATCATCGGGTCTTCAAACGGAAAAACAGATACAGATATTGTCTTAACCGTTGCTGTTCCTGTAACATCTGTCTGCCCTTGTTCAAAAGAAATAAGTGAATACGGGGCACATAACCAGCGAGGAGAAGTGCTGGTCAGTACGCGGTTTAAACGATTGATCTGGATTGAACATATTGTGGAGCTTGTTGAGACATGCGCATCCTGTGATATTTTTTCAGTTCTCAAAAGAGAAGATGAAAAATTTGTCACGGAAAAAGCCTATGATAATCCCAAATTTGTGGAAGATATCGCAAGAGACGTGGCCAAAGCCCTGATGGAGGATAACAACATTACCTGGTTTTCCGTAAGTGCGGAAAATTTTGAATCTATCCATAACCATAGTGCTTACGCTTATATTGAAAAGGGTATTGTTTCTTAAATAAGGACTCTTGAATTTGGATTTTTAAATCAGCTTTTTTTTTGTTTTTTTCTGATTTGTTATTTGAGAAACTTTAGTTTGAAGCTTTTTTAGAATGGATTTATAGTCTCTATTTTTCTGGTTCACCATAATTACATATGGGTAAAACTTATTATCATCTCCCAGAATATATCCTGCACAGGTTCTGACATCTGAGAGTGTACCGGTTTTAAAAAAATCATTGTTTTTGCAGTTTAATAATGAATAAAACGGCATAAATTCAATCAGAATTTTCAGCATCTGGTCTGGAGAAATTCGGTTTTTTCTTGACAGGCCTGATCCTTCTGAAAGCCTAAGATGACTGAGTTTTAAATGGTTTATAGAATAATCCAGAATCGTGTTAACTCCTTTTTCAAGTGTGGCAGGTGTTCCATATGTCTTTGCCCCAATGGTTAAAACTAATTGATTTGCAATAAAGTTACTGGAGTACTTCAACAGCTTTTTTACAATCTCTTTTAGTTCAAAAGGGGACACAAAAAGGTGTTCGTCTTTTTCTTTGATATCAAGTTTTCTGGTATCCCACGTTCCCTGTAAAACATCTCCAGTGATTTTGATATGATTTTTTTCAAGAAAGTATTTGATCAACTGACCCGGATACAAGAAGCTTTGCTGTTTTGAAAGAATGATTCTGCCCTGTCGGAGGCCTGATCTGTTAATGTCGTCATAAAAGACTGAAAGCAAAGGCGTTTGTGCTTCCGCACTGACAAATTTGTTTTGTTTTGAACTCCATTTGAACATAATTGTGTTGAAATTGGCACATAAGGCACCGACAGGGGCATCATAGGGATTTAAAGAATTGCTTTTGCCGGGAACCGTTATCTGTTCTGAAAAATATGTTGGATCAAGAATGATATGGTGAATTTGTTTGATTTTTGTTGTTAAGATAATGTCCAAGCACAGCGTTTCAATGATTTCTGAAATCAATAAAGGGTCACCAAAGCCTTTTATATAAAGATTTTTTGAGTTTTTATCAAAAAAATAAGCAGTTGAAAAACGATAGTCTTGTCCAAGGATATTAATGGCGGCAAGGCTTGTCAGAATTTTTAAAATAGAGGCGGGGATAAATTGCCGGTCCTTGTTTCGACTATACAGTATATTTCCTTGGTCATCGGCCAATACAATGCCGATAGGATAATTTGCGGAAATAATGCTTGCGGACAAATTTTTTGCACCAATACATGGCGGAACAAATAGACCGCCGCTACAGATGATCAAACTAACTATAACTGCTGTGAGCAGAACTGATATTTTGCCTGGGTTTGCCGGGAATAAAAGGTGAAAGTCAATACTTGGTTTGTCGGGACTTTCATGTAAGTCCCCATGGCAGATTTGTCTGCCACAATAAAAATTGAAATTTTTATTGTGGCAGTATGTTGCGCAGAGTTTCATATTAAAATAATGGGTATTTGTTTTAAAAAATTCATCTGTTTTCAGCATAAAAGGCTTTATAACCAAGGTATGTCATGTATACATCCGCCTTGCTTGCAACTTCAAACGGTGAGTGCATGGAAAGAATCGCAGGGCCGCAGTCCAGCACATTCATTCCGTATTTGGCAAGGAATTTTGCCACTGTACCGCCGCCGCCCTGGTCTATTTTTCCCAGTTCTCCTGTTTGCCAGACAATGTTGTTTTTATTAAATATTTGTCTGATTTTGCCCACAAACTCTGCACCTGCATCACTTGATCCGGATTTTCCTGCCACACCTGTAAATTTTGTCATACAGATACCAAATCCAAGTTTTGCAGCATTTAATTTTTCGTGAACCTCTTTAAAATCAGGATCCATGGCAGCATTTACATCGGCGGAAAGACAAGATGAGTTGATCAGGGCTTTTCTAAGAGAGCGGTTGTCCGTATTCTGGTTACTGATAAAAAGCAGATCAGACATAAAATCTTCAAGAAAGCTGGATTTTGCTCCGCTGTTTCCCTCACTGCCGATCTCTTCTTTGTCAAAGAACATGGCAATGGCGGTTTTATCAGAAGATTGCTGATCCAGTAATGCTTCAAGGCTTGTATAGGAACATATCCTGTCATCCTGGCCATAGGAGCCGATCATTGATTTGTCAAATCCGACATCCCTTGCTTTTCCTGCAGGTACGGCTTCAATTTCCGCACTGACAAAATCTTCTTCTGTAATTTTATATGTTTCATGTAAAAGATTTAATACCCCCAGTTTGAACCGGTTCTTTTCTTCATCACTTCCCAATGGTATGCTTCCGGCAATCAGATTTAATTTTTCCCCCTCAAATGCGTCTGATAATTTTTTGTTTGCCTGGATTTTTCCGGCCAGGTGCGGCAGAAGATCGGTCACGGTGAAAACCGGGTCATCCGGGTCTTCACCAATTGTGATATCGATTGTTTCACCATCAGCTTTGATGATTGTTCCATGGAGTGCCAATGGTATGGCAAGCCAGTGATACTTTCTAATCCCACCGTAATAATGTGTTTTCATTAATCCCATGCTCAAATCTTCATAAATGGGGTTCTGCTTTAAATCAAGCCTGGGTGAATCAATGTGGGAGGCAATGATGTTGGCACCAAAAACAAGTGGTTCTTTTCCCAAAACAGCCAGGGCCACACACCTCCCCTGAAAAACTTTATAAACTTTTTTTGCAGAGCTTGTTTTGTTTTCAAGCAAAGTATCAATATCAACAAATCCTCTGGCCTTTGCAGCCGTAATGATTTGCCGGGCAGCCTCTCTTTCGGTTTTGGATTTATTAAGAAATTGTTTATAGGTTTCATTAAATTTAAACAGGTCTGATTTTTGTTTTTTATTCAACTGATCAAAAACCAGGGGGGATTTTTTTAAAATAGTGTCTTTTATTTTTTTTAACTGGGCTTTATTCATTTGATCTGTCCTTTTTGCTTGGGGACAGATTTGAAATCTGTCCCCGCTGTCGATTTGAAATTTGTCTCTGGAAATCTAATTATATTGATATGACCTTTCATTATTTTAACAATTGAAAAAAGTCATAAAATATCTGTTTGATTTTATGCTTTATATTAAGGGTTTTCCATTTATCCGGAAAAGCAATGGGACAAAACTCAATTTGAACTTCATAAAAATGCTTATTCTGATCCTCATGGTAAGTATTTTTCAGGATAATTAAAGGGGGTATGATGATCCCCTCATAGCTGATCACTGT
This sequence comes from Desulfobacula toluolica Tol2, assembly GCF_000307105.1. NCBI lineage: Bacteria > Pseudomonadati > Thermodesulfobacteriota > Desulfobacteria > Desulfobacterales > Desulfobacteraceae > Desulfobacula > Desulfobacula toluolica. The sequence goes on from NC_018645.1 coordinate 1,613,911, forward strand.
GTCATAGTCTTTTGTTTTTACGGATTTGAGCCCCTTATTGGCAAGAATTGTTTTTAAAGAATTCTCTCTGATCCGCTTTTCAATAGATGTTTTTGATTCTCCCGGAGTGGCGGATATCACCCCTGAAGTGGAAATTCGATAAAATTTTTCCGCCCTGAAATCATTTTCAGCCGGGACCATCAATAAATTATCATTTTTTATTCTGTTTTTTGATGATTTAACATCATATCTTACATAGTATTTTCCAATCCCTTCATCCGCATTTATTGTGCTGATAGGTGCGATGAAAAAGAATTGAACCATAACCATTGTGTATGTCAACAGGTATTTATAATATTCAGGCATGATTTTTATCATGTGGCCTTTATTCTATGGTATTTGAGCCTTGTTTTTATATGTTGCCTCTTAGTTTTGTTTTTTTATAATGACAATTTATCTGTTGAAGTGATCCGTACAGATTAAAGTTAACAGCAACTCCTGACGATTGCTATCAGTACCATAAAGAAATATTGTGAATCAATGTTATAAATGGGTTTGCTTCCGGTTTGTTGGTTGGAGTTTTTTTAAATAGGGAAAAAAAATGAAAAAAACAAGCATTATAGTATGGGGACTTTTTTTTTCCGTCTTGTTTTTTTCAGGATGCAGCAGGTTTAACCCATCTTCCATTGCCGTAGGCCCGGGTAACATATGTGTTCTGGCAGGTAGCGGGGGGGATGATCAAAATATTGTTGCATTCCAGGTCATCGGCAAAGGGCTTGAGCCTGAAAACGCGCTTTCAAAAGCAGAGGCTGTTTTAATGGCTCAAAGAGCTGCTGTTGCAGATGGATACCGGCAGCTTGCGGAAAAAGTCCATGGTGTTTATATTGACGCCTTTATGCAATCAGGACGGGGTATTATAACTCATGATGCTGTCCGGGTTCAGACCCAATCATGGCTCAGGGGTACGGAAATTATGGAAATTTATCAGGGTGATCATGGAATCACCAATGCAAGATTACGCTTGAAAATAGCATTAAATCATGCAGTTATTGGAGGTTGGCATGGGATATCGTTTGATTCACCATAAGCTTATGACAGGTATTTTGATTGTTTTATTGATCATCTGCCTGGGTTTGCCTTCCCTTGTTTGGAGTGCAGGGTTTCAGGAACAAAAATTATTTGACGGGAATTTTTACTCAATAAAAGAGTTGATTAAAAAAATTGAGACTCACAATAAAGAACTTAAAGTTATTGATCATCAGATAAAAATCGTTGAAAAAGATATCGACTGGTTGGTGTTGAAAATAAATCAAATCCAGGATTCAGGACGAACCGTATCTTCAAAACTCAAAGACGCAATTACAATAAAAGAAAAAAAAATGGATGTATTGCATAAAAACAAAAACAGGATAGAATCCCTTGTTAGGTATTATTCTGCAGCAGTTTCCAAAAATAATAAGCAGAGCCTGGTTGAGAATATTTTGAAAAAAAACGGTTCTGAAAATTCTCTTCCTGAAAAATCGGATATTCCGAACCCCCCGGCCCTGATTGAGCATAAAAGTGTGGCTGATGTACAAGATAATGATAGCCGGATCAGCAAATCAGATCTTCAGGCAGCCATAAATAAATCGGATTTGGGTGATTGGGTGGAAATAGTCGGAACAGGTACATGTCTTCAAATGAAAACCATACTGCCTATTCTGTTTTCAAGCGGCAGTGCCGATGTTGCAGGCGAATACAAATCTTTTTTAAAAAAACTGGCAACCTTTTTAAAACCTTATGATGTTAAAATCCTTGTAAACGGATATGCAGATACGGTTCCCATTAAAAACAAAACATATCCGTCCAATTTTGAACTGGGTGCAAAAAGAGCTGCAAATATTGTTCATCTGCTTATAAATTCGGGCCTTAAGCCGTCCATATTTAAAATAGCATCACCAGGAAAATATCGTTTTTCAGCAAAAGGAATGTCAAAACAGAAAACCTTTGAAAGACGTGCTGAGGTGACGGTTGTTTTTTCAGGGTGATTGCCTTGTTTTGGGTGCTTAGTCGCGATAATCTTAAATCCCCCCCCCAACATAATTCATCACCCAATACCCAAAAACTAATCAATCTGTTGCCTGAGTGTCTTGCAAAACCATTTACCGTTTTTATCTTTTTGTCTTTTAACGACACTTTTTAAAACAAGAGATTTTCCTTTTAGAATGGCATGTGATTCTATGGAAAAAATATCACTTGAATATGTGACTATTTTTGCTATTTGTTCTGTTTCTTTTTGGGTTAACCCTGCAACACCCGCATACCAGTTCTTAACAGACAGGTCATTGGCATACCCGCTTTTATCGTCCGGTTTCATGCAACGGTATTCACTGATATTTTTGGCAAGATCCTTTTTGCCAAACGGAAGAATTGCCGCAATAACCTGGATAGGGGCGGTATTAATGTTTATTTTTCCTGAAAATTGATAATGTTTATTTTTGTCGTTCTTGTTTTTTTCAGCACCAAAAACAGTGAACAGGTCATTTAATTGCAAATCTTTTTGATCAAAAAACAGAGAGTTAAGATTGTCTGATTCTGAAAGTAAAGTGTTTGATACTCCTTTAACAAAAAACATTTCATTTAAATCAAAAAATTCCCTGTTGGCACATTTATAAGGGGGGGTAAGGGACTCATAAAAGGAGGATTCCGCACCTGAGATTCCCGTGATCATCTCTCCATCTTTGCTGTCCAACCAGTCAATGAGACAATTTGTGATTTGTCTGGGATCTCTTTTGTCTTCAGACTTGTCATTGCTGATAAAAAAGGACAGAAGATTTTCACAGATCTGCTTTTGATCCTGATTGACTTCATGTCCGGGATAGGTATCGATCAAAGCATTGATCTGAAGTTTACCCATTTCATCATTGATTTTTAATTTGATATCACCCTCATCAAATGCAAGAGAGTGTATTATTTTGTCCAGGATCTCAGTGTCTGCCCATTCTTCCTGGACTGAGTCAATACGATTATGAGTCGTATCTTTTACAAGAACGGCCTTTGCCACATTGATGCCGGATTCGGCCATTTCCATCAAATAATAGTCGTCTTTGCCAGTTTGTGCTGCCATGCTTCCGATTTTTACCCGACGGTTCAGTTCAAGGGAGATTGTAAGAAGAATGGCAATAATGGACAGTGTTATCAGCAGTGCCACGCCATTCTCATTTTTTAATATTTTTACAAGGGTTTTACGATTCATTTTTTTCCCTTATTGACGGCAATACAAGTGTGGTGGAAAAACTATTTGATCGTTTGCCTGATTTTTTTCCAGATTTTCCAGGGTCTTGAATCACAAGTTTGATGCTTACGGCATAAGGGGTGGCATAATCAAAATCAGAGGAATCAGAATCCCATTCTTCATGGGATTTGCCGTCCTGATCTATAAAAATAAACTCAAATGCCTTTACCCTTTCACATAACAGCGGATCATTTTTAGTTTTATCTTCCCGGGTCTCATCAAAAAAAACAGATCCAATATCAGAGCGTTTCAGAACAATGGTTCCATTTTCCAAAGGTTCCACATAATAGTTGATAATTCCAATCCTGCTTTGCTGATCCCGGTTAAAAGCAATATGTTCAAATGATGCAAACTTCAGTTGAGTATAAGAATTTCCATCAAGAAAAAAGGTTTTTGATACAAACCTGAATCGGTCCGGATGATCAGATCCTTCCATGTCCGGGGGTCTGTAAATAGGATATTGGGTCAGGCAAAGGGACATGAGGTCTTTTTTGATTCTGTCCATGGCAACCTGGGCCATTTCATAATCATCCAGACCTGTGTTAATGGGATCAATATGGGATATGATGATATTAAATGAGGCAAACAGAGTTGAAACGGCTATGCTGAATATGGTGACTGCCACCAGGATCTCAACCAGGGTAAAGCCCTTATATCGGTTTGATCTTGTTTTTTTTGATTTTCTCATTGGGATATTAATCTTAAGGACTTGACAGTGTAATGATATTCACCATTCTTATAAAGAATCGTACAGACAATTTCAACAAGCAATCTGTAATTGTCATCCTGATTCCCGGAATACAGGTTTTCAAAATCAAGTTCTTCATGGTTTATGTCAAAGGTGAAACCCGGGAAATCCTTCAGGGAATCGCTTACGGCCAGGGGGGCAGTATCAGTTGCCGTTGAGATTTCCCATTCCGCGATGATTCTTTGTGCAAGAAGCGGTGCTTTTGCATAAAAGTTTGATCCAATATTCATGGCTACGGTCTGGGTGTGAAGTTTTATTACACTTGTAAATGCAATGGCGATAATGGAAACAGCCACCATGATTTCAAGAAGGGTGAATCCTTTTTGATTTGTTTTTATATGAAAGTTATCAAAAATCCGAACAGCAATTTTTCTGTTTTTTTGTGGGCAAACCAAGGAGAAATACCCGGTCTGTTCGTTGCAGTTAGTCAAATTGAATATATCCTTCATAAATGTTGACTTTGTGAAGAAAAGGTTGGATTAAACAGGAAAAAGTGTTTCCGTCATTGTCTGAAAGATGGATGATCGCATGATCCGAATATCCTTTTTTGTAAAATTTAACACATAAGTCATTATCAGTTGTCTGTCCTGGAATGTTGAAGTCGATTCCGTCAAGACGGACATCTTCGGGCAGTAAAAATTCACAAATGGTTTCTTTGTCTGACACGTCCGGATCAGGTTGGGTTTCTTTGATGCTTATGGTGTTTGTGTCCGGGCTTATGCACATAAAGAGATCTTTGTCCTGATGCCGGGATTCTGTTTTCAATTTGTTGACATTAAAAATAATCCAGTTCAAGGTGGTCTCAGTATCACTTCTGAAAATTTTCCCGCTGAATTCAGGAACAGCAAATGTCATCATGATACTGATGATAAAGAGAACCACAATCAGTTCCATGAGTGTGAAACCGGAATGGGGTGATATTCTATTCAATTTCCCAGCTTTTAATATCCTTGTTCTTATCTTCTCCGCCCGGCACGCCATCCGCCCCATAGGAGATGATATCATATTCTCCGTGAATTCCAGGACTCAGGTATATAAACTGCCTTTTCCAGGGATCTTTTGGCAGAGTTGATTTTTCAAGATACCCGCCCTTTTTCCAGTTACCCGTACCTTCTTCTTTGTCCGGCGGCTCAATCAGGGCTTTAAGCCCCTGCTCGGTTGTGGGATAGTCTCCATTGTCCAGTTTGTAAAGCTGCAACGCCGTAGTAAGGGCTGCAATATCAACCTGTGCTTTTACCTGCTTTGCGTCGTCGGTTCTTCCCATCAGCTTGGGCATGATCATTCCGGCAAGAATGCCAAGGATGACAATGACAACCATTAATTCGATCAAAGAAAAACCCCTGATATTGGTCACTGTTTTTTTAACCATTTTTTTGTCCTCTATCGAGCCATTTTGTTTCTTTAAATAACTGCCACGGGCAGACATGCTATTTCACCTTGGTTTGCCCACAACAAAACAGGAAAGTCATGGTCTGGATTTTTCAAGACTTTCATATAAAATTATTTTATCGCTGGAAATCAAACCTTTCAAGTTTATTTCACAGCTTGTATCAGATAATTGAATTATTGAATAGGGTTGCATAAAACTAAGTTAGAGGATATAAAATCAGCTTAAACTTCCTATTTGCCTTTTTGTGGAAAAAAATATGAGCAGCAGAGTGTTGACAATTGATATTCAACAGAATCAGATTGTATCTGTTCTATTAAGCCATGGCCTTAAGGGGATTCGTGTCGTTGAGGCAGCCTGCATCACAATTGCTCAAAACACAAATGGTCAAAACACAAATGGTCAAAACACAAACGGAGCGCCCCCTTTTCAGGCGGTTAAGGACGCACTTAATCAAATCCTTATAAAAATGAATACCCGGTATGACAGATGTATTATAAGCATTCCAGGTATTTGTTTTTTTTTCAGAACAATCGACCTGCCATTTAAAAACAGAAAAAAAAACAGCCGGATTTTTTCTTTTGAGCTGGAGCGCTATCTGCCATGGCCGGTTGAAGAGATTGAAGCTGATTTTTGTATGCTTCATAAAAATTTTAATAGCTCTATGGACACTAATATGGCAGGGGTTGCAGGCATACAAAATAGTTGTCTGGAACCGTTCAAAAACCTTTTTGACCAGTGTGGTGTTCATCCTGATGTGATAACGGTCGGAAGCGGTTATGCAGCCGCCTTTGTATATGCCGGAACGGCAGACCTACCTGACTTTTATTGTTTTATTCATGCAGAACCCCTTATGGCATCCATCCATTTAGTGCGGTTTGGTGAAATCGCTTTTAGCAGAGCTTTTTTATTGGATTCCGGTCACCCGGTTGGGTCCGTAAAAACAAATCTTATCCATACATTTTTGTCCTTTAACGAATCAATCGGCAATCAGCTTGAACTCAAAGATATTATTATATCGGGAACCGCTTCTTTTCTAAAAGAGCTTTGTGGTGATATTGAAAAAGAAATGGCTGTACCGGTTCATGAATTTGATCTTTTCAAGCTTGAAAAGCTATCTTTTGTATCAGGACAATTTTCTGACTCTCATACCAATTTTTATCAAAATGCAATTGCCATGGGTATCAACGAAATAAAAGGTGCTGAAATATTTAATTTCAGCCGCCAGGTTTCGAATTTTACATTGTTTTACCAGGAAAACAAATTTAATATAACAGCGGTTGCTGTTTTGTCTGTCTTTCTTTTTCTGGCATGGACGATTAATCCTATTATACAGATTAACCGGATGCAAAACAGTATAGAGCAGCTTGACAAAAAGGTCATTGGAGTTTTTAAATCGTGTTTTCCGGATGTAAAAACAATTGTTGATCCGGTCCATCAAATGCAGGTTAAAGTTTCTGCCTTACAGGAAAATAAAAATACCAATTTTTTGGGTGAGCATCTACTTTGCATTGATGTGTTAAACGAGATAAGCAAATCTTTACCGCCTTCTTTAGATATCGTTTTTTCACGACTTGTCAGAACAGAAGATCAGTTGCTTGTAAGCGGAAGTGCAGATCAATTCAATACCATTGATAACATGAAAAATAAATTTGAAAATATTGCGTTGTTTAGAGGGGTTGATATACAGTCGGCCTCAATGGACAAAACAGACAAACGTGTGAAGTTTAATCTGAAGATTGCATTCTGAATTTAAATTTTAGGAGAAAAGTATACTTTGGCTTTAAGAATGAACCGGCGGGAAAGGTATTCTGTTTTTTTTGCTTGTATTCTAATACTTGCCGTCATCGTGTATCAGTTTGGAATAGCCCCGTTTACAGAAAAAAAAAAGCTTTTTGAGCGGCAGTTGGCATCCAAAAAGACAGCGCTTGTGCAAATTAACCGCTTAAAGTCGGAATATGAGAGCCTCTTAAATAAGAATAACAATTTAAAAAAAATAAATTCCCAGAGAGAGAAAGCATTTACATTGTTTGCATTTCTTGAAAAGCTTGCCGTTAAAGCAGGCCTTGATGGGAATATTGATTATATGAAACCGTCGTCCTCTTTGGATAAGGCGTCAAAAATTGAATTATCCCTGGTTGAAATGAAGTTAAAGTCAATAAAATTATCCCAGTTAGCAGCATATTTGTATCTTGTGGAAACATCCCAAAATATTGTTTTTGTCAAACGTCTTGCCATCTCCAGGGATGGGAGAGATGAGGGCTATATCAGTGCTGTTCTTCATGTCGAGACCATAAGGAGCTGAAAACAGAAGATTGTTGAATGAAACTTAAAATTTTTGGATACTTTATATTTATTGCCGTTTGCCTCCTTTTTTCTTTATATGTCCATTTTCCGGGTAAGACTGCAGCAAAATATATTGAACAAATGTTGTCACATATACATCCCGGCGTAACTTTACGGATTGATACGCTTAATCCTTGTTTTCCCCCCGGTCTAAAGGCAGATGCTGTTCAAATTCATTATGCCGGTGTCCCCATCGCAACTCTTGACAACTCCAGATTGTTTTTTGATTTAACCACATTTTGGGGCAATCCTGTGACAGGCACATTTAAGGCACATGTTTTAGATGGTGCCCTGTCAGGTTTTATGCGTCTGTCAAAGGAAACAACAGGAGATGCCGGTATTGAAGCTGTGCTTGACAATTTGAAATTAGAAGATATACGTCTGGGTGAACTTTTGTCAGACGGTCAATTGTCAGGGATACTCAATGGAACCCTGACCGCAGTTTTTGAGCAGGGCAATATTCTTCAAAATAAAGGAGACCTGAATTTTGCAGATCTGGTCTTGCAATTCCCAGAAGCCTTGTTTTCTGTTGAAACCTATTCTTTTTCTTCCGGAAAGTTAAAATTTTCCATGTCTGAAGATCATCTTGTCAAGGTAGAAAATTGCAGTTTAACAGGTCGGCAGATAGATCTGCATTTATCGGGTATAATCAGTATGGCCAAAATATTTCAAAACAGCCGGTTGAACCTTAAGACCAAAATTGTATTGTACCCCTTGTTTTTTATGAATGCGGGAGATGAAATGCCGGTTGATGTGTCAAGAACAGATTCCGATAATGCCTTTATTCATTTGCGGATTGGCGGAACCATTCAATATCCGATAATTACCATTGACCCGGGGATCAAATGAAGCAAGTTTTTACAATCATAAATTTGGTGTTAATCTTTTTTATTATTGATTTTTCCGTATCAGGCTTTTATACATATTTTTCAACAGAATTTGAAACCAGTGATGATTTCAAAACCGTTGATGTTCAGCTTCAACCGGTTGAAAACAAAAAAAATCAGAATCAATCCTATTATAATGCCATTACCGTGCGTGACCTTTTTAAAACAAAAAAAAATGCAATCCCTGAAAAACAAATATCCTCAAAATCTGCATCCGCTCAAAAGATCAGGCTAACCGAGCTTAAGCTTGAGCTTAAAGGTACGATCACAGGCAATGGATCAGAACTTTTTGCAGTTATTAAGAAAAAGGGTGAAAAAAAAGAAGAACTTTATAAAACTGATGACATGATTGATCGGGCCGTTATAAAGGCGATATTCAGAAAAAGAGTTGTCTTGCTGGTAGATGGAAATGAAGAAACTCTTCTCATGGAAGAAAGCAAGCCTAAAGAAATTTTTAATAAAGGCCCTGGTGTTTTTTCAGGCGTTCCTTCCGTGGGGGAGCGTGAGAGAATTTTTGATACCGTCAAATTAAAATGGGCAGATGTAAATGGCCTGGCTAATGATTTGAAAAATATGCGAAAACATGTCAGGGTTCGGCACCACTTTTATCGAGGCAAAATGGATGGATTTAGGCTGAGCAATATTAAAAACAACTCGATTTTTTATGAAAAGCTGGGATTGAGAAATGGTGATATCGTGGCAGCAGTTAATGGGGAAGATGTCCGGTCCATAGTTGATGTTACAAAATTTTATAATGACTTCAAGAAAATAGGTGATAATGCCGCCATGACTGTTGAAATAAAACGCAATGGAGTGAAAGGGGAAATTAGATATTCACTTGAGTAATTGCCACGGTCAGACCTGGCCATTTCATGCAACAATCCGGTCACCTTGGTTTACCCTTAATAAAACATGAAAGTCGCTGTTTGGATTGTTAAAGTTTGAAAGTCACAGTTTATATTTTTAGAGACTTTATTATAAAAAGGTATGTTGAATTATGAAGCTGTTACAGAAAAACAGTAAATTTTTATTCGTTATTTCAGTTTTTTGCTGGATCATTTTTAATTTAAGTCTGGTTGTTGCTGAAGAAAATAAAGTGGGAAATAAAACGGAAAATAAATCAGGAAGGAAGGCGGAAAATAGTTATAAAATAGCTCAGAATGAATATGTAGCCATTGATTTTAATGACGTGGATATAAGGATTTTTATAAAGTTTATCAGCGAATTGGTTAATAAAAATTTTATTGTTGATAACATGGTCAAAGGGAATGTGAACATTATATCTTCGGGCAAGATTACAAAGCAAGAAGCATATAAAGTATTTGAATCCGTGCTTGAAGTGAATGGGTTTACTGTGGTAAAGGCAGGTGAAATTTCAAAGATTATTCCTATGCAGATGGCCAAGTCAAAAAATGTAGAAACACGATTTGAAAAAGGTTCCGGCGGAACTGGAGATAAAATTGTGACCCAGCTGATTCCTTTAAAATACGCAGACACAAATGAAATCAAAAGGCTTTTTGTTCCATTTGTGTCAAAAACAAGTGTGATCCTGGCATACGAGCCTACAAATACCCTGATTATAACGGATGTGTATTCAAATATTAACCGGCTGATGAAAATCATTACAGCCATTGATGTAAAAGATGTGGGGCAACAGATATCTGTGATACCGGTCACCTATGCCGATGCCATCAAGCTTGGGAAAACACTGAATACGCTTTTCCAGACAAAAACAGCAAAAGGCAAAAAGACAGCCTTGGATCAGATGGTCAAAATCATACCTGATGAACGAACAAACACACTTGTTCTCCTGGCCAACGAGTTTGATACGGCCAAGGTCAAAGAACTGGTAGAGATCATGGATAAGCAGGTGCCTAAAAGCGATTCAAAAATCCGTGTTTTTTATCTTGAGAATGCAAACGCAGAAGAGCTGGCAACCGTACTTCAGTCGCTTTCCGGCAAAGCATCTGTCCAGGAAAAAGGAAAAAAAACAGCCCCGGTGGTGTCTGATACAGTTAAAATTACAGCGGATAAGGCCACCAACAGCCTGATTATCATGGCTGAAAAAGATGATTATCCTGTGCTGGAAACCATTATACAAAAGCTCGATATCCCCAGGCCAATGGTCTATATTGAAGCCTTGATCATGGAGATACGGGATACGGATGACTTTATGCTGGGGGTTGAATGGATGGCCGGAATGTCTGCCGGCAGTGTTGATGGAAATGATGCCGGTGTTTATGGAGCATTTACCAGTGAAAGTGCAAGCAATGGAATTTCTGCTTTGCCGACCATTACCAATAATATTCTTAATGTTCCCGGCGGTTTTGCCCTGGGAATCATGGCGGAAAATATAACCATTGGCGGGATTTCCTTCCCCAATCTTGGCGCTGCTATTCGGGCCATGAAAAAAAATGAAAAAGTGCAGATTATTTCCACCCCTCAGATCATGACCACGGATAATGAGGAGGCTGAGATCAGTGTGGGTGAAAATATTCCGTATAAGACAACCAGCGGTTCAGGTGATCAAAATTATGAAAATTTTGAATACAAAGACGTGGGTGTTACTCTGAAAATCACACCCCAGATAAGCCAGGGGCGTTTTGTCAGGCTGAATATTTATCAAAAGGTTGAAAAGGTTGCATCAACTGAAGAAAACACCCCCACAACCTTGAAACGAACGGCTCAAACCACGGTTGTGGTAAAGGATGCAGCTACCGTTGTTATTGGAGGATTGATCGGGGAAGACCTGACATCAACTGATTATAAGGTACCTTGTCTCGGGGATATTCCATTTGCTGGGAATTTGTTTAAATCAACCGGCAGGAAAGGGGTCAAGACAAATCTGTATATTTTTTTGACTCCTCATATTATTGAGAATCCTGTTGAGGCGGAAACCGTGTACCGGGAAAAACATAAAGAGATTTCAAAGGTCAAGGAGAACACCATTAAATTATACAGGGATAAAAAATAGCAACAGGCAGGATATGAAAATCGAAACGCTTTCCAATATACTGCAAAACCGGTTCGGCATACCAGAGGATATGGTTGCGACGGCAAGAGAGTCTGCTAAAAAGCAGGGTGAATCACTTCAGGACGCTTTGATAAGAAAAAAGATTGCCCCGGAAAAATTAATTTTAAAAGCTCTTGAGTTACAATATGATATTCCTTTTCAGGAGGGGCTGGATGTGCAAAATATCCGATCCGGCTTTACCCGGATCATTCCGATTCATTTTTTTAAAAATTATTATATCGTTCCTCTGATAAAAAACGATGAGCAAGCAGAACCGTCTGCCCTGGAACCGGTCATTGTTGTGAATGACCCCTCATCCCTGCAGGCAGTGGATGACCTGGTTTCCATATTGAAGATTGAAAAGTATCAACTGGTGCTGTCCACCAAAGGTGAGATTCTTTCGACTATTAATAATCTTTACGATAAAAAGAGTGACAGTGCCCAGAAGATTGTGGATGATATGGAAGATGATGACAGCATCATCAATGAGATTGCTCAGACGTCGGATCTGCTGGATGATACCAGTGATGCTCCCATAATCAAGCTTGTGAATCATATGATTTCCCAATCGGTGAAAGCAAAAGCCAGTGATATTCATATTGAACCGGGCCGGGACAGTTTGAAAATTCGGTATCGGATTGACGGCATCCTTTATGATCTGCTTGAGCCGCCAAAAAGGATACAGGCCTCCTTGATCACGCGGATTAAGGTCATGGCAGATATGGATATCGCGGAAAAACGGCTTCCCCAGGACAACCGCATTGAAGTACGCATTGGTAATAAAACCGTTGATATAAGGATTTCAACCATTCCAACCACTCTTGGCGAAAGGATCGTCTTACGCTTGCTGGATAAATCCAGTTCTCTTTTGACCCTGTCGGAGTTTGGTATTGATCCTGACAGGCTCAGCCTTATCCGCAAACTTTCCTCCCTGCCCAATGGTATTATCCTGATGACAGGTCCGACGGGCAGTGGAAAAACAACCACCTTGTATGCCATGCTGTCAGAAATTAACAAACCGGATATTAATATTATTACCGTGGAAGATCCGGTTGAATATAAACTTGAAGGAATTAACCAGATCCAGGTGAATCCCAAAATAGGCCTGACTTTTGCCAAAAGCCTCAGATCAATTGTTCGGCAGGACCCGGATGTGATACTGATCGGAGAGATCCGGGATCATGAGACCTCCTCCATTGCCGTGCAATCGGCTCTTACCGGCCACCTGGTGCTGTCAACCCTTCATACCAATGATGCAGCCAGTGCCATTACCCGTCTGGTGGATATGGGGATAGAACCCTTTTTGATCACTTCGGCTGTGCGGGCTGTGATTGCCCAGCGCCTTATCCGGGTGTTGTGCCATGAGTGCAAAGAACCCTGTCGTCCTGATGCTCTGGCCCTGAAAAGCATAGGTCTGACAGAGGCAGATGTTGCTCAAAAAAATATTTTCCAGGCAAAAGGGTGCGGCAAATGTTTTCATACCGGATATAAGGGACGGATGCCGATATTTGAAATTCTTGTTATAGATAAGCATCATAAATCTCTTATTTTAAAAACCTCTGATTCAACAAAAATAAGGGATCTTGCCCTTGAACAAAATATGACAACCCTGCTCCATGACGGTATTGAAAAAATATTTAAAGGTATGACAACCATTGAGGAAGTGTTACGTGTTACCCAGGTGTAATTTGTGTGTGCTTTTACAACTATTTGGTATCCGCGTATTTAATATCCGGACATCTATTGCCTGGGCATTCATTGTTTTGATTCTGATTCCTGCTTCTTTTGCATTTTCTATGGAAACGGCTTCTTTGAACCATGTTCCGGGCCTTATTGGTTTTTATCAGGTCTATATCTCGCCGGTTGACGGTGATCGGTGTCCCATGGTTCCGTCCTGTTCTACCTATATAAAAAACAGCGTCAAAAAACACGGGGTTTTTATGGGATGGATAATGGGAATGGACCGGCTGGTCCGTTGCGGCAGGGATGAAGTCAAAACTTCTTCTCCGTTATGGATAAACGGGAAAAAATATATATACGATCCGGTTGAAAATAATGATTTTTGGTGGTCGAATAAATGAACAGGATTTTTTCAATGATGGTTTTGATTCTTTTTTTGGCGATACTTTTATTTTCTCCGGTCAGCGGATTCCCGGCAGATGTGGTTATGGCAGATGTGGTTATGGTGGATGCCCAAAAACAGTATCAACTTGCACAGACCTTGTTTGAAGAAAAAGAGTTTTCTGCTGCTGCCCATGAATATATTCGGTTTTTTCATTTGTTTCCCCATCATGAACGGGTGGTTGAGGCCAGATATAACACTGGAGTTTCTTTTTTTAATGCGGGTCGGTTTGACGATGCTGTAAGGCATCTTGCAGCAGTGGCTGAATTGGGAACGGATTTGAAATTTGTTCCAGATAGACTAAAATCAGGTAGAACAAAATTTGATGGAACAAAATTTGATGGAACACAATCCGGCCTTGCAGTCGACGCCATGTTTAAGCTAAGTGAAGTTTATGTGGCCATGGATAAACCCGGCATGGCCGTATCTGTTCTCCGAAACCTGGTAACGCTGACCCGGGCCGGTGACTTGGAGATAAATTTGAAATCCGGGGCAGATTTTATATCACCATTGCCATTGGAAACAGATTTGAAACCGGTCCCCGGTGGAACACAATCTGTCTCAGAAATTGGCAGTATTGGTGACAGGGCCTGCTTTGTGCTGGGATGGCTACTGCTTGACAAGGCAGATGTGTTAAAATCCCGGAGTGATTATCCGGTATACCCGGTCCGGGAGGCTGAAAAATATTTTTCAATGATCAGCCTTGAAGGTAAAAAAAAATACCGGATGGAAAACAGTATCGCTTCTCTTGAAAAAATAGGTCAATTAAAAAAGAAAATCCCTGCTGTGGCAGGTGCATTGTCCGTTGTCCCCGGGGGCGGGTTTTTGTATTGTGAAAGATATCAAGACGCCCTGGTCTCCTTTTTGTTGAATTCGTCTCTTATGCTGGCGGCCTATGAATCATTTGAAAACGACAATAAGTTTCTGGGTGGAGCGATCTGTTTTGTCGAAGCCGGTTTTTATACCGGTAATATTTACGGGTCTATCACCAGCGCTCATAAATACAATCAAACAAAACAAAAACAGTTTATTGATAGTTTGAAACAAGACTATCGTGACCATAAAAATAAAGTATCGTTTCATCCCGGTTTTGTAAAAAACGGCATGGCATTCATGTTGAAATATAAATTTTAATATTACCTTACCAACTGGTTCATTTCAAAAATGGGCAGACAGATAGACAGAACAATAAATCCTACCACAACTCCCATTACCAGTATGATCAAAGGCTCCATAATGGTGGTCATGCCGATAATAGTTGTTTCGATTTCATCATCATATACCCGGGCGGTTTTTTTTAACATGGATTCAAGATTGCCGCTTTGTTCGCCCACTTTTATCATCTGCACTGCCAGGTAGGGAAAATGGGCGTTTTGACTCAATACATCCCCTAACTCACGGCCGCATTCAACTTCTTGTTTCGCTTCCAGAATGGCATTTGCTATAATTTTATTGCCCGTAATATTTTTCACGATTTCAAGGGCATCCAGCAAAGAGACTCCGTTTTCCAGCAAAGATCCCAGGGTTCTGGTTAATCTGGCAACGGATATTTTTTGAACCAGTTCCCCTGCCACTGGAAGATTTAAGATAAATTTATCAATGGCTGTTTGAACAGCAGATTTTTTGCTGATGATATGATAGAAAATCATCAACAACCCTATGATACCGGCAATCACCCACCACCAGTGTTTTAAAAACCGGCTGGTATTGATCAGGATTTGTGTTGTCAATGGGAGTGACTGGTTCATCTCTTCAAAGATGGAGGTGATATTGGGAACGATAACCGTCAGAAGAAAGAACAAAACACCTATGCCCACAAGCGTCATCAACAGAGGGTAGGCCATTGCTGATTTGATTTTTCTGTTCAGTTTGTTTTGTTTTTCATAAATATCGGCCAATCTTTCCAGAACAATCTCCAGGGTGCCGGAGGCTTCTCCGGCCTTGACCATATTAATATAGATAACCGAAAAAATTCCAGGGTATTGCGACAGGGCTGCGGCAAAACTGCTGCCTTCCTCAATGGCATCTTTGATCCCGGATAAAATTCGTTTAAAAGATTGATTTTTTGTCTGGGGAAGCAGGGTGTTCAGTGCAGTGGTCAGTGGGAATCCGGCTGTAATAAGAGTGGCCAGTTGCCTTGTCATCATTGCAATTTCAGATGACCGGACGGGTGAATAGAAAAAAGAGAACCCTTTTTTTTGTTTTCCGGCACGGGTCGTGATTTCTGTTATTGAGATGGGAAATATTTTCGAACTGCGTAATTTGCCTGTTGCAGCTTTGATGTTGTCTGCATTGAGTAATCCGGAAATATTTTTTCCTTTTTTGTTTAATGCAGTGTATTCATAAACCGGCATTGTTCAATCCCTTCGCGTATGTTATGTGGGGATGGATTTAAAATCTGTCATAGGTTTCGTCATCGGCGGTTGCCGGAAATCCGTTCCAGGTTCGGTTGTGTGTCCCCTGGTTGTGCATATACCATAATTTACGGCTGCCCGAAAACCCTCATTTGTATTTATTAAATTGTTCTGATATATGAACGTGATTATGATGAAATTTTTGGTGCAATTTTGAATGAATAAAAAAAAATATCCATATATATATTTTGTCATGATCTGTATTTGCGGATATCTGTCCGTATTTGCCGGTGATGCCTTTGCCGGTGAAGAGCATAGTATTGCCGTTGTTGTTTCAAAGAAGATCAGGCCGTATATGAATGTAATGGAAGGCATTACAAAGGGCTTGAAAGAAACAATCTCAATCCGGGTGTTTTTTCTTTCCGATTCAGATCCCCAAAATAATGAACAGGTCTTAGGCAAACTGGAAAAAGGTCAGTTTGATTTGCTTGTAGCTGTCGGACCCGAGGCGGCGAAAATGGTTTGGAGAACAGGGGGCAAATTTCAAATAAGTCCTCAAAAATTGTTCACAGCCGTTCTTGATCCCGGTAGTTTGGGAGCTGATTCCAAATTTATTTCCAAATCTTTTGAATATGCAGATTCTATAAATATTCAATCTGTCCCTATCTGTGGTATTTCCTTGAGGATTCCAGTTGATAGACAGGTTCGGGAAATTGCACAAGCATTTATCAATGTAAAAAAAATCGGGTTGCTGTTTGATGCCCGGAACAATAAAGGGTTTTATGAAACAGCCGGTTTTGCATCACAACAATATGGCATTGCCCTTATCCCGTTGCAGGTTGAAGCCATGAAGCAGATTCCCGGGGTGCTGGCAAAAAACTGGCAAAATATTGACTGTGTCTGGATGATTCCGGACCGGACCGTGATTTCTGAAAAAATCATACAATATATTATCAGGCTTGGTATTTACCATAAAACAGGCGTGATAGGATATAATTCTTTTTTTATTCGTTCAGGTGCGGTTTTTTCTTTTGATTTTGATTATACGGCATTGGGATTACAGACTGCCGGAAAAATCGAGGCCTATTTTAAAACCGGTGAGTGCAGCGCAGACCCGCCGGAATTCAAGACCGTCATTAACCGTAAAATGGTTGATAAAATCGGCCTTCAGGTGAGGGAGTGACCATAAGAATGAACTTCAAAAGAATGAATTTCAGAAATATCGGCATACACGCAAGGGTTCTTTCAGCAGCGGTGATTCTCATCAGTGCCTCCACCATGTCATTGGGGTATTGGGGGGTGAATATCATCAACCAGTTTGTGACATCCCGTTTCAGCCGGCAGATTGAGTTTATGACTCAGTACCTGGCACTTAATTCGGAGCTGGGCATCCTGATCAATGAACAGGGACTTTTAAGGGATCTGGCCATAAATATGCTTGGGGAAAATGATATTGCCGGTGTAGTAATCGAGGATGGCCAGGGCCAGGAACTGGTCAGGGAACTTCGCCAGATTCCAGGACCGTTTGAAACAACCCGAAAAGGGGTTTATTTGTCTAACATCATGGAAGACAATGATACCATGGATCTTGTTGGCGGACATGGTGATGCCGACAGGATAGGCAGGGTTATAGTAACTTATTCCACAAAAGGAATTGAAGATCTGGTAACAACAATGAAACATCGGTTTTTAATGATCGCTCTGATTCTTATCATAGTATCCGGCCTGATATTTTATGTGATTTCCAGGTCTCTGGTTACTCCTGTGATATCCCTTGCAAAAATTGCCAGAAAAGTATCCATGGGCAATCATTTGATCCGGGCTTCGGAAGGAAACACACCTGAAACCATCAAGCTTGCCGATGCATTTAACGACATGCTTGATTCCATTGCGCGGGGGCGGCAAACCATTGTTCAGGCATATGAAAAAATGGCAAAACAGGAAACTCTTGCTGAGGTGGGTAAATTTTCCATGCTGATTGCCCACGAGGTGAAAAATCCTTTGGGAATTATAAAAAGTTCTCTTGAAATGCTTAAACGCGAGCTTGCCATTCCTCAGGAAAACATTGCTTTGACTTATGCGGAAGAAGAAATAGAAAGTTTAAACGATCTGATCGAAAGTTTTCTTATGTTTGCCAGACCGGCCCGGCCCAATTTTGAAAAAACGGATTTAAACCGGCTGATGTACCAGGTGGTTATGGGCTTTGAAATACAATACAATTCAACCCGGCTTGAAATAAGATCCTTTGTCCCTGAAAACCCGTTTTATGCCAAAGCTGATTTTGATCTGCTTTCAAGGGGGATAACCAATATTATCAGGAATGCCTGCGAGGCAAACCAGGGAAGGGGCAAGGTTGATATTTCAATTGGGTGCCAAAATAAAAAATGGCAGCTTTGGGTAAAAGATCAGGGCAAGGGGGTCCCCGAAGAAAAGCTAAAAAAAATTTTTGAACCTTTTTTTACAACAAAGGCAAAAGGGACCGGGCTAGGTCTTGCTTTTGCAGACCAGGTTGTCAAGGCCCATGGCGGAAGCATTAAGGCCGAAAACAGTCCCCACGGAGGTGCTGTGTTTTGTGTGACATTGTTTTCAAGTTTAAACGATATGGAAAATCAAGGAAGTTTGGTATAAATGGCAGACATATCCACTATACTTATTGTTGATGATGAAGCAAAAATGAGAAATCTTCTTTCCATGATGCTGGAAAGAAAAGGATATCAGATTGATCAGGCAACCGACGGGAAAGATGCTTTGAAAAAGGTGTCTGCAGGTACATATGATCTTGTGATTTCCGATATTAAAATGCCGGAAATGGATGGAAAAGAACTGATAAACCGGATGAGAGAACAGAACATTGTAACCCCTGTTGTGTTTATCACCGCCTTTGCAACGGTTGATTCCGCCGTTGACATGATGCGGCAGGGCGCTGCAGATTATGTCACCAAACCTTTTGATGAATCCAAAATTCATATCATGGTTGAACGGGCTTTAAACCTTTCCCGCATTGTAAATGAAAATAGAGAATTAAAACAAGCACTTGAAGAAAAACAGGAAAATAGGCAGCTGATCTATGAATCAAACAGCATGGGGGGGGTTGTTGACCTGGTAAAAAATGTTGCATCTGTTGATACGGCAGTCCTGATACTGGGAGAATCGGGTACGGGCAAGGAAATCATTGCCCGGCATATCCATTACCAAAGCCAGAGAAGCCGCAATCGGTTTGTTCCGGTGAACTGTGCTGCAATTTCTTCCAACCTGGTTGAGTCGGAATTGTTCGGATATGAAAAAGGCTCTTTTACCGGTGCTGATTCCCGGCGGAGGGGGAAGTTTGAGTATGCTACAGGAGGCACCCTTTTTCTGGATGAAATCGGGGATATGCCCCTGGATTCTCAAGGAAAGCTTTTGCGTGCCCTTCAGGAAAAAAAGTTTCAGCGGGTCGGGGGAAACCAGGAGATTCCCGTGGATGTCAGAATTATATGTGCCACAAATAGAAATCTTGAAACCATGGTTCAGCAGAATAAGTTTAGACAGGACCTTTTTTACAGGATCAATGTGTTTCCCATTTCGATTCCACCTCTGCGCCAGAGAAAAGAGGACGTGGTTCCGCTTGCCATGTACCTGATGCAAAAATTTCCTTTTGGAAAATCCCATACCATCAGCGAAGGTGCCTGCCGCAAGCTCAATGAATATCCTTGGCCCGGAAATGTGCGCGAGCTTGCAAACGTTATTGAACGCTGCCTGATTTTAACCAGGGAAACCCAAAAGATCACATCTGATACGCTTTCTTTTTTAAAACCCAATGAACCTGCGGCGGGAGGCCGGGTGATTGTCAAGCTGCCGCCGGGAGGGGTTCAGCTCAATCATGTTCAGTTCAGCCTGGTCAAACAGGCATTACAGGCAGCCGGCAACAACCAGACAACTGCTGCAAAGCTCCTGGGGCTGAGCCGGTCAAAACTCAGGGTACTTTTGAAAAATATGGATGGTGAGCAATAAATGATATCAGATGCTTACATGAAACTGGTTATGATTGCCACGGTCGTTCTTGTATCTGTTGTTTCTCTCTTTGTTGTTTCTGTTTCTGCATCCGACACCATGCTGATGTTTGTGGGAGAAGATCTGGATGTGCTTTCCATTGCCTCGAGAAAAGAAGAATCCGCCTGGAGTGCGCCTGCCATTGCCAAGGTGATCTCCCATGATGCTTTGTCAGAGTCTGGTGCGCTTACTGTTGCCGAGGCTGTTGATGATGTGGCAGGCTTTCATGTTGAAAAAACCAATAAAGGGTCCATTCCGTATTTAAGGGGTATACCCAATTCGGCACTGGTGCTATATGACACCGTTCCCATTGGTTCCGGGGCGGATAAATCCGATCACCTGATTGATTATGAAACCTCCCTGGCATCCATTAAACGGATCGAAATTATAAGGGGTGCGGGTTCTGTTCTGTGGGGCCCGGATGCATTTGCCGGTGTGATAAATGCCGTCCCCTTTACGGGCAGGGATTTTTCCGGGATTGAGACCGGCTTGACCCTGTCGTCTGCTGATCAGGGCAAACAGGCGTATGTGAGATACGGGGCAAGCAAAGGGGCATGGTCCTCTTTTTTCTGTGTTTCCGCCCGGCAGGCAACAGAAGATGATACCCCCGTCAATGTTATCAGTTTCTGGAATGACGGCATTAGCCCTACACAGGCGGAAGAGCGGTTTGGAAGCAGTACACTGGATGATTCTCAATATGTTGATTTGTACGGTAACGTGTCGTTTTCAGACTGGCTGGTGATTTCTGCAAAATTGTCGGACGGTCAAAAAGCCTTTTCCGTAACCGACTGGGACCGCGAATATATTTGGGAAGAGCAAAAATTATATGGTTCAAAAATGTTTAAACTGGAGGCGTCAAAAGATATCGGCATTGATTCGGGTATTCGGTTTGCCGTGTATTACTCGGATATCGGACTTGAAAAGACGGTTATTGACCGACAGTTTGAGCAGAACGAATATTCAGTGTTTGGTGAACTGATGTATGAACGGTCATTGTTCTCTTCAGATGCTTTGTTAACAGTGGGAACTTCTTATAAAGAAGATCATTTTAAGGATATCCTTGTGTGGAATAGTTTTTATCCCGGATTCCTGGTGTCCGAAAATCAGGATTTTTTGCCGGACTTCTCGCAAAAGGATTATGAAAACACCCTGTTTTCAGTTTTTGGTCAGTACCGCCACAAAATAAAGGATATCGAGTTCTGGGCCGGTTTCAGGAACGATGACCATGAAAAATTTGAAGACAAAGTCAGTTTCAGCTCCGGTATTGCTTGGGAGTTATCTTCTGAACTGATGGTCAAGGCCATCTATGGTTCGGGTTATAGAACGCCGTTTGCCAAGCAGGTGGATGGAATTATGGAAAACTGCCTTGAACAGATCAAAAATATTAATCTCCAGCTGCAGTACAAACCCAATCCCAAAATCTTGTTCTCTATGACGGTTTTCAGGAACGATATTAAGGATCATGTGGTGGGGGACCGATATGAAGGGGCCGGGGTCTCTTTGCCCAACCGACAGACAATTGATGGGATTGAATTGGAATGGGAATTTGTGGCAACTCAAACCCTGTCTTTTTCCGGGAATGCCACTTTTTTAGACAATGACGGAACTTATGAAACCTTTCTTAGTTACGAACATATCAGTTATCCTGATTATTATCCGGTATTGCACCACAGTTATGACACCGGCTCGGATATTATGTTCAATTTTAGCGGGGTTTGGCAGATGGCAGAGCATATCAAACTGGTTTCTCAGATTGAGTATTTTTCCGGGCGAGAACTTTATTATTCCATGGATGATGAAACACGGAAGTATCCGGATGCGTGGCTGTGCAATCTGCGATTGCGGTTTGAGGATGTCAACTCCTGGGATATTGACCTGTTTGTAAACAATATTTTCAGCAGCAAGTATAAGACCTTTGATGCGGCATCAGACCATTTCAGCGAGTCCTTCAGTGCCGGAATTACCCTTAAATATAAATGGTAAAGCAGGATTGTTTGTGGCATGTTGTTGTGTTGGTTTTCGTCCGATCAATTCCGGCAATATTAAAGATGGGTTTTGTTGACATTATGACAATTAACGCCCATAGTGGCGAATTAATTAACTTGGAATCTATTTTGAGAGAAACACTGTGAAAACACCCTTGCAAGCATTTATCAACTGGTTTGACAATGTTCCTGTGTCTTTACGCAAATATCTTGCCCATATTTTCAGGATCTGCACAACCGATGATACCTCCCATATGGCAGCACTGCCTGAGCAGTCCCTTGAAGGCTTCAGGAACTGGGCCGTAAAAACGGATTTTCCCTTGCGCATTGCCGCCAGAATGTTTTATATAAGATCGGTTTTTGATATGGTGATACTTCATTATAAGGAAATACTTGCAGGGGATGAGTTTTGTCACCTTGCATCGGAAAAAGACAATATCGTTCAGATATCTTCAAAACAATGGGAAGAAATTTTCAAGTCCTGGATAGATTTGCGCAGAAAGGAAATGGCTGATACATATATCCATTCCTGGGCTTCCGGGATGATTAAACTGCAGATGGAGGCAAAGTGAAATACCCTATTTTTTATAACGCTTTTATACTGGTTTTTACCCTGACCCTGTTAAATGGCATGGCATTTGCTGGACAGACCATGACCCTGGAACAATGCCTGGAAACAGGAATCAAGAACAATCCTTCCCTTAAAGCCGCAGGGCTTGGTGTGGCGGCTGCCGGCCATGACATCAAGGCGGCCAGGGCTGATTTTCTGCCGGCCGTATCATCAGGTTATTCTTACAGCATGCTTGGCAGCATAAGTTCAAAAGGCCCTACGGAAACCGATTATCTTGATCAGGAGAGCAGGACATTCAATATTAAGATGACCCAGATTCTCTATGCCGGATCAAGAGTTGTCAATGCTTATGGCAAAGCCAAAATTCTTGAGCAGGCAGCCCAGGCTCAGATGGACCTTGAAAAACTGGAGCTGATTTATAATATTGAAATAACTTTTTATAGAGTAATGAAAGCCCGGCAGGATGTTATTACAGTTACCGAGTCAGTCAACAGGTTGAGTGAAAGCATCAAGTCTGCCAAAGCGTTTTTTGAAAAAGAACTCGTTCCCTATGTGGATGTCCTCCAGGCCCGAGTGGACCTGGCAGATGCAAAAGAGCAGTTGGGGATTGCAAAAAATAATTTAAATCGCGAGCGCGTAGCATTGTTTGCCTTGATGGACCTGCCGCTGGATCCGGACATGGAATTTTCCGGCGGGCAGTATAATACTGTAACGGATGATCCTTCTTTTGAATCTTGCCTTCAGCAAGCCTTTGAAAACCGGCCGGATATCAAGAGTCTTGAATATCAGCTTGATGCTGCAAACAAAGATGCCGGGATTGCAATGGGAAAATATATGCCTATGGTCAGACTTGACATTGGGTATTACGACCAGGACAGAGATTATGACAAACCTGGCACTTCAATATCCGGGGACTATGACAGGGATCAGAGAAACCGTTACTGGTCAACCGGTATTTATGCCACCTGGGATATGTTTGACGGCGGCAGGTCATGGTATGAAAAAGAAAAATACAATGCACAAGCAAGCAAGATAAAATCTCTGATCAAAGAAGCAGAAAACATGATTTCCACAGGAATCCATAAGGCGCTTTATTCCATGTCTGAAGCTCAGCAGCGCATCTCAACTTCCGGTGAAGCATTGATTGCTGCAAAAGAGTATTACGAGATGGAAGAAAAGCGCCTCAATGCAGGTCTTTCCACAGTTCCATCGCTTTTGGATGCCCAGTACCGCTTGATTCGTGCCCAGGGAAATCAGACCCGTGCTGTTTTAGATTATCAGCTGGCAAAATCGGAATTGAAATTGATGACGGCAGAAAAATAAAAAAAGCCTGGAGCTGTTAATTGAGAAACGATAAAGTCACTTCATTTATTTGATTGCCTGTCAGTTATATTGACACGATATTAATGCTGCTTATTGTAACGTAACGCATTGACCGTGGGCTTTATTATAATGATCCGGGTTTTAAGTTGACGCAGAACTGATAGGTTTTTAAGGAGATAAAAATGCTTGGTCCAGGACCGTTGATCGCCATTGATGTTGTGTTGCTGTATACCATTCTGGGCCCCCTGGTTTTATTTGCCATTTATGTTTTGTTTGATTCTCTTGACAGATCCGGTAAACCGGTCCGGCAGAGTCAGGATGCGATAACCGGAAAAAAAGATCCTGCCGTATGGACAAATGATGATATTGACCTTTATATGGACCGGATCTGAGCTGTGACTGCTTTTTTTAAAAAATGGAAAAAATATTTTACCTTTGCCGCGCTTTTAAGCTGTTTTGTTAATATTCTTCAACTGACCTTTCCCTTTTATATGTTTACCATATACCGCAATGTTATAATTTCCTACAGTGGCTTTTCCCTTGCAAATATTACGACTGCGGCCTTTTTTGCAGTCATGGTCTTAGGGCTTTTCAGCTATCTTAGATCAAGGCTTCTGGCTCTGGCTGGAAAAGATTTAAGCCTTGAGCTGAGACAGGGAATCTATTCTGGCATGATCAAAGGGTGTGTGCTGGACAATAAAAGATCATATCAAGGTGGTTTGAACGATCTTGAAGTATTGCGTAATTATTTGTCTTCCCCATCCATTTATGCATTGTTTGATGCACCCTGGGCTCCTTTTTATCTTGCACTTATTTATTTATTTCATCCTGTACTTGGTATTATTGCCACTTGCGGGGCTCTTGTTATGGTTGGGTTGAGCGCACTACAAGAAATACTTGTCCGTAAGAGCATGAAAGCCGCCAATATTAAAAATGCCCATAACTATCGTTTTGTGGAATCATTTATGAGAAATGCCGAGGTGATCAACGGAATGGGAATGATCAATGCCATAAGTGACAGATTTGTTCAAGGAAACAATCAGGTGCTGATGAACCAGACAAAATCCAGTTGTCATGCAGGTACCATACAGGCTTTGATCAAGCCCATGCAGAATGTCATCCAGGTGCTGATTTATTGTGCCGGTGCCTATTATGCAATGAAAGAGGGATTTAATGTCGGACTCATGGTGGCGGCTTCCATAATCATGGGCAGGGGGCTTGCCCCCTTAATGCAAGTCATGTCTTCCTGGCGTTTGACCACTCAGGCAAAAGAGTCGTACCAGCGCTTGAAAGGGTTTTCAGCCATGCTTGAACAGCAGGCCCAAACCATGCCCCTGCCGGTGCCAAAAGGCCATCTCAATGTGGCCGGGGCTGTTTTCAGGATTGAAGATCAGGTGCTGCTTAAAGGCGTGTTCTTTGAATTGAAACCCGGAGAGTTTTTAGGCGTTATCGGACCCAGCGGGGCCGGGAAAACCACCTTGTGTCGCTTGCTTTTAGGTATATGGCCTTCCTTTGGCGGCAAGGTTTATCTTGATGGTAAAGATATTTTTTTCTGGAACAAGGAAGAACTCGGACAATATATAGGGTATCTGCCTCAGGAAATAGAATTGTTTCCCGGAACCGTGGAACAAAATATTGCACGGCTTGGTATAGTGGACAGGGAACAGGTTGAAAATACCCTGGATATTTGCGGGATCAAAGATATGGTGGACAGTTTTCCCCAGGGGCTTGAAACCCAGCTGGAAGGGGAGAACGGGCTTCGTCTTTCCGGGGGCCAGAAACAAAAAATCGGCCTTGCCAGAGCAATGTATAAGAACCCAAGGTTCCTGGTTCTGGATGAACCCACCTCCAATCTGGACGAGCAGGGAGAACAACAGTTGTTAGGTGCATTAGCCTCTATGAAAAAGTACAATGGATGCACCTGTATTATGGTGACGCACAAACCGTCTCTGTTACACTCCATGGACAAGATTCTGGTGATGCGGGACGGCCAGGTTGCCATGTTCGGGTCTAAAGATGAAGTGTTTGCAAAGTTTGCGGGGGCGGCATGATTTTTTTTCTGAGATCCTGTTTTAAATATTTTTTATTTGCAGGGCTGTTTTCCATGTTTATCAATACCCTGCATTTAACCTTTTCATTGTATATGCTTGCAGTTTATGACAATGTCCTTGCCAGTTACAGTTTTCCAACACTTTATACGATAACTGCGCTGGCTCTTGTGGCCTTGACAGTCCTGGGCAGCCTTGAATTATGTCGGTCCAGGCTTCTGGTCAGGGCAGGGGTTAAGCTTGACGGCCTGTTGAGCCGGAGAGTATTAAAGGATATGCTCCGTGACCTGTGCCGTGCAGACGGCATGCAATACACCCAGGGACTTAAAGATATCAATACCTTGCGAAACTATCTTGGAGGCAATTCCATTTTTGCTTTTTTTGATGTACCCTGGATTTTTATTTATCTTTGGGTGATTTATCTTGTTCATCCCGTACTTGGCCTGACCGCCACTGGCGGTGCGGTAGTGATATTTATTATCGGGCTGCTGCAAAACAGCCTTACAAAAAAAAATATCGAAAAAACAGGTGCCTTGAATATTCAGGGACAGCAGTGGCTTTCCACAAGCTTTAGAACGGCACGGGAGCTTCAAAGCATGGGGATGATTGATAATGTGGCAGACGGGTTTTGCAAAATCAATGATAATGAAATTGCATTGCAGGACAAGATAGGCAAAATCGGTCATATACTGGGATCTGTCAGCCAGAGCTTCGGGGTTCTCATGCAGGTGATCATTTTTGGGGTTGGAGCCGCCCTGGTGCTGGCACACGAGGCGGCCAATCCAGGGGTGATCATTGCCGCTTCCATTATCATGGGAAGGGCTCTTGCACCGGTGAATCAGGGTATTGCAGCATGGAAGCAGACGTCCGGTGCCAGGAGTGCATATGATAATTTAAATAGACTTTTAAAAACATCTGACAATGAAGATCCGCTGGAACTTGAGACCGTAAACGGGGAATTAAAAGTTGAAGATGTCAGCCTTGATATCGGGGAAGCCAAGGTATTGAAATCCATCTCTTTTGAATTGAAGCCCGGGGAGATCATGGGGCTTGTAGGACCCAATGGTGCAGGCAAAACCTCTTTGTGCCGGATGATTTTGGGAATGTGGGCCCCGACCCGGGGTTTGGTCACTCTGGATGGTCATGATATGTTCAAGCTGGATAATGATGCCCTTGGAAAATTTTTAGGGTATCTGCCCCAGAATGTGGAATTGTTCACCGGTACAGTGACGGAAAATATTGCCCGGATGGGTAAAGTGGATGCAGAAAAAATCATTGCGGCTGCAACAAAAGCAGGTGCCCATGATACTATTTTAAGGTTTCCCAAGGGGTATGATACCGATATCGGGGAGGCCGGCCAGAGTCTTTCCGGGGGGCAGCGGCAGCGGGTGGGGCTTGCCAGGGCACTTTACGGTAATCCGAAATTGGTAATTCTGGACGAACCCAATTCCAATCTGGATGAAGCAGGGGAACAGGCCTTGGTGGGGGCCTTAAAAAATCTTAAGGACATGGGAGTTACAACCATTATGATTACGCATAAGCCAAGTCTTTTGTATACAGTGGATAAAATTTTAGTGCTTAAAAACGGAGAACAGGCCCGGTTCGGTTATAGGGATGAGGTCTTTGGACAAATGATGGGAGATGTGAATGCAAACTATAATTAAATCCTGGTTTAAATATTTTATTTTTGTGGGGTTTTTCGGGGTGTGTATCAACCTGATCTACCTTGCCATGCCCGTTTACATGATGGTCGTGTATGACCGGGTTTTATTCAGCTTCAGCCGGGCCACGTTGTATACATTGAGTGTGGGGGTGTTGATCAGCCTGATTGGTATGGGCCTGATGGATTATTTGCGCATGCGGATACTGGGACAGGCTGGAAACAACCTGGTTCAAAAAATGATGCCCTTTGTGGTTAAAAGTATGCAGGCTGATGCAGCAGGGACTAACGGTCATGATTATAACCGAGGGTTGTATGACCTTGAATTGTTAAAGGATGCCGTTGTCCACGGCCATATTTTTTATATTCTTGATTTGCCCTGGGTGTTGATCTATCTTGGCGTCCTTTATATCATGCATCCGCTGGTCGGAGGCGTTGCCTTTGCCGGGGTTTTCCTGGTAACACTTTTTCAGATTTTGCTAAGGAAGCTTGAAAACAAACGGTATATTGTTGCTGATGTGGCATTTCAGGCAAATGCCGATTTTGCCGGAACCTGCCTGCAGCATGCCGGGATTGTTTCCGGGATGGGGATGCTGCCGGCTGTCATGGAGACATACCGGGACAGATACCGGAAAATTTTGGTTGAAAGGTCCGGAGCGGATGCATCTCAAGCATTTGCAGGGGCAGTCCTGCGTTTGCTTCATATTATTTCTCTGGCAGCGGTATTCGGAGTGGGAGCCTTTGTCTTTTTCAGAGATGAGATTACAGTTGGGGTTATTTTTGCAAGTGTTATAATACTTGCACGGCTTTTTTATCCGTTTGAACGAAGCCTGTCAGATATGAAAATTTCCATTGAGGCTATGGCAGCATACAAAAGGTTAAAGCAGTTTGTGGATACCAGGGAACAAAAAAAGAAACTTTCTTTGCCTTCACCGGCTGGGAAATTTGATGCTCAGGCCATTACCATGGCATTAAACGGCAGGACAATTTTACACAATATATCATTTGCTCTGGAACCAGGAGAAACATTGGGTGTTTTGGGGCCCTCATCTTCTGGAAAAACATCCCTGTGCAAGGTTTTGCTGGGGATCTGGCCGGCATTGGCAGGCAAAGTACGGCTGGACGGGGCTGAGATTGCCCATTGGCCACGGGATGAATTTGGAACATATGTGGGATATATGCCCCAGGAACCGGAATTGTTTCCGGCAAGTGTGGCCCAAAATATTTCAAGGCTCCAGAAAGTGGATTCGGAAAAAGTTGTGAAAGCGGCTCAAAAGGCCGGGGTTCACCAAATGATTTTAAAACTTCCTCAAGGGTATGATACAAAAATTGACCAGACCGGGAAAAATCTTGCTGCCGGGCAGAGGCAGTTGATTTCCATGGCCAGGGCTTTGTATGATGATCCTAAATTTGTGGTTTTGGATGAACCTCATACCCATCTGGATGATCTGGGGCTCAGGATGCTGTTCGCTGCTTTGAACAATTTGAAGCAGGAAAAAATTACAACCATCGTAGTCACGGACAGGCCCAATTTGTTAGTGATCATGGATAAGCTTTTAGTGATTAAAGAAGGCCAGGTGGCCATGTATGGACCTGGTAAGGAAGTCTTAAATAAGCTTGCCAACAAACAACAGCCCCAGCAGGCAGCAGGAGTATAGATATGGAAGAATTAAATAAAATATTAAATACAAATCCCTTAAAATATATTATTGCCGGGTTATTTGTTATTGCCCTGTTTTTTGGGGGAATTACTGTGTGGTCTGTATATTTTCCCTTCCAGGGTGCGGTCATTGCCTCGGGGGTGGTCAAGGTGTCAGGAGAAAGAAAAGTGGTTCAGCACCTTGAGGGTGGAATCATTGAGAAAATTTTTATAAAGGAAGGGGACACGGTCAAGGAAGGGGATGTTCTTATTGAGTTGAAAGGTTCCCAGGTCAGTTCAAATGTAGATCTTCTCCGGGGGCGGCTGAGGGCTAAGCAGGCAGAGGCGGCAAGGCTCCGGGCGGAAGCGGGCATGAAATCAAAGATTGTCTGGCCCAAAGAGTTTGATAAATTAAAAACCAACCCGGAGATTGTTGAGAATATAGCTACGGAAACAGATATTTTCACGTCCAGGCGCTCTGACATACAGGGAAAGATAGAACTGCACCATTCACAGATAAAGCAGCTGGAAAATCGTATCGAAGGAGCCAGGGAAGAACTTGGCAGCCAGGTGGAAATCATCGAGAACCTGGAAGAAGATTTAAAGAGCAAACGGCCCTTGTTAAAGGAAAAATATATGGGAAAAACCAATATCCTTGAACTTGAAAGAAGCCTGTCTACTTATAAGGGACAAAAAGGCAAGCTTAACCAGGATATTGCACAGTTTCTTCAGATGATTGAGGAACTCAAGCTTCGGATTGTGGACATAGAGAACCAGTACAGGGAACAGGCCGTGTCAAAGCTGGGGGATGTGACTGATGTGATATTTGAAATAAAAGAACAGATCAAACCTCAGCTGGATGCCAAGGAGCGTTTGGAAATACGGGCACCTGTGAGCGGGGTGGTCATTAACATGCAGGTACATTCCGAAGACAGCGGTGTGATCCGGCCAGGTATGCCCCTGCTTGAAATAGTGCCGGAAGACTTGAAAATGATTATTTCGACACAGGTCCGGCCCCAGGATATTATCAGTGTGAAAAAGGGGCAGGATACCAAGGTGCAGTTGGCTGCGTTTCAACGAAAATCCACGCCTCCCATAAAAGGCAGGGTGACCTATGTGTCCCCGGATTTAATGAGCCAACAGACGGCTCAGGGTACCATGTCCTATTATGAAGCCCATGTGGAAGTGGATAAAAACGATTTAAAAGCCAAAAATGCCTATTTGTCACCCGGCATGCCCGTGGCCTGTTATATTACAACCGATCAGCGCACCGTGATCAGCTATCTTTTAGGGCCCCTGCTTAAAAATGTTGACATGGCCATGCGGGAGTAATAGATCGTGGCAAAAATAACACATATTTTTAAGACCTATTTTCCAGAAACCAACGGGGGCCTGGAAGAGGCTATCCGGCAGTATGGAAGCCATGCCGCAAAGAACGGGTTTGATGTTGAAGTTGTCTCTGTGGGGCCAAAAACCTATACCGTTAACGCACCCGACGGAATAAAAACAAAATTTTACAAAAAAACCTTTGACGTTTTTTCAAATCCGTTCAGTTTTGTTTTTGCCCGCTCATTTAAAAAAATAGTTGAAGATACAGACATTCTTCACTTTCATTTCCCCTGGCCCACGGCAGAACTTCTGGTACTTTTTTATAATATAAAGAAACCTGCTCTGGTGACATTCCACTGTGATATTCACAAGATCAAGCCTTTAAAAAGACTTTACCTGCCATTTGTGAAACAATATCTAAAAAAAATAGATAAAATCTGCATTTCAAGCAAGGTTCTTTTAAAGACCACCCCCTACCTTGCCCAATTCAGGGATAAAATAGAAGAGGTCTCTTATTTTATAAACGAAAAACGATTTTCCAATCTCCCTGATCCAGACCCGGAAATTATTGAGTTCACACAAAAAATTAAAAATTATGCATTGTTTGTCGGGGTTTTAAGGTGGTATAAAGGGCTTGACATCCTTCTGGATGCTGCAAAAAAAATTGAAGATGATATTGTTATTGTGGGCAAAGGAGATCTTTATGACAGGCTTTATTCCAGAATAAAAAATGAAAATCTGAAAAATGTTCATTTGCTGGGATTCCAGAACGACAATAATCTGAAGTTTTTAATTGAAAAATCAGGGCTTATCGTTCTGCCGTCTATCGCACCTGCCGAGGCATTCGGCCAGATCCTTCTTGAGGGACTTTATTTTTCAAAACCCCTGGTTTCGACGGAGCTTGGTACCGGCACAAGTCTTGTGAACCGGCACAACTATACGGGCTTTGTGGTTAAACCCGGTAGTGGTGTCTCCCTGGCCGGTGCAATGAATAAACTCTTAACCGATGATGTTTGTTCTAAAAAGTTCTCGAAAAATGCCTATCACCACTATCTGGACAATTTTACGGCCACAGCCCAAGGGGATAAATATATTCGGATCTATAGATCCTTTCTTCAGTAGATCTCTTCTTCAGTCCTGACCAATTTGGGACAGATCTGACCAGGCTTGAAATGTTGACATGCACCGATTTTTTTAAAAATTAGGGTTTGGCAAAAAAAGCAGGAAGGCTGTGCCAATCCATGGGCGATCTCCACAGCTAATTTGCTGTTTGCCTCCAGAGTTTTTAAAGCGTAATCTCATGGTGTGGCACATATTTTGCTTTTTTATTCTATTATTATGAAAAAACAGATTAAATTATATACGATTATTTTGGCAATGGTCTTTTTGGGTGTCCATGGCGCTTCACTGGCAGAATCCTCTGAAAATAAAGAGACTTTTTTGGATGTGATCAACCAGATAAGAACCGCACCCTTTTCCTACGCCCTTTCTCTGGGGTATGATTCAGAGTTTTTAGTCAAGAGTGGAATACTGCCTGAAACCCAGTTTGAACCATATGCAGCCGATGATTTTTTAACCGCCATAGCTGCTGACGACAATGGGCTTATGACCGGGGAGGAGACTCTGGCAAGTAAAAAAAAGCCTGTCCATCTTTTAACGGCGGAAACAGGGGGAGTGGTATCTTTTTTAAATTTCATGTCGCTGGATACTGCTTTTAAAATCGTTATAGATTATCTTTTCAGAAAAGAGCTTGACACCAATAAGTTCCATCATATCCTATCCAATGCTTATTCCTATGCCGGTATTGCCATATCACCGGGCAGGGTGGGAGGTCTGGGGAATGCATGGTTTGTTGCCATTCGCCTTGGGTCTTCCGAGTTAGTATCTGAAATGCAGATGTTAAATCTGATCAACCAGGTACGATCTGATCCGTGGAAAATATTGGATTATTCTGAGTTGAATTCGGCAGAGGTCTTTAATGAAAACCAAAGTGTTCTTTATTTGTTTACCAACAATTACCAGCCTCTTTTTTTTGATGCTTCCTTAAGGGCAGCTTCCGGGGCGCATTCTTTTTATGTGTTCCACGGAGCTTATCCTGAGCCTTCGGGAGATACGCCTCTTGAAAGGGCTGCTTTTCACGGTTATGAAGGTGGTTTTGTTCAAGAATCCGCCTTGATTGTTAACTTTTTAAAAGAGGAGGAGGGTGGTGCCTCTGTGGATACACTCTTTTCATCTCTGATACGTAATGAACTAAAAATATGGCCCCTGGGTTCCGCTGTATTTTTAAAAGATTTTCAGGATGCAGGATCCAGCATATCTTTCGGGGTTGGAGCTGATATTGATGTCTCCGTCCTTTCTTTTGTTGCCGGCAAAAAGATCAGTGATAATGAACAAATTTCAAGAATATATGGAGTCCTTTTTTCGGATAATGATGGGAACGGTCTTTATTCGCCGGGAGAGGAACTTATTCAACAGACTGTCAAGGTTTATGCTGAAGAGATGCAAGCGGTTAAAAATGTTATTACCGATAATGCTGGTCATTTTTCCATGACACTGGACTCCAATAAACAATATAGTTTTAAAGCAACAATAGAAGATGTCCCGGTCACCCAGGAAATTTTTATCACTTCTGATCAATTTGTTAAATTGGTTTACTCTCCCCCTTCTCTTTAAACAGTCTCTCCCCCCTCCCCGATTTGTTAGCAAAAACTTGCGTAGCAAAGGAATGTTTGATAAGTAGATGCATTCTTTGGTATGCAACGATTTTATCTATGAATTGAGAAAAAAATGAAAAGGGCAATTATATTTGGAGTTTCAGGGCAGGATGGGGCTTTTTTAGCTCAATTATTACTGGGAAAAAATTATCGGGTGATTGGTGTCTCCCGGACTATGCGCACAGATTCTTTCCATAATCTTGAGCTTTTAAATATCCGTAACAAGATAGAACTGGTTTCATCTTCAATTCATGACTTTAGAAGTGTTTTTACGATTATGAACAGATATAAACCGGATGAAGTCTACAACCTTGCCGGGCAAAGTTCTGTTGCCCGCTCCTTTGATGAACCATTTGAAACATTCGAAAGTATCAGCGTTGCCAACCTGAATCTTCTTGAAGTGATTCGAATTTTAAAACTTCCTGTAAGGCTGTATAACGCAGGCTCAGGGGATTGTTTTGGCAATATGGACGGGCAAACAGCCTGTGAAGAAACACCGTTTCGACCCCAAAGTCCCTATGGGGTTGCTAAATCTGCTGCATATTTCCAGGTTGCCAATTATCGAAAGGCCTATGATATTTTTGCATGCACAGGTATTTTGTTTAATCATGAATCCTATCTGAGACCAGAAGAGTTTGTTACTCAAAAAATTGTGAAGGCAGCTTGTCTGATTGCCAAGGGCCAGGCAGATGAATTGCTGCTGGGTAATATCTCGATTGAGCGGGATTGGGGGTGGGCACCCGAGTATGTAACCGCCATGTGGATGATGCTTCAAACAAAAAAAGCGGATGATTATATTATTGCCACAGGTATTACATTGAGTTTGAAAGAGTTTATTGCTGTGGTTTTTGATTATCTTGATTTGAATTGGAAAAAATATGTTAAAACAGATGATCAATTTTTACGGCCCACTGATATACAGACAATTCGTGCAAATCCTGGAAAAGCTGAGAAAAAACTCAACTGGAAAGCCAGGTATAATGGTTATGATGTAGCCAGAATGATGGTTGATGCTGAATTGAAGTACCAAAAAAAATAATCAAATTGTAATCCCTATAGGAATATAGATGAAAAAAGCATTAATAACCGGTATCACCGGACAGGATGGGGCGTATCTTACCGAGTTTCTGATTAATAAGGACTATGAAGTTCATGGAATAAAAAGGCGGTCCTCCTCATTTAACACCCATCGAATCGATCATCTTTATCAGGAACAGCATGTGAAAGACAGGAATCTTATCCTCCATTACGGGGATATGACAGATTCTTCAAATCTGATCCGGATTGTTCAAAAGGTTCAGCCCGATGAGGTTTATAATTTGGCTGCCCAGTCCCATGTGGCGGTTTCCTTTGAAGCACCTGAATATACGGCTGATACAGATGCTCTCGGAACACTGCGCCTGCTTGAGGCTATTAAAACCCTTAACCTTCATAAAACCTGCCGGTTTTACCAGGCTTCCACCTCTGAGTTATTCGGCAAGGTACAGGAATTTCCCCAGACGGAGAAGACACCATTTCACCCCAGATCACCCTATGCAGTTGCAAAAATGTATGCTTACTGGATTGTGGTGAACTACAGGGAAGCCTATGGCATGTATGCGTGCAACGGGATATTATTCAACCATGAATCACACTTGAGAGGGGAAACCTTTGTAACCCGGAAAATTACCAGGGCACTGGCCCGGATTGTTCTGGGTTTAAAAGACTGCGTTTATCTTGGTAATCTTGATGCCAAAAGAGATTGGGGGCATGCAAAGGACTATGTTGAGATGCAGTGGCTCATGCTTCAGCAGGAAATCCCGGATGATTTTGTTATTGCAACCGGAATTCAGCATTCAGTAAGACAATTTGTTGAAATTGCCGCAAAAGAACTTGGTATTACCTTGGGATGGGAAGGAAGCGGAGTTGAGGAAAAAGGCATTGTTGATACGGTGGTACCTGACAAAACAAAGTTTCATGGCAAGCAACTCAAACCGGGAGACGTGATTGTTCAAATCGACCCGCGCTATTTTCGTCCTGCCGAGGTTGAAACCCTTCTGGGCGACTCTTCAAAGGCCAACAAAGAACTTGGCTGGAAACCGCAGATTTCCTTTCAAGAACTGGTCAGAGAAATGGTTTGCTATGACATGGAAGAAGCAAAACGGGATGCCTTCTGTAAACAAGAGGGGTTTAGGGTTTGGGATTTTCACGAATAAGATGTCAACACTAAAGATCTCATACATTATTGAAATAACCAAACGTGATTTTGCAGAACGTTTTGCAGGATCGGTTCTCGGGTCCCTATGGGCGATCATCTGGCCCATGGTAAATCTTTTTATTTATATTGTCATTTTTGGTAAGGTCATGGGGGCACGTCTTCCGGGAACATCGGATATGAACGCCTATGGTGTGTATCTTGCCACGGGCCTGATACCCTGGACTGCTTTCGCTGCAACCATAAATCGATGTACATCAGTGTTTTTAGATAAAAAACATATTATTACCAAGGTGAACACATCCTTTTCTTCTCTGCTTTTACATATCCATTTGTCGGAAACCATCACCTATATTATCTCCATGCTGGTTTTCTTTATTATCCTGGCGTTTCAGGGATATGAGTTCCATAGATCTTTGCTGCTTTTGCCATTTCTCTATTATCTTCAACAATTGCTGGCCCTGGGTATTGGATTGTTTGCCGCTGTATTAAATGTTTTTATTCGTGATGTGCGTGAAATAACAGGCGTGATTCTTCAGCTTTGGTTCTGGTTTACGCCAATTGTTTATATTTCAAACATCCTTCCGCAATTTGTACAAAAATTGATTGCCTATAATCCGGCATATATAATTATTGAGTCCTATCACAGGATTTTTGTGTTTAATGAGTATCCTTCTTTTAAAAGCCTTATGCTTCTAACTATTATGACACATTTTATATTGTTTTTTTCTTTTTTGATGCTGCGGTATCTGGAAAAAGACATCCGGGATTTTTTATAATGGATTTGCTTTTTCTTGTGTGCTGGACGTCTGTATTTCTGCTGGGGACTTTTTTGACTTGGAAGCGGTTTGTCAGCCGTTTCAGGATCTATTTTTTAATGCTGCTGAATCTATTTTTTCTTGCCGGTCTTTTCGGTTTTTATCCACTGGTGACGGGGATGTCTGGTAAATTTTGAAAATTTTAGTCAATGCAATACCGATGACCGGTGTTTTGACCGGTGTTGCCAGATATCTGCGCAATTTGTATAGGGCTATGTGCCTGATGGATAAGGCTGATATCTATTATTTTAATGGTAGAATTCAGACAGTATCCATGCCTCTTCCGGCAAATTCAACTCGACGGCAGCAAACCACCTGCTCAGTGCGGTATCTTCCTGATCCCATTGTCTTTGGTTTGCGGGCAGCTTGCTGGTTAAAATATGAATACTACCTTAACCGAATATGTAAAAGTGAAGAGCCTTTTTTTGATGTCTATCATGAAACCGCTTTTACGCCGGCAAAATTGACGCATGTTCCCACGGTTTATTCTATTTACGACTTGTCTTTGCGTCGATACAGGGAAACACATCCAAAGGACAGGGTATGGCTTTTTGAATATTTCATAAAGACACGGTTGCGCTACGCCAGCCATATTCTGACCATTTCCGAGTTCATTCGGCAAGAGATCATTGATGAGTTTAACCTGCCCCCATCCATGGTAACAGCAGTTCCGCTGGCGCCAGACCCCTTGTTTGTTCCCTGTAGTGATGATATCGTATCAATGGTCAGACATAAATATAACCTGCCCAAGTCTTATCTGCTTTTTGTAAGTTCCCTGGAACCCAGAAAAAATATTGATCTTTTAATCAAAGCCCTTATGATTGCCCGTACAGATATCCCCCTTGTCCTGGTTGGCTGGCAGGGGTGGGGGGAAAAACGCTGGCTTGAAAAAATCGAGGGTCAAAGTCTGGCAAATAAAATTTATATCACAGGCCATATTCCGGATTATGATTTGCGAGCCGTTTATTCGGGGGCACAAGCTCTGGTTTATCCCAGCCTTTACGAGGGGTTTGGGCTTCCTATTGTTGAGGCAATGGCATGCCATTGTCCTGTTATCTGTTCCGATACCGCCAGCATGCCAGAGGTTGCAGGCGAAGCCGCCATTTTAATTGATCCTGCCAGAAGTGATGAACTTGCCCATGCAATTGAAACCATTGTCCATGACAGCGAAATAAGGTATAAGCTTGTGAAAAAAGGGGGTGATCAGGCAGCCAGATTTACCTGGAATGATACGGCCATACAAACTTTTGAGGTGTTTAATACGGTTCTAAAATGATTGTTGTTAAAAATATTTCAAAGACCTTTAAACTTTATAGGCAACCTTCTGATAGATTGAAGGAAATTGTATTAAGGCGTTGTTATCACAAAGAATTTCCAGCAGTAAGCGATGTTAGTTTCCAGGTTCAAAATGGTGAGACCCTTGGAATAGTAGGGGAAAATGGTGCGGGCAAATCAACGATTTTAAAGCTGTTGACAGGGATTCTTATCCCAGATTCAGGGTCTATCCATATCACCGGTAAAATCACAGGTCTTTTAGAGCTTGGAACAGGGTTTAATGCTGAATTTTCCGGCATCGACAATATTATTCACAATGCGACTTATCTTGGGCTTTCAAGACCTGAAATCAATGAAAAACTGGATATGATCATTGAATTTACAGAGCTTGGCGAATTTATTCACGAACCCATAAAGACATATTCTTCGGGTATGGTCATGCGGTTGGCATTTTCTGTTGCCATTCATGCAGAACCCGAAGCCTTTGTTGTGGATGAAGCGTTATCTGTTGGGGATGCTTATTTTCAGCAAAAATGCATAAAAAAAATAAGGGAGTTCAAAGAAAACGGGGGATCCATTGTGTTTGTTTCCCATGATATGAATTCTGTAAAAGTCTTGTGTGACAAGGCAATTTTGCTGAATAAAGGTTGTGTGGTTGAATATGGTGTACCTGAAGCCATTATAAATTCTTATAATTTTCTTATTGCACAACGATCTTGTGGGCAGGAGATTAAATATAGGGAGAAACAGACGTCTTCAGGATATGGAAATCACAAGGTGATGATTGAACAAGTTGATTTGCTTGATGAAAACAATAATAGATCTGAAGTTCTCATGAGCGGCCATTCTGCCAATATTAAGGTTCGCCTTAAAGGACATGAGGCAATGGATGACCTGACGCTGGGGATTGTCATACGGGACAGGTTCGGACAGGACATATACGGAACCAACTCCTATTATATGAAAAAGCAGATCAGTATTCAACCGGGCCAGATTCTTATTGTGACCTATGCATTTGAAGCATTTAATCTTGGACCCGGCAAATATTCCATCACTTTGGCAATCCACAAAGGTGCAGATCATATTGACGAATGTGTTCACTGGATAGATGGATGTGCTGTATTTGAGATGGTGGCAGGGGATAACTATTTTTTTACAGGTTTAGTAAGACTGACACCTGATTTGAAGGTAACAAAGGAATAAAATTATGATTGAAATTGATACGCCCGGGGTTGATATAGATAAAATAAAGGCCTGCATCCAAGAAGAACTGGAACAGTATAAAACAGTCAATGGGGGGAGATCTTTTAAATCCATTCCCTGTCCGTCTGATTTTAAATCGGCAGAGCAATGGCGTATTGATGATTGTGTCAGCAAAGAAACCCTTTTGCAATTCCACGGGCCGGAATTTATAAACAAGGCATATATTTCAATACTTCACAGAAAACCTGATTTCCAGGGGAAGGCCATCTATCTTGATAAATTGCAGAATGGTCAGCTTACTAAAATCGAAATTCTGGGCAGGCTCAGGTATTCCAGAGAGGGACGTCTTAAAAAAGTTTATATAAAAAATCTTTTGTTTCCCTTTCTACTTAAAACTTTTTTCAAAATCCCCGCATTGGGTTGGGGCTTGAGAATTATGGCAGGAATTTTCAATCTGCCTATAATTTTGATGAATATACAGAGAATTGAAAATACGTCGATTGCCCACTACAGTCTTATGGAAGAGAAGGATAAAAATACTCGAACGCTGATTTTAAAATTAGATGAGGATATTCAAAGCCTTAAGACCGACAGCATCCAGGCCCGATCTGACCTGGCAAAGGAAGTCTCCTTGGTTAAAACAGATTTATTAAAACAGATAAAAGATAACACAATAACGCTTCTGGATATGCAGCGCAGAATTCAAACCCATTTGGAAGAGGCCAGAAAAAGATTTCCTGAACCGATTTCAAATGACCAGCTTGTACATGTGGTCAAAGAAGAGGACCACCTTTTTGATGCAATGTATCTGAGTTTTGAAGACCGGTTCCGGGGCACGGAAAATGATATCAAAGAGCGGGTGAAGGTTTATCTTCCCTATGTGCAAAAAGCGTGTGAAAATACAAAGGATAAGTCACTTCTGGATGTGGGTTGCGGTCGGGGGGAGTGGCTTAAGCTTTTAAAGGAGAACAATATTGCAGCCGCAGGCCTTGATCTGAACGGTGTTATGGTGGAAAAATGCCGGGATGCTGATCTGGATGTTGTCCAATCCGACTTGCTGGCATATCTTAGAAACTTAAAAGCCGATACGCTTTCTGTGATCACAGGGTTTCATATTGTAGAACATTTGCCCTTTAATACTATGATTTCTTTGTTTGATGAATCTTTGAGGGTTTTAAAACCAGGTGGCATGGTTGTTTTTGAAACCCCCAATCCTGAAAACCTGATGGTGGGTGCATGTGATTTTTATACGGATCCATCACACAAAAATCCCATTCCGCCCCATACGCTTTCCTATCTGGTTGAAGCCAGGGGATTTGTAAATATTGAAATAGTGAGACTTCACCCCAATAATGCCATTCAGATTGAAGATCCGTTTTTAAATTACTATTTTACAATTGGGCAGGATTACGCTGTTATTGGATTTAAAGAATGAAAATATGTGTTGCAGTTGGTTCCCTGCTGGAAAATGATGCCATCGGAAATGATGTCGCCCATCAATTGTCTGTCCTGAATACCAATAATATTTCAGCTTTTGTCTATACAGATCAGGTAAAAAGGGCCGGGACGGCGCAATATGTCCTGGACATGGTCGCTTTGTCTGATCTTATTGATGACCCTGATAATATATTGATTTATCACCATGGCGGGTGCTGGGGCAATGGTCAGAATATTCTTGAAAAAGCAAGATGCCGGATTTTTCTTAAATATCACAACATCACCCCCCCTGAATTTTTCAAGCCCTATACCCGGTTTTTTAAAAAATATTCCAACCATGAAAAATTTTGTAGAAAGGGCATTGAGCAAACCAACAAAATTCTTCGTTTGAACAAAGTCAGCCGGTTTTTATGTGATTCTTGTTTTAATGCAAAGGATTTTCTAAACTGCGGTATTGATGATTCCAAAATTAAGATTGTGCCGCCTTTTCATAAGTTAGATGATTTTAAAAACGTTGAAATAAATCCGGATCTTTGTCAAAAATTAGATGATGGAAAAATAAATGTTTTGTTTGTCGGCCGCCTGGTGCCAAACAAAGGTCACAAACATTTGATCCGGGTGATTGCAGATTATACAAAAATGTACAACTCAGATATCCGGTTGATCATTGTGGGGGGAATTGATCCGAATCTTCGCTTGTATCTGGATGAACTTAATACCTTAATTAAAAAAAATAAATTGCAGGAGATTGTTCATATAAAAGGTTCTGTGACCTTTGAAGAACTCCACACCTATTATAAGGCCTGCCATATTTTTTTACTCATGTCAGGCCATGAAGGATTTTGCCTGCCGGTGTTAGAAGCCCAGTTTCATTCCCTGCCCATTGTTGCCCTAAATACCAGTGCCGTCCCGGAGACCATGGGGGAAAACCAGATTGTATTTGATGAGCCGGATGGTCAAAAATTTGCCGCAGCAATCCATGTTTTGTATCATAATTCCGATTTCCGGGAGTATATTGCAAATGAAGGCAAAAAAAATATCGAGCGGTTTTCAAATAAAACAATAGAAGACAAATTTTTAAAAGCCGTGCTTGATTAAAATATGGGTCTTTAAATCCCGGATCATCTGTTCTGTCCGAAGCTGTCTTCCCGTTTCAGTCAAATGAAAATAGGTATTAAAATACAGTGACGGTTCATACATATAATCATAGGGATTGCCCACATAGCGCCACCCTCTGCGTCTTACTTCCATCACAATATTGTCATAAAACCACTTTTCTCCTGGATTTGTGTAATAGCTTTCATGCTTCATTAGCGTGCTGGGCATAAAGATCACACTGACATTTAATTTTTTACAATACAGGATAAATTCACTGATAAACTGCCAGCCAATTGCATCTGGGTCAAAGGTTTCAGAATATTTTTTAGGCTTGAGCTGCTGGGAGTGTATTTCCTTGAACATGGCCCAGGTTTTAAATTTTAGATTTGTATTGATCTGATCTCCGTGGCTATCGATTTGATGGGCCCCGTATAAGCCGGTATCTATTTTTTCCCCGCCTTGATATAAAAAACCTCGGAGTAGTCTTTTTAAGTCCATGTAAAGCACCATGTTTATTTGTTCTTTCAGGCTCATTTTCCAGAAAAACCCTGGGTCCCTTGAAAATATATAATCAACCGTCTGTGCACTCGGGGTTCCATCATAGGAATACATTGGATACTCCAGGGGCATGAGAATAATGTCGCCTGGATGGACCACTTTTTTAGCCGTTTCCAGGGTGTAGGGCAGGTCGATGCCTGCATTGACACCGTAATTTAAGACCGGCATGTGGAATGCCCGGGCAATTTTTTGACTGTCCACACCAAATAAAATATTGGAACCTGCCAGAAGGATGATTTTTTCCCCCATAATTCTTTCTGAAATAAGTTGTTTTTTTTCATAGACATCATAAATCCATTGGGACATTTGTGTGGGATTATTTACCTGGACAGCAATGAGTAAAGCCCAGAACAAAAAAGCTGAAACCAGGGAAAAAATAAAAACCGTTAAAAATCTCAAATCAATCCTTAAAAATTAAAATATACAAAGGTTTGTGCCGGGGATGCGACCATTGATTTTAAGGCAACAAACAATAAAATCCCTGCGACAAATCCATGCTTCAAAGATACTTTGGGTTCATCATTCATAGATGTGATAAACGCCATTGAATTCGGAAAAAACCAAATAACCATCAACCCACAAAAAAGCAAAAATTCCCTGGACGTCAAACACGCATATACCCCCCATTTAGTGAATTTTAAACCCTCAACAGAAAAAGCGCGAAAATCAAAAAGTGCCCCATAGTATTGGAGGGCCATTTCAAAGGTCTGGGCTCTGAATAAAACCCATAAAAGCGTCACCACCAAAAAGGTAAGGAGTATGGAAAACTGTTTTTGCAGTCTTAATCCCTGGGGAAACAATTTGTTTTTAAGATGAAGAACAGCTAAAAACAGGCCATGGAGGAACCCCCACAGTAAAAAAGTCAATCCAGCCCCATGCCAGATCCCGCAGATAGTCATGGTGATGACCAGGTTGTACAACTGCCTGGGAAGGCAGACCCGACTGCCGCCCAATGTAAAATAAACGTGTTCTTTTAAAAAGACAGATAAAGTGATGTGCCATTTTTTCCAAAATTCAATTAAATTTTGTGCCTTGTAGGGTGAATCGAAATTTATGGGAAGTTTTATACCTAGAAGAAATGCCAGGCCCAGGGCCATATCAGCATACCCGCTAAAATCAAAATAAATTTGAAACGAGTAGGCAAAAATGCCCATCCAGGCATCATAGTTTGATAACAGGGTACTTACATTTAAAAAGGATTGATTGACTATAGATGTCATATTATCCGCAAACACAACCTTTTTAAACAGGCCGGTGCAAAATAAAAAAATCCCTGCATTAAAATAGACTTCATTGAATTGGGCCCAGGAAGGTTTTTTGATCTGAGAAATAAGGTCGTTATAGTGAACAATGGGGCCGGCTATGAGTTGGGGGAAGAAAAACACAAAAAACAGATACTCTTTAAAATAAGTTAGCGTGATTTTTTGTCTAAACATATCCACTTGAAAGGCGATTTGCTGAAATGTATAAAACGAAATGGCAAGGGGCAACACAAGAGAATAATGGCTTATTTGCAAAAAGTTAGTGTACTTATAGTAGATCAGCGGAAGTAAATTAAGCAGAATGACGGCGGCAAGTATTTTTTTTTTATGCTTTTCCGGGATG
The DNA here is from genome assembly GCF_000307105.1 of Desulfobacula toluolica Tol2. Lineage (NCBI taxonomy): Bacteria > Pseudomonadati > Thermodesulfobacteriota > Desulfobacteria > Desulfobacterales > Desulfobacteraceae > Desulfobacula > Desulfobacula toluolica. The sequence continues at coordinate 1,657,507 of NC_018645.1, forward strand.
TTTTTGGCATAGCCATAATTTAGTGCCACTGATGTGAATAAAATGATCAGATGTTCCAGTTCCGACTGCATATAAAATATAATGGAAGCCGCTATCAAAAACCATACACGAAACCGGATGTCTAACAATCGAAACAAAAGGACAGTCGGTATTAAAAATATAAACATAAACTCATATGAATTAAATAACATTACTCAGCTTTCCGGGTTAGTTTTGTTCACGATTTAAAATTGCAACTGACTGAAATAATTAAAACAGGCCCAGGTGAGCCCAGGTTTCGCTTTCTACAATTTGCGAAAGAAACAAATGATGGATGTCCATTGGACTCTGCCGTCATTCAGGATAATATGATGCCGTATTCTATGTACATCTCCATCAAGGTGCATCATGATGGGATCCATCAGATATTCCAATGAGGGCAACTCGTAATTCATTTCATGTACCAGTTGAAGTTGTGGGCTGGCATTGATAATATATTTTTCAAGCAGTTCCTTTGTGAAAAATTCAGGATGATCCTTGCAATTGGGGGTCAGTATAAACTCAGTTGCAACAGCAACAATACCGTTTTTCTTTGTCACCCGTGCCATTTCCTTCATGGATTCCTTTGCTTTTTTGTGCCCGCCAAAGTGTTCAATGGACGACAAAGACCATACAAAATCAAAGGTTTTGTTATCAAATTTGAGATCTGTGCCGTTCATATTCAGCAATTGGAGTTTTGATTTATCATAGCCTCTGTCGCAGAACTCATCTGAGTTTTCAAGAATAGAAGGATTCGCTTCGTTTCCCCCTATGGCATTGTTTGTCCAATTCTCATTGCCGTACAAATCAGTGCCGGTTACCTCGGCGATATGATCCGCCAGATAATACAAAATCGGTTCATGTCCTGCGCCAACACCAAGGCCTTTGGCCTTTGCATCAATTGCTCCCAGGGTATGCAGGCCCCAGATGCATTGCGTCCATTCCCAGCCTTTTCTATATGCATATTCCTTGGATTCACTAAAGCAATGCTTGTCCACAGAGTAGGATTCAAGTTCTCGATGTATTTTCATCCATTCCGGATTGTCCCATTTGTTTGGGTTTGTCATCTCATTTAATCTGTGCAAATCCATCATTTTTATCTCTCCTTTTTTCAATGCCGATTAAAATGGTAAAGACTAACAATTATTGTTGAATAGCATCTCATTTTCATATATGGAAGTGCCAACAGATAATTATTTTCTATTTTTAAAGAGTGAAACACAAGATAAAAATAAAAATTATGGAAAAAATAGCGATACATCAATTTCATTCAGGCTCTGCCTATGGTGATGCCGTAACCAATTCAATGTTTTTAATCCGCAGATTGCTTTTAAAGTTTGGGTTTGATTCAAAAATATATGTGGAGCGGATTGCCCCGGAATTAAAAAAAGAACTGTTCTCTTATAAAAAACTGAAATTAAAAAAAAGTGATATCATTTTGATTCATCACTCCATGGGGCATGACCTTGGAAAGTGGGTGATGGGTCTTGCCGGGAGAAAAATCCTTGTGTACCACAACATTACCCCGGCTCATTTTTTTTCTGATAATTATCGTTTTAAACACTATGCCACCCTTGGCAGAAAGCAGTTGAAATTATTTCTTCCCCTCATGGAGTCTATCATATGTGTTTCAAAATTCAATGCAGATGAACTGCGAGGTTTTGGCTACAAGGATGTGAAAGAAATTCCCCTTTTGGTAGACATCGATAGGATTCAAGCCCGGAAATGGGATGACTCAATTGTGGCAGAATCCGCCGGGATTTATACTGTTTTGTTTGTGGGGCGGATCGCTCCCAATAAATGCCAGGAGGATCTTGTCATCATTGCCCGATATTTAAAGACAATGTTAAGCCGTCCTTTTCAGCTGATACTTGTCGGTGGTTATTCTAAAATAGACGCCTATTATCGGAAATTGTCCGCCCGGATCAAGGCAGCCGGCGTGGAAGATTGTGTCAGATTTACAGGAAAAATTTCTGATGCCAAGCTGTATGCATGGTACAGAACAGCAGATCTGTTTTTGAGTATGAGTGAACATGAAGGGTTTGGCGTTCCCTTAATTGAAGCCATGGCATTTGATGTTCCTGTTGTGGCATATAAATGCAGTAATATCCCTTATACCATGGGAGGGGCAGGGGTATTAATTACCCAAAAAGACCACTTTTCCATTGCCGCCTTTATAAAAATTCTTTCCAGTGATCGACCCATGAAAAGGGCCCTGATCAGGCAGCAGAAAAAACAGGTGGCCAAATTTACCAACCAGCAATTGTCAAAACAATTATACGCATTTTTAAAAGAACAGAACATTGATGTTCCAAATCCTGATGTCGATTTTGGAACTAATTTAAACTCTGCTCCCCTTCACTGTCAGGTCGAAGGCCCTTTTGAAACTTCCTACAGCCTTGCCCTTGTAAACAGGGAGATGGCTCTGGCATTGGATCGTAATAAACCGGGGAGTGTAACTCTCTTTGCCACTGAAGGTCCCGGTGATTATACCCCTAATATAGAGGCTGTCAGATCCTTTGCCGGTGTTGAAAATCTTTGGAAAAAGGGGTGTAAGGCCAGCCGGGCAGATGTTGTGATTCGTAACCTTTATCCGCCAAGGGTAGCGGATATGGATGGTCAGATTAATTTTCTTTATTTTGCATGGGAAGAGTCAGGGCTTCCCTTTGAATGGGTAGAGCAATTTAATCAACATCTGGACGGCATGCCCGTGGTTTCAAATTTTGTTAAAAAAATTCTCATTGATAATGGCGTTTATCTGCCTGTTCAGGCAGTGGGGGATGGGGTAGACCATATTTGCAAGAGTATAACAACCTATTCGTTAAGCGTAGAAACAAAATATAAATTTTTACATATTTCTTCATGTTTTCCCAGAAAAGGTATTGATCTTTTGTTATCCGCCTTTGCCAGGACGTTTACGGTAAAAGATGACACAAGTCTTGTGATTAAAACCTTTCCTAATATTCACAATACCATTGAAGAAAAAGTAAAGTGTCTTAAAAAGAGATTCCCGGATTGTCCTCCCATTGAGATTATTAATAAAGACCTTGCCCTGTCACAAATTGCAAGTCTTTATCAGCAATGCCATGCTCTTGTGGCGCCCTCCCGGGGGGAAGGGTTCGGCCTGCCCATGGCTGAAGCTATGCTGTATGGGCTGCCGGTTATTACAACCGCCTATGGCGGGCAGTCTGAATTTTGTACAAAAGAGACCAGCTGGCTGATTGATTTTTCATTTAAGATAGCCAAAACACATATGGGGCTTTTCAATTCTGTGTGGATGGAACCGGATGTGAATCATCTTGGACGCTTGATGCATGAGGTGCGCTTTGCAACCCAAGCTCAGCTTAAATTAAAACTTGATGCTGCAAAAGCATTGATCAAAGATCAATTTACCTGGGACCAGTGTGCCGGCAGGTTAAAAAAATTTGTGCAGAAAATAGACAATATTCCCCCGCTTTTCCAAAAAAGAATACGCCTTGGCTGGGTATCCTCCTGGAATACAAAATGCGGCATTGCAACCTATTCAAAATTTCTCATTGATGGATTGTCCAAAGATGATTTTGATATCACCCTGTTCGCTTCCAAGGCCGAGGCAACCCTTGTGCCGGATGCGCAAGTTTCATCGGATGCAAATGTTTTACGCTGCTGGACTGATTGTGCCGGCGGGGTTAAAGCGCTTCTGGCAGCCATGGCCAAGGAAAAGCCGGATGCCCTGGTTCTTCAGTTCAACTTTGCCTTTTTTAGTTCAGGTCATCTTGGAAAGATTATTCAGTTTGCAAATGACCAGGGGATTGTTCTGATCATTATGTTTCATTCCACAAAGGATGTGAAAGTCGGCAGGTGGGAAGCATCCCTTGAACCTGTCACATCTTTGCTTGAAACGGTTGATCGTCTTCTGGTCCATAGTGTGGAAGATCTGAACCTGTTTAAATCCAGGGGGGTATATAAAAACACCGCTATTTTCCCCCATGGGGTTTTGAACCGGTTGCCGGTTTCTACTGTATCCAGAGGCAAATTTATTATTGCCAGCTACGGTTTTATGCTGCCCCATAAAGGTTTGGAGCAATTAATTGAATCCTTTGTGATGCTGAGAAAGAATCGGCCGGATCTGCAGTTGTTGATGGTAAATGCATTGTATCCCAACCGGGTATCGAATGAGACAAAACTTCGGTGTGAGAATTTAATAAAAGCAAATCAGCTTCAGGGATCGGTTACCATGGTAACTGATTTTCTCAGAGATGAAGACAGCTTTGCCTTGCTCGATACAGCATCCATGATTGTATTTCCTTACCAGGCAACGGCTGAATCATCAAGCGCTGCTGTCCGATACGGTCTTGCAACCCATTGTCCTTGTGCGTGTACCCCCCTTGAAATTTTTTCTGATGTTAAGGGTATTGTTCATACGCTGCCGGGAACATCGCCTGAGGATATTGCCGCTGGTATTGAAAGATTACTTTGTGATCCAGACCGCTTGAAAAGTAAGCAGACGCTTCAGGAAAGGTGGCTTTCAGCCAATTCCTGGGATGTTTTGGGCAAGCGGCTCGGGGGGATGATAAGAGGTCTGGTTTTTTCTTAAAATAGCAAACACGGCTTCATCCGGTATTTTGCTGTGTCCAAGGTTAAATTAAACCATATCTGTATAAATATGGCCAAATATTATAATTTTTTGTTCCGAGACCATTGGCCGGTTAAATTGTTTTGGTAAACCATTGGTGCTGGCAGATACCCGCTGGGCCGGAAGAATACAGCATAATTCGGATTTGCCCGGCGCAGTTAAACTTGTAGAAAAGTTGACATTGGTATCTTATTTGCATATGTTGAATCGAGAATGAAATTGTGAGTATTATCTGTGCCATTTTTATGGTGGCGCAATTATTAATTTATTGTTAAGGAGAATAAAGAATGGCAGTAACAAGAGAAGAAGTTGCAGAGCTTTTCGCGGCTACATTTAATAGAGCGCCACTTTCCGAGGGACTTGACTATTGGACAAGCAGTGATTTTACCATTGAGATGGTTGCCAATAGCTTTTTTGACCAAGCTGAAGCTCAGGCTATTTATACTAACGACGGCGATCCAATCTCGAGTGAAGAGTTTGTGATCAGAATTTTTGACAATCTTTTTAACCGTCTTCCGGCAGTGGCAGGACTTGAATACTGGACCAATGCCCTGGATAGCGACGCTGTTTCCCAGGGTGAAATGATTTTGGCTGTAAAAAATGGCGCAACAGGAGACGATGCGCTTATCCTTGCCAACAAGACCGAAGTTGGTCTTTATCATGCTGACCAGGGCGCAACAGGCACTGATTTTTCCCTTGCAAATATCGACGCCACTGATGCCAGCGTGGCATCTGCAATGGCTGCCGTTGATGCCACGATAACAGAACGTTTAACGCTCACGCAACGTGCCGACAAATCCACCGGTACTGATGGTGATGACGTGTTCGTGGCGCCGGTTACTCAGAACGAAATCGGTTCTGGTGAGCTGGCTAACACCTTTGAAACCGGCGACGTACTGAGCGGCGGACAAGGGGCTGATGTTCTGCGTGCAGACCTCATCGCCACGGGTACTATCCAGGATAACTTTAACGGTGCAGCGATCTCTGCTACGACCACTGGTATCGAAGCGGTTTACCTGACGGCCATCACACCGCAGATCGATACTGCTAACAACACCACTTGGGCCTCTACAATTGATGCAGGCAGAATGGCAGATGTTGAGCAGTGGTGGACTGATGAAAGCCGCGCTGACGTCCAGATCGAAGACATCCGCACCCGTCCCCAGGACACTGTCTTTGGTATGGAGCTGACGGATCCTAACGTAAGCTACAGTGCATTTTTCAACCCGCTGTTCCTTGACGGTGATATGAGTGCTGAATCTGCGCTGACACTGATCGTTCAGGAAATCACCGATGGCCAGGCACCGTCTGTTACTGAACTGGAAAATATCACTGTTAGAGAAATAAACTTTTCTCTGGGCGGTACTGACTACACCCTGGATACCGAAGACATCCGTGCTGCCAACACCTGGGCTGATCTGGAAACCGCTATCGCTGCTGAACTGGTCGAGCAGGGTCTGGCCACACTGTCTGTCTCTCACACTGGCAACGGTGTGTTTGAAATTAACGATAGCGAAGGCACGGCTTTCGCAGTTGAAGATGGTGAAGCCCTGATCCTGGGTGTGGCCTCTGATATCGATACACGTAACCGTCTAGAAGTAGGTCGTCTGGAAACTGAAGGCCAGACCTCCAGCACCCTGATTCTGGATGGCGCTGGTTCCGGTTCCCAGGGCGGCGCTGTGAACATCGCGGCCGCTTCTGGTGATCGTGGTGTTGAAGTCATGGATGTTCAGGTGGGTCGCGACAGCCACATCTCATCCCTGGCTTCTGAAAACAACCCACGTAATGTAGCTTCTGGTTTCGAGATGGAGCAGATGCTGGAAGAAGTCAACGTTACGCACACAGACGCCGGCACGGGTACTCTGCAGATCGGTACTCGTACTGTTGATGCACAGGGTGTTTCCACCACTACGGATGACCGTTTGAACACCGATGGCCTGACTGACGTGCGTATATTTGATGCTTCCGGCTTTGATGCTGCATTGAAAGTCGGTGCTGCTCTGACCGGTAACGCCTTCGACAAATACCTGGCGGATGCCGATGACACTGTTCAGTTCAGCTACCTGCTGGGCGATGCCGGTTCCAACCTGAACCTGGCTGTGAACAACGTGCTTGCGGGTGATGTTGACTTTGCCCTGGAAATCGTTGGTGGTGATGGTGATGATCGTATCAACCTTTCTGGTCTGGCCGATAAGCATCAGACTGCTGTTGACGGTGAGCTGAGTGATAACACCCTGGAGGTCAATACTTCCACCGGGTTTGCTGCAACACAAAATGGTTTTGACGTTGCTGTTGCTGCTGGGACTGACCTGAATGCTGCTGAAACCTCTTTTGACGATGTTTCCAATATCGACACGGTTGTTATTGGTGCTAACACCGTCAACGTTGGCGCTCAGGCAAATGTTGCTGCAGCACAGGCTGCTGCTATAGCTCCTGCTGCTAATGCAAACTTTGCTGATACAACTCACGATATCTCCGCAGGTGGCTTTGGTGACGTCGACAACTTTGTGATTGCAACCAACACCACTGTTGACTATACCATTGGTGGAGTCGCTTTTACTACAAACATCAATGGCATCACTGACACTCGCCTGATCAACCTGGATGCCACCACGCAGACCGCTGAAGTTTCTGGTAAAAATCAGACTCTGGGAGCAGGTAACAGCGATAACAACCAGGCCTTTGGCACAATTCGCCTGTCCAATACTACCGGCAGCGAACTGGATCTGGCCCTGAGCAACACAGCTCGTGCTACTGGTAGGCTGACTGTTAACGCGCTGACCATCGACGGTAATACCAGCGAGGTTCGCACGCTGAACCTGGACTCTGCGGGCACACGTCAGACCAGCAATACCGTTGCTGCCCTGAACGGTAACCTGGTGAATACCTTCAACCTGGAAGGGTCTCAGGATCTGCGCATCACCAACTTGGCTTCTGCAGCTAACTCTATTGCTGCCATCGCTGCAGATATTGACAGCCTGGACGTTGATGCCAGCACGCTGGAAGGTGATCTCTACCTGGGTGTTACTGGTGCAGTCGTAACCGCTATTGACGGCGCTATGGGTACCAACCGTACCGTTGAACTTATCGGTACTGAAGGCACAGCAGATATTCTGAATATCCGTGATGGTGTAACAACCACCAATGCAACAACAATCTCAGAATTTGAGACTATTCGCTTTGGAGACGGCGGCACAGGTATTGCTGCTTCCCCATCTATCACCGTCGCAACAAATTTTAATGCGACCAACGTAGCCGATGTTGATCTATACGATCTGATTGATAGCACCGTTGCTATTTCATTGACAAATTTGCGTGCTACCGAGAATGTGCAGATCAACTCAGTTGATACAAATGGCTCAACTGTTAATGGTGATGTAACGCTTGCTGCTGCAAATCCGACTACTGGAAGCGCGGTTAATGTTGATTTTGTTTCAGATACTGTAGCAGGTGCCGTTGATGCCAGCTTCTGGGGTGTTGGCGGTAACAACCTTAACGTTCAGGATTTCGCTGCAATTAACCTCGATATGGGGGGATCAACTGTTGACAGCTATGATTACAACTTTGAGCTGAATCTTATGGCTAACCCCACAAGCGGTCTTGTTAATGCCCGTACGCTGGAAATCACCGGTGGTGCAGGTGTTGGCGTGTTTCAGGACACTTTGACCCTGGGTCTGCTGGATACAGCACTGACCCTCGTTGATTTCTCTAACTACAATGGTTCTTTTACGACACAAGGTTGGGATAGCCTTAAGGGTACCAATGCGACTGTTGCTGTCAATGAATTTGATTTTATCTTTGATGTTGGTGGAGACAATACTGTAATTGCCATTCCAGCTGCAGCAGCACCTGCTTCTGTTGATACGGCTGAGATTATTACTGTTGATCTCACCCTCGGTGGTGGTATTGTAGGTGCTGGAGCCCTGGCGGCGGGTGATTCAATCACCATTAACTTCGCTGGTGGCGAATATGTATTTAACAACACTACAGGTGCTGCGATTGCAGAGGCTTCACTTGATGAGGCCATCGTTGCCGACGCTGGGAACCACCCGGATGCATTCAGCATTGTTGCCGGCGCTGGTAATGCGTTGACACTTACAGCGGCTATCCCCGGCGACATGCCCGCAGCAGTTATTACCTCATTGCAGGGTGGTGTTGCCGGTGTTACTGATGCAGCAGTTACTGCTGCTGTAGTTGTGGCTACAGCTGGTGATGTGGTTGGTACAAATGTTACCGGTTTTGATCTTGTAACCGCAGCTTCGGAGTACATTACAGCGTTTGATTTCAATACTGATGCAGATGCATTCGGTACTATCTGGCAGATTAATAATTTCATGGCGTTCGAAGCTGGTGAAAATATTGATCTTAGTAATCAGTCTATCATTGACCTGCGTGACCTTGGTGTTGACAGCGCGGCAGATATCAGCGTTCAAGCTGGTGATGCCTACTTGGCTGGATTGACAGCGGCTGAAATTGCAGTTTACGATGCTGCACAAGGTTTAGGTTTCTCAGCGGCCAATTTTGTTGCAGGTAACGCAGTTGTTACCTCTAACGAAGGTTTGAACTACACCATCCTTCTTACTGGTGTCGATTCTGCTGATCTGGTTAATGAAAACTTCTCCGGCATCGCTTAATTGTCAGTTTGAAGATGTAGCATGAAAAAAGGCCACCCGCCACCCTTTGGTGGGTGGCCTTTTTTTAAAGTGCGCCCGCTTAGGAGTGTGGTGCGTATGCACCATCCATCAGGCTGTGGTGCCCATATGGAGACAGTAACTACTTACTATTTGACATGCACTTTGTAGTTCGGCAGCCTGTCTCTCAAAGCCTGGACTAATCAGCTATATGCATTAGTTTCATCGTTTTCAACATTTTTTGTGAACCGCCGTGTACAGAACAAGTACGCACGGTGGTGTGGGAGGACGGCAGGGATGATGACAACACCCCTGCCTCCGACTCGATCCCGTTACTCTTATACAGCACATCTTTTCTCTCTGGAGTCACTATGTTTAAACAGCTAATCCCCTTAAATGCCGAAACACACCGTGACCTGCTTTTTTCACCTAACCAATCCTTCGATTTTGCGAGGGAACAGGTTATGTTGCCGCTGGTTGCCTCAGAACTGAACAAGGTTGCGCGTGAAATGGCTATTGTTTTTCCGCTGGAGGGTGGCGTTCCCCAGGCACTGGTCGGCGTTGATGCGGGGCATAACCTGTACATTAATCAATCCGGTTATTGGTTAGGGCGTTATATCCCAGCGCAATTGCGTCGGTATCCCTTTGCCTTAACAGAAGTCGACGCGACCTCTGAACAATTGGCAGAACACGGGCGCCGTTTTGCCCTGCAGGTGGATATAGCTTCTGCCCACCTCAATCAAACCGGTGGCCAACGGTTGTTCGAGGAAAATGGGCATCCGACAAAACTGCTCAAAAAGGTGCAGCGCATTCTAATGCACATACGGGCCGATAATGAACGCACGGTCGCCATGGTTGCTGAACTGGAGAGCCTTGATCTGCTTGTGCCCCAGTATCTTAAGATCAACCCTGATTCCGGCAACCCCAGGGTCATCAGCGGATTTCGATTGGTTGATACCCAGGCTTTTGCTAAACTAACACCAGATCAACTGGGAGGCCTGCACACTAGTGGCTCACTCGCCTTGATCTACGCTCACTTCATTTCCCTTAGCAACCTCGAAGACGGTTGTCTTGCTAAGCAGGCAGCTAATAGGGGAACACAAACGGTTGAAAAGGATGAAATTGACTTGGAAAAAATCTTCGGTAGCTTCAACGATACCTTAAAATTCGACTTTTAACCCCCAAGCCTGACCTCATATACTTGGCATCACGCTCACGATGCCGATGATGACGGCTTTTTTGCCTTAAAACACTCAACTGAGTATGTATAACCTAAGGAGATACCCCCCAACATGACCAACAAGACTGATAAAGCCCAGACCACAGCCACACCGGGTCAGACCCTCACCATCGATGGTGTTGATTACAACGCAGCGGATCTGTCTGAGAATGCCAAAAATCAGATCATGAACCTGCGTGTGACCGATCAGGAGATTGCCAGCCTGCAGCAGAAGCTGGCCATTGCACAGACTGCTCGTGTGGCCTATGCCAATGCCCTCAAGGCTGAACTGCCTGCGGCCAAGTAAAGGGAAAATGGGAAAGAAAAAAAATGGTGGGATGTTTCTACGGAAATGTCCTTTTATAAAAAATAAAAAAAAGGAAATTGATCTATTTGTCAACACAACGATAAATAGATCAGAGTCCTTATAAACGAAAGGCCCTCATCACTTCTGTGGTGCGGTGTCTCTCGTATTTGTTCGTCCTGCCTGAAATCAGTGCCTCTATCTCCTTTAAGTTTAAGTGTCAATGGCAGATCTGCCTGGATGAAAGTTTTCTGGCCTTGTACTTTGGAATCCACATAAATTACCTCTACGGTTGTATTGAATTCTTCCAGCATGCCAGACACTTCAGCAGAAAACTGCTCCACCTGGCCCTCAGACACAGAACCGGATATATTCTATCTGGGTGGCGGTGTTGTGATTACGTATCAAATGTTTAAACAGACTTTCTAAAATGAAAAACAATAAAGACCCTTGACTTTTTAAATTATATTTTTTATAGTATGACCTGTCTTTGATAAACAAATGCGCTGAATTAACATTAGCCATTTGACTTCAAAACGGCATTGAAGGCCCCTTGTTAACGGGGAGATATCCATGGTGTCAGGAAGGGCAAAACAATGAAACGCTTACAGGAAACCACATTACTCTCTTGGAAAGATTCCGGTCGGCGGAAACCATTGATTATCAGAGGTGCTCGTCAGGTTGGAAAAACATGGCTGGTTGAAAATGTTCTGGCCGGGGAATTTGAAAACTTTGTTAAAATAGACCTGGAAAAAAGAAGAGATCTTCACGTTTACTTTTCGGGCACACTGGAACCCGAAACAATCCTTGGGTACCTGGAACTATCAGCGGGAAGAATAATTCCCGGTAAAACCCTTGTCTTTTTTGATGAAATCCAGGCATGTCCACGGGCCATCATGGCACTGCGCTATTTTTACGAACAAATGCCCGAGCTCCATGTGGTTGCGGCAGGCTCCCTTCTGGAATTTGCTTTTGGGGAAATTTCCATTCCCGTGGGACGCCTCCAATACCTGAACCTTTACCCCATGACCTTTTACGAATATCTTAGGGCCCTGGGCAAAGCCCCCATGGCCGCCCATGTGATGAAAAACCAGGCCGGGGTTGCTCCGCATATCCAGCAGATGATTCTGGCTGAATTGAAAAATTATTTTTTTGTGGGGGGGATGCCGGAGTGTGTTCAAGCCTGGTATGACACCAGCTCCATGCTCGAAGCCTTTAAGGTACAATCGGAAATCCTGGATTCATATCGGGATGATTTTTCCAAATATACCCCCCGGGTGGACACTAATTGCCTGGATGCGGTATTTTTAAACTTGGCCCAGACCGTGGGAGAACAGATAAAATATACTCGCTTAAACCAGGGCCACACCAGCCCTACTAACCGGAAAGCCTTTGATCTCTTGGTGAAAGCTCGGCTCGTACAAAAAATCCCGGCTGCCAGCCCATCCGGCCTGCCCCTTGGGGCCACTGCCAATCAGAAAAAATTTAAAACAGCCATGTTGGACATCGGGTTACTCCAACGACTGTGCCAGGTCCCTGTGGAAATGGAACTTAAACAGAAAGATCTCCTTGCCATGTACCGGGGAAAACTGGCAGAGCAATTTGTGGCCCAGGAATTGCTGGCTTTGCAGGATACATCGCTCTATTATTGGGCCAGAGAAGTCAAGGGCAGTAATGCAGAAGTGGATTTTCTCATTGTGTGTAACGGAAGCATCTACCCAGTTGAAGTCAAATCCGGTGCCAGTGGCAGTTTAAAAAGCCTTCATCTCATGCTGAAGACATTTCCAGACTGCCCCGGAGGAATCGTTCTTTACAGCGGTGATTACAAAGAATTGCCTGATCAGAAACTTACGTTTTTGCCCCTTTACAATGTGTCTTCCCTCTGTGGGCTTAACCCAATCAGTGAAAGGATAAGCGGCAGCCTTCCGGCATTTTAAGAGAAGCTTGTAACGTTCTGCCTCTGAAACTACTGTGGTTTTTCGCTCTCTATCCATTACGTCACTTAAAGTTAGGTGCTGAATCAAAATTAATCCTCGGTTCAGAAATGGACTGAGGTTTTTTTTACTGAATGGGATAGGGTATGGGGAATTGAAGCCTTATTATTATACTAGTTATATGATAAATGAAAAATTCATATTTGGCTGATAACTATAATTAAAATAAGGTGTTATATATCATGCTTAAAAAAAAATTAGGCTCTGTCTTCCCCAAGCCCTGCTTTTCCTTGAATCCGATAAAAATGCTTTTGTAGATGAGAAGGGAAACTGGAAAGTTCCTTAAACCGATATCCCCAAAATTGTGCGGCCACCTGTAAAGAAAACTATTTTTTCCAATGTACCTGCTCATTTCAGACAGTATCCGTTCACGCTGCCTGAAATCCAGGATCAGGCATAAAAAGGCTTTAACGGCTTGAAAGGTGTTGACATGGAAAAACTTCTTGCCATGGATTATAAGAGCATTGCAGGCTATGTGAAAAATGGTATCATGGGAATGGTTTATGATCATAACCATTCATGGTCTAATTGTTCAAAACTCCCAGCACTCGCAGCAAAAATAGGAACATTAAACAGATCTGATTTCAAAAACAATAAACACGACTGCCCTCATTTAAATTTTATTTTCAATAAGGACAGATATCTCTGGAATATAAATGAAAACTCTTCAAACCGGTGCAAAGGGTTTAATTCAAAGGATTATTCATGATTGAAAAGAATACGACCTCATCGGGTATAATTGAGCTCCACATTGCCATATTTAATCGGGCACCTAATTCAGCCGGTTTGGCATATTGGATAGCGGTGGATGTCAAGCAAGATGTCGCCTTTTTCTAAAACACTTTGTTAATATTCCCGCAAAATCCCCTCATGACCTCCGACGGATAATTTGAGGATCCATTCTCGCCCATGAGGGATTTTTGCTAATGCTATACCCATTTCTGACATCTATGCAGCCCTCTTTGCCGTATCAGTGGATTGTTTTACCTTCTTAAATCTTTTTAAAACAACCTCTGTAAAGGGTTTCCAGTTCCTTGTTTTTTTTGACCATCTTTCAGGATGTTTCGTTTTAGCCTTCTGATACACATGATGACGATTTTTAAGGATTTGTATATCCCTGCCGTTGTGTCGATCTTCCGGAGTGACATAATTAATGCCGCTATGCAGATGCTCCTTATTATACCAATGAATAAAACGATTTGCCCATTCTCTGGCATCAAATAGATTTTCAAATGGTTTGTCCGGATATTCCGGTCGATATTTTAATGTCCTGAACAATGACTCTGAGTATGGATTATCATTGCTGATACTGGGTCTGCTGAATGAGGGAATAACTCCCAAATCCTGAAGCTTTGCCAGCATGGTGGCAGATTTCATGGGAGATCCATTATCAGAATGCAAGGTGACTTGTTCTTCTGAAATTTTTTCTTGATTGCAGGCATCCGTTATAAGTTCAGCTGCCAAATCACCGGATTCATATTCATAAACTTGACATGCCACGGCTTTTCGGCTGTATAAATCCATCACCATATATAGGTAAAAGAACCTGCCCCTTACTGTTGACGGCAAATACGTTATGTCCCAGCTCCACAACTGGTTCGGGGCATTTGCAATCAATGGATCAGGACTGTGCCTTTTTGCGGGAAGACTGGATTGACGGTGTTTATTCATTTTTAAGTCCCTAAGAATTCTGTACATGGTTGATTCAGAACCCAGATAAATTCCCTGGTCAGCAAGTCTTGGTACGATCTGATTTGGATTGGACTCAGCAAATTCAGGCGACTCTAATACATTGGCTATCCGGGTCTTTTCATCATCAGACAATTTGTTACCAGGTGATCAACGACAAATATTTTTTTCCTTCAACGACAATTAAAATTCCCGTTTCTCATTCCTTTATAACCTGCTGATTTTATATTTTTTTTCATTATTAACTTGATATTTTTTGTAACATTGATAATATCCCTCACGCCGGTCTGGAGGATAGGGCAACTGCTGGGAAGCAACCCGAGCGCCGTGACTGGTGACGAAGACATGGGGGGCAGTATGCTGTCCAATGTATTCTGCCCTTCCCCCCATGTTTTTGTCCTTCATGCGTTAAATCCCCGCGCCTTAGCGCGGAACAAATACCCCGTAGGGCCGCCGGAGGCATATTGTTTTTCTTCATTTTTCTGCTTGATACTTGAAACCCGCTTTAATCAATATATCCTCCAAAATTATCCCAACCTCACCTCTTTTTTTGAGCTCATCAAGCATCCACCGCTGGATGCGGGCATTCACATGAACACGCTTTAGATGTGACGGCAATTTCGGTTTTGGTTTTCCTCTATATCCTCCACGCATACCATCTCCTTTTTAAATAAAAAAACCCGAAAGCCTTGCCATTCAAAGATTATAGATAACCGTACAACGCTTTACAAAAAAAATATGTGATTTTCGCATAAAAAAATGGCCGTTTATTATTCATCTGTTTTTAAACAGGATTATTATAAAAACCGGTTCTGCCATGTGTTAGGCCATGTCGTGATAATATACGCCCAATAGTTCTCACAGAAGGTATTGGCTGGATATTCTCATTCTCCATTTCCTCCCTTATAACCCTGGCGCCACAGTGCAGGCCTCTATTGTATAAATGCAGCCGTATCATTTTGACAATTTCTACGAGTTCTTCCCTGGTATATGCTGTTTCCATATCGTGTTCGAACATTATCTTGCCTCCTTTTTGGCCTGCTCCATGCGATAGCTCTCAACATTCAATTCAAAGATAATGCTGTGATGAACAAGCCTGTCGATAGCCGCAGCCGTCGTCATCGGATCTTTAAAAATCTGTTCCCACTTGGAAAAGGGAAGATTGCTGGTGATCATCAGACTGCCTTGCTCATACCGGTCTGCCAGGAAGGTGAACAGCACCTCCATCTCTTCCCGGCTTTGCTGGACATATCCGATATCATCGATAATCACGGCATCAAACCTGGAGAGGCTTTTGAGCTTTTTTGTCAACTCAAGCTCCCTTTTGGCGATCAGCAGCTCCTGAACAAGCTGGCTGCATGAGATGAAAAGGACCTGCTTTCCTTTTGCAATCAATTCATGGCCAATGGCACACAACAGATGGGTTTTCCCGCTTCCCGGATTCCCAAAGGCCAAAATATTTTCAGATCGGCTTAAAAAAGAGCCGTCGATCAGTACATTCAAATGATTAGCGACCTTTATGGGAAGGCGTTTTTTATCAAAATTTTCAAAGGTCTTTGACGGTGGCAGCTTGGATGCCCTCAGGTTCCGTGCTATCCGGTTTTGCCACCGCACTTCACATTCAAGATTCAGCAGCTGTAAAAGATACTGTTCATACCCCCATGACTCCGCCCGGGCCTGATCTGCCATTTCTTCATAGCTGCGGCGCATGGTCGGCATGTGGAGACTCTTGAGATGGTTCATGATCTGGTCATGATCACTCATCATGCTGCCACCTCCTTGAGAAGTTTGTCATAAAGGGTTAAATCAACTGCCGGAATATGGATATCATCTGGTCCGGCAACAGGGGCATTGGATTCCATAAGGCGCTGAACAGCATCTTTGCTGATTTCATGGCTTTCGTTTATTAAAACCGTCAAAGCACTGTCTACAGCCACTTCACTGTCTTTTGCGGCAAGGTATAGAATCTTCAAATATCTTGAGGCAGCGCTTTGAACAGTATAGCGTTCTTTTAAATAGTCATAGGCAATCCGGAAACGGCTGGTGGGAAACATGGCATCACGATAGCGGTAGTTTTCAAACGCCCTCGGCTTTTTGACCAGGCTGTCAATGATATGCCGGTAATTGATTTTGTGCTTCCCCTCACCCCGTAACCGTGGCAAGGTGTCGATCTTTTTCTGTCCGTACCAGATTTCCAGACATTCCATGTAAAGACGAACCTGTATTTTTTCTCCTATGAGCCTGCTGTTCACTGAGTAGACATTGTGATTGACTCGTATGGTACTGCTGGGACCGACTTTTAAATCCAGTTTTTTACATGAGTCGATCCGGCGTTTGGGGAGCCGATGCAGGAGTTCCACTTCTTCTGCAAGGCGGCCTTTTCGGCCGGCATTCAGTTGCCCAAACAACCTGGACAGAAAACTCTCATACTCTTCCCGGTCTTTAAAATCCCGGTGACCTCTCAATAACAGGGCTTGTTCAACGGCTTTTTTGAACCGGTAATTGCGCTGCTCCACATCACCATTTTCATTGGGGCTGGACGGGTTCGTTTTAGAAGGAGTCAGACCGTAATGGTCGACAAGATCCTGATATCTGCGGGTGAACTCTTCCGGGTGGGTCTCCTTGTTGACAGCGGCAGCCAAGCGATCTGTGCGGTGATGATACGGTACACCGCCCAATTCCCATAAAGCATTTTGCAGGCCCTGGCTCAGGCTTTCAAAACTCTCGGAGAAACATATGGTACCGGTTTCCCAGTTGGAATAGGTTAAAACAAAATGATAAATCATGTGATCAAAAGGAACGCCGGATATGGTGATGCCCAGCTCATCCATATGGGTGAAGTCAGACTGGCATAATTCGCCCGGCTTATGAATTTGAGCGAAGAAAATTTCTTTACCCGGTCCTTCTGTTGCCCTCCAATGTTTTATCCTCCGTTGCAAGGTCCTCAACTGCCCATCGGCAAATCGGCTTGGCTGGTTTCTTTGAAGATCCTCAAAAATGGTTTTGGCTTCCAACCCCGGATTTATTGATAACATTCCTTTGATACCATCCCATACGTCTTCAAACGGGTCCTTACGTGTTCTCCAGTTATGCTCCTGTTTAAGTTCGCTTGGCAATTTGCCCATTTTACGGTACTTTCGAGCCGTTTTTTCATCCATACCTGCTTTCATTGCTGCTATCCCGAAATTTTTTTCAGTTTGAATCAACTTGAATAACCTCCTCACTTGCTGGTCCGTTACCATCCAAATCTCTCCTTTCATAAGATTTGGCGGCTTTTACCATTTTTTTGATTTATATTTCAGGAATTTTAATTGTCGTTCGGCGGGTATTATATATGACGCTGATCAACCAGGGTCGGCTCGGGAGCCTTTTCGGCTGTCCAATAGGCCATTTTTGCTCCACCGCTGAAGGGTTCGAATGGTCAGTCCCAATAATTGGGCTGCCTTGCTTTTTCGTGCCCCTGATTTACAGGCCTCTGAAATCAATTTCAACACAGTTTTTTTGTCTTCTTGACTGATCAATCGTCCTCTGACTCCCCCCAGATTTCCTGGGCTTTTTTTTTAAGAACCAGCAAGGCTGCTGTTTCTGCCAGAGCTTTGTCTTTACGGGACAGGTCTTTTTTTAGAGCAGCGATTTCTTTTTTAAGATTTTTGTACTCTTCAATTTGTTCTTTATTCGCCTTCGGGATTATTGCTGATATGGCATCTTTTTTCCACTGGTCCAAATTATGGATAAAAATACCATTTTTGCGGCACCAGGCAGTGCGTTCGTCAGCAGTCATGGAACCTGTTTTAATTATTGCTGAAATACGTTCTTCGGCTGTCCAGTCTTTGGGGCGTTTTTCTTTTGATTTCAATTTTATGCTTCCGTTTTGTTTGTATTCTCTTAACCATTTACCGATTGTAGACCGGCCAACACCTAATTCTTTTGCAATTTCATGGTGGGGTTTGTTTCCCTGTAACACCTTTTTTAACACAGCTTCTTTTAATTGAATAGAATATCCCATATTTATCACCTCAATGCCCCAAATTTAATTTTTAATTGAGGCGACATCTATCCTGACACAGGGGGATAGACACCATTGATCAAGGTGGTTGGCGTATTGAAGATGTTGCCACTTTTTTTTTGATCAAGCAGAAACCATTGAAAAATATCCACCTCAATGCCTCGAATTTAATTTTTAATTGAGGCGACATCTATCCTGACACAGGGGGTGTCAATTCAATCGTCTAGTGGTTTGTTTATGACCAGGATACATATATAGTGGAAGATATGAGCCAAAATATCGATGGCATCTTTGTCGATGGTATTGATTTGATCCTCCAATTGCAAGGTGTTATTGCGCTGGACGGCGAACTAAACAACATTGTTCTCTTTAGTTAAAACCTGGGAGCCAAAATCGGGGGATCAATTATCAGCATTTTCAGATAATAGTTGTGCAATATATTCTTCTGCCTCTTCCATATGAAAATCACTACTTGTCGCAAGTCTGATAATATTTTTTGCCCAATCCATAAAATTTTCATTGTTTGTTGACGTTCCAAGTCCAGAATTAGCAAACAAAATACCGATTTCAGTTTTTTTCGTTAACATAGCGGCATCTGCCGGGTCGCCGGTTGCAGCTTTAGCACCATTGATGACCGCCATAATTGCCTGGTCACGCCTAAGCGCTCCTTGGTCAAGCGCTCCTACCCAATAGGCAAGTCCTTCTGCTGTTGGAGTACGGCTTAAGGTATTCTGGAAAATTGTGGTGATAAATTGACTATTGCTGGACCCTTCAGGAAATTTGTCTTTCGTTTCCGGTTGGTCAAAAAAGGATTGTGTCACCTGATCGATAGTGAATAAGCTGGTTTCAATCGCATCAACCCAATACATTAAACCACCATAAGCGGGTGCTCTCTCAAAGGTTGCTACAAAAATTTCAGTAACAAGACGTTGACTCGCCTCGGAGAAAAGCATTTCATCATCAAAGCCGTCACAGTCCTGGTCAATACCGTCTCCTCTGATTTCATAGGCCACGGGGTGGATACTTGCGTTATAATCATTGCAATCGGTATGGTCTGTTACATATCCTGATGGCTGAGTCGTTGACTCTGTTGAATTATTCGGGTTGCCATAGCCATCACCATCATGATCCCGGTAGTAAGTTGCACTGCCCCCATATAATGCTGCGACACCATTTATGTCATCTTGCTGCGGAATGGTAATATCTCCGGCATATGTCCTCATAATGCTCACAGGTCCGCTATCTTCATGGTACAAGCCAAGGGCATGTCCTAACTCATGCACCGCAACACGCCTGAAGTCGTTCACAGAATACTTCCAGGAAGTTGAATATACATTCCAGGATTCATTGGAATTAAAAACAATATCAGTCTCGCTGATTGTAGAGCCAACAGTCCAGATCGTACAGACGGCAAGGGTAGCCGCGCCCCAATCGTCTCCGCAAAGTGTGGAGGAAAAGCTTACTCCATTCCTATCGTCATCTGGATCGCAGGGGTCAGAATATGTCCCGGGGACAATATAAAATTGAAATATGGTAGCAACGTTCCATTCGTACATAGCCCCCTCAAAAGAATCATTCCATAATCCGTTTTGGCCCGGGATGTCCACGTAAAAAGTAGTGGTGGGTTGAGGCCATTTAGTGTTTCCTAATTGATAAGCATAAGTCGTTGATACGCAGATAAAGACCACAAGTGATAATAGACAAGCCAAAAGAGGTTTGTTTTTAAGTGCTTTTATTGGGCAAAAATTAGAAATTTTACTCATTGATCCATATCCATTTTTTCACGCAGAATATTTTTGAATTCTTCTGCAGTCAAGCCTTTATTATCATTGTCCTTTAGTGCGAACTTAATGCCTCTTGCTGCCCCTTTGCTGAGCAATGGGGCAGTTTCTTCCTGGCTTGGGCTCATTTGTTCTAAGGCGTTATCTTTCATAACCTCTGTGACAGGTTGCTCATTGCTGGTCATTACCCTGTCCATGCCTGTGTCATCAGATTGCACCAGAAAATGGCCCTGGCTCCAGCCATACAATGGATGTACTTGTGATCTTTTCAATGATTCAACAAAGTAAATGCCATGCTCCCCCACTTGTGGAATCTTCATATCTCTGACATCCATGGTCACATCACCAACCGTACCACCCAGGAAGCTTAATGTAATGGTGCTACTTGAATATTCCCCTTTAATAATATCTTGTATTTCAAACGTCACATACGTATGGATACGGTTTTGGCTATTTTCTTCGGCCTCAAGGGTTAATACCGTGCCTTCAAAAACAAACTGACACTGCTGGAGCATTTCGTCCATGGTGACTTGACGTACACTTGCTGCATGCCCATAAGAAATAGAAATTAAAAACAGATATGCCCACATTGATAGTGTTTTAAGGTGCATAATTTTTCTCCTTGAATAAAAAAAATAGAATAGCCTTTATGGCTAACCGGCTATTGTCCGACCTGTGGTTTTCCGTTAAAACCAATTGATTGAGCCATTAATTTTTTATAAATTTTTTGTGATTCCAGTATAAGGTCCCGGGGCAAAGACTCATTTATCGGATGGTAAGATTTTGAGAAAAAAATAGTTTCTGTATAGGGGGCCAAGTCGATTTTTTCAGAGATTTTACCCCAAACAAATGCTGTATCCTCACACAGGCTCTCATAACTTAAAAAAACAGCCTGGGATGGTAGATTTTCCATCAAGTAGGAATAGGTGTTCATCCAGAGTAAAAGCCAATAGCTTAAATTTTGCGTATCCTTTCTGTCATCACTTTTGCCGTCCTTTTTTCCATCAAACAAGAACGGACGATGATCAGCTCCGAACTCATGATGGGCCAGCCATGCCATGTATTGTTTTGTAAAGGGATCTTCTGAATGTTTTTGCATGAATCTTTTATGCTGCTTCAGAAGTGAAAATGCCTGCTGTAAAGGGTCCCGGAACGGGATGATAATCAAAGCATTGGGAAATGCTTTGATTATGGAATTCAAACGGAGAATATTATTATTATTCTTGGATAAATAGCAGTTGTCAGTATCGTTTTTTAAAATGAGGCCGATAAAAGAGTTGAATTTATCTAAGATCTTCAGGTCAGCTGTCATGGGAATCAAACAGTCCTGGCGGATATAATCAGAACCGCAAAATGTACGCCAGAAAACTTCTTCCAGAGCCTCGGGGCTATCATAGTCGATCTCCAAACCGTCTCCGTGTGCTCTCTCCTGCATCCCGGTATTTTGTCGGGAAAAATGGGAGATACTGCGCCACATATTCGGCGCAAGAATAAATGGCATGTCTCTGTATGTTAGAGACGTAAATTTGCCATTCTCATACAATTTACGCAGGAGAATCGTTGTTCCTGCACGTGCCAGTCCCGCCACAAAAACATGTTTTTTACCCGATACATCATGGACCCGTGAGGAATACAGCAGGTTTTCAATATCAAACAGGGCTTCTCCCAGAAAAAAATTTCCCAATGCGATCTGATGGAGAAGTTTTGAACTGGTTCCATAGTTTCCTCTGGATTTTCGGAATACAAACAGGGCAAATAAAAGGGCGATAATGGTGCTGGCCCCCCCCCCTCTAATGGATGAGGCCAGTTTAATGAATTGTCCTTCAAAAAAAAACAGGGAGATGGCTGAAAAGACAATAAAAGGGGAAAAAGCCAGGCTCAGAACGCCAAATGTCAAGAGGGACTTTAAGAATAACTGCAGTGAATAGCGGGGAAGGACTTTTTCTTTCCAGCGATCAGAGATATGAGGTGAACGTATGATATTAACTATCTTGATCGCAATAATTTGAAGGCCCTCTATATGACTCAATACCCTTAAGCATATAAATATTCCTACAAAACAAACCGAACTGAATGATAAGAGAAACCAATCCATTTGTTTTTACTCCGGCGGCTATCGGATGGGATTTTTTTTAGCTGATTTTTTAATCTTTTTCAGCAATCTTTTAAAAGGATACCAGAGCAACGCAAATACAGCAATGCATATTGATCCCAAAATCCCCAAAATCACACCCAGAGTCCCCGTTGCAAGGCCGGGACCGATATATGCCATACCACAGACCGGATTCAGCACTACTATAACGGTCAATAAGACTGTTGCCATTAATCGCATGTTAAATTGTCCTTCCATTTTAAATTGATCTCTTTTCCTGAAATATACCGTGTCCAATGAACCGCCCCCACCGTATCGGATGATACTGCGTTCACATATTCCCATCTAACTTTATTTTCAGAAATGCGCATTATTCGGCTTTTATCACTTTCTTCGATGTAAGCATCACCGTTTGCCAATATCTTTAAACGCCCGGATGATCCGGTTGCTATTTTTTGCTCTGCCATTACCTGGGAATAGGGCAGGGCAATACTACCATCTATAGCGTCAAACACATAAATATTTGACATGCCTTCTTCAACAAAAACCTGGCTGTTGTCCTGTTTCCGGATGATATCATTGCCCAGAATGCTGTATCTGCCGTCATCAAGCTGATTAATGTCATGCTGATTCAGCCATGGGCCTGTCTTAAGCCATCTGACTTTACCGGTTTGGGGCTGGACCAAAAGGACTGTAGACAAATGCCGGATGCTCAGTGCAATATCTCCGATTTTGGCCCCATTAAATTCTTTGAGTATGGGCTGGGCATCGTTTAAGTGTATTCGATCCGTCTCGAATTTTCCGACGCCGTAAATTAAAGCGCGATATCCGTTTTTTAATAAAATATCCGTGATTGAGTACTCTTCTTTGATTTTTCCATCCAGTGAAACAATTGCAAACCCGTCGTCTCTTATTGGCAATACAGTCACTGGAATTTGATGCTCCATTACAATGGGAACCACAAGGTTTCCATTATGATCCAATTCAATGGAGTGGTGAAAGTGACGATCATTCACCCAGACTATATTTCCACATGCAGTGATCCTCACCATGGGCCCTTCTCCACTGATAAAAATCAATCCGCCGTCTTCTAATAGAAGCGGATGCTGAGCACGATACTCTTTGATTGTATTGGTGCCAATATTCTCAACTTTTGATTCCTTAAAAATCTCAGTTAACGGAGGCACCCAGGTGTGTAAAACCTCATTGTCGGCAATGGAAAATAGCTCTACAATAACCTGGTGATCTTTTTTACTATACCTTGAAATTAGTAGATATCCGTTATCATGGAATGTTGTATCCCGTAATTGGAAACCTGCAAAATCAAACTGCGTGGGACGCTCCTGAAGATCAAGTATGATTTTTTCTTTTACGGATTTAGGCGGGCCATCTTTAAACGTAAGGTAGGCATGCACCTCTCCATAAACAGCAGCCATTTGTTTCCAGGGAAATATTTTATAATTTCCGGCAGCAACTCCCCAGCCAAAAAAGCCGAGGGATAGTAAATATAATAAAGCGATTATGCTAAAGATTTTTCCCTTGTTAAACATCCTATCCCTTCCTTTGTCCGGATCTTAGATATTATTTTTTGTAAAGAGTTGATTAATCCCATCAGAGCAAGATCATTGAATTTATAGGATTGTTTTATAATGGTGTCTCCTTTTAAAAAAATAAATTGGTTTCCATTTTGGAACCCCCTGTGATATATCACAACATCTTCCTGATTCGCAAGGTGAATAACCTTAACGGTGATCAAAAAACAAACATGAGAGCGATCACGATAATCCATGGACATGTATTCACGATAAATCAAGGTGCTGATGAACTTACCTGAACTTACCAATTCAAATCAAATTCATCCGATGATTTTACGAACTTTTTTCAATGTTCTGTTCAAATAATGTTCCATTTTTCCAGGGCGGGCATGATTGTTCCAATTCTGTCTTTCCGCAATGATTCGCTGATAGATTTCAGTCTGGGGAAATCCTCTGTGATAAAGCGCTAAATCATATGCAAAATCAGTGGCAGACTCATTGCCTTTGTCGTAATGCTACCGGGCAAGGTTGTTTTTATGACCCCCCCCCAGGGCAATGGCATTCGCTTTGATTGTAACAAAAATTTTTCTTTTCAAGTCTGTAGTATAACAGCATGGATTTGTTAACTTAACCAACAAATCCAATATTTTTAATTTTTTGTGCTTAACTTTTGAATAGACCTCCAATACAGTACAATTCTATGAAAGATATTAGCGCATTACCCAAGACCACATTTAGCGGACGTAGGTTTAACCGAAAGCAACTGGAACAGGTACAGGAAACGGTTGAGATGTTTAAAAATCTCAGTCGTAAGGAGTTGGCTTTGACTATATGCGAACATCTTGATTGGAAAAACCCCAATGGTAAACTTAAAATCAACTCCGCCTTAACTTTGTTGGAAAAATTGGAATCCTATGACGTCGTAACTCCGATCTCAAGGGCCGACTGAAGAAATACGATAAAGTTTTGGAAAAAACAGGTCGGTTGAAGCAAAAATATTCCAAAGCTTCCAAGCTCTATAAAATAGATATTTCCAAAGACGACAAAAGTGGTAATGCAGTAAAACTCAGTTGGACCCGCAAAGCCGAGCCATATACAAAGGATGGATTTCCCGGAGTATATTGCCTTAGAACGAGTCACAAGGATCTGGATGAAAATACGCTTTGGCGAACCTATACAATGTTGACGGATCTGGAATCTGTTTTTCGTTCATTAAAATCTGAACTGGGAATGAGGCCTGTTTTTCATCAGGTGACAGAACGTATAACAGGTCATCTTTTTATAAGCGTCTTGGCCTATCATTTGGTTCATTGTATCCGATACCGGCTTAAAAAGGTCGATATTGACACTGGTTGGTCTGGATTGAGAGAACAGCTGGCAGGCCAAAATAGAACCACCGTTTCAATGCGCTGTAAAAATGATGATATCGTGCATGTTAGAAAGAGTAGCCGCCCCGAACCAAGGCAACAGGAAATTTATTCTGCCTTGGGGATCAGTTTTCATCCGGGAGAAACGGTTAAAAGAGTAATCAATAAAAGTAGTGCCATAACGAACAAATTAAAAATATAATAAGCTGTAATTATAGCCGATTTTAACATTAGGTCGAAAAGATGGGTTAAGTTCGAAAGTTGAGTTATATGTTTTGCCGATTTTTAATTGAAATGGTATGAAGAGTCAAGTAAATTCCAAGGATAGGGAATGTGTATGAACAAGGGAATGATGAAAACAATATTAGTGACAGGGGCGTTGGGGTTTATCGGGCAGGCAGTATGTAAAAGAGTTGCAAAAAACTATCGGGTCGTGGCATTTGACCGGAATGAGTCTTCTTTTTTTTATTCAAATTATCTGTCTGTAAAAGCAGATATTACGGATGACAACTTGATAACCCAATTATGTGATACACACCGTTTTGATGCAGTGATTCATTGTGCCGGGATCGCCCACCAGAAAGCCTGGGAAGTTGACGCTAATTCCTACCGGGAAATAAACAGCAGGGCTGTTGAAAAATTGGCCCTGGCTGCCTCAAGATCAAACCCGGAAGTTTATTTTATATTTCTTTCATCCATATCGGTTTATGGAGAAGAAAATAACGGGGATGTGATCTTTGAAGAAAGTTCTTGTAAACCTACGAGCGATTATGCATTCAGCAAACTTGATGCGGAAAACCATTTGATTGACTTGTTCAATAAAGGCGTCATGAAAAAAGTAGATTTGCTTCGGTTGTCTCCTGTCTATGACCGCAACAACAGTTTTAATATTGATAAAAGAATTTTTGCGCCTGGAAAACTGGCCTATGTTCTAATAGGTAATGGTCAACAGAAAATGTCGGCACTGGCAAGGGGGAACCTTGTTGATTTTATTCAATATAGACTTGATTCATTGAATGGCCGGAACAATGACGGTCATATTTTTTGCAATACATATAATGTGTCGGATAAAATGCCTTATACGTTTAAGCAGATTATTACTATATTTTACCAATCTTCATACAGACCCACCCGTTTTGTTATCAGGGTTCCTCTTTTTTTTATTAAAGTGACCACAAAGTGTGCTGCTTATGTGATGAGAAAAAGAAAGGCATGGTTCATTGCAGCATACAAAAAAATTAGTCTCAACTTGGTTTTTGATAATAAAAAAATGTTAAAAACCGGTTTTGAACCTGAACATGATCTGTCAACTGTGTTTTTGGATCAACCGGATATTTGATAAAAAAGCATCATTTGCTTATCAATGAACCTTTTTTTGAGTTTCAGACCTCGTTAAAATAACACATTTTAAGTATGATTTTTCTCAACTAACGGCCATAGCGGATCAAGCTGACACAACAAAAAATGAAAGAGATCTGATTCCAACAAGTTAGAAGTTCTTTCATATAAAAAGGCCATGTCAGATTGACTTTGGTATTTGATTTTGAGATTATTCGTTAAATAAAAATTTTTAATATCAGGATAAATTTATGCAATACAAATATTTATGTAACGCAATTTTTATATCCATTGTATGTTTTTTATCCCCTTTGATCTGTTTGGGAACAGAACAGGTCAAGTATCAAAATCTTCAACAGAATGTTCCTTCATTAATGGAAAGCATAAGGTTTAAAAATGATATTCACTATTGTGATATTAAAATTCCGTTGGATCATCAAGAAATAAAAGAAAGCCTTGAAAAAGAACTGCTGTTGGCTTTGTGGGACAGGCCCCAGGTGATTCTCTGGATTAAACGGTCTGCAAGGTATTTCCCCCATGTTGAACACATTTTAAAACAACATGGATTGCCCCTTGATTTTAAATATGTTCCGGTCATTGAAAGTGCATTAAGACCTCATGCCGGTTCTTCAAAAGGTGCGGTGGGATATTGGCAGTTTTTAAAGTCTACAGGAAGAAGATATGGTCTCAGGATTGATTCTAAAGTAGATGAACGAAGAAATATATTTAAATCAACTCATGCGGCCTGTAAATATATAAAGGCGTTAAATTTGCAATTCGGATCATACCTGCTTGCTCTGAGTGCATATAATATGGGCGAGTATGGTTTGGAAGGTGAAATTGAACTTCAAAAAAACAATAACTATTTTTCATTATATCTTCCCTTGGAAACTCAAAGATATGTTTTTAAACTTATTAGTGCTAAATTGATTCTTGAAAATCAGGAACGATACGGTTTTTATTTGAAAAAATCAGATTTATATCCTGTTTTTACCTTTGATAAAGTCAATTTTAAATCGGATTTTAAAATGCCCATTGCCCTAATTGCCCGAGCTGCCGCCATATCCTTTAAAGCGGTTAAAGATTATAATCCCGAATTACGTGGACACTTCCTTGGTAAAGGAGATATTCAAATTTTGATACCAAAAGGAAAGGCAAAAGGATTTAAGGAACGGTTTACAACTAATTATAAAAACTGGGAAAAAACATATAAAACAAAATTTCACATTGTTAAGCAAGGAGAAAGTCTGATCGGAATTGCTAAAGCGTATAAGATATCGTTGTTTTCACTGTTAAGATTAAATGATCTTTCTGCAAACGTTATGATTCATCCAGGCGACAGATTGACGATTGAATGAAATTATGATGTGGTGGTGTCGGCTGTATTTTCTTTTTTAGGTTTTTGCTGCTTTTTAAAGCAGGTTTTATCTTCTCTTATGATGGCACAGAGCTTTGGATTATGCAATTCTCTGCAGGTTGCGTGATTATAGAGCGGGCATTCCGGGTATTGTTTAGACATGTTTAATCCTTTTTAATGGTATCCCCAAAGAATGGGTTATATATACCTTAATTTTCATTGCCTTTCAACCCATTTTCCATGAAGCACCGGTTGGACACGCATGGATTGCGAAAGATAAAAAAAGAAAATCCCTCAGTGATCCCTATTGTGTTAAGGATTCTTCTTCAATTTTCATGAAACCGGATGAATCAATATTGATAGGCTGTTTGGGTTTGATGTGGGTTTGTGTTTTTTTTGTTGGATTTTGAGGTGAAAAAGATGACGGAAGCAGGTCAAGACTTTTTTGTATCCGGGCTATATTGCTAATGAGTTCCCGGTTCAAGGTATTTACTTGTTCGTCTGTTTTTTTCATATGAGTGTTTAAATCCGTCTTCAATTGAATTAGTTTTTTATCCAGCTGTGCTTGAGAAATCGTCTCCCGGTCTAATCTTTTATATTTTTTATCCAGAAGACTTAAATTCATTCGAAGTTCATCGATTTGCTGCTCAGAATCTGAAAGTTTTAACAGTTCAGCATCAAATTTTTCTTTGAACAGGGCTATTTCTTCTTTTATTTGTCGCGCAGCTTTATCAAACAGATCTTGATTTTTTGTTATGGCAGAAAGGTTTTCTTTGTTGACTCTTTCAAGGGTCTGAAGAGTCATTTTATCTTGATTTGCGTTATTGGAAACACGTTTTTCAAGTTTAATAAACTGATTTTGAATGGTTTTATTGTCAGCTTTTCCGCTGACTAATTTCGCAATACTGCCTTCAATTGAAACCGTTTTATTGTTAAGTTCAGGCAGTTTGTTATCAAGATCATATCTGTTTCTTGCTATTTTTATATCAAGCGCATTTAATCTTTCTTCTAATTGTTGTGAAATTTTGTCAACCTGGTTTTGTTTGGTCTGATCAACATCCACAACTCGTTCTTTCATATCAAGGTAGGCAAATATGATAATGGCACTGATAAGACATGGAATAATGATGGAAATGATCGTCACCCTGTTGGAAAGTTTCTCGATTTTCAAGGTGTTGATTTCTTCGTGATGTGTTGATGCAGGAATTTGTCCGCCCGTGTGTTTGGGAAGTTCCTCCTCATCGTCAAAATTCAGGTTATCAGGTCTGAAATCTTTTAAATTCATTGAACCCATTATTATATTTTTTTTGGCAACTTGATTGCAATGGCCGTTACTGGTATTTTATTCCCATTCAATTGTTCCGGGAGGTTTTGATGTTATATCAAAAACAACCCTGTTAATATTTTCAACTTCATTGATAATCCTGTTGGAAATTTTACCCAAAAGATCATGGGGCAATTTTGCCCAGTCAGCCGTCATGGCATCATTGCTGGTGACAGCTCTGATAGCAATGCAATTTGCAAAGGTTCTTTTGTCTCCCATTACTCCCACGCTTTTTATTGGCAGCAGAACTGCAAAAGATTGCCATAATTTTCTGTAAAGCCCGGCTTCTTTGATTTCTTCAAGTAAAATGGCATCGGCCTCTCTTAGAATTTCAAGTCGAGAAGCAGTGATTTCTCCCATGATCCTTATGGCAAGACCAGGCCCTGGAAAGGGTTGACGCCATACAAGATCCTCATTGATGCCAAGCTCTGAACCTAATTTTCTGACTTCATCTTTGAACAGCAGTTGCAAAGGTTCAATTAATTTGAGTTTCATTTTTTCCGGCAGACCACCGACATTATGATGAGATTTGATGATGGATGTGGGACCGCCAAAGGCTGATTTGGATTCAATAATGTCAGGATACAAAGTTCCCTGACCGAGAAACTCTGCTCCGTCTATCTTGTTGGCTTGGGCGTCAAATACATCTATAAATAGATTTCCTATGATTTTGCGTTTCTTTTCAGGATCGGTTACGCCTTCTAATGCAGTTAGAAATTTTTCTTTTGCATTTACAAATTTGATGTTCAGATCAAGTCCGGCTGTCAGGTTTTTTTCAAGCCCCTCTTTTTCACCTTTTCGTAAGAGTCCATTGTCCACAAAGATGCAAAACAAATTCTTGCCGATTGCTTTATGAATAAGGGTTGCAGCAACGGATGAATCCACACCGCCTGAAAGCCCCATGATCACTTTTTTGTCTCCAACAGCTTCTTTAATCTGGGAAATGGCACCATCGCAAAATGATTTCATATTCCAGTTTTCCCGGCACTTGCAGACATCAAATAAAAAATGACGGATCATGAGGGTTCCGTTTTTAGAGTGTTCCACCTCAGGATGAAATTGAAGACCGTAAAAGTTTTTTTCATGATTTGCAATGGCTGCGATAGCCGTATTTTGAGTTGAAGCGGTAATAACAAAATTTTTTGGCAGTTTAATGGCGGAATCGCCATGGCTCATCCAGCATTGGAAGCCTGTTTCCATGTCTTTGAATAAAGGGGCAGGCTCTTTTATATCAAGGCTTGCAAAGCCATATTCCCGTTTTGTTGCTTTTTTGATTTTACCGCCGAGCGTATGTACCATAAAATGCATCCCATAGCAGATGCCAAGGATGGGGATTTCAAGATCAAAAATGGATTTATCAATTTTAGGACTGTCTTGTTCATATATGCTTGAAGGGCCTCCGGAAAGAATAATGCCTTGGGGATTAAGTTCCTTTATTCTGGCAACTGAAATATCTGACGGCTCTACCTGGCAATAAACGTTATTTTCTCGAACTCTTCTTGCGATAAGCTGGTTGAATTGAGAACCAAAATCAATAACAATGATCATATAAATTTTCCTATAATAATATTTTCTAAAACATTATATTTCCTATAATACCGATAAAAAAGCAAGTTGTTTTTATCCGGAGGTTGCCAATTTACACTTAATGTGATTAACTGCCACGGGCAGACTTGGTATTTCACCTTAAGCTTTGCCGCAACAAAATATGAAGGTCTTTATTTGGATTTTTCAAAATTTTCATATAAAAGAGAGATCTGTGATAAAGTCTGTTATGTTTGAAAGATAAATTTAGGAGCATTACATGTATTTAGCAAGTGATTTGAGAAAGGGTTTAAAGTTTGAAATAGACGGAGAACCTTATGTTATTATTGGCTTTGAATTTAAAAAACCCGGAAAAGGGCAATCCCTGTATAAATGCAAATTAAAAAATATGATTACAGGGTCCCAGTTTGAACGAACCTATAGATCCGGTGATAAATTCAAAAAAGCGGATCTTGAAGAACAGGAAATGGAATATCTGTATTCGGATAAGGACAGCTACTGCTTTATGAATACATCCAATTATGAACAGCATTTTTTGACAAAAGATCAATTAGGGGATGCAATAGATCTGCTAAAGGACAATACGCTTTGTACAATCCTTTTGTATAACGGACTTCCCATTGGCATAACATTGCCCAATTTTATCAACCTGGAAGTGATCAAGTCAGAACCATGGGCAAAAGGAGATACTGCCACCGGAAGCACCAAGCCCGCTATACTTGAAACAGGGTTTGAAGTCCAGGTGCCGCCTTTTATAGAACAAGGACAGATGATCAAAATTGATACCAGAACCCGCGAGTATGTAGAACGGGTTAATGAATAATATGGTTTAAAAGTTTTCTATCCGGAGAATCTGTATTGTGATGGTATTTCATTCGACATACCATCATTTGATACGCTCCACCATATGACACAGTAATTGTTAAACAATTAAAAGCTGGCAGATAATCGGGACGGATTTTTTTTACTGATGCTCTTTGAACCCACACTTTTTATCCGGGCATTTTAAGAATTTTCCTTCCTTTTTGGTCTCTTTTTCAACAAGATAGGGGGAACTGCAATCCGGACAAGCTCTATCAATTGGTTTGTCCCAGGATGCAAATGTGCAATCCGGGTATTTTGAGCAGCCGAAAAAGATTTTCCCTCTTTTTGTCTTTTTTTCTAAAATTGTTCCTGAGCAATCTGCTTTTGGACATTTTACCCCGATATCCTTACTGCTGTATTCACCGTTGACGGACTCAGTATGCTTACAGTCCGGGTATCCGGTGCAGGCGAGAAAGAGACCGAAACGGCCGTCTTTTTGAACCATGGGTTTGCCGCATTTGATGCAATCTTTGACTTTTGTATTGTCAACAATTTTTTCAACAATTGAAATATTGCCTTTTTCATCCCGAAGATAATTGCTGGTAAAAGAACAGTCCGGATATCCCGTACATGCAAGAAAATGGCCGTTTCTGCCGATTTTTATATTCAATTGCTTCCCGCAGGACGGACAGACCAGGCCGGTCTCAACTCCGACGCCTTTTAAGCTGATCATGTTTTCACTTGCAGCATCCAGATATTTTTTAAAAGATGCATAAAAATCAGTTAAAAGCTGCACTTCTTCCAGGTTGCCGGTTTCAACATCGTCAAGATTTGTTTCCATCTGGGCTGTAAATGAGATGTTTAAAATATTTGGAAAAGAAGCTACCAATAGGTCATTCACAATAAATCCAAGCTCACTGGGCGCAAAATATCGATTTACAAGATCAACATATCCTTTGTCCCTAATCACTGACAGGATGGATGCATAGGTACTGGGTCGTCCGATTCCGTTTTTTTCAAGCTCTTTGACAAGTGATGCCTCGGAAAACCTTGGCGGAGGCTTTGTAAAATGCTGTTTTGGAAAAATTTCCAGTGTTTTTAAAACAGTTCCTTCTTTGGCATCAGGTAAAGCCTGTATATCTTTTTCTTTTGATTCATTATTTGGGGAATAAAGACTCATGAATCCTAAGAATCTAACTGTTGAACCGCTGACAGAAAACATGTATTTATCCGTTGCCTTAATCAGAATTGTTTTCTGGTCAATGATGGCCTGTGCCATTTGAGATGCAACAAATCGTTTCCATATCAGATCATAGAGCTTAAACTGGTCTGGAGACAGAAAATTTTTTATTTTTTCAGGTGAGTGAAACACAGATGTCGGGCGAATGGCTTCATGGGCATCTTGAACCTTGTTCTTGTTTTTGAAGAATCTGGGGGTGCTTAATGCAAATTCATCTCCTATTGTTTGTGCAATAAAGGCTTGTGCCTCCCGGGCTGCATCAGGAGCAATTCTGGTTGAATCCGTACGCATATAGGTGATGAGACCTTCGGGGCCTCCTGTTCCTATTTCAATGCCTTCATAAAGCTGCTGTGCAACAATCATGGTTTTTTTTGCGGAAAACCTTAGCCGATTGATTGCATCCTGTTGAAGTTTACTGGTGATAAAAGGAGGTGACGGGTTCCGTTTAATAGTTTTGGTTTTTATTTCATGAATAACAAATTGCGCAGCTTTAAGATCTTTTAAAATACCTGAAGCCTGTTTTTCGTTGGTAACCTTGGCCTTTTTATTGTTAATCTTAATGAGGGCAGCATTAAACTTAGGAGGGGATTGTGAAAGAAGGTCGGCTGTGATCGTCCAGAACTCTTCCGGAATAAATTTTCGAATTTCCCTTTCCCTGTCACAGATAATTTTAACGGCAACAGATTGAACCCTTCCTGCACTTAAGCCTCTCTGGACTTTTTGCCATAATAAAGGGGAAATCTGATATCCAACCAGACGGTCCAGTTTTCTTCTTGCCTGCTGGGCATCATATTTATTGGCATCCGGTATCAGGGTCTTTTGTAATGCCTCTTGAATTCCCTTTTTGGTTAATTCATGAATAAGAACACGATGAAAAATCCGGTCTTTTTTCTTTAAAATATCCATAATATGGAATGCAATGGCTTCACCCTCGCGATCCGGATCAGGTGCAAGATAAATTTCTTTGGCATCTTTGGCCAATTTCTTCAGATTGGAAATAACTTTGGATTTGTCTTTTATGTTAACATATTCTGCCTGAAAATTTTTTTCAATATCAATACCAAGGGTTTTAACAGGAAGATCCCTTATGTGGCCGGCACTTGCAGCAACATTAAATTCCTTTCCAACATATTTTTTTAATGTTTTGATTTTTGTTGGGGACTCGACGATGATTAGGGGTTTTGTCAATGGTATTCCTCCGAGATCGAATAATAATTACCCTGATGGCGCATCACTGTGCCTTGCAGTTCCAAATCAATTAATTGGGATGTAACCTGCGAACTTGTCATCCCGCTTTTTTCGATTAACACATCAATATGTACAGGGTAAGGGTCAAGAAAATTCATAATTAAAGATTTATTTTGTTTACAACTTTTATAATCAGTTGATTTTTGTTTTTGTAAAGGAGCCGCTTGAAAGTTTTCTTTTTCTTCATGAATAAAATGATGAAGTTCATCCATAATATCATTTTCATTTTCAACCAGCCTTGCACCTTGCTTGAGCAGAGAATGGGTGCCCTCGCTTTTTTTTGATTTTATACTTCCCGGAACTGCAAATACCTCTCGATTATATTCCGTGGCCAGTCGGGCAGTGATCAGAGATCCACTTTTTTTGGCTGCTTCAACAACAATACTTCCACAGGATAAACCTGCAATGATACGGTTTCGAGTGGGGAAATTTGATGGATATGGCTCTGTATTCAGTTTGAATTCTGAAAAAACAGTGCCGTTTTCCGCAATAGCCTGAAACAGACTTTTATTCTCCCTGGGATATATTTTATTCAATCCTGATCCCAATACGGCAATGGTCTTTCCCTTTGCTCTTAACGCACCTTTATGTGCCATGGAATCAATTCCTCTTGCAAGGCCGCTGACAATCTGAAATCCTTTTCCGGCAAGATTATATGCAAAATTTTCAGATGCGCTTAACCCATAGCCGGTTGCAGCTCTTGAGCCGATAATGGATATACAAGGAGAGCTGTTATCGAGTTTGCCCACATATGTCAAAAAAGGCGGCGGATCAGGGATTTGTTTGAGCAACACAGGATATTCGCAATCCGTTAAAGTTACAATGTTAATATTTTTGTTTAAAACAATTTCCAATTCTTTTTTTGCCCGGTACACAAATGCTTTATGATTGACGATGTTGTCTCTTACTTTTGCAGAAAGTCTGTTAACCTTTCCAAGCTGATGTTCGGATGTTTTTAAAACGATTTCGGGTGATCCAAATTGATCTATTAATCTTTTATACATTATATTGCCCAAAAACGGGATTTCCCGCAGCGTAAACCAAGGCAGATATTTTTCAAAAGAATTATTTTTTCGTAAAAAGGATATTATTCAAAATCTCCAAGTTTTTTCTGAGCTTTTTCCGCAGCCGGTGAAAAAGGATATTGTTTTAATACTTGTTTTAAATAGTGGTTTGCCCGGTTGAAATCATCCAGCAACAAATATGAATAGCCTGTTTTTAATATGGCATCAGGCACTTTTTCCGATTTGGGATATTTTATTTCCAGGTCTTTGAATACCTCAATTGCCTTTTTATAATCTTTCAGAGAATAATGACATTCACCAAGCCAATAAACACAATTGTCTGCCAGACTGTTTTGAGGATAATGTTTAATAAATTCGGAGAACAAGCCGGCAGCCTTTGAAAAATTGTTTTCAAGCAAAAGATTTCTTGCTTTTTTGTATAAATCAGCCGGTTTGAGGGCCTCAATTTTATACTGGATAGGGGCTGCAGGCTGTGGGGTTTTTTCAAGAAATGCAATTTTTGTCTCCAGGGTTGAGATGATATCCTGAAGTGTTTGTATAATGGTATTATTTTTTTCTATTTGATATTTTAAAGTTGCCTGATCCTGCTTTATACCGGTAAGCTCAGATTCCAATTCCACAAGCTTTGTGTGACATAAAGTCTCTTCTTTGTCGTTTCCTGCGGGCGTTTTAACAGAATGCATCGCACCGCAGGAAACAAAGAAAAACGACAGGATAAGAAAATAAACAGGTTTATACAATCGTTTTTTTAAACAGGGCATTTCACTACCTTTTGTTGGTCGCAAGAACAATGGGGGATGCCACAAATATGGAAGAATAGGTGCCGATAAGAACACCGATAATCATGGCAAATGCAAAATTATGAATAATTTCTCCACCCAGAAAATAAAGGGCCAAAAGAACGATCAGTGTTGTTACTGATGTTAAAATCGTCCTTGAAAGGGTTTCATTGATGCTTCTATTAAACAATAAAGGCAGTGATTCAGTTGTTTTAGCTCCTTTTACATTTTCCCTGATCCGGTCAAAGACAATAATGGTATCATTTAATGAATATCCAATAATGGTTAAGAGTGCCGCAATAATCGGTAATGAAAAATCCAGGTTTAACATCGAAAAGATTCCCACGGTGATCAATACATCATGCAAAAGCGCAACAATAGCACCCATGGCATATTTGAGGTGCAACATCCAAAACAATACCAGTGTTACAACCAGGGCTGCCGTGATCAGAACAACCATGCTTACATTAAATACGGACAGAAAATATACCGCAGTCATAAGAGAACCCGCTGTTACACCCGATAACATCCATTTTAGCTCAAACCTGCCTGAAATATATATGGTGATAAACAGCAGGGAATAAAAAATGGCTAACAGCGCTTTTTTCCTTAAATCCTGCCCGACCTGGGGGCCGACCATTTCCACTCTTCGGATTTCAGGAGCAACTCCTGTGGATGCTTTGACAGCTTCAATCACGGATTGAGACAAGCCTTTACTGGTCATTTCCAGGTTGCTGGTTCTAACCAAAAATTCATGGTCCTGGGGCTGTCCGAAATTTTGTACCGAAGCATCGTTAAAGCCTATATCGGATAGGGCTGATCGTATTTTTCCAACAGGAACCTGTTCTGAAAATTTTAGTTGAATTAAGGTTCCGCCAACAAAATCGACACCATAGTTAGGCCCTTTATTAATGATGAGAGACCCGATGCTCAAGAGGATAAGGATGGTTGATAAAACAAATCCGATTTTATGTTTACCAATAAAGTCTATATTGATATCAGACTTGATAATTTGCATTATGTATTCCCTTTATATGCTTAGTTTTGACGACTGTTTGTTTTTAAGAATAAAATCAAAAATATTTTTTGAGAGAACCAGCGCTGTAAAAAGGCTTGCAATAATACCAAGGCAAAGGGTAACGGCAAAACCTTTGATCGGACCTGTACCAAACTGGTAAAGAACCAGGGCGGCAATAAAAGTGGTCACGTTGGCATCGAGAATCGTCAGGGTTGCTCTGTCAAACCCTGCATGAACGGATGCCAGGGCGGTTTTTCCGGATCGCAGCTCTTCTCTGATTCTTTCAAAAATAATCACATTGGCATCAACAGCCATGCCGATCGTAAGAATTATGCCTGCTATTCCTGGCAGAGTCAGTGTGGCCTGGAATGCGGCAAGGCCGCCACCGATAAGAACAATATTAATAATCAGTGCCAGATCGGCAATCAAGCCTGCACCCTTATAGTAGATGCTCATGAACAGTACCACAAGAAGTCCGCCCACAAGCATTGAAATAAGACCCATTCGGATGGAATCAGCACCCAGTGTGGGACCAACGGTTCGTTCTTCAATAATTTTAACAGGTGCCGGCAAAGAACCGGCTCTCAGTGCAATGGCCAGATCTTTTGCCTCATTCAATGTAAAACTACCTGTTATTGTGGCTTTGCCCCCGGCAATTCTGTCCTGGATGACCGGAGCTGAATAAACTGATTTATCAAGAACTATGGCAAGACGTTTGTGGATATTTTCCCCGGTTATCCGGTCAAAAATCCTTGCTCCTTTTCGATTAAACTCAATGCCTACCAAGGGTTGTTGAAATTGATCAAACTCAACTCTGGCATTGGTTAGGAGGCTTCCATCAAGAAGGACTCTTTTTTTGATTAAAAAAGGAATTTTAGTTGATGTGCCGGAATTTGAATTGATTTTATGCTGATACAGTATTTCATCTCCAACCGGAGGGGTTCCATTGATGGCCAGATCAACATCAGCTTCATCATCAACCAGCTGGAATGTTAATTGGGCTGTTTTTCCGATCAGCCCTTTTGCCCTTTCCGGATCTTTAATGCCCGGCAGCTGTAAAAGGATTCTGTTCCCGCCCTGTATCCGGATATCAGGCTCACTTACACCAAACTCATCTATCCTGTTACGGATGGTTTCAAGAGCCTGTTCTGTTGCCATTTTTTTGATGTTTTCAATATCTTTTTCCGGCAAGGCTAATTTATAGGAAATATTGTTATTTTCCTTTTGAGGTTTCTGGATGATCAGATTGTCAAAACTTTTTGAAAGAACGTTTTCAATGCTGGATTTGTCTTCGCTCCCTTGAAATTTTGCAAGAATGGAATTGTCGTTCAGACGTGAAACACCAATGTGTTTCACCCCCTCGCTTCTAAGTTCTTTTTTAATCTCCTGTATTGTTCTTTCCACCTCTGCTTCAACTGCTTTGATATTCTGGACTTCAAGTACAAGATGCATCCCTCCTTGAAGATCCAGCCCCAAATTGATTTTTTTATGGGGCCAGCAATCAAGGAATGTGGGAAGCAAACAGACAACAGCCGCTAAAACAACACATAGAATAAATACAGTTTTAAAGGTAAATGGTTTCAATCTAATTGCTCCTAATGGAATTATTTTTTCTTTTTATCATCTTTACGGACAGCATCTGTATCAGAAATTACCGCTGCAACATTTCCACGGGAAATTTTAATTTTTACCTTTTCAGCGATTTCAAGACCAATGGTTGTATCATCCAAGCTTTGGATAGTTCCATAGATGCCGCCGGATGTTACAATCCGAATGCCTTTTTTTAAATTGGATATCATTTCCTTATGTTCTTTGGCTTTTTTCTGCTGTGGCCGAATCAAAAGAAAATAAAAAATTGCAAATAAAATAATAATGGGTAAAAAGCCTGCTATTCCACCTGCCTGTCCACCCGCTTGCCCGCCTGCCTGTCCCATTGCATATGCTGTACTAATCAAAATAAATCCTCCTTAGAATAAATAAAATATATAAATTTATATTTTTTTTGCAGGAATCCAGATTGTTTTTCCGTCAAACTGGATTCTGTCTATATTATGATAGTTAATTTCCTGAAGAAGTGAGAAAACTTCATCCACATTGTAAACGACAATCTTGCTTAGCGGTTCAATAATATCAATATTTGAATCCACTTTTTTTTCAATAAGATTATATATGATTACAAGTGTTTCGGAAAATTTTAAAATTTTTCCAACCCCTGAGCTTTTCCCTTGATCAATGGGTTCATCGGCTCTGGGTGTAACATGTATACCGTGATGGCCGTAAAATTCTTTTAAAATATTAAAATGAATATTCCATATGTTATCGCCGGGTTGAACCACATAAATTCCATAGGGTTTTATCTTTTGAGGCAAAATAGCTCCGGAGTCATAAATTTTTTCTTCAAAAACTTCTCCGTCTTTTATAAAGGCATTTTCTAAAATATCTCTCATAGAGATTTGAACGTCACCAATTTTGAAGCTTTCATCAGAATTGACAATCATATCAAGGCTTTTTTTAATGCCCAGGCCCTCTTTGCGTGATACCATGAGTTGCTTTAAGGTTTTGTCCTTTTGAAGATTATTATAATCAAGGGTCGGCATAATGATAATGTCACCTTTAACGGCTTTGTTTTTATTGCCCGTAATGTCCTTTTTGTTGATTCCCTGTTTTTGTGACATTACAATTTTACCTTTTGATGCTGGTAAATCCTTTTCCTGAAGTTTGGTAAAATACAGGGCGGTCAAAAAAAACACCCCGCATAAAATTACGGCAATAGTTATTAATCCGCTTCTTTTTCCATTCTTTTGCAGGCTCATGGATCCAGCTTCCTTCTTAAGATTGAAATTGTTTCAGATACACAATAGAACCCTTTATGTCAAGAAAGGTCTTCAATTGTTATGGGGAATGATAATGATTTTGTTTTCCCCCGAAACCATATTTGGATCACCCTCAATCGTAATGAAAACAGATTTTTTCGATTCAATTTCAGTGAGTTCAGCTCTTTTTTTGTTCAACAGATAACCTGCCACATCATTGGGTAAAACTCCTGTTGCTTCCTTGATTCCGGGTTTTAATGTCCTGAGCTTCAACTGCCTTAAAAATGCCAGACCCTGGGTTTCTACTGAAGGCGTCTGGCCCCTGCCTTTACAATGCCTGCAGGTTTCATAGCTTCCAAAAGTGATTGAATGCCGGATTCTTTGCCGTGACATTTCCAGTAAACCAAATTTTGTGATGCCCCCTACTTTTGTTTTAGCCTTGTCGGATTTTAAGTTTTTTTTCAGTGTTTTGGTGATTTCAGCCTTATGGCGGCTCTCTTTCATGTCTATGAAATCAACCACAATCAGACCGCCCATATCGCGCAGCCTCAATTGCCGGGCCACTTCCTCGCATGCTTCAAGATTGGTATGAAAAGCGGTTTCTTCTATGTTTTTCTTTTTGGTGGATTTTCCTGAATTAACATCAATGGAAACAAGGGCTTCTGTTTGTTCAATGACCAGAAACCCCCCGGATTTGAGGGTTACCTCCCTTTTATAAATAGAGGCAATCTGATCTTCAAGCTGATATTTGGTAAATATGGGTTTTTCGCCCTTGAACTGCTTGACTATTTTTTTTTGTTTGGGAGCGATAACCCCAATGAAATCTTTTACCTCTTTAAAAATTTCAGGGCTGTCGATGAGAATTTCTTTAATATCCGATGTTAAATAATCTCTTAAGGATCGAACGGCAAGTGTTTGCTCTTTATAAAGCAACGAAGGGGCAGGGCTTTTGATTGAAGTTTTGTCAATATTATTCCATACTCGCATCAGGTATTTTAAATCAGCCGTCAGCATGGTTTTCGTGGCGTTTTTTCCGGCAGTCCTGACAATCATGCCGAATCCTGAAGGAATATCCATTTTTTTTATGATACCGACAAGTCTCTTTCGCTCATCCTCATCACTGATTTTCCGGGACACCCCTTTTGTTGAATTGCCCGGCATCAGAACAGATAATCTTCCGGGCAGGGAGATGAAGGTTGTCAGCATGGCCCCTTTTTGGCTTATGGGATCTTTTGTAACTTGAACAATCAGTTCCTGGCCCTTTTTGATAAGTTTAAACAGGGCCTTTTCACCAGCTTCAACATCCTGAAAATAGTCTTTATGGATTTCGTTTTTTTGAAGAAAACCATTCTTAGGTTCGCCATAATCCACAAACACCGCCTGAAGGCTGGGTTCGACTCTTGTGACAATCCCTTTGTAAATATTGCCCTGTGTGACCTGTTTTGCAGTGGTTTCAATGTGAAATTCTTCAAGTTTGTTATCTTTTAGCGCAACAATTCTGTTTTCATCAGAATCTAAAGCATTGATCAGAATTTTTTGTGTCATTAATTTTTCTCTTGAATAGTGT
Source organism: Desulfobacula toluolica Tol2 (assembly GCF_000307105.1). NCBI lineage: Bacteria > Pseudomonadati > Thermodesulfobacteriota > Desulfobacteria > Desulfobacterales > Desulfobacteraceae > Desulfobacula > Desulfobacula toluolica. The sequence goes on from NC_018645.1 coordinate 1,698,816, forward strand.
TTTTATTCTTTGTTAGTTGTGAATTTCATTAAAATTATTGAGTTTTTAACTAATAAATTGAACGAATCAAGTCAAATTTTTTATTTCTTTGATAGACTTTATTTGTTTTCATCAAGATATCTTTATTTTATTTGCTTATCAAGGATTTACCTTGGGTTTTAACGTTTTAAACGGTTTTATCAGTATTTTTTAATGTCTGATTGTTAAATTCAATAAAGCAAAAATAGTATTGAATGTTCAATGATTTTTTTTTTGCTTAAGGATATCAAAATAGGTAAGTATGCGTTCAACATATTGAATCGGCTCCCAACCTCTTGCATAACCATATTGGGTTTTTGCATAATATTTTGATTTTGACAATAATGGCAGGACTGCTTTTAAATTATGCCATCTTGTTCCATCCAACCCCATGTCTTCGGCAATCTGTACGGCATCCATCACATGTCCATATCCGACATTATAGCTGGCCAGAGCAAACAGCATTCTTTCATACTCATCCTCAAGATGATCAAAGCGTTTAGCCATTTTATCAAGATATTTTATCCCGGCCTTAATGCTTTGTGCCGGTATTAGACGATTTTCAATCCCCATTTCTTCTGCTGTAGCCGTTGTAACCTGCATCAACCCCCTGACATTTGTAAAGCTTATTGCATTTGGATTGAAATGGGATTCCTGGTAAATGGCTGCTGCCAAAAGTTTCCAGTCAAAATCATATTTCATGGATTCTTCCATAATTATTTTTTTGTATTTTGGCAGCCGGGTTTTGATTCGATGATGAAATATTTTCAAGTCAAACAGGTCTGTATTTTCAATATTGGAATAATATTTATCTTTTATTCGGTTTAAGATTCCGGTTTCATTTGCATACAAGAAGAATTTATTCATCTGCTCCAGCAGTTGTGAATCATTCTTGTTAACCGCCCAGGCAAGATATTCTTTTTCCTGAACCGGAATCCCGATTCGGATATCCGGATAATATCTTTGATTTAGATATGCCATTGTATCGTAGGTGACTGTAAATTTGATTTCCTGGTTGGAAACCATTTGGATTAAGTCTTCTGTCGGGATATTATCATGAAGAATATAGTTTAAGTCAATGCCTGAATTTTTAATTTCCTCCAGCCTGGCATGATAAGATGTGCCGCGAGGAACATCTATTGTTTGAAAGTTAAGGTCTTCAATATTCTTTGGCCCGAAAACCAGTTTGTGATGAACAATATGCTGTTGAACGGTCATATAAGGAATTGAAAAATTGACATCCTCAAGCCTTTTTTTTGTTATGGCAAGTCCGGCTGCGATAAAATCTCCTTTTCCCTGTTCAAGATAAGAAAACATATTATTCCGTCCAGGGGTAACAATATCAAGATCAACATTAAGGAAATCGGCAAATTCTCTGGCAAGATCGTATTCAAATCCTGTGAGCCTGTTATTATACCAGTAACAGGTTTTTATGGAGTTGGTGGAGATAAATCGCAGAACGCGGTTTTTTTTGATTCTTTCCAGATGGCTTAAATTCAGATCGATTTCCCTGTTATGAATCAATGCAGAAAAAAAAACAAAAAAAAATGTCAACACCAGGAGGTGAATTAAAATAAAATACTGCAAATAAAATTTTTTCATCTTTTACTCGTCAACAGGGTTAATCGGTATTATTTCCACCCGATCGACATTTTGGTATCCACGGGGAAGCTTTTTTCCCCTCTGTCCCCTGCTTCCTGTATAATCTTTTTGATTCCCGGGGGTTAATTTCAGGAAGTGCTTGCCGGAATAAATTATAATATTAGATTCTGACGGCACAATTTTAAGGATCTTGAGCCTTTCAGGGGGTGTTGAGTTTAAGTTCTTTTTAGATATGGAAATAATTTTATTGCCCTGTCCTTTTTTCAGGTTTGGCAGTTGGCTTAATGTAAATATCAATAATCGGCCTTGAGATGAAAACGCAGCAATGCTGTCTTTTTCACGATCAACAATATTTTCAGGATTTAATAATTCATGATTTTCTTTTAAATTGATTACAGCTTTGCCGTTTTTATAATTGGTCAAAAAATCGGTAAATTTTATGATAAATCCGTAACCATTATCGGAAGCGACCAGAAAATAATCGTTACTTGCTCCTGACAGCATGAATTTGATATGTGCATTGGGTGCAATTGACAATTGACCTGTTAATGGCTCGCCATTTCCCCGTGCAGAAGGAAGTGAATGGGAAAACAGCATATAGCTTCTGCCGGTATTGTCCAGAAAAATAATGGGTTTGTCGCTCCTGGTTCTTAAACAATCCATAAGCGAATCTCCTGATTTGAATTTAACCGTTTCAGGATTTATCTCATGCCCTTTGGCCGATCTAATCCAGCCGTTTTTTGATAAAATAATGGTGACCGGTTCAATGTCCATTAAATCGGTAACAGAAAATTTTTCCGCTTCTTTGCGTTTTTGCAAGGGAGATCGTCTTTTATCTCCATAATTTTTTGCATCTGCTTTTATTTCTTCTTTGATATAGGATTTGAATGTTTTTTCACACCCAAGGATTTTTTCAAGCTCTTTTCTTTGGGATTCCAGGTCTTTGAGTTCTGATTTGATTTTAATTTCTTCTAATCTGGCCAGCTGGCGAAGCCTGATTTCCAGAATTGCAGCAGCTTGGATTTGAGTTAATGAAAAGGCCTTTATCAAATCTTTTTTTGGATGATCAGAATTTCTGATAATATTAATCACTTCATCAATATTTAAAAAAGCGGTGAGCAATCCCTCTAAAATATGGAGCCGGTCTAAAATTTTTTCCAACCGGAAGTTTATTTTTTTTCTTACTGTTTCTGCTCTGAATTCAAGCCATTCCGTCAATATTTCAAGCAGGTTTTTAACCTTGGGCCTGCCGTCGATTCCAATCAGGTTCATGTTGAAAGAGTAAGACTTTTCAAGATCGGTTGTTGCAAACAAATGATCTGTCAACGCGTTCAGATCCAGATTTTTTGATCTTGGAATAACAACCAGCCGTGTGGGCTCTTCATGGTCTGATTCATCTCGTATGTCGCTTATCATTGGCAGTTTTTTTGCTTCCATCTGAGCTGCAATCTGTTCATATATTTTTTCCGTGGAAGCATGATGGGGCAGGGCTGTGTAGATTATTTCCGAATCTTCCACATGAAATACGGCACGCATCTTTATCCGGCCGGCTCCTGTCCTGTAGCTTTCTATTATCTCCTCAGAGGGAGTGATGATCTCAGCGTCCGTTGGAAAGTCGGGGCCTTTGATGTATTTGCAGATTTGATCAAGATCCGCGTTTTCATTATCAATTAAATGTATCAAGGCCTTTGCCACTTCCCTCAGGTTATGGGGAAGAAGACTGGTTGCCATTCCCACGGCAATACCGGTTGAGCCGTTCAGTAAAATATTGGGAAGGCGTGCAGGAAGAATTTTGGGTTCATTGAGAGTTCCGTCAAAATTCGGTGACCAGTCCACAGTACCCTGATCCAGTTCTTGAAGAAAAATTTGTGCATATTGTGACAGACGAGATTCCGTATACCTCATGGCTGCAAAAGATTTGGGATCATTGGGATCACCCCAGTTTCCCTGGCCGTCCACCAAAGGATATCTTAAGGAAAAAGGTTGTGCCAGGTGAACCATGGCTTCATAGCAGGCCGTATCTCCGTGAGGGTGAAATTTACCCAGCACATCTCCCACGGTTCTGGCTGATTTTTTAAATTTTGCTGATGACGATAATCCCAGTTGACTCATGGCATATACAATTCTTCGCTGCACCGGTTTTAAACCGTCACCGATATGGGGCAGGGCACGATCTAGAATAACATACATTGAATAGTTCAAATACGCTTTTTCGGCAAAATCCTGGAAAGGTATTTTTTCATAATCATCAATGGCTGACGGAAGCGTATCTTTCATTACTCAATCTCTTTTATGTTGCCGTTGGTTTCTATCCAGGTTTTTCTGTCTTTTGCTCTTTTTTTACCCAAAAGCATATCCATGACCTCGTAGACCTCTTTTAGTGATTCTTTACAACTGCCGTTTACAGACAACCGGACAAGTCTCCTGGAATCCGGTGAAATGGTTGTCTCTTTGAGTTGTGCCGGATTCATTTCACCCAGCCCTTTAAACCGTTGGATATTTATCTTGCCATGTTTTTTGCGCCGGTCTATTCGTTTGATAATATTGTTTTTTTCCGAGTCGTCCAATGCGTAAAAAACTTCTTTGCCCACGTCAATTCTGTATAATGGGGGCATGGCAATATAAACATGACCCTGGCTTACAACTTTTGGAAAATGTTTTAAAAACAGTGCGCATACCAGCGTTGCAATATGCAATCCATCTGAGTCGGCATCCGCCAGGATGCATATTTTATTGTACCGGAGTTTTGAAATGTCATCAGAACCGGGTATGACGCCTAAAACCTGTGAAATATTCCGGATTTCCATTGATTCAACAATGGCGGAAGATTCCATATCCCATGTGTTTAAAATTTTACCGCGTAACGGCATAATGGCTTGAAACCGCCTGTCTCTTGCCTGTTTTGCCGAGCCGCCCGCAGAATCTCCCTCCACAAAAAACAATTCACGCCTTTCTTGATCAACACTCGAACAGTCTGATAATTTGGCCGGAAGGGTAGTGCCGTTTGATGACCTTTTTTTAGTCACTTTATTGGCTTTTTTAATTCGGTTTTTTGCATTTTCAATGGCAAAATTTGCCAGTTTTTCACCTTGTTCAATATTTTGATTCAGCCATAAACTAAAGGCATCCCTGACCTGAATATTCACCAGATTGGCACAATGACGCGAAGACAGTCTCTCTTTTGTCTGTCCGGAAAATTGAGCGTCGCTAAGTTTGACGGACAGGATATAACCGATTTTATTCCAGATATCTTCAGGTGCCAGGTATAAACCCTTGGGCAAAAGATTTTGAAACTTGCAAAATTCTTTTACAGATTCTAAAAGACCAGATCTGAAACCGTTTACATGGGTTCCGCCTAATCGTGTAGGAATAAGGTTGACATAGCTTTCTTCAGGGTTTGGGCCGGTGTCCATGGTCCAGTTAACCGCCCATATGAGTTGAAGATCATCTCCTTTAATATCTCCTGAAAAAGGAGATGAGAATATGCATTTTTTTTCTTTTAAATTTTCACTGAGATAATCATCAATTCCATGATCATATTTCCAGGTTTCTTTTTCACCAGATGTTTCATCATAAAAACTTGTGACAAGCCCTTTACAGAGAATGGCTTTTGATTTCAAGGCAGTTTTTAAAGCTGTTTTTGAAAATAAAGGGATATCAAAATAAGACATGTCAGGGTAAAATTGAAGAGATGTTCCGGATTCTTTTTTGTCGATTTCTTTGACAATTGTCAGCTCTTCGGTTTTAAAGCCGTTTTTAAAACCAATACAATATTCTTTTCCATCCCTTTTAATATGGATTGTTAAATTTGTTGACAATGCATTGACAACAGACACCCCAACACCATGCAGACCGCCTGAATAGCTATAGTCTTTATTGGAAAATTTTGCGCCTGCATGAAGTTTTGACATGATTAATTCCACCCCGGAGACTTTTTCTTCAGGATGAATATCCACAGGCATCCCGCGCCCGTTATCCGAAACAATAAGGGATTGATCTGTCTTTAACACCACATCAATCCGGTCGGCATATCCTGCAATGGCTTCATCCACACCGTTATCAATAACTTCAAATGCCAGGTGATCCGGGCTTGAAGTGTCAGTGTACATACCCGGTCTTCTTTTGACCGGATCAAGCCCTTTTAAGACTTCAATTGATTCGGCAGTATAGGCCGCAGCATTTTTTTTATTTTCTGTGTTAAGTTCAAATAATTTCATAAATGATTCTGTTGTGCATAAATGATTCTGTTGTGCATAAATGATTCTGTTGTGGTATAAAGTTAAGCAGCTGTAATTTTTTTAAACATATCCTATAGCATTTTTATTTATAAATGTAAAAAATGGAAAGACTATATTCATCATGGATGCTGTACTCAAAGATTTTGATTTCAATATGTTTGAAGCCCAATGGAAAAAATTATCTGAAGAAAAACAAACTATTATTGTCGAAATAGCAGAGCAGTTGGATCCAGCAGATGCAATTATAGCGGTTTTAGCAGGAATCACATCCTATCATTTTCATTTGAGGAACAATGCAAAGAGGAGCCTTGAGACCATTCAACATAAAATTCATGCTCTTTTAGCAGATCCATCAGATAAAGAGGGATTCTTGCAGGGCATGAAAGCATCCGCTTCAGTTTGTGCAAGGATCTGTGCTTATATTCGTCCCGGCCTGCACTTTAATGAACTCAGTTATTTTTTTACAAAATTGCTTGAATTTGAAGGTAAAGGGGCTTTTTTTGCTTACAGGCTTGTTTACAGGGGGCTTGTCTGCGTAAGTGACATGGAAAAAATCATTTCCAATGTTTCTGAGCATATGAAGCTTGCTTTTGTGGATCAATATATTCAAACCAGCCCAAGTGCCAGGTTAAAATTCGGATTGTCATTTAAAGGCATTTTAAGATCAATTCAGCATAGAAAGGCGGTTGTGGAATTTTATGCCGGCCTTTTTGACCGGAGAAGGGATGCAGACCCTATTTTATACAATATTAATGCCGGGTTAAGAGATCCGGATAAAATCATTTTCAATGAGATACAATCTCAGTCACCTGATATAAAAATTATGGGACTCAAAGCACTCTCCATGATGGTTAAAAAAATTTCCCCGGTTTTATTGATCAACATCTTGAAAGCAGATACCAATGAAAACGTAAGGCTTGTAATCTATAAAATCATTGAAAATTCTTCAAAGGGGATGTATCCGGAGCTTTTTTGTCCGATTTTGGAAATTTTTTATGAGAGTGATTTGCCGGAAGCCTTTGCCGCTTTCAAAGCGCTGCTTGTATCGGGAAAACTGCCGCCTTATGCCTTGATTGAACTTGTAAAGAAAAAATATCCCGCACTGATGCCGGTGATCATGATTGAAATATCAGAGTTGTCAAAAATTTCTTTTTTCATTATTCAGGATATTGCTTTGAATAAAGAAAAATATTTAAACGAGAATTTTGATGTGAATCTTGCCTGTGTTCTGGGGATGATCAAAAAACGGCCGGAAAGGGTTGTCAATATATTAAACCGATATGGTATTGATTCCAAAGATTCTTTAAGATCGGATGTTGTCCAATTCATAGAAAAAATAAAACAGTTTCTCCATCTGGAAAAAAAAAGTATTGAAACTGAATTTGATTCTATCATCAGTTTGGCCAAAAAGAATTCAAAAACAAACAGGGGTTTTATACAAAAATTTTTTTTAAGCCCAAGTGAAAAAAAGATAGAAGCTCTTAAAAAGAATACTTTGCTGAAGTCGATTGATTTTAAAGATGAAGTAATACAAAATATCGACCTGTCTTGTTGTTCTTTTTTTTCCGTCTCTCTTTTCTTTTGTAAATGTAATATTCGTAATTGTGATTTTTCCAGGGCATCTTTTTTCAAGGCATTTTTTAAAAAAAGCCTTTTTTACAATGTTGATATGCACGAAACGGAATTTGACCGGGTTAATTTTGATGACACCGTTTTTATAAATGTTAATGCACAGAACGCAACATTTAAGAATTGCAGTTTTCAAAATGTTTCTGTTTTTAATTGTAATTTTAATTGTGCGGATATGACGGATGCATCATTTTTGAATGCTGTTATCTCAAAAACCTCTTTTAACCGGACAAAAATTGCTGGTGCCTGTTTTGCTCATTCAAGAATTTCTGCAGTATCCTTCGTAGATTCAAACATTGAACAGGCTGATTTTTCAAATGTCTCTGCAAGGTTTTGCAGATTTCCTTCCGGTGCAGGGCTAATCGTTAAAACCCAAGATATGGATTATAATGCCAGAGAATTTCAAGTTTCTTTAAACGATATGCCAAAAATGGATAAAACCACGGTGGCTCAAATAAATATTTTGATTTTCAGTGAATTTATTCATTATGGTGAGAAAAAGTTTTTGAAACAAAATCAACTAAGCCTGCTGACAGCGTTTGATATTTTTAAGACCAAGCAAGCGGATTTATTTCAAATCATACCTTTTTTGCTTCATGAACATATTGAGTTTCAAGGCGTTTCAGGCATCAGTGATAAAACACCCCGTGGTATCTGCGATTATGTGCCGAGTTTTGAAACCCAAGAAGTTTTAAAAAAATATATAAGCATAGATAACATACCTGTCAGGCGGTGTAAAAATCATGCAATTGAAGGACTTTTTACCATTGGAAGCATAGGGTCTATTGCCCAGACCTCAGAATCGGATATTGATTACTGGATCTGTATTAATGAGGATAACTTCACTGAAAAAGAACTTGATCTTTTAAAAAAGAAACTGAAAACAATCGAACATCTGGCCCTGTACGAATTTGACACTACGGTCATGTTTTTTCTGGTGGATATTATAAAAACAAAACATAATGATTTCGGGGAATCAACATTTGAAAGCTCCGGTTCTGCCCAGACAAGACTTTTAAAAGAAGAATTTTACAGGACAATGATTTATGTTGCGGGGAAAATACCTCTTTGGTCTGTATTACCTACTGCAATCAGTATTAATTATTATAATACTATTTTAAATGAAATCTCAAATTTTTCAAAGTTTGTAAGATATATGGACTTAGGTGATATCCATGCCATATCAACAAACGAATATTTTGGCGCGTCCATCTGGCAGATGTTTAAATGGCTGAAAAGCCCGTTTAAATCCGTGATCAAAATAGCTCTTCTTGAAAAATATATTTATGAGTATGGTAAAGAATCATTGCTTTGCAATAAGTATAAGGATGAATGGATGAATTCCGGCATCCATTTGCAGCTTGCCCAGAATGATGCTTATTATATTTTGTTAAAGAATTTGATAAATTATTATCAGACAGCAAAAGATGAGTACTCGGTTAACCTTATGCTGACCTGTTTTTTCCTTAAGCTCGGCATTTCAAAAGAAGAGCAAATTGATAATACTGTGTTTGGCCTTAGAAAAATACTGCTGGAAAAATGTCTGATAAAATGGAGCTGGAAAAAAAATAAGATATTTTATATCGGAGGTTTCAAAACATGGCCTTATAGCGATATTGTAAAACTTTCGAACAGCATTAAAAAGTATATGAAAAAAAAACATGCAACAGTAAAAACATTGTTTCAAGGCATGTTTCATGATCGGTCAAGAATCAGCCCTGAAGACCGGATAGTACTTGAGAGAAGGGTGAGTATTGAATTTTCAAAACAACCGGGCAAGGTTGATAAGATCCTTCTCATATCACAAAATGACAGGCATTTTCAGGGCTTGCATCTCAAATATATCAAAAGAAATGATACGATCGGGACTTGGGAGCTATTTAATAAAAATAAAAAATCGGTTTATCATAATGAAGAGTCTTTGATTAAAGCAAAAACCATTGAAGAAATTGGTGCATGGTTGATTAACAATAACCTTTATAAAGAAACTGCTGTCGTTAATTTAATCCCTAATCCTACCTATGCAAGCTTTAATGATATCCGCAAACTTTATAAAACCATGTATGATTTTTTCAGTCCTGTATACAAAAAAGTCATCACTTTTGATCAGCTGTCGGAGGAAAAGGAAGTGATATACCTGTTTGTATCCATAAATTTTTATTCCCCTAGACAGCAACAAAAGATAACTGAATATACGGCAGTTTATTTGAATTCATGGGGAGAAATATTTTGTAAATCATTTTATTCGGATCATGGTTTTTCAACAATGGAAGAAACAAAAAAAGATCTCATGAACAGAATCGGCTTGGAAAGATTACCGGAAAATACAGTCTTTTATTTTTCAAAAGGAGCTGTAAGATAGGATTAAGATGGGGAAAGGGGAACAGATTTAAAATTTGTCCCCCCTCTGTCATATAACATGCATGCTATATTATTGGTTCTTGATTAAAATCCACAACCACCTTGACGATTTCATCCGGATCATCAAGGAGGTGAAAAAGGTTGAGATCTTTTTTTGAGATCATATTTTCTTTTAAAAGCTTGTCCTTTACCCATTGGATAAGACCTTCCCAGTACTCGGTGCCCACAAGGATAATAGGGAATTTCCTGATCCGCTGAGTTTGAATCAGTGTTATTGTTTCAAACAATTCATCAAGGGTTCCAAAACCGCCCGGCAGAATGATATAGGCCTGGGCATATTTTAAAAACATCACTTTTCTTACAAAAAAATATTTAAATTCAATTTGAGTTGTTGCATATGGATTGGGTTTTTGTTCAAAGGGAAGAGTGATATTCAAGCCGATCGAATCTGCATTTTCTGTTGCCGCGCCCTTGTTGGCCGCCTCCATAATCCCACCCCCACCGCCGGTAATAACCGAATATCCGTTTTTAGCAAATACTGCGGCCAGGTTTTCGGCTTTTTTATAATACGGGTGGTCGCAATCGGTTCTGGCAGATCCGAAAATAGATACTGCAGGTCCTATATCATGCAGCGAGTCAATTCCTTCAACAAATTCCCCCATAATTTTAAACAAACGCCAGGATTCGCCTGTTTTAAAATCATTAATGGGGTATTTTCCGTTAACAGGGTATTTTTCCATTTTGATAATTCCAATAACTTCTTTGTCTTTAAATCCAATTGTATTGTGGGAACTGGTAAACTTAAACAATATGTGCTATTTTAACCTTTAAATCAAGGGCCTATCATATATAAATTTAACTGTCAATTATAAGCCTTTTCCCTTACATTGACATTTTAAGGGGAAAGATATAATAAAAAAGAAAATTTTTTTTCAAAGAAAGAACAATATTGAAGAATAGTGAAATAATTACTCGTAAAACATTGGTTAAAAATGAACTTGGAATGCACGCAAGACCCGCATCCAAAATCGCACAAATGGCTGAGCTGGCTCAATCCGACATTTGGCTTTGTGCAAACTCAACAAAGGTTGATGCAACAAGTATCATTGATATATTAACCCTGTGTGCTGTGAAAGGAACCCGGATTGTGATTGAAATCGAAAATCAGGAAGATATGGTGATTCTTGATCGGATTGTTGATTTTTTTGAAACCGGTTTTGGAGAAATATAAAAGATGGTCATTTCAAAGTCACGTCAGATAATTATAAAAGGAATCAGCGGGTCACCCGGTATCTGCATCGGTAAGGCATATATCGTTGACAAAGAAGGTGTCAACCTCATTAAGCGGTATCCAGTAAGTGACGCACTGGTGCCAAAAGAGATAGACCGGTTCAAGCAGGCTGTTTTAAAAGCAAAAAACGACCATGCCAAGATCATTGAGGCCCTTGATGATGATATTGGTGAAAATTTGAATATCCTTGAAACACATATGGTTCTGTTTAAGGATAAAATGCTGTATGGCAAAACCATTGATATTATTACCAGTGAAAAGATCAATGCGGAATGGGCCTTGAGAAAAGTATCAAGAAAAGTCAAAGCCATGTTTCAGCAGATTGATGACAAATATCTGCAGGCCAGGGTAAATGATATTGTTCAGGTTTCAGACAAGATTATGTCATATTTGATTGGTGCCCAGGACATTAAGATTTCCGATATAAACAAGCGTGTGATTATTGTTGCACATGATTTGTCTCCTGCGGATGCCAGTCAGATACAGCTTGAGAGAATAAAAGGGTTTGTTACCGACCGTGGCGGAAAAGATTCTCATACAAGTATTGTTGCCAAATCATTAAAAATTCCTTCTGTGCTGGGACTGGGCCGGGCAACAATCAATGTTAAAAATGATGATATTTTAATTGTTGACGGTTCTTCCGGAACTTTGATCATAAACCCGGATGAAGACACTCTTTTTGAATATGAAGCCCGCCTGGCAAGGTTTGAAGAATACAGGGCAGGTTTGGAAAGAGAGAGTCATCTTCCGGCTGTCACTAAAGACGGATTTTTTTTAAACCTTATGGCCAACATTGAGCTTGTAGAAGAAGTTGTTGCAGTCAAAGACTACGGGGCAATAGACATAGGTCTTTTCCGGACCGAATTTTTATACCTTGATTTAAAAAGGTTCCCGACCGAGGATGAACTCTTATGTAAATACAAGGAACTTGTCGAATTAATGAGTCCGCAGAGCGTAACCATCCGGACACTTGATATTAATGGAGACAAGGTTAATCCATATTTATCAACGGTTGAAGAGGCTAACCCTTCTTTAGGGTTGCGGGCAGTAAGGTTCTGTCTTGAGAATGAGGATATCTTTATTACGCAGTTGAAAGCCATTTTAAGGGCGGCAGCCTTTGGAAATATCAAATTGCTGATTCCGATGATTTCTTGTGTCGAAGAAATTATTCAGGTCAAACAGGTTATCAATAAAGCAATCCTTGAACTTGACCATGAAGATAAAATTTTTAATAAGGATATTCCTCTTGGCATTATGATTGAGGTGCCGTCTGCAGTCATTATGGCTGAACACCTTGCCGATCATGTAGATTTTTTCAGCATTGGAACAAATGATCTGATTCAATATTCCATGGCGATCGACAGGCGCAACAGGCGGGTAGCGCATCTATACCAGGCATTGAATCCGGCGGTGTTAAAAATGATTAAAATGACCTATGACGCTGCAAAGAAAAAAGGTATAGATCTGGTAATGTGTGGAGAGATGGCAGGTGATCCAATTAATCTGCCTGTTCTTGTGGGTATGGGATTGTCAAATTTTTCCATGAACCCTGCTTCCATTCCGGCAGTTAAAAAATTGATTCGTGAACTTGATGCACAAAAGGCTGAAAAGAACGTAAAAGAAATTATGAAATTCAATACTGTGCAAGAAATATCGGATTTTATTTTAAAGGAATATAAAGATATCCTCCCTTTTCGAGAGACGGATGAAAACCTATGAACTCAGAATATATTAAACTCATTGCAACCAATAAAAAAGCCCGGCACAACTATTCCATTGAATCAGAATATGAAGCGGGAATCGTTCTGGTCGGGACTGAAGTTAAATCTATCCGGGAAGGACGAGTCAGTTTTCAGGATGCGTACGCAGATATTAAAAATGGTGAAATTTTTTTAAGACAATTACATATCTCACCATACAAATATGCATACTACAGCAACCATGAATCATTGAGAACGCGAAAGTTGCTGCTTCATGGATATGAGATTAGAAAACTTTGGTCAAAAATTAAAGAAAAGGGATATACCCTGGTCCCGTTGAAGATATATTTTAAAAACGATAAAATTAAGGTTCTCATTGGTCTTGGCCGAGGCAAAAAATTATTTGACAAGCGGGAAAGCATCAAGAAAAAAGATATGAAGCGAGATCTTGACAGGGAAAGAAAAAAAGAATCCTTTTAGCAAAGAAACCCTGTGCCATAGCAAAGTTGCTCAGGATTATTTCCAGGACAGAAGGGGAGTCGGCAAGCTGCTACAGCTTTAAAAAACGGATAAAAGATAAAAAATGATGCAAAAAGGCAGTATTGTTTTAAAGATATTTTTTTGTATAACTACTTGAATTTGCGAATAAAAATGGTGGAGGCGGCGTCCATCCAAAAGGTTGATAATTACCTTTGAAAACAAATAGTTAAAAACTATATTCGATTAAAATACCGTCAAGTTTTTTTTATTCTAAATGATTTTATGTTAAGGTTTTAGCTCAAAAATAGACATAAAACTCTCCTCAATTTTATTCACCTCCAGAAAAGACTTCGTAGATTAATTAAAAACAGGGCCTCCACCATCAACCTTGCAAAAAAAAATTGAAGACTAAGGGATAGTCCGGGGTGTTTTTGATCTCGGAATCCCTTCTTAATAGGCAGAACAAGTCCGGGTTATCCAAATATTTTCAGTATGAAAAAAAATAAACTTTTATATACAATTTTTGAAAATGAATTTCATGGCTGGAAATTAAAAATTGGAGATACCAGATATTGTGGTGAGCGTTTCTATAAAAAAAAATCATGACTTCACGTTAGAGTACTCAGTCCCACCTTGAATAAGGGACTCGGAATAAAATAATCACCCCAGTTGTTTTAGCCAAAAGATAACAACCTTTTTTGATTTTGGCTACAATTACAGCTTGGATTTACCAATCCAAATAGAATGGTACGTTTTATTGTTTCCAAGCCCCTAAAAGCACCAAATAATAAAGCAAGCACTCTTTTCCTATCCTTGAAGCTCTCTATTCAACTAAATATTTATTCAAAAAATTAAAATAAAAAAACCTATTTTTTTTCAAAAATAGGTTTTTTTAACGATTTACATGTGAAACTTGGAGTGATATAAAAATTAAAATTCTCAATTCTAAAGGAGATTTCCGATGCTCACTATTAACATATTAGGGTTTTCTCCTTTATATGCTTTCAGGAAAATATCGCTACTCTTGTTTTTACTGTTTTTCACACTTTTCTTTTCTCCAACATGTTTGTATTGCGAAACAAACGATTTAAAAAGAATGACTGCAGAACAAACGGTCATTAAAAAAAAGCGGCTTCAAACCATTATCGTGGATAATTATTATCCATATAGTTTTGTAAATGAAGCAGGACAACTGGATGGTTTCAGCGTTGATCTGATTAAAGCCGTAATCAAGGCCATGTACCTGGAACTTGATATCCAGGTTGATGATTGGGATAAAGCTCAAGACAGTCTGAAAATCGGGGCAATTGATCTTCTGCCCATGATGGCCTATTCCAAGGTCAGGGATCAATATTTTGATTTCTCAGTGCCTCATACCATTGCCTTTGATGCTTTTTTTACAAGAAAAAATACAAAAAAATAGAGTTCGCAAATGATTTTTACAACCAAACCATTATCATTATGAAACAGGACCAGGCCCATAATTATCTACAGTCTATTGATTTCATATCACCACCAACTGATCCTGATTGAAAGCATACCCGAGGCACTTAAACTGCTGTCGTCCGGATAGGGTGGGTCGCCTTTATTCCTAAGGTAGTGGGGCTTGTCTCTATTAAGAAAATGGATTTAACCAATCTTGAAATATCACCGATTTTCATACATGATTACAACAGGCCTTTTAGTTTTGCAGTTACAGAAGGGAACCAGATGCTTTTGGGACTGCTAATCCAGGGATTGTTCATGGTTAAAGAAACAGGCCAGTACCGAACTATATTCAAAAAATGGTTTAGGACTTATGACCCTGCCGAGATGTCTAATAGTTCAGATCCTGAAATATTTTATCTGTTGGGTGGTTGGTTTTATATTACTTTGCGGCGTATTGGTATTATGGTCCCTTTCCTTTTCTACTTAACCAGAACGTCACGCATCTTTTTCGAAAGATCTTTCATCATAATCGGCTTAAATAAAAACCCTTTAATACCAACGGACAGCACCTTTTCTTCAGAAAATTTTTCACTATAGCCTGTGCAAAGCAATATTGGAATATCAGGACGTATTTTTATCAGCTCAGCCGATAGCTTATTTCCAGGCATAGCCGGCATAGCCATATCAGTGATGACCAAGTCAAATTTATCAGGGGTACTCCTGAAAGTTTCAAGGGCTTCAATACTGCTGGTGTGTGGCGTAATATGATAGCCCCAACGCTCCAACATCCGTTTTTCCATTTTAATAATACTTTCTTCATCATCTACAAGCAAAATTTGTTCAGTCCCTCTTCGAAATGGTTCTTCAGCTTGGCTTTTCTGATCTTCAGAAACATTTTTTTCT
Source organism: Desulfobacula toluolica Tol2 (assembly GCF_000307105.1). Classification (NCBI taxonomy): domain Bacteria; kingdom Pseudomonadati; phylum Thermodesulfobacteriota; class Desulfobacteria; order Desulfobacterales; family Desulfobacteraceae; genus Desulfobacula; species Desulfobacula toluolica. The sequence goes on from NC_018645.1 coordinate 1,714,466, forward strand.
ACTGGAAAATAGAGATTGAACTGTGTGCCTTTACCCAACTTACTATAAACTTGTATTGCACCCCCCATGCTCGTTACAATACCATGCACAACAGAAAGCCCCATCCCGGTACCCTTGCCCTCTTTTTTAGTGGTAAAAAAAGGATCGAAAATTTTTTCTTTCACATCTTTATCAATCCCTATGCCGGTATCTGCCACTACCAAATGGGCATAATTACCGGGCTTCATATCGGGATTGATCAAATCAGGTTCTCCAAGTTCAACTTCTTTAAGGCTTGCCGTTAATGTGCCACCGTCATCTTCCATGGCATGAAAAGCGTTTATTGCCAGGTTCATAATGATCTGGTGAATTTGTATGGGGTCAGCGTTTATTGCACTGCATTCAGTGTCTATATTTTGATTGATATCAATGGTGGTTGATATTGTAGATCTTATCATTTTTAGCGCTTCTCTAAAAATTGGCTGTATCTTTATCCGTTTTATTTCATTTTTTTGTTGTCTTGAGAATGCAAGAATTTGTTGGACCAGTTCCCTGGCTCTCAAACCAGCAGTGTAAATTTCATTAAGGCTGTCCCTGTATGGACTGTCTTCAAGAAAATCCTCTATTAGCATCTCCGTATGACCTACAATGGGGAAAAGAATGTTGTTAAAATCATGGGCAATACCTCCAGCCAAAGTGCCGATCGATTCCATTTTCTGAGCTTGTTGGAGTTGTGTTTCGATTTTATTTTTTTCAGTTACATCCCGAAATACCAATACAACACCAATAATTTCACTGTTTATATTAAAAATGGGAGCGCCGCTGTTGGCAATCATTCGCTCTGTACCGTCTCTTGCAATGAGATTTGTGTAATTGGAAGGCTCTACAACGGATTTTGCTTTTAGCACTTTTTCAACCGTATTTTCGCATTGTTGTCCGGTTTTCACATTTATGATGTTAAAGACATCCTTGATATCCCTTTCGTAAGCCTCAACTTGAGTCCAACCGGTAAGTTTTTCAGCTATTTTGTTGATCAGCGTAATCCGACCTTTTGTATCTGTGGTTATAACCCCATCACCTATGGAACGTAATGTAACCAGCAGGCGTTCTTTTTCTTGGGAAAGTGCTATTTCGGTTTTTTTTAGTTCGGTAACATCCCGGTACACAACACATACTGAAGACACAGCTTCATTTAAAGCGTATATGGGGGAAATAATTGAATCGGTATAGTAAAGACGCCCCATCATTTCTTGTTCGTCTTGCACTCTCAGCACTTTACCTGTTTCAAATACTTTGTCAATGCGGCTCATCCAAAGAGTCATAAAATAAGGAGTTTGCCCCAATCCATCTCTGATGTTCCTGCCTATGACCTTGTCTGGCGTAGTCCCGAAATGATCAATCGCCGACTGGTTAGCGTAGAGATAGTTGTAGTCTTTGTCCCAAATCAAAACACAATCTTTCGCCGAATCAAATGCAGCCCGGAAACGTCCCTCACTTTCACGCAGGGCCTCTTCAGCCTGTTCGCGTTCAGCTATTTCGGTTTTCAACTGAACGTTTGCTGAATTAAGCTTTTCTGTTCGCAATTTAACCTGTCTTTTCAGGCCTTTGTTCAAAATAAGGATTGTAATACTCGATGATCCAGTTTTTAAAAATTGACATAGAATTGCAATGTCAGTTATTATCTCCATATTAACGACAAGCCTTATATTTGAGAGATGGTGATGGTTCATGTCTCCCCCATGGCCTTAGATTCATATGTTTGGTTGAATCGTTTGATTTGACAAAATGCTCTTTTAAAAATACCGAGATTTTTTTAAAGTAAGATTCTGGGTTGTCGCTATATATAATTTCTTCAACAAAGGATAAGATGCTGTCAATCTTGATGATTTCACATAGGCTGCCAACAGTCTTTGCGGGCAGTTTGTTGTTTATTGAGGCCATCTGGTCAGGATGAAGCAGGAGACAGTGATCAACCAGCAGGCTCAAGGTCAAACTTCTGTAAGACCCATCTTCACCCGGTTGTTTGGTCAGTTTTCCCCATCCTTCATTCGCCTTATGGTCTTGAATAAAAACCTCTACTAACCATCGGAGAGTATAGACTTCTGTTATATCAATATTTTGCCATGTTAAATCCGTAGCAACAAGATATCGATATTCCTTTTCTCCTTTATATTTCAACGCAATAACAAATCTTCTTTTGTCGTGGGCACAGACATACATTCTGGCACAGCTAATATACACTTTAACCTCCTTACCACCGCGTACACATAATGTTTGTTCAACCGGCTGACAATGTTCAAAATATTCTTTCACTGATTTTTTTTTATTTTTGATCAAGATGTTTTGATTGTTTCTTAATTGGCTGACTATTTGAGATGTCCCTGTAATTTCTGATGCCTTGTCCATAAAAATGGCATTGCCATATAGGGCATCAGCAACAACTGCTTCTATCTTTATAGCCGGATGTTTTTTTACAAATGTCTCCAGCAGTTCATTGGCAATCATCGTAATGGTAGGGTATGCTTCGGATCTTGCAGGTTCTTTGGGACGTTCTGATTTTGGGACTCCAGCTTTTTTTAGCCTTTTATCCTCTTTGGACCACTTACTTATCTCAGGATCAGGAATATGAAAAGCGTAGCCTATTGGAACCGTTATTTTGGGGGTTATCAAAGTCAAAAACACCAGACCTTGGCCCATGCAAAATCCACCTGTCGATTTGTCTTTTATTTTATGGACACCAAAGATTTTAGTCGTACATTTGCTGCGTTTTTTGTCTGAATCATCAATACTTATAACCCCTTTCGTAATGCCATAAGTTTGAAAAACAATACTGAGGCTGAAATGGAATAGATGTTCCCAAGCAATTTTAGAATTCCGAAACATCCAGGAAAGAGCATTCTTTTTATACTGTCCCACACTAATACGAGAGAAGGCCGACCAATTAATGCTGTTTGTCAAAATTATTCCGGTAATGCAGAAGCCCAGCCAAAGCTTTTGAGTTCTACTTAACGACATTCCAGGAGAATGTTGGATTAATGCAGCATTTAATAAATCGGTATAATTCTCAACAAATGGCAACATCTTTTTTATTAACATTTCCGCCTCATCATACATAATCAGTGAAGCGGTTGCATATATCAAATCATCTCTTGTGTTTAAATGATTTTTATTTTATTTTGTCCATTGAGGCTGGCCATCCGATGGGTGAGATACTTCCTGTAAGGTTGTATTATAACATCGACTTGACCAGCCTTTTCATTTTTAATCTGGATTTACCATTCCAAATAAAAAAACTGGATCATCGAGTAATAATAATTGTAATAATTGCTCCGAAAATGCTTCCAGATACAATCCAAAAACGCCTGTTTTTATAGAAAGGTTTATATTCCAATCCCAAGGAAATCCAATTTCGGTAAATAGCGTCTTTTTCAGCCTGAGTGATAAGAGCAAGCCCCTTTTCAAGTATCCTATTCAGAAGCGGCAAATCCTTTCTTGATGCAAAGCAAAGTGCATTTGTATAATCCGCATATCCTGCAACACGAAGGTTTGTTATCCCGTGTTTTTCAATAAAATATGATGCAGCAGCCAGATTGACAACCGCCGCGTCGACGTTTTTTGTGGCAGTTTCAAGCAAACAACCGGTTTCTTCTTTAAAAATGACAAGGTGCAAATAACTATAATTGTTTTTTATGAAATCCGTAATTGCATATCCTTTTGAAACGGCAATCTTCATATTTCGCATATTCTCTAGTGCCAAAAAACCTTTTTGCTCTTTTCTGACAATAATCACATTTGGAATCTCTATGTAGGGTTTTGTAAAGAGTACATATTTAGATCGTTCCGGATTTTTTTGCATTTCGCAAATTACTTCAATCTCATTATTTTGTAACTTCTTGATGATATTTGTCCAGGTATCTAACTTGTCCAGCTTGAATTTAAAGTGAAGTTTTTGTTCGATGAGCCTGTAATAATCAACAGCAATTCCAATAGGGTAGTTATTTATATCTGTATCGATAATAGGCGGCCAGCCTTTTTCATTATTAATGGTTATCTGTCCGGCATGCTGCATTAACCATGCTCTCTCCTCATGTGTCAGGGGGTCCTTGGTTCCACACCCGATCAAAAAAGGAAGCCCTATAAACAGAAAAGCGCAGATTACCAATAAAATCCCCATGTAATTACCGGGACAAACGTACTTTCTGAATTTATACATAAATTACCAATGATTATTTTTGAATTAAGACAAAATGCTTCCATACTAATTTCCTGTGACGATTGTATGTCAAACAAATAACGGAGCCGTTCAAAATATTAACATATCTTGTCAAACTATAGCTCCTGAAAAATAAAACCTTGAGTATCAAGTCTTTACTGTTTATTAAATGACAGACCTTTCAGATTTTGTATATCTGATTTTGTTTGTGACTCCAAGCCAAATAATGTTTAGGATCTGCGGCTAACCGGATGCCAAAAAAAATAGATCTTTGCCACAGCTTTTCATCCGGTTCGTCCGCATATTTTGTATAATTTAAATATCTAACCGCATATCACTCAGGATTGAAAGAATATGCGATAAGCATAGTTAAAAATCTTTTAAAATCTAAACTTATTCGTTAGATCTGCTTTTTTTCTATTTCTTTTAATAAATCAATAATATCTGGCACACCAAAGAATGTGCCAAAGCAATCAGTACCGTAAAGTGGATTTCTGCTACCTTTCAAATTGTGATCTATGGATGCTTTTTTCCAATACGTGGGTGATGAAGGTTCTTTGGGGAAAAAATTAAACTTGTTTTGATGAGAACTTGCATTCCTTATGTGTCTAAATAGTTCAAATTCCGGCGACTTGTCATTTCTCTCTTTCACTGCTTCATATGCTGTGTTAGCCAGCATACAGCAGCAAACATTAATGTAATTGTCAAAAGTAAAATTCCCCTTTTGGATGTTTAAAACAACATCGTGAGGGTAAAAGTGCCTTGGTTTAACCCACTTACCTTCCATGCTAACCCAATCTTTTTCTTTTAAATTAATCAATTTATCGTTGTTTAAAATAAAGGAAACCGTTGATAATGATGTCATAAAACTCATGACCATTTCAAAAAAAGGTAAACCTTGCTTGAACTGTATATGATCATATTCTTGCATTAGCTTTTTGTTCATAGATCTATGAAATGATTATACTGGTCTGTTTATCATGTAAATTTGAATGATGTTTTAAAATCAGTTCCAATAAAGGCATACACGATTAATTTGAAATTTGCCAGATAATTTTTACTCATATTATCGTTAATGGCTATTGCTCAAATTTTCATCATGATTAAAACTCAAGGATGATTGCATTGAATGTTAAAATTTTCAATCAAGTGAAAATTTATTCTGAAATAAAACAAGAATTGAATTGTAAAAAATGCCGAAAAACAGGCAAAACCATTTTGCACATGTTTTGCACATGCAAAATAGCAGGTTTTGAAATTGTAAGTTATTGATTTTATAGATATTTGTTGGTGGAGGCGGCGGGAGTTGAACCCGCGTCCGAAAACAATCAACCTAGGCTTCTACATACTTATCTCAAAATTTATATTTGTTGTAATGTCTCCTTTGAGATGGATACAAAACAATATAGTCTGAAAAGTTTAACTTTTAAGGTTCAGACGCCCTTAAAAAGCGGTCTTGCAAAGTCGACGCCCTGACCTGAGATCTGCAAGAAGGATTTCAGGAGGACGGAAGCTGCCTTAAGCAGCTACAGCGTAATTATAATCATCTGCGATTATGTTTAATGCTTTGCCAATTTTACGAGCTGACAAAAAACTCGGTATGCTACCATGGGCCTCAAAATCTCCGTCGAAGCCATTTCGCCCCCAAATTGTAAAAGATCAATTGTTTTTAAGAATAAGCTTAAATGCCTAAAAAGTCAATGTTTAACTCGATGTTTGACAAGGATAACGCATGTGAATATTCTAAATCCCCTTTATATGATCATAAGGTTGCTGCTAAAAAACGTAATCCCCTCCATTTTTGAACAGCCAAAACCCAATTACTTTTTGAAGAACTTCGAGAAAAGCTGAACAAATATAAACTAAAGCCAGGGTTTGCCATTGAACAGCACTTGGCAAAGAATCTGCTCTGCGTGGCTTATACTTTAGTCACCAATAGACTGGAAGATGCTTTATCAATCAAAGAAGCCATATTGGCAAATAAAAATCAGTACAAAATTGTAACAAATATGCATCAAAATCAAAAAAATCTATTGACATTTTTAAGATTGGTTGATAGATTTATTGGGTTAACTTTATGGGCCGTTAGCTCAACTGGTAGAGCAACTGACTCTTAATCAGTAGGTCCCGGGTTCGACTCCCTGACGGCCCACCATAAAAAAAACAAACAAAGGTTTTCAGCTTTTTTGGGGTTGAAAACCTTTTTGTTTTGGTTGTGCATAGGTTGCACTATTCTATTTCTTATCATCTAAAACATCAGCTCAGTATCCATGATTAAATAATATCCAAATATGGTATCATGCAGAACATTATGCCTTGATGAAGCAAAAAAGAAATTTAGAACCCTCTAAATTTTTTGAGCTTTAAAAAAAATATGAGAAGTCAGTTTGATAAATATTTGCCGCAATGGAACTGTGTTGCTGTTTCTGAGGCAATTGGAGTTTCAGCGGTTATTTATAATCCGCGTTCCTTAAAAAAGCCTTGAGGCAGCGGCAGAGGGTCTGTCATGGCATGTGAAAATATTGGAAGCATAAATATCGAGTGTTTGCTTAATGGTGAGGATTGGATTGTAAGGTGTTTGAATCTGGTAAAACTCTGGAAAATTTTGTTTGCCAGTATTTTTTTTGAGTACCAGACGAGTATTTTTAAATAAGTTTGTAGGTATTTTATTGGAAGATCTCAACATTTCCAGCACCGTAACGGATAATTTCCGGTACGTCATCAATTAAAGAAATTACGCTTGAAGGAGACCCCGGCACAGAACCCCCATCAATAACTATATCAATGGTGGTTGCAAAATAATCATGAAGCAGTGACGGGTCATCAAAAACCTTTCCATCCGGTCGGGTGGCACTGGTTGAAATGATAGGGTGGCCAAGTTCATTGGCCAGTGCCAGTGCGATTTTATTATCAGGAACCCTTATTCCTGCTGTTCTCCGTTTGGTCAGCATTATCTTGGGAACCAGTTTGGAGCCGGACAGAACAAATGTATACGGTCCCGGCAATAACCTTTTCATATTTCTATATGCAAAATTGGATACTTTGGCATATTTGGAGATATCTTTTAAATCAGGACAGATAAAACTAAAGGGTTTGTTTTTATTGCGTTGCTTTATGGTGTAAATTTTTTCAATGGCTTTTTTGTTCATAATATCACATCCGATACCATAAAATGTATCTGTGGGATATGCGATAATCCCGCCTTTTTTAATAATATCTACTACCCTTGAGATCTGTCGCTCCTGTGGATTGTCTGGATTGATTTTTAACAGCATGCGTTCTTTTTTGTCCTGTTTTCCTTTGAATTGGTTTTCAATCAAATAAACTTATAAAAATTGCCAGAAAGAAAAGATATCACATTTATTTAAAATATTCATCTTTTTTGATTTCTTCCGTTATACAGCCTGATAATTGGTTGGGTGTTATATTGAGATGAAAGAATATTTTTTTTTCCAGATTTATTGTATTGGTCCACATTATTTGAATACGATCTTTAAAACTTTTTTTTGTTCCATATTTAACCTTGATATATTCAAGTCTTTTGTCCAGGGATACTACTTTGTCATGCAATACCCGTTTGTCAGAATAATTGACTATTTCCTGCACCGTCACAGGCGAATCGTTTTCATAAGAGTCCAAAATAACGTGTTGACGTATGATATCACCTATTTCCGGATATCCTAATTCGGTTAACATCCGGCCGCCGGTTTCAGAATGGCGCTCTTTTGTATCAAAACTTCTGGTTTTTGTTATGTCGTGGAGCAATGCTGCGGAAATTGCCAACCTGGTGTCAAGATCAGGAGAGGTTTTTTTAAGCTTTATACATAGAAATCGGGCCACATTGGAAACCATTATAGAATGGTCAATGATATGGTCCATCATATCCATTTTCTCTATCAGCTTAAAACATTCTTTTTGGGACGGTATGTTCATAGGCCAATCTCTTAATTTTTAAATGAAAGTCTTCAAAAATCCAAACAGCGACTTTCATGCTTTATTGTGGGCAAACCAAAAAGACCAGATCGTTGTAAAAAATTGTCAAGTATGCCCGTGGCAGTTATTCAAAGGGTTAAAATTATACTATTTACCGCTAATATAGGAAAGGTTTTTTTTAGTGTGTTGTTTTTTTGGCGTCATGTCTCTTGAAAATCAATTTGTTTTGCAACACAAGATGGTGTATGTTGAATTTATAGAAATTGTCCTGAATACCTAAGCTTATTGCCTTTTTAAAAAATAAAATTCTGTATTGTTCAGCCGTGTTTTTGTTTTTCTTGTTCAGATGTCAAAATAATAATTCAGGTGTTTTTTTGGTTGATCTTTGTTGAAAGAAAAGATCAGTTTGTTTGTGGCGAAAATCACCAGCCTGGGAAAATAGGGAGGAGATGATGACGAGATGTCAAAGGTCATTGCGGAGGTTGTCATTGATATTCTCATTAGCACTTTCAGTTGTTTTTTTGTGGTCTGTAAACGGGTATGCCTACGACAAAATAGTTAAAATAGGTTTGAATTATCCACGAACCGGCCCATACTCAGTTCAGGGCCTTGATCAGATCAGGGCCACAGAACTTGCTGTGAATGAAATAAACTCAAACGGCGGTATCCTGGAAAAAAAGGTGAAAGTGGTCTGGCGCGATTCCCAATCAAGGGTTGATACAACAATTTCAAATGTCACGGACTTGATTGATAATGAGCAGGTAAAGATGGTTTTTGGAGGCTCTGCCAGCAATGTTGCCCTGGCAGCCAGCCGATTGTGCCAGGAAAAAAGGATCATCTTTTTTGGCACTTTGACCTATTCAACAGCAACAACAGGAACACATGCCCATCGCCATACATTCCGCGAATGCTATAATGCATGGATGGGAGCCAAGGCCATTGGCAGTTATCTTAAAAAGCATTTTCCTGCAAAACAAAAAAAATATTTTTACATCACAGCAGATTACACATGGGGAGACACAACAGAATCTTCTGTAAGACATTTTACAGGAACCAAAGACAAAGAGAGACACAAAGGCATAAAAATATCCTTTCCTGATGCAACAGAAAAAGAATTTAGAAAAGCAATCCTGTTTGCAGGGATGTTGAAACCGGACGTCCTGGTACTGGTTCTTTTTGGAAGGAATATGAGTACGGCAATCAGGCAGGTAAAAATTCTCGGACTTGAAAAGAAAATTCAAATTATCGTTCCAAATCTTACCCTTGGGATGGCACAAGATGGTGGACCAAGAGTTATGGAAGGGGTTATCGGAACGCTTGCCTGGTGCTGGCAAGTGCCGTATCTTTATGATTATCCAAAAGGAAAAAAATTTGTTGAATCATTTGTCAAAAGGTATAATAGATATCCGTCCACATCCGGGGCTTGTGCTTATACAATTTTATATCAATACAAGCAAGCAGTTGAAAGAGCTGGTTCCTTTGATTCTTCCGCAGTGATCAGAAGCCTTGAAGGCCACAATTATGTTTCGTTAAAAGATGAACAAATGTGGCGGAAGTTTGACCACCAGTCGGTGCAGAGTGTGTTCACTGTAAAATGCAAACCTGAAATTGATGTCATAAAAGACAGGTTTCATCTGGATTATTTTGAAATTATTGAAAAAATGACAGGAGAAGAAGCTGTCCGCACGCGAGAAGAATGGAATGCTTTGCGCCTGAATTCAGGCATGCCAATTGATTTGGAAAAACTGCCTGATTGAGCAAACCGAATTGATTAAACCGAACTGAACAAACCGAATTAACTAAAAAGGTATGGCGGTTCATATGGTTTGTTGTGCTGTATGATAACATGCGGAACACAAGGATAAGGTGAAGGCAATGAATATTGGAACTTTTTTTAAAGGAACCATAAGATCCAAGATCTTTATCGGTTTTTTTATTGCAGTAATTCCCATGATAATCATAGTTTTTATTAATTATTACCCTACCCGTGAGAATACGATTCAGACTGCATGCCGACTGATGGCGCTTTCCGCTCAAAACTGTTCCGAAAGACTGAACGCATATTTTAATGCCAGGGGAAGAGTTTTTATCAACTGGACTGAAGATGATGTGTTCGGCATGGCAATTGAATTTAACACCATCATAGAGTTGAAAGAGTATTTTTCCTCTTTGATGAAAAATTATCCTGAATTCTTGTTGCTTTTGTTTACAGATGAAAATGGAAAAGTTCTTGAGGCAGCTTTTCGCGAAGATACGGAACTTATGGATATTAAAACCTTAAAAGGAACCATTGTCACACAGACTGCTCAATTAAAAGAGGGCAATGATCACAGTGTGTCTCTTGTGAAAAACGATTTCGTAAAAAAAAACGGTTGGCAGAATTCATATACCGCTCTTTATAGTTTTAAAACACGAGATTCTTCAGGCAGGCAGAATGGATTTTTTCTTGCATACCTTGACTGGTCAATAATCCAGGGAATGATTGACCAGTTGTATGTTCAGATGATTCAAAACAGATTTAAAAGCAGTCATATTGCTATGATTGACGCGAACACTCAAATCATTATCAGTCATTCAGTCAAAGAATTTTTAAATCGCAGACTTTCACCTGACAGATCTCTTGAAAAAATCAAGCCTGCAAAAGACAAAAAGGCTGTAAAAATTTCAACTGAACGTGGTGTGGAATATGTTATATCAAAGCCGCTGATTATGGCATCAACTTTTTTGACCTTGAAAAAAACAGGGGATTTTAAACCGGATATTTATCTTGCTGTTTTTGTAGCGCAAAAGGATATTCTTTCAAGTTTTCGTAAGATTGTGGGTTTTGCTGTTGCTGTCGCAGGTATCGGCTGCAGTGTTATCTTTTTGATCTGTTTTATTCTTGCTCAATCCATTACCAGCTCAACAAGAGAGCTTGTTCGCGTTCTTGAAGCTTCTGAGAGAGGGGATATGGACGTAAGAGCAGGTTTGACTTCAAAAGATGAGATCGGTTTTTTAGCAGAACGGTTTAATGCCATGCTGGAGCAGATCAACGAGTCATCCAGTATCCTTAAAAAAAGCGAGTCAAAGTATCGGTTGATCTTTAATAATTTGCAGAATGCCATAAATAAAAAAGAGTTTTCATTCAGATTTACACCTGATTCAAACAAAGATGATCTGGTCGTATCCATGAACAAGATGCTTGCAACCCTTGAAAAAGCGGATACTGAAACAAGCAGTCAGGACTGGCTGAAAACAGGCCAGGCAAACCTTAACAACACTATAAGCGGAGAAAGAAATCTGACAACCCTTTGTCAAAAAGCAATCACATGTATTGCCAAATATGTCGGCGCTCAAGTGGCTACTTTTTTTGTCAGGGATACTGAAAAAGAGGAATTTGTTCTTATAACAAATTATGCCTTCAGACAAAGAAAAGGTTTTATGAACCGGTTTAAACCTGGTGAGGGTCTTACCGGGCAGGCGGCATTGGAAAAACAGCGAATTCTTTTTACTGAAGTGCCAAATGATTATATGAAAATTGAATCTTCTCTTGGAGCTGCAGTGCCAAAAAACATTCTGGTTCTGCCTCTTATATTTGAACAGGATGTCAAGGGAGTGATTGAAATAGGTATGGTCTCATCTTTTACAAAACTTCAGATCGATTTTATTGAACTTGCGGGTGATATTCTGGCAGTTGCATTAAATACAGCCATGTTTAATGAAAAGCTTGAAGAGTTGTTGGAGCAAACAAAACAACAGTCTTTGGAGCTTCAGGAACAACAAGAGGAGCTAAAGGCGGCAAATGAAGAACTTGAAGAACAGACCGTTATTTTAAAAAAATCAGAATCAAAACTGCAACTCCAGCAGGAGGAGTTACAGGCCAGTAATGAAGAACTTGAAGAAAAAACTGAAATTCTTGAAGCCCAGAAAAATGAGATAGAAAAAAAGAATACCTCCCTTAAGATAAAGCAAAGAGAGGTTGAAGAAAAAGCAGAACAGCTGGAACTTGCCACCCGGTATAAATCCCAATTTCTTGCCAATATGTCCCACGAGCTTAGAACACCGCTCAACAGTCTATTGATTCTTGCCAATATGCTTGCGGAAAATGAAGATCAAAACCTCACAGCAGAACAGGTTGAATCCGCCAGATCCATTCACAGAAGCGGACAGAACCTTTTACGCCTGATCAATGACATCCTTGACCTTTCAAAAATTGAGGCTGGAAAAATTGATATTAATATCTCAAAAATCAGCGTTGAGAGCCTTGGTGCCAATTGCAAAACAGAGTTTATGCACATGGCAAAAGCAAAAGGGATCGAGTTTAAACTGGATTTAAAACAAAATTTGCCAAAAACAATTACCACAGATGAACTCAAGCTGAACCAGATCATCAGAAACCTTATGGGAAATGCCGTTAAATTTACTGAAAAAGGGTCTGTTGCACTTATTATTTCCCGGCCTGATCCTGATGTGAAATTTGACGCAAAAGATCGGGACAGAAAAAAAACAATAGCCATTTGTGTTGCCGACACAGGCCCTGGAATACCACATGGTCAACTGCAGCTCATTTTTGAGGCGTTTAAACAGGTTGACGGAACCATTAGCAGACGCTATGGCGGAACAGGTCTTGGACTGTCCATATCCCGTGAGCTTGCCATTCTCATAGGAGGCGAACTTAAAGTCAGGAGTACGCCCGGCAAGGGGTCTTTTTTCACCCTTTATATTCCTGAAATTTATGCGGATGAAAAAATTGCTTTACCGCCTGAAAAGAAAAAAACAAAAGAACTTAAAACAATTTCTGAAAAAAAAGAGAGCCAAAAAGAAATTTTGGTGACACAAGAGGCATACTTCCCTGGCAAAACCATGCTGATTATTGAAGATGATAATGAATTTTCCGCTATACTGGCCGCTTTTTTCCAAAAAAACGGTTATGAAAGTATTATTGCATCAGACGGCGAAACAGGGATTAAATTTGTAATCGAACATCAACCCACTGCCATCATACTTGATATAGGGCTTCCCGGTATTGACGGATGGGCGGTTTTAAGTGAACTCAAGAATAATCCGGCCACACGGCATATCCCCGTGCATATCATGTCGGCTTTTGATAATACACGGCAGGGGCTTGAAAAAGGGGCTGTGGGATACCTTACCAAGCCTGTTGATACCAGGGGCCTTCAAAAAGCGCTCAACAGGATTGAAAGTGTCCTGGCAAGCGATGTCAAAGAACTTCTTATTGTTGAAGACGACAAAGAGCTTAAAATGAGCATCCTCAAGCTCATGAAAACCAATGACATCAATGCAGTTGCCGTTGAAACCGGGAACAAGGCCCTTGGGCTGTTAAAAAAACAGAAATTTGACTGTATGATTCTGGATCTGGGGCTTCCCGATATCACAGGGTTTGAATTGCTGGACATCATCAATACCGATCCTGTTGTGCAAAAAATTCCAGTGATAATCTATACGGGTCGTGACTTAAGCCGCGAAGAGACACAAAAACTTGAAAGATATTCTTCCAGCATTGTTTTGAAAAGTGCCGTGTCCATGGAAAGACTTCTGGATGAAACAGCCCTTTTCATGCACCGTGTGGAAAAGGATATGCCGGAAAATCATAAGAAAATAATACAAAGCTTAAGAGAGCGTGAATCCATACTGCCAGGAAAAAAAGTTTTACTGGTGGATGATGATATGCGAAATGCCTTTGCGCTCAACAAGTTTTTAAAATCCAAAGGCATGGATGTCGTGATTGCAGATAATGGGCAAAAAGCTCTTGATATCCTTGATCAAGGCATAAAACCGGATATTATTCTGATGGATATTATGATGCCGGTGATGGATGGTTATCAAACCATGAAAAAAATCAGAAAACAAAAGGAATTTAAGAGCCTGCCCATCCTTGCCTTAACTGCAAAAGCAATGGAATCGGATCGAGAGGAATGCATCAAATGCGGGGCAAACGATTATCTGTCCAAACCTATTGACACGTCAAAATTGCTGACCATGCTCAGAATATGGCTTTATTCGTAGACTTGGGTGGTGTGAATTATATGGATAATGAAGAGATAGAAATAAAGGTTCTCATGGAGGCTGTACGGCTCAGATACGGTTATGATTTCAGCCAGTATGCAGGTGCATCCCTTACAAGAAGAGTAAAAAAATGCATGTCTGATGCAGGAGTTAAAAACATTTCAGACATGATCCCTCATATTATTCATGACAAGAGGTTTTTCAGTTCTTTTTTGTATAATCTTTCCGTAAATGTCACTGAAATGTTCCGTGATCCAAAATTTTTTTTATCTTTAAGAACAAAGGTGATGCCATATCTTAAGACCTTTCCCTTTATCAAGGTCTGGTCAGTGGGAGTTTCCACGGGTGAAGAGGTATACTCGCTGGCAATTGTACTCAAAGAGGAAGGCTTGTATGAAAAATCCCTGATATATGCAACTGATTTTAACGATATAGTACTTAAAACAGCACAAAAGGGAATATATTCAGGTGATGATATAAAAAAAAGCACCCTGAACTACCAGAGAGCAGGCGGTAAAAAGTCGTTTGGAACGTATTATCATGCGGATTATGATTCCGTTATTATTGACAGATCCCTTAAGAAAAATATTGTTTTTGCAAACTATAATCTTGCAACCGATAATGTATTCGGGGAGATGAACCTGATTTTTTGTAGAAATGTATTGATCTATTTTAACAAAGACCTGCAGGAAAGGGTGTTAAAACTTTTTAAAACAAGTCTTTGCAATCATGGGTTTCTCTGTTTGGGAAGCCGTGAAACCATTGATTTTTCAGATATCTCATATTTTTTTGTGCCTGTTGTTAAAAAACAAAGGATTTTTCAAAAAAAAATAAAAACCTGTCCGGGAGAAAAAAGATGAAATTTGATTTTCATGCCGTGGTTATGGGAGTGTCAGCAGGTGGTTTTAAGGCACTTAATATCCTGCTTCCCATGTTTCCAAAAAATTTTTCCTGTCCTGTGATCATTGTTCACCATGGAATGCCGGCAGGCGATGATTTTTTTGTGAACTCACTGAACACAATGTCTAAACTTATTATTAAAGAGGCAGAGGATAAGGAACAATTAAAAACCGGAAAAATTTATATTGCTCCAGGTAATTATCATCTTCTTGTTGAAAAAGATTACACTCTTTCCCTGTCAGTGGACAAACCTGTGTGTTATGCAAGGCCTTCGATTGATGTTTTGTTTGAAACGGCAGCCCGGGCTTTTGGCCCTCATCTGATAGGAATCATTCTTACAGGTGCAAGTTGTGACGGCAGTAACGGCATCAGGATCATAAAAGCAAACAAAGGGCTGACAATAGCACAGGACCCGAACACGGCAGAGGTGAATCTGATGCCTGGTTCGGCAATTGCAACACAGTGTGTTGATTTTATTTTATCCCTGGAAGATATCCCTTCTTTCATAACCGGTTTATTGGAGGATGATCATGAAGGATGCAAGTCATAGACCTAAAATACTTATCGTGGATGATAATCCTGAAAATCTTTTTGTTCTTGAAAAGATACTTAAAAAGCTTGATGCCGATATCATAAGGGCTGTTTCCGGCAATGACGCTCTTTCAACCACTCTTTATAATGAATTTGCCCTGATTATTTTAGATGTTCAAATGCCTGAAATGAACGGTTATGAAGTAGCGGAAATTTTAAAAGATGACGAGCGCACTGAAAATATTCCCATTATTTTTGTCACTGCAATTGACAGGGACAATGCCAAAGAGATCAAAGGATACAGCAAAGGAGCTGTTGATTTTATATTTAAACCGCTGGATGAATTTATTCTGATGAGCAAGGTAAGAGTATTTCTGGAGATCTATAAAATGAAAAGCGGGCTTGAACAGCTTGTGAGGGAAAGAACCTTGGAACTTGAGAGGGCAAACGCCCATCTTTCAGACAATAATGCCAGGCTCAGAAAAATTGTTGAAACAACACAGGGGTTGACAGGTTGTATTGAAATCAGTTCTTTCGGACCTAAGCTGCTTGAGGAATTTGCAAGTCACATGACCGCTTCAGGCGGAAGTCTCTATTTTGTAGAAGAGGACGGTCTGCGGCTTTTGCATTGCCTTGATCCGGGCCATGCCCCTGATTATTTATCGTTTCCTTTGGATGAGTTTTCGATTTTAAGGCAGGTTCTGGAAAGCGGAAAGCCTTCTCTTGTGGATGATGTTGCAAAAAATGATACCATAAAGTCCAGTGGCTGGGGCGGATATCTGGATGGTTCACTTCTGGTTTTTCCGATTCTTGGAACTTCCCGGAAGGTGTCCGGGGTTTTGACCCTTCACAGTAAAACCCAACCGCCATTTACCGAACAGGATAAGGAAATCGGCATCATACTGGCCTCGTACAGCTGTGAAACCATGCGTGCGGTAGAAGCGTTTGAAGCATTGCAAAAAAGCGAAAGACAATACAGAACCCTGTTTGAGAAAACAAACGATGCTATTTTTATTGCAGAAAGAGCCACGGGCCGTTACACAGATGCCAATAAAGCCGCTCTTGATCTTACCGGACGAACATTGGATGAGCTAAAGCAGATGACCACCCGTGATATTACATCAAAGGATGCAGATAATCTGCTTGCCGCTATTTCCGAATCCTGTGAAGTCAGGGAGCTTGGAAGGGTCACCTATTACCGGCCGGATGGTACATGCAGGATTGCCAAGCTGAGCAGCGTTCCTTTAAATACCAAATATGTGATCGGTATTGCACGAGATATTACCCATGACCTGGAAGTGGAAAAACAGCTTCGCCAGGCCTATAAAATGGAGGCCATCGGCACCCTGGCCGGGGGGATAGCCCATGATTTCAACAATATACTGTTCCCGATTATCGGTTATACTGAAATGCTGCAGCAGGATATCCCTGAAAACAGTCCGTTTCGTGATAGTCTGGATAAAATTTATTCCGGTGGCATGCGGGCTAAGGATCTGGTGAAACAGATCCTTACATTTTCCCGTCAAAGGAGTGGTAAATTGAAATTGATGAAGATGCAGCCTATTATAAAAGAAGCATTAAAATTGATCAGATCGACAATTCCCACAACAATTGAAATCAAACAGGATATTAATACTGATTGTGGTGAAGTCAAAGCTGATCCGACTCAGATTCATCAAATTGTGATGAATCTTGCGACAAACGCTTATCACGCCATGGAGACGACCGGTGGAGAGATGAACGTAAACTTGAATCAAATTCAATTGAGCAATCAGGATGTGCTGAGTTTGGATATAAAACCGGGGCTTTACGCCTGCTTGACAATTGCCGATACCGGCACAGGTATGAATAAAGATTTGATAGAAAAAATCTTTGATCCGTTTTTTACCACCAAGAAAAAAGGGAAGGGCACAGGAATGGGACTTTCTGTCGTGCATGGTATTGTTAAAAGCATGGAAGGCTCCATACGGGTTGACAGCATGCCTGGCAAAGGTACTCAATTTTACGTTTATCTGCCGATATTTAAGAAGTTTTATAAAGAACAGCCTGTTCAAAATAACAGTCCAATAAAAAAAGGGAATGAAAAAATTCTGCTTGTAGATGATGAAAAAGATATTGTTACAATGGAAAAACAGATGCTGGAACGGTTGGGTTATCAAGTTGTTTCAAGGACCAACAGTATTGAAGCTCTTGAAATTTTTCGTGCCGATCCCGATAAATTTGATATGGTTATAACTGATATGGCTATGCCCAATATGCCAGGAGATAAATTATCGGCGCAGTTGATAAAAATAAACCCTGATATTCCGATATTGCTTTGCACCGGGTTCAGCGAAGCCATTTCTAAAGAAAAAGCAGCGGCTCTGGGAATTAAGGGTTTTTTAATGAAACCGATTGTAATGAAGGATTTTGCCGATAAAATACGTGAGGTGCTGAAGAAAAATTTAAAATAATAAAATTTTATTGAAGTTATAGTTTTATTGAAGTTATACTTCTCACTGGTATTTTATATGAAAGTCTTATCAAATCCAAACAGTGACTTTCATGTTTTTTTGTGGGCAAACATGGGTGAAAGACTAATACTGCCCGTGGCAGTTATAGAAAAAAATTCTTATAAGGCAGTGATACTATTAAAATGTTGAAAAAAATAATTTCAGGCGGACAAACCGGTGCGGACAGGGCGGCATTAGATTTTGCCATTAAATTCAATATTGAACATGGCGGGTGGATTCCAAAGGGCAGAATAACCGAACAAGGGCCTTTGCCAATGAAATATCAATTGGTTGAAATGGAGACCACTGATTACCGGGAAAGAACAAAACAAAATATTATTGATTCCCATGGGACAGTTATTATTTCACGGGGGAATCTTTCCGGCGGATCAAAGTTGACACAGACCTATGCAAACGTTCTTGGTAAACCCAATTGTTATATCGATCTTTTAAAGACAGATGAATTTGAGGCTGCCATGATTTTAAAATCATTTATAATGGAAAATAAAATTCGGATTTTGAATGTTGCAGGCCCCAGGTTAAGCTATCACCCCTGGATATACAAGGATGTAAAAACTGTTCTTGAGGTCACTTTGTACCTTGTTTTTTCAGACATAGATCAGGACAATGGCATCTACGACTGCATTCCTTGTGGCCCGGCTAAAGAGAGTTTCCCTCAAACCATTGAAGAGGCTGTTGTCATGTTTTGTGACGACCTGCCGCTCAAGACCCGGATATTTATTGCAAAATTTGATTGTCAAAAGATCCATATGCTGTATTTTACCCTGCTGGACTATTTAAGGCATAAAATGGGATTTGACAGTGGAAATCAGGAACTTTTAAACGATTGTTGTTCCAAGACAGAGGATAATACCTGTACCATTGAAGATGCTGTTATGGAAATTTTAAAACGGTTTAAGAAATATCTTGAAACAGACCATATATTAAGAGTAGTTAAATGATACCTATTCGGGATAATCAGCCATCCAATTGTTTTCCTGTCGTGACATATCTTCTCATGGGCATTAACTTGTCGGTATTCTTGCTGCAACTTCAAATCGGGCTGGATAATGAGGCATTTTTTTATGTTTACGGATTGGTTCCGGCTAAATATACGGTACATGAAGTATCAAGGCATTTTTCAACGGCCAATCAATTTTTTTCTTTTTTTTCTTATATGTTTTTACATGGCGGGTTTTTCCATTTTATTGGGAATATGTGGTTTTTATATATTTTCGGGGACAATGTTGAAGAATATTTCGGATCATTAAGATTTATAGGGTTTTATTTGATTTGCGGCATTATTTCAGGATTTTTCCATTTTTTTTTAAACCCTGTATCCGTGGTGCCGACAATTGGCGCAAGCGGTGCTATTGCCGGTGTTATGGGGGCTTATTTTCTGCTGTATCCAAAATCACGGATTTTAACAGTGATTCCAATTATCATTATTCCCTGGTTTGTTGAAATTCCCGCCTTTCTTTTTCTGGGAGTCTGGTTTTTAATCCAGTTTTTCAATGCAGCCGGCAGCAGTGCCGGATCGGGTATTGCCTGGTGGGCACATATTGGAGGATTTGTTGCAGGGCTTTTATTGGTTAAGGTTAACAAAACACTGCCTCAAACAGGCACCAGAGAAAAAATCAGTCAATTTACCGCTAAAAAGCGAACCCCAAAGCTTCAAATGATTGTTACATCAAACACGCCGGACAGCTCGGATCTTTTTGGAGATATTGAAATCACATCCATTGAAGCCATTACCGGTGTCAATAAAATGGTGACGATTCCATGGGGATTTTATAAACCCCTTTACAAGGTCAGGATTCCTCCCGGAGTGAAACACGGAACCCGTTTACGGCTTTCCGGAATGGGAAGGGTTTTTCCAGGCGGTATCAAAGGGGATATGTATCTTACAGTGAATATCAAAAATGTTTTTTAAAAAAGCTATAAAAATCGTTTTTTTTCTCTTCCTGGGTTTTTTTATGGTTTTGTTTTTTGTTTTCCTCAATCTTCCCCATATTGTGGAACCCAAAATCAAAGAAAAATTGCAGCAGGTTTTAAATTCCAAGGATATAGAATTTGATATACAAAAAATAGGCTTTTCAAATACTGTTATTTCCAAAATTCGCATAGGCAAAGGGATTTTTATTGATTTGCTTAATATTGATTATGGATTTTATGATTATGATATCAAATATTTGCCTGGTATTAATTTGCCGTCCATTCATTTGAGTGAAATGACCGTATCGGGATTAAATGTTCATGCAAGTCTTGATGATAATAATCAGTTTGAAATTCATGGATTTACGATTCCCGGCACATCAAAAGATCAAACCAGACAGCCGGATACATCGTTGCTGTCTTTTCTGCCAAAAAAAATTGTCTTGCAGAATGCTAAAATTATTTTACACGCATTTGATGATGAGTTCTTGATTCCGTTTGATGTGTTGTCCAACCTGAGCGCAACAGATGAAAAAATATTTGTCCGGGCCTTATTATATCCTTTTGGCGAAAAACTCAATATTCGTATTACATATGATTTGCATAAGGGGGTTGAGTTTTTAAAACTTGAAGGAAAATCATTTGACTTAGAACATATGAACACATTGCTCTCCCAAAAAACAAAAGGTGTTCAATTAAAAGGTCCGGTTGATTTTAACCTGGTATCATCTTCACTTCAAAAGAAATGGGATATGCATATTTCCCAAGTTGTTGTCGGGCAACCTGTTGAGATGTCTGTTGCTGATGTTGCCGCCACTTTTTTGATTGACAATAAAAAAATAAGTGCGGGTGGCACTTTTAACATCGCCTGGCCTATGCTGCCGCTAACCCGGATGCAATACGCTGTGACAATTGATTTGAAAAAAGATCATAAATTTGATGTGACACTTGAAAACAGTAAAATACAACATTGTGAATTTGCACATGGATCAACTCTTGTGGATATCAAACAGCCTGAATTTAAAGCCGGGTTCAGTGGTACGCAGTCAAAAGGGAAGGGTAAAATAAGCCTTGATTTGAAACAAGGCCGCATTCAAAATCAAAAACAGGAACTTGCTTTTGCCGATACAAAACTATCGTTGGATATTGATGTTGATCTTACAGGTAAAGGAAAAGGTTTAAGTTCAAAATGGATGCTTGCAGCAAACAAGGTCAAAATCAAATCGGATTTGGTGCAATCAGCCTTTCCTTTGGCAGAGGGGTCAGGAGTGTTCTTTTTTGACAGGAACAACATTCCTTCCGGTAATATGATATTAAAGGCTTCCAAAGGCAACCTGAGATCTTCAAAGTTCAATATCAAAGCTTCGGGGATTGATTTTAAAATTCCGATCCATTATCCCAATACCGGTAAAAGGTCGTATGGAACATATTTTATTCCGGCAATTTCATACAATAACCAGCATAACTTCAGCACAAGAGGTAGAATTTTTCAAACCGATTCAAAAGAGTTCCGTGTCAGCGGAGGGCTTGATTTTAAGACAGTGAAGGATGTAACAGCTCAATTCAGCTCAATTATCGGGTTTGAAAAAGGGCTTTGGGCATCCCTGGATTTTAAAACAAATCCTGTTAAGTTAACTTATGAGGATATTAAAAAATTGATTCCTCAAAAGCTTGATTCCGCCGATATTGAAATAACGGCCTGGGCCAATGGAAAGGCTGATTATAGTCATCATCAATTAAACACATCCATGCAGGTGAACATAAATGATGGTAAAATACATATGCCGGATATGAACTTTACTGCAACAGGCATCAATACCACAGTGGATTTCAATGATCTGCTGGTGCCGGAAACTGTTCCGGGTCAGATGTTAACCATTGATTCAATTGAAGTGAACAAGATCAAAATAGCGGATGCAAAAATTCGATTCAGTCTGGAAGATGCCAGCTCTTTGCTCATTGAAAACATCCGGTTCAAGTGGTGTAACGGCCTTGTTTCATCGGAATCCATAAGGTTTCCCCAGAAAAACAATGCCTATTTTCTAACCCTTTATTGTGATCGCCTGGAATTGACACAGCTGTTAAAACAGATGGGCTTGTTTAATTCCCAGGGAACCGGCACATTAAATGGACGAATTCCCGTGATTTATTCTGACGGGAATATTGCATTTGACAATGGGTTTTTATTCTCAACTCCGGGAAGTGGGGGAAAGGTGATGATTGAGAATGCCGGCAGGATTACAGCGGGTATTCCAATGGACAGTCCGCAGTTTGTGCAACTCGATATTGCTCAGGAAGCTTTGAAGGATTTTGATTATAAATGGGCAAAACTTATATTTAATTCATTTGAAGACATGCTTTATGTGAATATGGAGCTTGATGGAAAACCGTCGAAACTATTACCCTTTGAATATCGAAAAGAGTTGGGAGGATTTATCCGGGTGGATGCATCAAGTCCTGGATCAAGTTTCCAGGGAATAAAACTGGATGTGAATTTAAATCTTCCCTTTAATGAAGTGATGAAATTTGGTAATAAATTAAAATCAATCCTAAATTAAAAAAAGGAGAGCGTATGTCCGGAAAAGTTTTTTTCATGGCATTGTTCATTGTTCTTTTTGCCTTTGCAGGATGTCAGTCAAGCCATGAAATTGAGGTGAAGCCTGTTGAAATCAAGCCCATTCACATTACCATTGATGTGAATGTCAGGGTTGAAAAAGCCCTTGATGACTTTTTCGATGACCTTGAAGCGGCTGAAGATGAAATAAAAGAATAGGAGAAAGTATGAATATGCGCAATATTTTAAAAATATATGTTTTACTGATGGTCTGCTTTTTTATATCATTCCAGGTTGCCTTTGCAGCCGGCATTAAAGAAAGAATGAAACAGCGGCTGCCTGCAATTACAGGTTTGAAAGCAAAAGGCATTATAGGAGAAGATAACAGAGGCTATCTTGGATTTGTCACCGCTGCCAGGGAACTGGAAGATGTTATTGCCGCTGAAAATCAAGACAGGAAAGCCATTTACACTCACTTTGCAAAACAGCAGAATACTTCACTGGAAGTTGTTGAAAAAATTCAGGCCAAGCGAAAAGCAGAAAAGGCAGACCCGGGAGAATTTTTTCAAAATCCTGATGGGTCATGGCAAAAAAAGTGATTTCAACAATAATTTTGATGATCCGGAATTTTGATGATCTGAAAGAAGTGTTTTGAAAAGCTGAGTATTTAAGATTGAAGTTCCTGGCTATATTGGCAGGCGGATTATAAATTTGGCCCCGGAACCGGGTGTGGATTCCACACTCATTTCTCCTGCATGGTTTTCAGTGATGATAAAATAGGATACGGACAGCCCAAGGCCTGTGCCGATCCCCACAGGTTTGGTGGTGTAAAATGGTTCAAACACCCGTTTGCGGGTCTTTTCATCCATTCCAGGGCCGTTGTCCTGTATTGTCATGGAAACCATTTTTCGCTTTTTTTCAAAATGTGTTTGGACAATAAACAAAGGGTTTGGGGTTTGATTCTCCTGCATTGCCTGCGCACCGTTGCGCAGGATATTGAGAAGAACCTGCTGGATTTTTGCCCGTTCACAGGGGACAGGTGGTACAGTGTCATCATACTCTTTTTTAATCTCAATCATTTTAAAATCATAATGTTTTTTTAAATCAAACTCAGTGGCTGCAAGCTCCAGGGTTCTGTCTATGAGTTCCGAAAGAGAATATGACGATACCAGTGTGTCGCTTTTCCTGGCAAAACTTAGCATGTTATTGACAATAGTTGCCATTCGTGCGCCGGATTCGTTAATGGTTTTGATCATGCGCAGGATGCCTCTTTTTTTCATAAAAGCCTTGATATCATTCATATTAATACCTATCTCTTCTGCCGCACGCATATTGGCCGGTATCTCAATATTGGTAAGGCGTTTGCTCATTACATCTGCGGTCTGCATCATACCTGCCAGGGGATTATTGATCTCGTGGGCCATGCCTGCGGCAAGTCCGCCTACGGAGAGCATTTTTTCCGATTGCACAATCATCTCCCGGGTTTTTTTACGTTCATTAATATCCCTGACAACTGACAGCATCCTTTCTTTATTACCGATTTTTGAAAACTTGAGATTTATTTCCGTCCAGAATATGTCTCCATTTTTTTTCTTTGCCTGCCATTCAAATATATGCGATCCTTCCTCCACTGCCTTTTTTGTTTTTTCATCAATACCTTTCTGATCATAGGGAGGAATTCCTGAACTTATATCTGTAGCAGTGCATTTCAATAGTTCTTGTTTTTCATAGCCAAACATAGTCAATCCAGACATGTTTACATCAAAAAACCTGTTTTTTTCATTGTCTAATATAAATAAGGCATCACTGGTGGCGTTGAATATTTCCCGGTAATTGCGCTCACTTTTTGCAAGTGCTGATTCTGCGCGCTTTTGATCTGTGATATTGCGGGTTATCCCAAGAATGCTTGCAGGTTGCAGGTGTAAGTCAGGTAAAAATTTTATATTAATGCTGGTCCAGATTGTTGTACCGTCTTTGCGGTATTGTTCTATTTCAAATATGGTGGACTCCCAGCCATCAGGATCACCTGATTCAATGCTTTTCAGTTTTTTTTGATGCAGTTTTGTTGCCTTTTTGAATGAGTCTGGAGGCATTATGTCCTTTATCGGCATTTTCATTGCTTCCTCAACTGTATATCCATTTTGTTGCTGGATTGAAGGACTTATATAGGTGAAAACAAGGTTCATATCCATTGTCCATATTACGTCTGAAACGTTTTCTGCGATTAATCGGTAACGCTTTTCTGCTTTCTCTTTTTCCCTTGTTCGGTCTATGATGGATGAAATCATCCGCTCAAAAGCAATGGACATCACTCCTATTTCATCTTTTGTTATTGAGTTGTTGTATTTTTTTATATTGTCAAAAAGAGTCGGCAAGGCGTCATGCCCATAATTTTTCATTATATTGCTGACTTTAATAATGGGCATTACAATCCATTTGTTGGTAAAACAATAAAAAACAAGACTGGTGAGGGCAATGGCAATGATAAAGGAACCGAGAAAATACAGAATATTTTTTTCAAGTTGTGTTTGAAGATATTCTTTTGTAACTCCTATTCGTATAAGCCCTATATGGCGGTCTTTAATATTTAAATGGGTGATCAGTTCATAAAAATTTTTATTTATCTGCAGCTTGGAAAGGTTTTGATTTCTGGACAGGTGGACTATTTTTTCGATATCCAGGTGATGCGCCGGAATGTTGCCGACGCAAGCTATTATATTTGCTGTGTCATCATATATCTCAATATAAACAATTTCTTGATTCTTTTTATACAATGTTTCAATGGCAGGGTTAATTCTATCGTATGCAATTGTGCTTACAACGGGATCAATACATGAAATTTCCAAAAGATCATGTATTAAAATGGATTTTTTTAACAAACTATTGTCGGAATCATTTTTTTCAATAAAGTAATATGAAATTATTATAATAAGGAATAAAACAGTTGTTGAAAAAAGGTGTAAGATTAAGATTTTATCAAACAGACCTGTACCTCGTTTAAACATTCTATTTTGCGTAACCCATTTATCTTGTTTCATATGAGCGGCTTTGTTTAATATTTGCTGTGAAGGGGATAATTAATGGTGCTTTCAGATGCTTGCGGGGGCCATATGGTTTTCATTTTGCCCTGTTGAATTTGCACAAGCGCCATTTGATGCCCGATATTCATTCCCCTTGAATTATATTTTATCCGTCCGTAAAATATTTCCACATCCATATTTCTGATGTTGTTTATCAGTTCTTTTGAATTCAGGGCAGTACATTTTTCCAGGGCCAGCTGAAAAATAACTCCGCATGCACTTGATGTGGCATTCTGCTGGCTGGGCTGTCGGCCGTATTCGTCTTTAAATGCTTTCATATAATCCCTTGACGTACCGAAAACAGGCCCTTTAAATGATTTTTGGGGAGCCCATTGTGCAATGCCTATCATCCCTTCTGAATCATCACCAACATCCTGAACATAATTTGTTTCAGAAGGCCCAATGGTCATGACAACTGCTTTTGGTTTCAGTTGTTTTATTTTTGACAATTGTTTGCTGAAGTTCACAGCGTCCTGATAATGGCTGGTTAATATTATAATATCAGGTTGTTTTGACGCCATTTCATGCAGATAGGGGGTGAAATTATCTGTTTGCTTGTCAATGATTTGATAATATACTTCTTGAATTTTTTGAGAGGCAGCCCATATTCGAACCCCTTTGGCCGCACTTCTGGTGAACAGCTTATCAGGCATTATCAGAGCATATGTTTTGGGAGCGGGTCTGACTTGTGACATCAGGTTGAAAAATTCTTTAAACCACCAGCTGGCTGAGGTTTGAGTTGCAAATGTGAAATGCTGGTTTTTAGTAAAAATAGAGTCTGACACACCTCCGGACGCTATCATGATGATACCGTTTTTTTCCGTTATTTGACTGGCGGCAAAATTAAAGTCACTGGAGAACGGCCCTAAAATAAAGTCAACCTTATCTTCTTTTATCAGCTTGGTTATATTTTTTTTTAAAGTTTCAATATTACTTTTATCATCATAAGATTTAATGTTTACCCGGTATGATCGGGCTCCAATTTTAATACCGCCGGCTTTATTTACATGCTCCTGCCAAAACATGTAACCTTGAATTACATTTTTACCTTCTACGGAAAACCGGCCTGTTTTTGAAATTGAAACACCAAAATTGATTGTTTTTCTGTCCAAAGGGTTTTGAAGTGGTGAAAGCCTGTCATCAGCAGAAAAGAAGGCATTGTGATATATTGCTCTGTTTTCGGTGGGATCAGTTGTTTTTCGGCTTAAAAAAATAAGAGTGGAGCCCAGGGCTATGGCGATAAAGAATAAAAAAAATATTTTTTTTTGCATTCGTGCCTCCAGAGAAAATATTATTATGAATAACATTCCATGGCAACAGGGCTGGATATAATAATCAGTCCAGCTCAATAATGCAATGGAAGGATTATTTTTCCACGGAAAAGTGTGCTGGACTGACAATATTTTTGCTGATTTATTTGTTTTTTGAACTTAACTCGGGAAAATCCCAGTAAAAATATTCGTTGGGGCTTGTTTCTTCTTTGTCTTCCAGTCGTGCGAGTTCCTGTTCTCTTAGCTCTATTCTTCTTATTTTACCGCTGATGGTCTTGGGAACCTCCGGAACAAATTCAATGATCCTGGGAATTTTGAATTTGGCAAGAATTGCAATGGTATGTTTAAACAGATCCAGGGCCAGTTCCCTTGTAGGCTCAAATCCCTGATTCAGGATAACATAGGCTTTAACAAGCTGATGCCTCTTTGGATCGGGTTTTCCGATAACAGCGGCCTCACCAATGGCCGGATGCTCAACCAGGGCGCTTTCAACCTCAAACGGACCCACACGGTAGTCCGAGGACTTGATCACATCGTCTGCCCGGCCTACAAACCACCAGTACCCGTCTGCATCAAATGAGGCGCGGTCCCCGGTATAGTAATAATCGTCAATAAACACCTGATTCATTTTTTCAGGGCTTCCAATATATTCTGTAAACAGGCCTTTGGATTTGAATTTATCCAGTTTTACAACAATATGACCGGGCTCGTCAGGGGTTAAAATTTCATTTCCTTCATCATCAATCAGAGCAACATCATACATAAACGACGGATATCCGAATGATCCGTTACGCATTTTTCCTGTCATCCAGGGGGGATTGCCGATCATTGCCGTAGATTCGGTCTGTCCGTAAAAATCACGGATTTCAGTGCCGGTGAATTTTTTCCACTGGATGATAACCTCTGGATTGAGGGGTTCTCCCGCACTGATGGACTGGCGCAGACAGGACAGATCATATGCTGATATATCCATATTAATGAACATTCTCCAGGCAGTTGGCGGCGCACAGAACGTGCTGACTTTGTTTGTTGCTATGGCTTCCAGATATTGATTTCCGTCAAGGGTTGTAAAATTAAACCCTGTTGCAGCCGCACCAACGTTCAGGGGGACAAAAAAACTGCTCCATGCCCATTTTGCCCATCCTGGCGCACTGAGGTTGTGATGGATATCATCCGGTTTAACCCCGATCATTACGGATGTGGACAAATGCCCCACAGGATATGAGGTTGCACTGTGTCCAACCCGTTTGGGAAGTCCTGTGGTTCCGGAAGTAAAAAAACAGAACAAAAGATCATGGGCTTTGGTTTTTGCAGCCTCGGCTGTTGCTGATTCATTTTCAATGTCGGCATAACTAGTCCATCCCGGTTTGGTGCCAAGTACGATTTTTGTCTTGGGGGTGATCCCGGTTACGGTTAAAGCCTCATCCATTAAATCGGTAAAAGACTGATCAGAGATGATAACATCCGGTTCATAGGTTTCAAATCTGTATTGCAGTTCCCTCATGGTCATGGTCGTAGCCGTAGGCACTGAAACAAGCCCGCCTTTTATGCCGGCATAAGTTGCAAACCATGTTTCAGGGACAATGGGAACCATCATGTACATATTGTCGCTTTGCTTCACGCCTGCATTTCGAAGATAGTTAAGGCATTTGTTTCCGTTTGCTGAAAATTCTTTGTATGTATAGCGTTTTGTCTCTTTTGTAACAATATCCGTCCAGAGCAGTGCCAGGTTTTCTCCTCTTTCTTTGACATGTATATTATCAAAAACTTCTTCAACCCAATTAAAATATTCAGGGAACTCCATGAAATTTAATTTTTCAAAGAATGCTTTGGCAGCCTTTTCTTTTTGTTCATTGTCATCCATCTGATTGAGTTCCATGACCGCTCTGTAAAATTTTTTCATTTCCATAAAATATTCCTGCAATTTTATTGTTTCTTTGTAAGATTAAAAATTTTTTCTTTATAGCATCTTTTTTAAAGGGTGTATTTAGCAAATTTACATTAACAGGGCTTTGTAGCCTTAAGAACAGAGGTTTGTTGTTTTATCCGTTGACATTTGGATCATGAAAGGATAAGTAAAGCCAACCTCAAGCAGAAGCTTGAAAAAATATTTTTTTTAATAAACAATTTAAACCATGAAGGTTGATTTATCGGCAGGATAATGCCGTCACCTTTATGGTTTTTTTATTTTTAAGGAGAGTTTAAATGAAATTTTTAAATGTGATTTGTTCAACTGTTTTAATGTTCTTTTTTTCTTTTGGATCGTCATATGCTCATTTTGGAATGGTTATACCGTCAGATAATATGGTCATGCAGGATGATTCCAAGCAAGTTGATATCCAGCTGTCTTTTTCCCATCCCTTTGAAATAGTTGGAATGCCGCTGGTCAAGCCGGAAAAATTTTTTGTGGTCAAAGATGGTAAACAACAGGATTTGAATGGAAAACTTCAAGCAATCAAAGTCATGGGACATGACGCCTGGAAGACCGGGTATGCCATAAAAAGACCAGGTGCCTATGCCTTTGTAATGGAGCCAAAACCCTATTGGGAACCGGCTGAAGATTGCTTTATTGTTCATTATACCAAAACCATTGTGGCAGCCTTTGGTGATGACGAAGGATGGGACAGTGAACTTGGACTGAAAACTGAAATCGTGCCGTTGTCCAAGCCCTTTGGTCTGTATGCCGGAAACGTGTTTCAGGGGATTGTAAAGCTGGATGGCAAAGTTGTTCCCTATGCAGAGGTTGAAGTGGAATATTATAATAAGGATAAAAAAGCCCATGCACCAACAGATTATATGGTGACTCAGGCCGTAAAAGCCGACGGCAACGGAGTGTTTACCTATGCCGCACCAATTGCCGGATGGTGGGGGTTTGCAGCGTTAAACACATCCGATGCAACAATGATGCAGGATAATCAGGAAAAAGATATAGAGTTGGGCGCGGTTTTATGGGTAAAATTTGAGAACTGGCAGGAAAAATAAGATGCATATTTCAGAAGGCGTTCTTTCCGGTCCGGTATTGGCTGCCGGTGCGGCAATAGCCATTGCCGGAACCGGTCTGGGACTGAAAAAAATCAATTACGACCGCATTGTTCATGTGGCTATTCTGGCCTCCTCCTTTTTTGTGGCATCACTGATCCATGTGAATATCGGACCGGCAAGCGCCCATCTGATCTTAAACGGAATTGTGGGATTGCTGCTTGGATTTGCAGCAATCCCGGCAATCCTGACGGCATTGCTGCTTCAGTCCATTCTTTTTCAATATGGCGGACTCACTGCACTAGGGGTTAATGTTGTGGTGATGGGTATGCCGGCCGTGCTGTCCCATTATCTTTTTTTGCCCCTGCTGGGAAAATCATCAAGGTTGACCTTTATTGCCGGATTTTGCGCAGGTTTTTTCTCCATATTGTTGTCATCTCTTTTGTTGGGCGGGGCTTTATGGTTCACGGATAAAAATTTTTTTGAAACCAGCCTGACCATTATCATGGCTCATGTTCCCGTCATGATCATCGAAGGAATTGTAACAGGCTTTTGTGTGGCATTCCTTTTAAAAGTTTACCCTGAAATTATACCGTTGAAGAAAAAATGAAATTAAAAAACACACTTATTCTAGCCCTTATCTTAGCGATAATTCCTGCAAGCCGTGCCATTGCCCACAAGGTGATCATTTTTGCCTGGGTGGAGGATGGAATGATTCATACGGAGAGCAGTTTTGGCTCGAAAAGAAAGGCCAAAGACTGCACCATAACCGTTGTTGATGAAAATGACAGGGTTGTCCATACAGGACGGACAGATCAGGATGGAAACCATGTGTTCAAGATTCCTGAAAATGTTGATTCAGATCTTATTTTAAATCTTGATGCTGGAACCGGTCATAAGGGCCAGTGGCGACTGTCCAAAGATGAACTGGTTGCTGTTCCTTCACCTGTGGATATCCGGACAGCCATGGATGAAAAAGAAAAACTGGAACAAAATCCGTCTGTGTTTAAAATAATCGGTGGCATTGGCATTATCTTTTTGCTGGCTCTGGGTATAATGCTTTTAAAAAGGAAAGCATCCTGAAATGATAGAAGAAAAATTTGCATCAGGCCGGTCTTTTATCCACCGGCTGGATCCCAAAATACGCATCATTGCTTCGATTGTCTTGTCTGTTGCCACAGCTCTTTGTGATAATTTAAATCTTGCAATGATTTATTTTGGTATTTCAATGATTTTAATTGCAATGGCAAGATTGAATCCGGTTGATGTTCTCAAACGGTTAAAACCCCTTTTCTGGTTTTTGTTGATGATCTGGATCATTCTTCCGCTAACCTTTGACGGAGATCCCCTGTATCAATATTATGGCTTGAAAATAACACAACCCGGTGTTCTATTGTGCTGCAAGATAACCATCAAATCCATCACCATATTGCTTTTTTTTACAGCCCTTATTGCCACAATGACCATAGCTTCCCTTGGAAACGGACTTCATAGAATTCATGTGCCTGATAAGATGGTTTTTTTGATCCTGATGTCCTACCGGTACATATCCGTTATTGAGGCGGAATACAGACGGCTTTTGCGGGCAGCTAAATTCAGGGGATTTCAACCCGGAACCAATCTGCATTCCTATAAAACATTTGCTTATCTGGCCGGTATGCTTTTTGTCAGGGCATCTGTCAGAGCCCAGAGAGTTTATCAGGCCATGTTGTGCCGTGGATTCAATCAAAAATTTCATACCCTTGACGTTTACCCGTCAAATAGATTAAACTCCAGCTTTTTAATAATTGTATCTGCGGCAAGCTTAAGTCTTGTCATAATTGAAATTATCTGGGTTTAACAGTGAATGACAATTCAAGCGTAATCAAGTTAGAAGACATTTGTTTTTTTTATCCCGGCTCAAATGAAAAAGTTTTGGATCATCTGAATCTTGAAATAAAAAAAGGTGACAGGATTGGAATGATGGCTCCCAACGGGTCAGGCAAAACAACTTTGCTGCATACGATCATGGGGCTTTGCAAACCTGATTCCGGAACAATAACAGTGTTTGGTAATGTGTTAAAAAATGAAAAAGATTTTTTACCGGTTCGATCCAAAATAGGTTTATTGTTTCAGGATTCTGATGATCAATTGTTTTGTCCGACCGTGCTGGATGATGTGGCATTTGGGCCTTTAAACCTTGGCTTTTCACAACATGATGCAATTGAAATTGCAAGAAAAACCCTTGAAAGACTTGGAATTCCGTCTTTTGAACAAAGCGTGACCCATCGGCTGTCCGGCGGACAAAAACGGCTTGTGGCACTGGCTGCAGTGCTTGCCATGGAACCTGAAATCCTGTTGCTTGATGAACCCACTGCCGGCCTGGACAATATGGTTCAAGAAAAATTAATCAACATTCTCAATGGTCTTGATATATCTTACTTTGTGATTTCACATGAGTTTGATTTTGTTAAAGCAGTGACAGATAAAATATATTCCATGGAAAACGGCAGAATTTTAACTGATGATAAAATTCACATCCATCGCCATGAGCATATTCACAAGCACGGCAAACAACCTCATATTCATAAATGATAATTAATTGGTTTAATTAATTATCATTTACCATGAAGGAGTTGAAACTCATGAATGGCCTTTTTTTATTTGGAAGTATGATTTGATTTGAATCTAAAGCCGTGTCAGATCAGACATTGGACAGAATAGCGGTAAGTTCTTTTTGAATGCAATAATAAATATCTTCATCACTGCCGTAAACATCAATAACATCTTTGTGATTAATGAGTTTTTCCACAATAAATGTTGTCAGGTAAAGGCAGGCAATATTGGGATTTGAAACAAGGGTTCTCAAAGGTGCAATCATGTAATCAATATCAAAATCCTCTGCTTTGCATAGCTTGTCAAGACATCTTGCCAGCTGGTTTTCAATGCTTGATTTTGAGACGGTTTCAACCAGGCCGGTTTCTATAAGTTTCATGGACAGTTTATTGCTGAAAACATCTATGTTGTCCCGGATTGTGTTGATGGTTTTGATTCTTTCCCGTTCTTTGGAAGATTCGATCTTTGAAAGAAGCTTTGCTTCCCTGTTTCCGGTATAAAAAATTTTAGCCATAAAATTATCCTTAAATTTTATAAGAAAGTCTTAAAAAAAATAACACAGAGACTTTCAATTTTTGTTGTGGGCAACGCTGAATAAAACAGCAAATCTGTCCTTGGCAATTATAAAAAAAGTCGTAAAATGCCAATCTTTATTTATATAATAAAAACAGGGTATTTTTCAAGTAAAAAATCTAAAGGTCTTCGATAATTATCTGGGCAGCGTGTGTTTTGAATTTATTGATTTTAATCTTAAAGGCAATCTTCGGGTAATAAACAGGCAGGTTATCAGGATCACTGATGTTAAAATGAAAAGCTTCAACCATATGTTGAGAAATTGAGCCTGCACTTTTAAGAACCATTTTTCTGTGGCTGTTTCCAATGAGATAAGAAGAGGCTACACAGATATCTTTACACATAAAAACCGGTTCAGGGTTGGCCATACCAAAAGGCCTTAATCTGTCCATCTCTTTGGCCAGATTAAAATTTATATCTTCAAAATCAAGAGTGGCATCAATGGTCTTTGATTTGTGAAAATCTTTTTCAGAATAAAAATTTTCCATATGCCGGTTCAAGCTTTGACACAATGCCTGTAAATTGCTTTTTTTAACCGTAAGGCCCGAAGCCATAGCATGGCCGCCAAATTTTTCAAGCAGGTGTTCGCTGTTTGTGAGTGCTTTGTGGATGTTGATATTATTGATGCTCCTGCCTGAACCAATGGCTTTTTCACCTGCGCTGGACAATAAAATTACCGGACAACAGTATTTTTTTGACAGTTTTGATGCGGCAATTCCCAGAACACTTGGGTCCCAGTGGTCATCCCATAAAAAGAGAAGCTTTTTATTCAGCAAGTCCGGTGTTTTTAACAGCCTGTGTTCTATTGTAAGGATAATTTCTTTTTCGATCTTTTGCCGTTTGAGATTTAACTGATCCAGAAGGGATGCTGTTTTCTCCGCATTGACAACATCTGTGCAGGTCAGCTGTGAAACACAGATTCTGGCATGAGATATCCTGCCTGCAGCATTAATTCTCGGGACAAGTTTAAATGAAATATCATCTGAATCAATTTTTCCCAGATCAACCCGGCAGATATCAGCAAGAGATTTTAATCCAAGCCTTGTTCCCTGTTTGATTTTTTTTAGACCTGCAATGCAAAGAACACGGTTTTCATTGATTAATGGAACCATGTCCCCGATGCTTCCAATGGCAAACAGGTCAAGATAGTCTATGAGATTGGGTTCCTTGATGTCTTCCCAGAACTCTTTGTCCCGTAAGAATTTTCTAAGTGCCATGACAAGAAAAAAGGCAACCCCCACACCGGCAAGATAGTCTAATCCAGACCTGCAGTCTTTTCTTTTAGGATCAACGACTGCCAGGGCAGCAGGCAGGTCAATCCCCGGCTCATGATGGTCGGTTACGATGACATCAATATCTTCAAGATTGGCTTTGATGACGGCTTCGTGACTGCTGACACCGCAATCAACCGTAATGATCAGGTCAATATCCTGATCCGATGCCATTTGAATATGATCTGTCTGAAGGCTGTAACCTTCTTTGATGCGATGCGGGATATACCATGACACATTGGCATCGCAATATTCAAAAAAATCACTGAGCAGGGCTGTAGAGGTCACGCCATCTGCATCAAAATCGCCGAAAATAAGAATCTTTTCTTTGTTTTCAATTGCAGTAAAAATTCGTTCTACTGCTTTGTCCATATCCTTTAAAAAAAAAGGATTGGTAAGATTTTTAACATTGGGGTTTAAAAAGAAGTTCGCGTCTTCAATATTTGTGATTCCCCTGGCTGAAAGCATTTTTGCCAGAAGCGGGTGGCAGTTCAGACCTTTGGTTAATCGTTCGACTATTTCCTGGTCCGGTTCAAGATATTTGAGTATGGTATCCATGTTAATTAGAAAGAATTTATATAAGTAAACCATTATAAAGTCAATTTGATATAAAAATTTCATCAATTAATAAAGTTTAAAAATGAAACATTTAGTGGTATAGCGGTATCTAAACTTGATCTGGTTTGTATTAATTATGTTAAGTTCGTAAAAATAGTGATATATTAACAAGTTTTAAAAGAAAACAAGAGTGGAAAAATATGAAAACGGTTCATAAAGAGTATATAGTTGATAAAACCAAGATAGGATTTATCCGGTTTATTTTAGAAGCCCATGAAGGTGTGGCTATTGCCACAACCCTGGATTCTCAAAAAGGTCATATCAGGCTTGCCATTGCACCTGATCGCATGGAGTCTGCCCAAATGATCGTTGAAGATTTAAAAAAGGATTTTTTGTTTAATGAAGTATAGCGGATATGCGTATGTTTATACAATTGGCTGCCAGATGAATGTCTATGATTCTGAAAAATTAGCCTTGATACTTAGTTCTTACGGGTTTGAAAAAACCGATGATTTGGATAAAGCCGATATTGTGGTTTGCAATACCTGTTCGATCCGGCACAAGGCAGAAGAAAAAGCATTTAGTTTTTTGGGCAGGTTTGCCAAAATCAAAAAGAAAAAACCCCATCTGATAACGGTCATGGCAGGATGTGTGGCCCAGCAGGAGGGCAAAAAAGCGTTTGAGCGGATTCCGCATCTTGATATAGTTTTAGGCACTCAGGCCTTTTCAAGGTTTGGCAAGCATATTGATGCGGTTAAATCCGGTAAGTTGAGAGTAGTTGATATTGAAGACTCGTCCATGATTTATGAAGCCATGCCGGACAGCACCTGTTTTGATGAAAATAAAATTTCCAGGTTTGTCACTATTATGCAGGGGTGTGAAAATTTTTGTACCTATTGTGTGGTTCCCTATGTCCGGGGCAGGGAAAGAAGCCGTGATCCGGAAAAAATAGTGGAAGAGATAACTTTGCTTGCCGAATCAGGTGTCAGGGAAGTCACCCTTTTGGGACAAAATGTCAATTCTTACGGACAAAAAGAAGGCAGGATCTCTTTTCCTCAACTTCTGGCCAGGATCAATGAAATCAAAGGAATTCATCGGATACGATTTGCCACGTCACACCCAAAGGATCTTTCCATGGACTTGATTTATGCAATCCGTGATCTTGATAAAGTTTGCAACCATCTTCATCTGCCTGTACAGTCGGGTTCAAATCAGGTTTTAAAAAAAATGAACCGGGGGTATACACGGGAAAAATATATTAACAGGATTTATGACCTGAAAAAGCAATGTCCTGATATTGCGCTTTCAACGGATATGATTGTCGGGTTTCCTTCGGAAAGTAAAAATGATTTTTATGATACAATGAATCTGTTGCGTGAGATTGAATTTGATTCCATATTCGCGTTTGCGTATTCAAACCGTTCATCCGCACCTGCCGCCAAGTTTCCCAATCAGATTGACGAGAAAGAAAAACTTGACAGATTAAATCAGTTGTTGGCATTACAAGAGCAGTTTACTGAAAAAAAGAACAAAGACTTGGTCGGCAAGGTATTGGAAGTCCTTGTTGAGGGAAAAAGCGGAAAAAAACGGGACGGGTTTGAACAAATCGGTAAAAATCTGGAACAGATGACCGGAAGAAGTGAGTCCAATAAAATCGTGCATTTTCCATCCGAACATGCCAAAATAGGCGATAGGATCAATATTAGAATTAAAGATGCTTATCCCCATTCATTATGGGGACATCCTGTTGGAGATTGTGAGTATAGATGAAAAACAAAGCTGTAAAAATCGGAAGAAATGCCCTTTGCCCATGTGGAAGCGGAAAAAAATATAAAAACTGCTGCCGAAATAAAAAAATGGAAATAAGCATAAGAGAAGAATACAAACAAAGATATGATATCACTTTAAAAGAACCCCACCAGATAGAAGGCATTAAAAAATGTGGAGACCTTTTAATATCTATTCTCAATAAGGTTGAGAAAATTATAAAACCAGGACTCAAGACAGACGATATCAATACCCTGGTTCATGAGGAAACCATTAAGGCAGGTGCAATTCCGGCACCGTTAAATTACCGGGGTTTTCCGAAAAGTGTCTGTGTTTCGGTCAATGACGTCATTTGCCACGGCATTCCCGGAGATCGTGTTTTAAAAGATGGTGATATTGTCAATGTGGATATAACCCCGATATTGGACGGGTATTATGCTGATGCCAGTAAAACATTTTTTGTGGGAACACCAACTGAACAAGGAAAAAAAATCGTCAATGTTGCAGCCCAGTCTTTGAAAAGAGGGATTGAAATTATTGCTCCGGGAGCTACACTGGGGGATATTGGCCATGCCATCCAAAGCTATGCAGAGGCTCAGAGCTGTTCTGTGGTTCGAGAGTTTGTCGGTCACGGTGTGGGCATTGATTTTCATGAGCAGCCCCAGGTTCTTCATTTCGGAAGAAGGGGAAAGGGTCTTGCCCTGGTTCCGGGTATGGTCATTACCATTGAACCCATGATTAATCTGGGCAAAAGAGATCTCCATGTGCTTGAAGACCGGTGGACGGCCGTTACCAATGACGGTTCCTTGTCTGCCCAGTTTGAACAGACCATAGTTGTAACTGAAACAGGATGGGAAAGTCTTACGCCTTATGAGCTTTAAAAGTCTGGGAACTGCCTTTTTTTCATATGCATATATCGCATTTGTTGGTTTAAGTTCTGTTATAATGTTTATGGTTGCCTGTTTGATTAGATTGCTGACGCAGGCTTTTGACAGAAGACTTGTTTTGTTAAATCTTTTTTCATCTTTCTGGGGCTCCTTGTATCTGTGGTGCATGCCCATATGGTCTGTTAAAATAACGGGCCGGCAGAAGATGGATATGAAAAATAGTTATGTCATTGTATCCAACCATCAGTCGCAACTGGATATTCTTGTGGCATATCGGCTTTTTTATCCATTTAGATGGGTTTCCAAGGCCGAGGTGTTTCAACTGCCGTTTATCGGCTGGAACATGGTATTGAACGGGTATGTGAAATTGAGGCGGGGAGATAAAGACAGTGTCCGTCAGATGATGGATCAGTGTGAAAAATTGCTGAAACAAAATATTTCCATCATCTTGTTTCCTGAAGGAACCCGTTCAAAAACCGGGCGGGTAAAACCCTTTAAACCGGGTGCGTTTATCCTTGCAAAAAAAATGAAAAAATCCATTCTTCCTCTGGTGATTAACAATACAAAGAATGCCTTGCCAAAACATTCTTTAATGATTCAGGGCAAGCAATGGATGGAGATCAGAGTGTTGGATGAAATATCTTTCTCAACATTTGAGCATATGGAGATTGATGATATTGCAAAGATGGTACAAAAGATGATCAGCTCCCATGTCAAAGAACACATTGCCCTTGAACAGGAAAAATACATTGGCATACCAGCGAACTGATCTAAAATAGAAATCTTGCCCGGTGTTTCCTGCTTATTTTACACCGGCAACCGTAAGGGTTTTGATTCTTTCAATAAACTGCTGTGTCAAGCTGCTGTCGGCAGTATGGGTGTAAATTTTTCCACCGGCATCAATACCCCTGATTTTACCATCCTGCAAAAACCATTGAAGCAGTTTTTGTGATACGGTCTGTCGGTCAAAAGACAGATCTGTCTTTGAGTCGCAAAAAGGTTCCGGCTCAGGTATGTTCCCTGTTGTATCCTTCAGATGTTTCATAAAATTTATAATTCTTGAAAGCCTTAACAGGGTAAGGGCTTCTATTCTTGATGTTGTGTCATTCAACGGCAGTGCCGTAGACCGCATCAGGCTAAAGCTTTTGGGCAGGATTTTTTTGTCCTTGCAAAGCTGGTAATCCAGACTTCCTGGTGCCGGATAATAAACAGAGAGTCCGGCCAGGGTTCTTTTTTGTGCCAGGTATAACAGATCTTCAAGAGAACTTTGTGCGGTCTGATCCGGTGCTGCCGCAATAATATATGAGACACATTCCAGACCATACTTTTGGGCAAGGTCAAGAGCGTTTTCAAAGGAGGCTCTTACATCCCGGCGTTTGAATTTTTTCAATTGTTCTTTTGATGTTGATCCCAGAGAAAGATTAAGGGTTTTAAATCCCGCTTGTTTCATCAAAGAGACGGTTTCCTCATCAATGGCAGGGGGGTACAGGCCGTTCATAGCCCGAAGTTCGATATTTTTTTCTGCAACCAGGTGTTTTATTTTCGAGAAAAGCTCAACAAACCATTGTTTGTTCAGGCATAAATTTTCATCTTCAAAATCCATAAACCCGACATCATGATTTTTTGTCTGCATTTCAAGCTCTTTGATCACATCCTCAACGGTTCTTTGCCGGAAGGGGGCATGGGAGGATGCAGCGGATACGGAACAATAGGAACACTGCATAGGGCATCCCCTGCTTGAAACAACAATCGTTGCCCGCCTGTTTTTTCTTTGGTAAAAATTATAATTGATCAGGTTCATGGCAGGGACAGGAAGGCTGTTAAGGTTTTTCATCCAGGATGGGGGTGATATGAACACGGAATTATCCTTTTTAAAGGCAATTCCTGGGATTTGTTCTAAATCTGAATTGGTTTTTAACGCTTCACACAGCAGTCCCATGCTGGTTTCACCTTCTCCTTGCAGCACAAAATCAACAGCGCTGCAATTTAATGTTTTTTCAGGAAACATTGTGGGATGATGGCCGCCCAATACGATTTTGCACTGCGGATAAAACTTTTTAATAATTTGAGCCGTTTTTAACGCCTGGTTGCAATAGGCTGTAAACAAAGATGAGATGCCAACTAAAAAGGGTTCTTTTTCCCTGATTTTTGTTCCGATATGTTCATAAGAGTATCCAAAATGCCTGAATTCATGGAACAGGGAAAACGCGGATACATCCTTTTGTCCATAAAAAGGTTTAAGATAGGAAAACTCTTCAGGATATTCAATTGTTTTTGATTTGCCGGTTGCAAGGGCATCAAGGATTTCAACATCAAATCCTCTTTTTTTGATACAGGCTGCAATGGAGGCAAGTCCGTAGGGCAGGGTTCTTTTTTTTGTCAGATAAAAATCTTCTATGGGCGGTTGAACCAGAATAACTTTTGATGGATTCATATCAAACCCGTCTATTTAACCTTTGGAAATTTAAGAATGAAAATCAGGGTTACAACAGGGATAAATGCTGAATAAAAAAGAACATTTTCAAGGCCGTAAATATCGGCCAGTTTGCCGACTATAGGCGACAATGCACCCCCAAGGCCATATGCAAACCCCATCATCAGGCTTGATACCATGGACCTGGATTTGGGGGCTAATTTTTGCGCCATTACCACTCCAAGGGGAAGTGATGCCAGAACCGCAAATCCGGCAAGAAAAGATCCGAGATAAACAAACTGGCCCGGAAGATAAAGATATAATAAAAGGGCCGGGGTCATAAAGGCATGGGAAACAAAAAAGATTTTTTTAAAATCCGTTCTGTCGGCCATCCAGCCTGCCAGAAGGCCGCTGAAAGTGCCTGCCAGAATAAACAGAGAAAAAA
Organism: Desulfobacula toluolica Tol2; assembly: GCF_000307105.1. Lineage (NCBI taxonomy): Bacteria > Pseudomonadati > Thermodesulfobacteriota > Desulfobacteria > Desulfobacterales > Desulfobacteraceae > Desulfobacula > Desulfobacula toluolica. The sequence continues at coordinate 1,754,848 of NC_018645.1, forward strand.
TCAATCCCACGGAAACAAGATTATGGCCTTTGTCAGTCAGGTAAATGGGCATAAAGGTCATAAATGTTTGCCCGGTTACCGCCCGAAGAACCATCACCAGCCATATCAGGAAAATGGATTTGTATACTTTGCCAAGGGTATCTTTAATAGACCCGAAAAATCCCAGATGGGAAAGGTTCTCGCTGACGGGAACCGGCAGGTATTTGATACAGAACAGCAGAGCAAAGGCGCCTAAAACAAGAGTGTAGGGCATTTGTTCAAGGCCAAATCGACCCACATACCAAGTGATAAATACCGGGCCCAGTGCAAAGGCAAGGATTCCTCCTGTGTTGTAAATGGACAGGCAGAATCCTGTGCGGTTGCCGGCATATAGGGGCACCATGCCTGTTGTGGCTGGATGAAAAATTGATGACCCGATTGACCCTATGCAAAGAACCGTCATCAGTACCCAGAAATTTGGGGCAATGCCTGAAAACGGGATAAAGAAAAAGGCTAAAAAGAGTCCTGCAAGCACAAAGCTTCTGGTTTCATACCTGTCCGCAAGATATCCGGTTACAGGTTGTACAATAAAAGAAAGAAGCCTTATCATTCCGGTTATCAAGCCGACCTGGGCAAGGGTTAAATCCAGCTTGTCAACAAAAGCAGGCAATAACGGGGCAAAAAAGGAAGAATAAAAATCACCGGCAAAATGAATCAGGGTTAAGACAAAAATAATATTGTAATTAACCGTGTTATCATTGGATTTGATTTGGGTCATGGCGGCTAATGTTTTGTTCTGTTGATCGAGGCCTGAATCCAGCCCTCATGTTTAACAAATTGATCACAAAGACGATAGACTGCATAACAGGTTTTTAAAAGGCTTTGTGTATGGGTTGTGATTTTTTTCATTTTTATCCTTCACATATTCCTGTTACATATTCCGGCGTAACTTTGATATGGCTTTTGTGTAATTTTCAGTGTTGAAGATTGCAGATCCTGCAACAAAAGAGGTGGCACCTGCCTTGGAAACTTTGTTAATGGTATCTTTGTTGATTCCGCCATCCACCTGGATTATGGCCGTGGAATTTTTTTCTTTAAGCATGTTTGACAAGGCTTTTATTTTTTCAATACTGGATTCAATAAATTTTTGACCGCCAAATCCGGGATTCACGCTCATGATCAAAACAAAATCCAGCTGATCCACAACCCATTCAATTGAAGACAGAGGGGTTGCAGGATTTAATGCCACACCTGCCTTTACACCGAAGCTTTTGATCAGCTGAAGACTTCTGTGAAGATGAGTGCAGGCTTCGGCATGAACGGAAATGTAATGGGCTCCTGCTTTGGCAAACTCAGGGATGATCAAATCCGGTTTTTCAATCATTAGATGCACGTCAAGGATCAGATCCGAAGCTCGTTCGCATGCCTCGACAATGATTGGGCCATAGGTGATGTTGGGTACAAATTGTCCATCCATGACATCAATATGTATCCAGTCTGCACCGGCTTTTTTAATTTGGATTAATTCGTCACCCAGTCGGGTGAAATCGGCTGATAAAATTGAAGGGGCGATGATTCCCATAAGATACTGTCTCCTGCGTCAATGTCCTCTTTCCAAGGATCAATAATAATTGTTTTTTCCAGGGTTTGATCAATAAATATGTTCACCCTGGTTTTAATTGCCGGGGGAACTAAAATGTTAATGTCTTCACCTGGTTTCATATATTCATTGTAAAGATTTATTATAGGTCCGAACATGTCGGTTTCAACCCTGACATGCTGTTTTAATATGCCGGGACTCAGAGAATGGGTCAAAAGGATAAGGCTGTTTAATTTGTCCGGTGACATATGCCTGCCTTTTTCCAGAGCGTTGACAACAAGGGTTATGGGCGTATTTGCAGTCACATGGCTGCCGGCGTGTGGGGTTGAAGATAAAATAATTCCCCAATCCTGATGAGGATCCACGTTTGATATGATTTGAGAAATATCAAGATGAAGATTTTCAATGACAGCCGATGCTTTTTCAAGACGTAATCGTGTTATGTCCGGCATGATCACGGCCACAGGATTGATACCCCGGCTGATCAGCAGATCACAGGAAGAGCCTTTCAAAGCCGTGGAAAAAGGTTCCGGATAATGTGCAATGACACATTCATTTTTGGTTTTTAAAGAATAAGTAAAAGAGACATGCCCTTTTTTAAATTCGTTTTTTTCAAGAAGGATCAGGGCCTGTTTAAGGGGGATTTGCCTTAAATCCGGAATAATATTTTCTTTTGCCCCCTTTGAAATATAAATAATTATATCTCTGCCTTTTTTTATGGTAGACCCCGGCTGAGGGTCCTGGGAGATGACAGCATACCTGGGAACGGCATCATCATACCGGGAGCCGTAAAGTTTTGCATTTAATCCCATGTTGGTGAGGGTTTCCAACACATAAATAATGTTTTTGCCTGTTAATTGGGGCAAAACAATTTCATCCGCGCTCTGGGTAAAAAGGCGTATCGAGTAAAAGCCAATGGTGCCTGCAATGGAAAATGCCAACAGGAAAATAAAACAATATTTTAAAATCGATTTCACTTAAGATCTGGATTTCCTCTTTAAGCGGGCCGCAAAAAAACCATCCATATTGTTTGTGTCGGGATATGTTTTTAAAAATTTGTCCCGGGTCATTAACCTGGAATATTTGTTGGATTTAAAATGGGTATCAATTGAAAAATCTTTTCTTTTATTTAAAAAGGTGTGGATAACCTCTTCATTTTCTTCTCTTTCACACGAACAGACGGCATAGACAAGAATCCCCCCCGGTTTGACGAGATTGGCTGCTGCATTGAGCATTTTTTTTTGTTTTGCCGCAAGCCGTGCAATATCATTTTTTGAGCGCTTCCATTTAGCATCTGGATTCCGCCGCAGTACGCCAAGCCCTGTGCAGGGAGCATCTATCAGGACACGGTCAAAATAAAAGTCAAAATCCTTGATAGAGGTTTTTAGCAAATTTATTGGTTTTGTCCGGATAATCTCAATACCCAGTTTTTTTGCATCTGATTCAAGGAATTCAAGTTTTTTGGGTTCCACATCCGCTGCGATAATTATTCCCTTGTTTTCCATTAGCTGGGCAATGTGGCCGGTTTTTCCCCCAAGGCCGGCACAGGCATCCAGAATTTTTTCTCCGGGTCTGGGTGCCAATAACTGTGTGACAATCTGTGCGGCTTCATCCTGGATTTGAAACAATCCAAGTTTAAATGCTTCAAATTCCCGGATGAGTATACTGGGGTTGGTAAAACTGACTCCCTGATCTGCATATTCAGTCAACTCAATGTTTTTTGCGACTAAAGAAAGTTTTTGGGCAAGAGATTGCCTGTCAATTTTCAATGTGTTGGTTCGAAGGGTAATCGGAGGAATCGTATTGATCTGTCGGCAAAGCAAGCTTGATTTTTCAAATCCAAAAGCATGGTTCCATTTTCCGGACAGCCATAAGGGCAAAGAATATTGGATGGAAATAAATTTTGCCGGTTCCGCCTTTGGGTCAGGTAAAGTGATTTTTGAATTGTTTTTTGCCGCATTTCTTAGCACGGCATTAATAAATCCAGCTGTTTTTTTTCCTGAAGTTTTTTTTGCAATATCAACCGCAGTATTAATGGCGGCAAAGGCCGGAATTCTGTCCATGTACAGAATTTGAAATAAAGTTATTCTTAATAGATATAAAGGCGCTGTGTCTATTTTTATCAAGGGAATATTTGAAAAAGCACAAAGGGTATGATCAATAGATTCTCTATGACGAAGAACACCGAATATCAAGGCATTGCAAAGGTTTTTGTCATTTTTGGAAAGACAGGATATCTCTTCTGAATGGTTTTCCAGGCTTTTGTCAAGGGTCAATGATGCCTTGTGCCAGGAGCATAAAACATTCAAGGCGATGTGTCGGGGATCTTTAATCATCTAAAGATCAAATTTTACAGGTGGATCAATCTTGTGACCGCATAAAAAGTCCATGGCTTTTAATCGTTTCCCGGACGACCCCATCAGTTCAAGAATTGTCAGGCAGCCGTTTCCGGTTGTTACATGGATACCTTCTTTGTCGCATTGAAAAATGACTCCTGGCTCATGGTTGGCAGGCTTGTCAGATGTCTTGGCAGTATAAATTTTGATCAATTTATTCTCAAGATGGGTGAATGCGCCTGGCCAGGGTGTCATGGCATTGATATGGGCACGGATCTGTCGGTTGGAAAGGTTCCAGTTGATCTTGCCGTCACTTTTTTTGAGCATTTTGACATTCGTGGCCTTTGAGTGATCCTGGGGCATGGGTTTCAGGCGGTTGTCCAAAATGGCATGAATGGTTTTCACAATAAGGTCCGCACCGATTTCCCCCAGCCGGTCATGGATATCCTGGGCAGTATCATGTTCTGATATGGGTGTTTCTGATGTCAGCAGAATATCTCCTGTGTCCATTCCTTTGGCCATAACCATGGTGGTAACCCCGGTGATCTCATCCATATTCAGAATGGATGCCTGGATGGGGGATGCCCCCCTGTATTTGGGTAACAGAGAGGCATGGATGTTTATGGGATATACTTTGGGAATGTCCAAAATTTCCTGTGAAAGGATCTGCCCAAATGCTGCAACAACAAAAAAATCAGGTTGAAGGGATAAAAGTTTGTCTTTTGCCTCTTGTGTGTTGATTTTTTCGGGTTGAAAAACATCAAGGCCCAGCTCGAGCGCAGCAGTTTTGACAGGGGAGGGTGCAAGTTTTTTCCCTCTGCCCTTGGGCCTGTCCGGTTGAGTGACCACCAGGCTGATATGAAAATCATCCTGTGCCGCCAGGTGCTGCAAAGCCGGAACACTGAAATCAGGTGTTCCCATGTATATGACACATATTTTTTGTTTCATTTGATTTTCAATTTTTTTGCAAGTTTCTTTTTATACATGGTTCTTTTTAAGATGCTGATTCTGTCAATAAACAGTATACCATCAAGATGATCAATTTCATGCTGCATGATGACGGCAAGAATTCCCTTGGCCTCAAATTCAAGTTGTTTTCCTTCAGTATTAAGAGCCTTAACCGTTACGGTCTCATATCTTTTAACATCAGAGCTATAGTCAAGCACACTTAAACAGGCTTCTTTTTCTGAAATAATGCTGCCCGAAGCTGAAATTATTTCGGGGTTGATCAAGGCTGTAAATTCCTTTTTTGACCCGTCATCTTCCGGATTTGCTGCATTTGAATCATAGACAATAATTCGTTTGTTCACACCAACCTGGGGCGCGGCAAGCCCGACGCCAGGTGCCTCAAACATGGTTTCTCCCATATCCTCGGTTAGTTTTCTTATGTCATCGTCAATTGTGTCAACCTTATCTGATGGTTGCAATAGCGATTTTTCAGGATAGGTTAAAATTTTAAGAATGGCCATTTTTCTCTAAAATATCCTTTGCGGTTTCAATGTCTTTTTTAATCTGTTCGGAAAGTTCGTGAATATTGGCAAATTTTTGTTCATCCCTTAACCTTGCAACCATATTGACCCGGATACGGGTATCATAAATGTCATGATTAAAATCAAGGATATGAACCTCAATGGTAAATATATGGTCTCCAAATGTAGGTGAGAAACCAATGTTGGCCACCCCCCAGAAATTGCCTTTTGTTGTTTCCACCGTCACCGCATAGACCCCCAGTTTAGGGCACAACTCATCATGGAGTTTGATATTGGCAGTTGGAAATCCCAGTTGGCTGCCGCCACGTTCGCGACCTTTGATCACTTTACCCCTGATTTGATAGTGCCGGCCAAGATATTTCATGGCCTGGTCAACATTTCCCTGACTGACAATTTCACGGATTCTGGTGCTGCTGATTCTTTCAAGATCTGAATCCGTATTATTTATCCAGGGTGAAACAATGGTTTTAAATCCAAGATTGTCTTCTTCTGTTTTTAAAAGATCTACATTACCCAGTCTGTCTTTCCCAAATGAATAGTCCGCGCCAATAATGATAGCTTTCATTCCGATTTTATTCACAAGAAAGTTTTCAATAAAATCATGGGCGGTAATGGCGGCAAACTCCATGTTGAAAGGGATGCACAACAAAACATCTATGCCGCATTGTTCAATAAGTTCAAGCTTTTGGTCACGTCTGGTAATCAAGGGCGGGCCTGAAATTCCCAAAGCTTTTAGCGGGTGAGGATCGAATGTCATGGCAACGGATGTTCCGTTGATCTGTTTTGCTTTTTCTATCACTTGCTGAAAAAGACTCTGGTGTCCTTTGTGAACACCGTCAAAGTTGCCGATGGTAATGACCGCATTTTTAAACGGACTGTTAATCTGATCTATATTTTCAATTAATTCCATATTTACCTTTTCTATTTGGAACAATAATCTTGACAAAGCTTTCAAACACATATATATAGCCTAATCATGATTTTTAAGCAATCTTTAATTGCTCGTTTATGTGCAGTATGGAAGGCTTAGAGCCGAAGTGGCGGAATTGGTAGACGCGCTTGTTTCAGGGACAAGTGAGCGAACGCTTGTGGGAGTTCGAATCTCCCCTTCGGCACCAAATCATGTGCTTAAGGGATTAAGCCGAAGTGGTGGAATTGGTAGACACGCTAGACTTAGGATCTAGTGCCGCAAGGCGTGGAAGTTCAAGTCTTCTCTTCGGTACCATAATAAAAACAGAGGTTTAGATGGTTCAATCTAAACCTCTGTTTGCGTTTGGTCAACGATTTGCTCAACTTTTGCCGCTAAAAGTCAACTTTTTTTATTGACCTTATCTCCATGACTGAATAAAAAAAATTCCATTCTTTTTACAGCTTCAGCCTTTTCTTTTTCATCAACAGTATTGTACCGGTCAAACATTTCCCGGGTAGAGTGCCCGGTTATATCCATGGTCACGGTATCATGGGTGCCGGCCTTTCTCATGTATGTATTGAAGGTATGCCTTAAATCATGTGCTGTGATATGCAGATTCATATAAATTATTTAATCGGCTATGAATTGAAAATGAGATAAATATTAATGAACCATATTTTAGAAATTGCAGAACAAATACAAAAAAAAGCTTGGGATGTCATTGACGATATAAATATAATTGAATTATGGTCTTCAATTGGTGCAACCATCAATTTGGTAGGTTCACTAAAAACAGGCTTACTGATAAATAATCGGGATATTGATTTTCATATTTATACAAACCCATTTAGGCTTGCTGATAGTTTTTCAGTGATATCCAGACTTGCAGAGAATAAACGCATTAAAACGATTAACTACACAAATCTACTTGAAGCGGAAGACAAATGCATCGAGTGGCATGCTTTTTATGATGATCAAGAAGGGTATTCTTGGCAGATCGATATGATTCACATTTTAAATGAATCCCCCTATGTTGGTCATTTTGAGAATGTGGCTGAACGTATTTCCAAAGTTTTGACACAAGAAACTCGTGAAGCAATTCTCAGAATTAAAAACGATATTCCCATTAGAAAAAAGGTGATGGGAATACAGATATATAAAGCTGTTATTGAAAACGGAATTCGTGATATCGATTCTTTTTGGCAATGGAAACAACAAAATCCAGATGGTGGTATTATCACATGGATACCTTAAACAGAGGGCGGAACAACTCATTTGACTTGGACCGGGAAAGGCTGCGGTTTTTTCGAACGTAATTATTTTTCTTAATTTTAGGCTTTTAAACTGTTGTAATGATTAAAGCTGAAAAATAATAATGACACATAATAGAAAAAAATATCTTTACAAGGTGTTTTTTACAGTATGAACGGTCTCTTCGTAATCCACTCCCTCTCTTTCTAATCCCAAGAAAATTTTATCCGCTGCCAAATCATGTATTGCGCATGGGTCTGATTGAATATAAAATGAAGAACTAACCTCAATTCGCTTAACATAAAGTTTCCGCCCTTTCGTCCTGTCTGATCTTCGGCAACCTGCTTATGGCGGATACCATAACAGTCTCAGAGCAAGAGAGGCCCAAAGTTCTTTAAACAGTAAATGGAGGGGAACCATGCAGGATGTCAGAAAAGTAAAATTGATATTAACCCGTCAACCAACTACAGAGGGGGCAGGGGTTCATCTGAGCCGGGTGTTTGGATACAATGAAGCGCCAACGTTTGACCCCTTTCTGATGCTTGATGATTTTCGGTCCGATACGCCTGAAGATTATCTTAAAGGATTCCCCTGGCACCCCCACCGTGGCATTTAAACCATAACCTATGTTCTTAAGGGGGATGTGGAACATGGGGACAGCTTAGGCAACAAGGGAATCATCTCTTCGGGGGATGTACAGTGGATGACGGCAGGCAGCGGGATTATCCACCAGGAAATGCCGAAAGGCGATAAAAAAGGGGCTATGTATGGATTTCAACTTTGGGCCAACCTGCCCGCATCACAAAAAATGATTTCACCAAAATACCGTGATATTACAGCAGACCAGGTTCCTGAAATAAGTACGCAAAACAATATTAAAATCAAAGTAATTGCAGGAAATATCGCCGGTGTACAAGGCCCAATGGATGACATTGTAATTGATCCTGAATTTCTGGATTGTGCCGTTCCGGCAGGGGAAACCTTTATACATGAAGTTGATCCGACTTATACCGCCTTTATTTATGTGATCGGCGGCAGTGGAACTACAGATAACAAATTTATAGAAAACGGCAATTTGGTTCTTTTTGAAAAAGGGGAATATTTATCAATTACAGCTGCCGATGAAAACCTCAGATTTCTGGTGTTAACAGGTAATCCGCTCAAAGAACCTGTCGCATGGAGAGGCCCTATTGTCATGAATACCCAGGAGGAACTGGCGGTTGCCTTTCAAGAATACCGGGACGGCACATTTATTAAAAAATAATGATGATTCGGCCTGAAAGGTTAACAGTAAAATAAATATAAGGACGAACGTCATGACAAATGGTCCAGAGAGCAAAATCAAAATTTTTTCAAAATTTCATACCAGTAAGTCCGCACAGAGAACCCGGGAAGGGGCACTGGCCGAACTTAAGCAGTCACTGAACCGGCTCAATTGAGAGCGATCACGATAATCCATGGACATGTATTCACGATAAATCAAGGTGCTGATGAACTTACCTGAACTTACCAATTCAAATCAAATTCATCCGATGATTTTACGAACTTTTTTCAATGTTCTGTTCAAATAATGAATTCCGCTGTCATGGGAGATTATTTTTTAAGTGGATTAAAAACGCTGAAAAATTCTTTGATAAAAGAAGTTCGGGGCAGGGGGCTGATGACTGGATTTGAATTGATTTCTGACAAGATAAACGCAAGAAACTATTGTGAAAGTTTGAAATACAATGGTGTTTTGTGCAAAGAGACACATGACAATATTATCCGGTTTGCGCAGCCACTGGTGGTAAAAAAAAGAAGATATTGACCATGCGCTTAATGTGATTCATAAGGTTATTGGTTAAGATAATAATTTAGTACATGAGAACCTGTTTTAAAAATACCACATTATGCCGGAAACCCCTTTGGGCAGGTAGAATTTTGATGAAATTAATTTTTAAACAGATAATATGAGAAGGCTGGTCCCTCCAACGAGCTATGATATAATCACGCTCAATTAGTAACGCAGTCACCCAAGGGGCTGCAAAAAAAGGAGGGGACCAGCCATGAATAACAATATCACAATAGGAATGGATTTGGGAGACAAGTTTCACATAGCGGTTGTATTTGACAGTGATGGCACTGAATTAGAGATTGCCAAGGTGATTAATACTAAAACCGGTATACGCACGTTCTTCAAACAGTACAAATCCGCCACAGTGGCTATAGAGGCAGGCACTCACTCTCCATGGATCAGCCGGTTGTTGACTGAAATGGAGCAGACCGTGTACGTCGGGAACCCTCGTAAATTAAGGTATATCTGGGACAGTATTGATAAATCAGATGCCCGGGACGCACGGATGCTTGGTATGGTTTGCCGATTGGAACCAAGACTTCTGCAACCAATACACCATCGCAGCAGCCAGGCCCAAGTTGATCTGACAACAATCAAATCCCGTGATATGCTGGTTAAGAGCCGCACACAGCTGATCAACCACGTAAGGGGAATCGTCAAAGCCAATGGGGAGCGTCTGCCCAAATGCAGTGCAGCAAGCTTTGCCAATAAATGTAGTTCCGATATCCCAAAAGAGCTTTGGCCTGCTATAGCGCCTTTGTTTGAAGTTATCACGGAGTTGAATTGCCAGATAAAAGAGCTTGAGAGCAAAATTGAACAACTCAGCATAGAAAAGTACCCTGAAACCAGGTTTTTGAGGCAGGTTCCTGGAGTTGGTCCCATAACTGCATTGTCATATATCCTTTACATTGAAGATCCTTGATCAGCGTCATATATAATACCCGCCGAACGACAATTAAAATTCCTGAAATATAAATCAAAAAAATGGTAAAAGCCGCCAAATCTTATGAAAGGAGAGATTTGGATGGTAACGGACCAGCAAGTGAGGAGGTTATTCAAGTTGATTCAAACTGAAAAAAATTTCGGGATAGCAGCAATGAAAGCAGGTATGGATGAAAAAACGGCTCGAAAGTACCGTAAAATGGGCAAATTGCCAAGCGAACTTAAACAGGAGCATAACTGGAGAACACGTAAGGACCCGTTTGAAGACGTATGGGATGGTATCAAAGGAATGTTATCAATAAATCCGGGGTTGGAAGCCAAAACCATTTTTGAGGATCTTCAAAGAAACCAGCCAAGCCGATTTGCCGATGGGCAGTTGAGGACCTTGCAACGGAGGATAAAACATTGGAGGGCAACAGAAGGACCGGGTAAAGAAATTTTCTTCGCTCAAATTCATAAGCCGGGCGAATTATGCCAGTCTGACTTCACCCATATGGATGAGCTGGGCATCACCATATCCGGCGTTCCTTTTGATCACATGATTTATCATTTTGTTTTAACCTATTCCAACTGGGAAACCGGTACCATATGTTTCTCCGAGAGTTTTGAAAGCCTGAGCCAGGGCCTGCAAAATGCTTTATGGGAATTGGGCGGTGTACCGTATCATCACCGCACAGATCGCTTGGCTGCCGCTGTCAACAAGGAGACCCACCCGGAAGAGTTCACCCGCAGATATCAGGATCTTGTCGACCATTACGGTCTGACTCCTTCTAAAACGAACCCGTCCAGCCCCAATGAAAATGGTGATGTGGAGCAGCGCAATTACCGGTTCAAAAAAGCCGTTGAACAAGCCCTGTTATTGAGAGGTCACCGGGATTTTAAAGACCGGGAAGAGTATGAGAGTTTTCTGTCCAGGTTGTTTGGGCAACTGAATGCCGGCCGAAAAGGCCGCCTTGCAGAAGAAGTGGAACTCCTGCATCGGCTCCCCAAACGCCGGATCGACTCATGTAAAAAACTGGATTTAAAAGTCGGTCCCAGCAGTACCATACGAGTCAATCACAATGTCTACTCAGTGAACAGCAGGCTCATAGGAGAAAAAATACAGGTTCGTCTTTACATGGAATGTCTGGAAATCTGGTACGGACAGAAAAAGATCGACACCTTGCCACGGTTACGGGGTGAGGGGAAGCACAAAATCAATTACCGGCATATCATTGACAGCCTGGTCAAAAAGCCGAGGGCGTTTGAAAACTACCGCTATCGTGATGCCATGTTTCCCACCAGCCGTTTCCGGATTGCCTATGACTATTTAAAAGAACGCTATACTGTTCAAAGCGCTGCCTCAAGATATTTGAAGATTCTATACCTTGCCGCAAAAGACAGTGAAGTGGCTGTAGACAGTGCTCTGACGGTTTTAATAAACGAAAGCCATGAAATCAGCAAAGATGCGGTTCAGCGCCTTATGGAATCCAATGCCCCTGTTGCCGGACCAGATGATATCCATATTCCGGCAGTTGATTTAACCCTTTATGACAAACTTCTCAAGGAGGTGGCAGCATGATGAGTGATCATGACCAGATCATGAACCATCTCAAGAGTCTCCACATGCCGACCATGCGCCGCAGCTATGAAGAAATGGCAGATCAGGCCCGGGCGGAGTCATGGGGGTATGAACAGTATCTTTTACAGCTGCTGAATCTTGAATGTGAAGTGCGGTGGCAAAACCGGATAGCACGGAACCTGAGGGCATCCAAGCTGCCACCGTCAAAGACCTTTGAAAATTTTGATAAAAAACGCCTTCCCATAAAGGTCGCTAATCATTTGAATGTACTGATCGACGGCTCTTTTTTAAGCCGATCTGAAAATATTTTGGCCTTTGGGAATCCGGGAAGCGGGAAAACCCATCTGTTGTGTGCCATTGGCCATGAATTGATTGCAAAAGGAAAGCAGGTCCTTTTCATCTCATGCAGCCAGCTTGTTCAGGAGCTGCTGATCGCCAAAAGGGAGCTTGAGTTGACAAAAAAGCTCAAAAGCCTCTCCAGGTTTGATGCCGTGATTATCGATGATATCGGATATGTCCAGCAAAGCCGGGAAGAGATGGAGGTGCTGTTCACCTTCCTGGCAGACCGGTATGAGCAAGGCAGTCTGATGATCACCAGCAATCTTCCCTTTTCCAAGTGGGAACAGATTTTTAAAGATCCGATGACGACGGCTGCGGCTATCGACAGGCTTGTTCATCACAGCATTATCTTTGAATTGAATGTTGAGAGCTATCGCATGGAGCAGGCCAAAAAGGAGGCAAGATAATGTTCGAACACGATATGGAAACAGCATATACCAGGGAAGAACTCGTAGAAATTGTCAAAATGATACGGCTGCATTTATACAATAGAGGCCTGCACTGTGGCGCCAGGGTTATAAGGGAGGAAATGGAGAATGAGAATATCCAGCCAATACCTTCTGTGAGAACTATTGGGCGTATATTATCACGACATGGCCTAACACATGGCAGAACCGGTTTTTATAATAATCCTGTTTAAAAACAGATGAATAATAAACGGCCATTTTTTTATGCGAAAATCACATATTTTTTTTGTAAAGCGTTGTACGGTTATCTATAATCTTTGAATGGCAAGGCTTTCGGGTTTTTTTATTTAAAAAGGAGATGGTATGCGTGGAGGATATAGAGGAAAACCAAAACCGAAATTGCCGTCACATCTAAAGCGTGTTCATGTGAATGCCCGCATCCAGCGGTGGATGCTTGATGAGCTCAAAAAAAGAGGTGAGGTTGGGATAATTTTGGAGGATATATTGATTAAAGCGGGTTTCAAGTATCAAGCAGAAAAATGAAGAAAAACAATATGCCTCCGGCGGCCCTACGGGGTATTTGTTCCGCGCTAAGGCGCGGGGATTTAACGCATGAAGGACAAAAACATGGGGGGAAGGGCAGAATACATTGGACAGCATACTGCCCCCCATGTCTTCGTCACCAGTCACGGCGCTCGGGTTGCTTCCCAGCAGTTGCCCTATCCTCCAGACCGGCGTGAGGGATATTATCAATGTTACAAAAAATATCAAGTCAATAATGAAAAAAAATATAAAATCAGCAGGTTATAAAGGAATGAGAAACGGGAATTTTAATTGTCGTTGAAGGAAAAAAATATTTGTCGTTGATCAGATCCTGCCCGTTTTTCCAAAAGTCGTCAAGTCGGTCCTTTCTTAGGGTTAACACCCAGGAGGGACCAATCGGGTGAAATGGACAAGCAACTTCCCATTACTAAAGCAGGGAATACTTATCTGCGCCAGTTGCTGGTGGGATGTGCCCATTATATTATGGGGCCATTTGGCCCAGAAAATTCCCTGCGCCTCCACGGCCTGGCTATCGCTGCAAGAGGAGGTAAAAATGCCAAGAAACGAGCCGTTGTCGCTGTCGCCCGGAAATTGGCAGTGCTACTGCATCGACTATGGGTGAGCGAAGACACATACCAGCCATTTTATTGCAGAGACAAAAAAGTTGCCTGAAGATGAACCTCATCAATATAAAACAGGATTTATGAGTTGAAGATTTTTAAGGAAGATGACCCGATTTTAAGGGGGCCAGCCGCCCCCTATCCCCCCCCGGGATTTATCGCGCTAGGGACAAAAGCATGAGGGAGGAACAGGTACAGTTGCGGTGTACCTGCCCCCATGCTCTCGTCACCGGCTGCGGCGCTCGGGTCGCTTCCCAGCGTTGCCCTATCCTCCGAGCCGGCAGTAAGATAATATCACTGCAATACAAAATATCAACAGGATGGTGCAGCATGATACAAGTTTCCAACGTCTCATCCAGGAGACTGCGATAAGAGCCTTGCAACAGTCGGTTGCCGCTGACATTAAATGGTTGCGTTAAACAGATAGCAGCTCCTGCCACCGGATATTAACATGCACCGGGACAAATGGCAGTCCCATAAAAGAGTGCGAATGGAAGCGTGATGGTCCGAGACTTGTTGGATTGGGAAAAGGATAATTCGTGAACGAATTTCCTCTTGACATAAGCCTTCTCATGGAAGCCTCTTAGACAGAGGCGTAAAAGCAAAAAAAAACCCTTAACAGGATACTGTCAAGGGTTTTTATCTTTTCAAGTCACCAAAATGACTTTGTTCGAGCAAATAAAACGGTTAACTATAGAACGGTTACATTTGTTGCAGCAGGGCCTTTTTGTCCTTCTTCAACATCAAATGAAACACGATCCCCTTCATTCAGGGATTTAAATCCTGTTGCATTGATGCCGCTATGATGTACGAATACATCTTTTCCATTTTCCTGTTCGATAAATCCAAAACCTTTTGAGTCGTTAAACCATTTTACGATACCAGTAGCCATATTGGCAATCTCCTGTAATAAAAAATAAAAAATTCCAGTTTCTAACTTTGGGGGTAATGCCACTTCCATAGTGGGAGGAATATACACCTTTCTGATGAAACCTTTGCGCTTTACATACAGCAGCGCAAGTCAAAATATAATATAGGAACATTTGTAAAAGTCAAGCATTAAATTGGCTTTTAATTTCAGTCAATATTTTTTATGTTTATCTCAAGTTTTGTCTTTGTTAGAGCCTGTTTTAAAAATACCACATTGTGCCGTAAACCCCACTGAACAGGTAGGATTCTGCTTGATACAGATATGGGTTTGCTGAAATTAGTCTGTTTAACCATTTAGACAATAACTTTTAAACAGATAATATGAGAAGGCTGGTCCCTCCAACGAGCTATGATATAATCACGCTCAATTAGTAACGCAGTCACCCAAGGGGCTGCAAAAAAAGGAGGGGACCAGCCATGAATAACAATATCACAATAGGAATGGATTTGGGAGACAAGTTTCACATAGCGGTTGTATTTGACAGTGATGGCACTGAATTAGAGATTGCCAAGGTGATTAATACTAAAACCGGTATACGCACGTTCTTCAAACAGTACAAATCCGCCACAGTGGCTATAGAGGCAGGCACTCACTCTCCATGGATCAGCCGGTTGTTGACTGAAATGGAGCAGACCGTGTACGTCGGGAACCCTCGTAAATTAAGGTATATCTGGGACAGTATTGATAAATCAGATGCCCGGGACGCACGGATGCTTGGTATGGTTTGCCGATTGGAACCAAGACTTCTGCAACCAATACACCATCGCAGCAGCCAGGCCCAAGTTGATCTGACAACAATCAAATCCCGTGATATGCTGGTTAAGAGCCGCACACAGCTGATCAACCACGTAAGGGGAATCGTCAAAGCCAATGGGGAGCGTCTGCCCAAATGCAGTGCAGCAAGCTTTGCCAATAAATGTAGTTCCGATATCCCAAAAGAGCTTTGGCCTGCTATAGCGCCTTTGTTTGAAGTTATCACGGAGTTGAATTGCCAGATAAAAGAGCTTGAGAGCAAAATTGAACAACTCAGCATAGAAAAGTACCCTGAAACCAGGTTTTTGAGGCAGGTTCCTGGAGTTGGTCCCATAACTGCATTGTCATATATCCTTTACATTGAAGATCCTGCCCGTTTTTCCAAAAGTCGTCAAGTCGGTCCTTTCTTAGGGTTAACACCCAGGAGGGACCAATCGGGTGAAATGGACAAGCAACTTCCCATTACTAAAGCAGGGAATACTTATCTGCGCCAGTTGCTGGTGGGATGTGCCCATTATATTATGGGGCCATTTGGCCCAGAAAATTCCCTGCGCCTCCACGGCCTGGCTATCGCTGCAAGAGGAGGTAAAAATGCCAAGAAACGAGCCGTTGTCGCTGTCGCCCGGAAATTGGCAGTGCTACTGCATCGACTATGGGTGAGCGAAGACACATACCAGCCATTTTATTGCAGAGACAAAAAAGTTGCCTGAAGATGAACCTCATCAATATAAAACAGGATTTATGAGTTGAAGATTTTTAAGGAAGATGACCCGATTTTAAGGGGGCCAGCCGCCCCCTATCCCCCCCCGGGATTTATCGCGCTAGGGACAAAAGCATGAGGGAGGAACAGGTACAGTTGCGGTGTACCTGCCCCCATGCTCTCGTCACCGGCTGCGGCGCTCGGGTCGCTTCCCAGCGTTGCCCTATCCTCCGAGCCGGCAGTAAGATAATATCACTGCAATACAAAATATCAACAGGATGGTGCAGCATGATACAAGTTTCCAACGTCTCATCCAGGAGACTGCGATAAGAGCCTTGCAACAGTCGGTTGCCGCTGACATTAAATGGTTGCGTTAAACAGATAGCAGCTCCTGCCACCGGATATTAACATGCACCGGGACAAATGGCAGTCCCATAAAAGAGTGCGAATGGAAGCGTGATGGTCCGAGACTTGTTGGATTGGGAAAAGGATAATTCGTGAACGAATTTCCTCTTGACATAAGCCTTCTCATGGAAGGCTCTTAAATTAATATTATTGACCGCATTATTTTTTTTATTTTACTTCCTCTATTGTCTTTTGTTAGGATTGTTCCAGGCAGTTTTATTTTTTTATATGAAAGTTTTAAAAAATCACACAGAGACTTTCAATCTTTGTTGTGGGCAAATCTTAAATGAAATATCAAATATGCCCGTGGCAGTTATTCAAATTTCATATATGTTGGGAGGAAAAACTATGAAATCTATTCAGGTGGAATTTGAAAAGGCTTCAAAAAAAATAACCTTTAAAAAAAATGCAAAAGTGGAAGACTGGTTTACAGTATGCAAAAAATTCAATGATGATGTTTCCCGGATTTGTGATGTCACGGACAAAAAAGACTATACCGGTCTTTTTGAGTGTTGTGATGATAAAAATAAAAAGTTTTTTTATCTGGTTAAGGAGGATAAAAAATTATACCGGATGAAACATAGATATTTTTTTGATAATCTTGGTTTGAAATAAGAAATTCAGGATCATGGAAAAGGGGTTTTGATGCAGGCGCGGATTCTGGTGGTGGATGATGATGAAGCCATAAGAGATGCCTTAAGAGAGATTCTTGAGGATGATTATGCTGTTGTCTGTGTGGACAACGGGCTTAAAGCCGTTGAGATGGTTAAAAAACAGGTGTTTGACCTTGTTTTTTTGGATATTATCATGCCGGAAATAGACGGGATTGAAACCCTAAGACGTCTCAAGGTCCATGACAAGATGCTGGATATTATCATGATTTCCGCCGTGGACCGTGCCCAGGAAGCCACGGATTCCATCAAACTCGGTGCCTATGATTATATTACAAAACCATTTGATCATGAAATCATATTGAACAGGCTCAAAAAGGTTCTGCAAAATAGAAGTCTTATAAAAGAAATCAGTTTTCACAGGGCCCAGGCTGCATCAGGTTCATGGAGAGACACCATCGTCAGCAAATCAAAAAAAATGACTGCGGTACTTGATCTGGTGTCAAAAGTCGCTGATACGTCAAGCAGTGTCCTGATCACAGGAGAGAGTGGAACCGGAAAAGAATTGATTGCAAAGGCGGTTCATAATGCAAGTCCTCGTCATGACAAACCTTTTGTTGCCATTAATTGTGCTGCCATACCGGCAGAACTCATGGAAGCCGAGTTGTTCGGTCATGAAAAAGGCGCTTTCACAGGTGCCCATAAACAGACTATTGGTAAGTTTGAGTTTGCTCATCAAGGTACGATTTTTCTGGATGAAATCTCCAGCCTTAAATCCGAATTCCAGGCAAAGTTGTTGAGATTTATTCAGGAAAGGGAATTTGCACGGGTTGGCAACCATCGTACAATTAAAGTGGATGTTCGAATTGTTGCCGCCACCAATACCAGTCTGGATGAGATGGTTAAGGAAGGTACGTTCAGGGATGATCTGTATTTCAGGCTAAATGTGGTTCCGGTATTGCTGCCGCCTCTTCGCAGCCGCAAAGGGGATGTACCGCTTCTGGCGGATTTTTTTCTGGACAGATTCAACCGCCGGATGAATAAAAGTGTCAAAGGCTTTACCCCGGATGCAATTATTGTTCTGGAGGCCTATCCATGGCCCGGCAATATCCGTGAACTGGAAAATCTTGTAGAACGGATGGTAGTGCTGGGGTCTGAAAATCAATTTATCGATGAAAAAGATCTTCCTTTTGACCTTTTGTTGCATGGAGACCCCACACAAGGTGCGGAAAAAGGGGTCAGGGAAAACAAGGGGCTTGTCCAGGCCCGGCAGTCCTTTGAACGCCTTTATATTCTCAGGGCACTTAAGAACTGCAGATGGAACCAGACCCTGGCTGCAAGTCTTCTGGGTATTCACAGAAATACCCTTATTCAGAAAATGAAATCCTTAAATCTTACACGAAACCAGGATGATCTCTAATGGTTTCCCCTGGGCAGGCTGATTGAAAAACAGCAGCCCTTTCCTTGTTGGCTTTTTGCCTTTATCTGACCTCCGTGTTCCGAGATCACCTTATGGGTGATGGCCAGTCCCAGTCCGGTTCCCTTGGCCTTGGTGGTAAAAAACGGATTAAAAATATTTTCCGCAAGTTCGGAAGAAAATCCATGTCCTGTATCTTTGAAATCTATTGCCAACAGGTTGTCTTTACAGGATGCATGAATTATCATTATCCCGCCATCCTGCATGGCTTGGGCACCATTTTGCATGAGATTAATAAATACTTTTTCAAGCTGGTCTGCATCTGCCATGATTTGAGGCAGGTCATGTGCAAAGTCGCTTTGGCAGTCGATGCCCCTATCTGTAAAATCCGCTTCCAGCAATTCAATGCATTGCCTGAGCAATTGGCTAATATCTGTCTGATTAAAATTGTATTTAGGGGGCCTTGACAGTTCCAAAAGTTCTTCAGTGAGGGTGTTTAACCGGTTGATTTCCCTGGGAACGGTTCTCTGGAATTTTTCTAAAAATCCTGGTTTTTCGATCTTTTTTGGCAGCAGTGCCACATAGGTTTTTATGGCGGATAAGGGGTTTCTTATTTCGTGGGCCATACCGGCCGCCAGGGTTCCTAAGTCTGCAAGCCGCTGGTTCTGGCGGATTTCAGCCTCAAGCTGTTTAAGATCAGTAATGTCGTTAATGTTGAATATGATCTGCCGGGGCATTTTTTTATCCGACTTGAGAATCCCGGCACCTGCCAGGATTATCCTGGTATCTTTGCCGTTTTGCAGGTGGATTTCCCGCTGGTTTCTGGCGGAAGGATTTTCAAGGGAGTTTTGAATATAGGCTGCAAACGGGTTGTTTTTATCAAAAAGTTTTAAAACATGGCGGTCTTTTGCAGCATGGTCAAGGGGAATACTCAAAATAGCATGGGCAGCCGGATTGACGGCTGTGACAATTCCCTTCATATCAACAGCCAAAAGCCCGTCTGTCATTGTGGCCAATATTTTTTCCGCATATTGCTGCAATTGTTTTATTTCTTTGATCTGGTTTTCCAACTGCCGTTTATGGGCCAGGATTTCCTGTATCATAACGGAAAAATTATCGGCCAGAATCTCAACTTCATCTCGGGTACGGATGGAAAACTTTTGATCTAAATTGCCTTGAGCCGCTTCAACAGTTGCATTTACAAGGGTTCCCAGGGGTCTGGTGACTCGCTGGGCTGCCCAGTTGGATATCAAAATACCAATGGCAAGGGCCACAGACCCCACAATGAGAATACTCCACAGGGTTTGACGGATCTGCTGATACATCAGATCAAGAGACAGGCAGACACGTATGGTTCCCCACCGGTCCTGGGCATTGGAAATATAAACCGGCACAGCCACATCCATGACCGGGGTGGTGCCGGATTCAGGAACCCTGACATTTATCAGGGGGACTGTCGCCGCAATGGCATTCCTGCTGATATCATCTGTCATATAACGGTTCTGCAGATCGGGTCGCCGGCTGTAACCAGCCACTTTTCCTTCTTTGTCATGGACAATTACATAAATGATTTCAGGATTATTGACGGCCTGGTTTGCAAGTTTTTCCAAGGCAACATAATTATATGTAACCAGGTGGTCAATTGATATTGCGGCAAGGTTTTTTGCAATGGCCAGACCCTGTTTTTCAATTCTGCCCCGAATGGTTCTAGTCTGGAGTACTGCCAGGACTGCGGCAAGAGTCCCCAGCAACACCAGAAGCATAATTGAGGTGATAAGAATAAACCTGTAGCGCAGGGAAACAAAGCGGTTTTTTTTTAAGGTTTGCTTTTTCCTGCTGGGTGCGCCATGGTTTTGTTTTGCAGGGTATAGTTCTTTTTGTTGATGGTATTCAGTCATTTTGATGGGGTTGGTCCAGCCATATTTTGTTGAGTTGCAGGTTATGGGCTCCCAGGGCACTTACGTTCACGGATTTGACATAGGACTGGTATACCCGGTCCACACTCATGTAAAAAAGTGGGATCAGGGGAGCAGACTCCATGATGGCAGCTTCGGTTTTCTGGTACATGCCGGCCCGTTCAACAGGGTCCACGATTGCCCTGGCAGCCAACAGCATCCGGTCTATATTTTCATCCTCTAAGTTCATGAAATTGGTGGGTGATTCAGAGGCAAAAAGAGAATATAAAAAACTGTCAGGATCGGGCATGTCGGCAAACCAGACATACCGGTAAATCTGAACAGCATCTGAATTTAAATAGGTTTCGAATTCTTCCCAGTCAGTGATGTATTTTGCCCTGATTTTAATACCCAGTTTGCTCCAAGCGTTTTTTATGATTGTTATCTCCTGTTCTACCCTGGGGGTTTGTATAGCGGAAACGATCTCCAGTTCAGGCTGCTTATCTAAGGTTGTGCTAAATGCCTGGTTCAAACACTGCAGGGCAAGGTCAGGGTTGTTGTCCTCCATCTGGCTCAAAGGAGTACGCCCAGGCATGCCCAAGGGTAAAATATTTGTTGCGATGTCAAACTGGCCTTTGTAGACTTGATTGACCAATGCCTTGCGGTCAACAGCTATGGAAAGAGCTTTTCGAAGGTCTGGGTTTGCAAGATTTGGATGTTTCAGGTTCATGCCGTAAAAAAAGAGGCTCAGGGAAGGCCTGTGAAACCATTGAAGCTCTTTATTTTCTGACAGTTTTTTTTTAACGTCCCCGTAGACTTCCATCTCTTCAAGATTGTTGTTTTGAAAATCAGCGAATATAATGGGGTCCTGTCCTCCTGGATAAATTTTATAGTGAATTTCATCCAGAAAAGCAGGTTCGGCATAATACTCTTCAAATCGCTTAAGTTGAATTGATTTGCCTTCTTCCCAGGATATAAAGCTGAAGGGGCCGCTTCCCACGGGATTTTTTCCAAAGTCTTCTTTGAGCAGGATTACCTCTTTTTGTGAAACAATTGATGCCTGGTACATGCCCAGGGCAGTTAAAAAAGGCACATGGGATTCTTGAAGGTGTACAGTGAAAATTTGTTCATTTTCTATTTTTAATCCCGGAATATTTTCCAGGGTTCCTGCTCTGTATTCTTTTGCACCGACAATTTTAAGCAGATGGGGCAGCACTGCAGAAGGGTGTTCCGCCCGTAAAAGCCTTTTAAAAGAAAAAATGACATCTTGGGAGGTAACAGGATCAAGGTTGTGAAACCGGGCGTTTTTTTTCAGTTTAAACTGGTACACCTTGCCGTCTTCTTTGACTTGCCAGGTTTCAGCCAGGGCCGGTAAAACCGACAGATAGGAATCATACCGGACAAGACCGTCAAAAATCTGGTGGACAATCGTTTCTCCATAGTTGTCTTGAACAAGTGCAGGATCAAGAGTGGGCGGGTTGCTTCGCAAAGAAGCCCGATAAATACCACCCTGGATGGGTACTGATGATGATAAGGCTCTTTGTGTCTGTTCTTTTTTGTCTTGGTTGGTGCAGCCCGGCAGAAAAATTAGGTTCAAGAAAAAAAAGGGGACACAAAAGATTGAAAACAGGCCTGACATATTCATTTTTTTCTTCCTAATTAACAATGGTTTAAAGGAGAAAAAAATTACCATATGGGGAGGGGGAATGCAAGTATTTCAAGCTCAGTACAAAAATGAAACCCAAGGTTTTTTCTAAGCCAAAGCTTATTGATAAGAAACAAAAAAAGCACGGTTGGAATTTTACCGTGCTTTTTTGAAGAATGGATGTCTTTCCTTTAAATATTAGCCGGGACCGCCGCCACCAGAAGCAAGAACAGGCATTGCATATCCAGCAAGCAAAACACCAATTACAAATACTTTTACCATTAATTCTTTCATTTTAGATCTCCTTTTGTTGGTTAATTGTTTTGTGCAACGTTCATCATGTTGAACTTAATTAAGAGCAAGGCAGGGACCATTCATTTTTTTCTTGGAAAATAATTTTATAACTATTTGAAATAAAAGGATTATTGTTCTGTTTTTTATTCTGAGTATGAAAAATAATTCCTGGAAAATGCACATGGCTCTGTGCAGACGAAAAGGTAAAAATAAAAAAATAGAATTCCTGTTGTTTTGGGTATTGTTTTTAGCCTTGTGGGTATATGCTTTGAGACAATTTGCACATATTAGTGTGCAAATTGTCTTTTTTTACAGGCAGTGCTTTTTATATATAAATTTAAAATACTTATGCTGTTTTTATCCCTTAATCTCACAAACAAGCCCTGAAATATGTGCATTCCTTTTAAATCCACCGGGTGGCGGACTGGTTTTCGTATGTATGTTTTTGCTAATAAATTAAGATTGTTAATAGGTTTTTGTGTCTTGCTGTGATCTGGCACAATCATTGCCTTCAATGCAGGTGTTTTGAAAAGACGGGCTTGTAAAAGGTCGTGCATAAAGAAAAAAACAGGGCGATTAGTCCAAAGGTTTACATCTCCTCCGGGCAGATTTTTAATTGAAAATGTCAGACAGGCGGACTTATTTTTAAGAATAATATAATGGACATAAAGCTATTGGAAAATTTTACTTCAGAAAAAAAGAATAAAAAAATATTTGGGAAAGCGTCTGAAAGAATAATATATGATGATCCTATTCATGGTTCTGATTTATATGAAAGTGTTCATGTAATGCCGGATTATTTTGATTTTCTCAGAGATGGCCAATCCATTTTGTATGATTCTCTTCCTTTAGCCTATGTGGCACTTAATGAAAAAGGAGTTGTTAAAATTGCCAATCAGGCTGCAGTTGAAATGCTGAGTGTTGAAAAACGCCATTTGATCAATACAAATTTTATTGATTATATTTACAAGGAAGATAAAAAAAAAATTAAGATAGACAAAGAAAGCCTTTTTGGTACTGTTTTTAAACCTTTTGATATTCGGCTGAAAAAAAAACAATCCCTTGTCTGGGTTCGGGTAAATTTTATGATGGATGAGGAATTTTGTTCCTGCGGCAGTCCTTTGGGGTTGATGCTTACGGATATAAACGATTTGAAACATGTTGAACTGGAAAAATCAAAATTGCAACATCAGCTTCTGCAAGCACAGAAAATGGAAGCCATTGGTAATCTTTCCAGTGGTATTGTTCACGATTTTAACAATATTCTTCACCCCATAATCGGTAGTCTTGAGTTGCTCATAGATGATACGGCCAATGACAGG
Organism: Desulfobacula toluolica Tol2; assembly: GCF_000307105.1. NCBI lineage: Bacteria > Pseudomonadati > Thermodesulfobacteriota > Desulfobacteria > Desulfobacterales > Desulfobacteraceae > Desulfobacula > Desulfobacula toluolica. The sequence goes on from NC_018645.1 coordinate 1,778,633, forward strand.
AAACGCCTGAAAACCCTTGAGAATATTCTTAATGGTGCAAAAAGGGCATGCAGTCTTGTGAAACAGATTCTCAGTTTTACTCATACCTCATCCCTTGAGGCCAGTCCTGTAAAAATTCAGCCCATTGTTCGGGAAATATTAAAATTGAGCCGCTCGAGCATGTCAACTGAAATTAAGGTGATTCAGTCCATTGATAATGATTGTGGAAAAATTTTAGCAGATCCCATTCATGTTTATCAGATTGTCATGAATCTGATTACCAATGCCTGTCATGCCATGGGAAAGGATGGCGGGATTCTTGATGTCACACTCAAAGAAATTGAAGTTGCCAGGAATTTTTCAGGAAAATTGATCTTGAATCCAGGTATGTATGCATGCTTAAGTGTTGCTGATACCGGGTATGGTATAGACAGTGCCATTAAAGATAAGATATTTGACCCTTGTTTTACAACCAAGAAAAATGGCACTGGCTTAGGGCTTTCCGTTATTTCCAGTATCGTAAAAAAATATGGGGGGGGTATTGATTTTTCCAGTGAGCCTGGAAAAGGAAGTCTTTTTAAGGTCTATATTCCCCTGTGCCAGATTCACTCTTTTTTTTAGTCTGACTCAGCGATTGTATTTTCCCTTATTCTCATTACAGATGACCGTCAAATTAAAGAAAAAATCAAATGGAGTTTTTTGAATATGTGTCGCTATGGCCAAGGCCTGAAGGTTCCGGCAGGAGGCAAAAACATGCAAGATGGATGTCCCGCAGGAAAGGGCGGGAAAGACTATCTAAGGTCGCAATATGTTTTTGAAATGAAAGAGCGGCTTTGAAAAAAGTAATACCTTTTTTAAAGGAGTGTTTGCATCTTAAAAAAATTGATGTATGGTATAGCTTTTAATTTTAATTTCGGAGGAAAATCAAATGCCTATTGCAGATAAAATGGTTAAAATGGTTGAATCAGCATCTATGATCCGGAAAATGTTTGAAGAAGGGATAAGGATGAGAGAAAAATACGGTGCAGATAATGTGTTTGACTTCTCTCTTGGGAATCCCGATGTTCCCCCACCCGCAGTTGTTAAAGAAACCCTGCTAAATTTGATTAACAACGAGGCAATATCTCATGGATATATGCCAAATCCGGGCTATCCTCATGTTCGCCAGGCCGTTGCCGATTACCTGAATAAAGAATATGATGTGGGGCTGACATCTGATCTGGTTGTCATGACGGCGGGTGCGGCAGGTGCCTTGAATGATGTGTTGCGGGCCCTGATGAATCCGGGTGAGGATATCCTGGTGCCGGCACCTTATTTCGTAGGGTATAATCAGTATGCCTTTGTGGTCGGTGCAAATTTAAAAACCGTTGCCTCTCAATCTGATTTTCATCTGGATTTGGATGCGATTCAGGCTGCCATTACTGAAAAGACAAGGGTTATGTTGATAAATTCTCCAAACAATCCAACCGGTATCGTATATAACAAAGCAGAACTTTTGGGGTTGGGAAAGGTGTTAGACGCTGCCAGCGAAAAGTTTGGAAAACGGATTTATCTGATTTCAGATGAGCCGTATAGAAAGATTTCTTATGGTGTTGATGTGCCGTCTGTTTTTGATGTTTATCCTCATACCATTGTTCTGACTTCTTATTCCAAGGAACTCTCTCTGGCTGGAGAGCGAATCGGGTATCTTGCCATTCATCCTAAAGCCGAGGACGCAGCAATGATTGCAGGAGCGGCAGGAGTGGCAAATACCATGATGTATGTGAATGCACCTGCCCTTTTTCAGCAGGTCGTGGGACAACTTCAGGGCGTTTCTGTGGATATCGGTATTTATAAAAGACGTCGTGATATGTTCTGTGAAGGACTTCAAGCTGCCGGGTATGAATTTGATGTGCCAGAGGGTGCTTTTTACCTGTTTCCCAAAAGTCCCATTGAGGACGATATTAAGTTTGCGGGCATATTACAGGAAAATAATATTCTTGCAGTCCCGGGAACAGCGTTTGGCGGCCCAGGCCATTTCAGGCTTTCGTATGCAGTTCCGGACAAAACCATTACCGGATCTTTTGATGGATTCAAAAAAGCCTTTGACAGTGTAAAATAGAATATTATGGTAAAATGAAAATTTTATGACCCTGTCTCCGGTATAACAAAGGCGGCAGGGTCAGCCATTATTTAAATGCCATTCACATCCTATCAGTCCTGCTCATAGTTTGTTTTTTTAAAATGGATGGTTGTCTGATTTAAAAAGATTAATCCTGCTTTTCTTTCCTTTTTTTTGCCTGTTCAATTAATTCAAACAATGACAGGACTTTTGGTTTTGCCTTGTTTAAGAAGATTTTTTTGAATTCATCTTTTTTTAAGCTGTTTTTGAGGTAGGCGTGAACATCAAAATGGGGATACCAGCAATCAAGGGTTTTAAAACAGGGATCTCCGCTATTTTCAGACCGGCAATAGGAAAAATTGATCTGATGTCCAAGTCTTGGACATCGGATGGTGAAATCATCTTTCGGAGGATTTGCCGGAGGATCTATCTGAAAGGTATCAGTATTTTTATTCATTTATGTATCCATTTTGTTTAATTCGTAATGCAAAAAATTGAACAGGTTTAACATTATTTTAATTCATTTATGGGAATAAACCGGCCAAGTCAAGCCCTAAATTTAGGGGTTATACTCTTGCATTTAAGCCAAGATAATTTCCATGATTTAAGAGTCTTTACTATTCAAAGGATTTATTTTAAACATAGAATTAAAAAACATAGTGGCTTCCAAACAATAGAAGAAACCATGGACAATGAATTCAAGCCGGAGAGATAAAAATGGAAAAAGAATTGATCATACATCTTCACGAGGCAATGACTCAATTGTTGTCAGGTTTTGATCACCTGCCTTGTTTTGAGCAAGAAAAAGATATGGGAAAAATCAATACTATTTTGAACCTGGTTGCTGAAAAATTAAAAAGCAACTACCCTTATCATCACCCCTTGTATGCAGGCCAGATGCTGAAACCACCTCATCCGGTTGCCTTGTTGTCCTATACCCTGGCAATGTTGATGAATCCCAATAATCATGCCATTGACGGGGGAATCGCCAGTTCAAAATTAGAAAAAGAAGCGGTCTCAAACATTGCCTATATGTTTGGGTGGGATGATTTTCTCGGTCATTTGACCAGCGGAGGCACCTTTGCCAACCTTGAAGCACTCTGGATTTGTGAAAAAATGAATCCCGGAAAAGTCATTGTGGCTTCCGAACAGGCCCATTATACTCATAATAGAATATGTGATGTTTTAAAAATTGCTTTTAAACCGGTTCCTGCTGATCATGATGGTGTCATGGATACGGCTGCCCTGGAAAAAATTTTAAAAGATTTTGATGTCGGAACAGTCGTTGTGACAATGGGGACAACAGGATGTGGAAAAATTGATCCGTTAACGAAAATTCTTGATCTGCAAAAAAGATATAAATTCAGAATCCATATCGATGCAGCCTACGGCGGATATTTTAAACTGGCAACAAATTTGTCCGCAGAAACCACTTTGGCATTTGAGCAAATGCATAAAGCAGATTCAATTGTCGTGGACCCTCACAAACACGGCCTCCAGCCCTATGGATGCGGCTGTATTTTGTTCAAAGATCCCCATGTTGGGAAATTTTACAAGCATGAGTCACCTTATACCTATTTTACATCAGATGAACTTCATCTTGGGGAAATCAGCCTTGAATGTTCAAGGGCAGGGGCATCTTCCGTGGCTTTATGGGCCACTCAGCAATATTTTCCAATGAAAAAAGGCGGTGAGTTTGCAAAAAATCTTGAGAAATCAAGACATGCCGCGATTAAATTATTTGAGCTGATAAACAGTGCTGATGAATTTTTCACCTTTTTTAAACCAGACCTTGATATTATTGTCTGGAGCCTGAAAGGAGTTTCTTCTAAAGAGATTTCTAAGCGAAACAGAAGGTTTTTTCAAAAGGCTGCCCAATTAAATCTTCATCTGGCTTTGGTAAATATTCCACAATCAATCGCAAGTCATCATTGTGACATCCAATGGGATAGTGATGATCTTGCATGTCTTAGATCCTGTTTAATGAAACCTGAACATGATGACTGGATAGAAAAGATGTTTGACATAATTCAAACATCGATAAAAACTTTAAACGTTTGATATCACGGTATGTGGATATTACAAAAACAAAGAGATCTGATTCCAATAATTTAGAAGTTCTTTCATGTAAACTGCAAAGGGCAGACTTGGTTTTTAATCCAGGTTTGCTCACGATAGAATTTTTAAATACACAGTTTTGACTTGAATATCATTCTTAAACCTTATAAGGGTTATAAAAGTCAGAAAACGCTTGGCTGGAGCCAATTACAGCATAAAACAGATGCTGAATCGGCTTGAAACTCATAAAAGACAATTGAGTTTGTAAACGATAAATACTTTAATTTCGAGAGGTTATTTATGATTCACCGTTTTATTTTTATGGTTCTTTTTTTGTATTTTTGTTCTTGCAGTGCGGTTCTTGCCGTTGAGACCACGCTGCCCGAGGATACCAAAGCTGATGAACCCTCTTCAAATCTGGAGCAACAAGCACTGAAACCCCAGCCGGAACTGGACAAGAATGAAACCTCTTTGAAAATGCTTCACTCTATTACAGAATTGAAAAAAGGTCTGAATCAGCGGATAAATGAGAAAAACAAAGTCCTGAAAAAAAGCAGTTCAGATACTGAAAAAGAATCGTTGATTTTTGAATTGAAAAAACTTGACAAGCAGCTCAATGATTATACCGTGGATTTTGAGCGGATTGCCACAGGCATAGATGTCGGGCTGTTTGCTGAAAAAAAAGTCGAAGAGTTTGATTGGAAAAACGAGTTGGTTGGTCTGGTTGAGCCCGGTATTAAAGAAATCAAGCGTTTGACGGTTAAGGCAAGATATAAAACAAAATTAAAGGATGAGCTTTCCTATTACCAGAATCTGTTACCGGTTGCCCAGCAGGCAGTGGGCAATATTAACACCCTGATATCCCGGTCGGAAAACAGGGAAATGAAAAACAAATTAAAAAAGCTGCTGCCGGAATGGAAGGGGGTTGAAAATCAGATTCAGAATAAACTGGAAATCGTGAGCATGCGTTTGGCTGAAATGGAGAGCGAAGAAAAATCCATTATTGAAACCTCCCGGACCTCTGTGAAGAATTTTTTTCGCACCCGGGGATTATTCCTGTTTATTGCTGTGATGGCATGCCTGGGGGTGGTTTTGTTTTTACGCTTATCTTCCAGGGCTTTGGTACGGTTTGTTCCCGGATATACGGCCAAATACAGGCCTTTTCATGTCCGGGTATTAAATCTTTTCTTTAAAATATTTGCCTTGTTTTTAACCCTGTTTGTCCTTGTGTTTGTTTTTTATGTGGTGGAAGACTGGGTGTTGCTCAGTTTAACCATTATCTTTATCATGGGAGTGGGCTGGGCTGCCAAACATACCCTTCCCCAGTACTGGCACCAGAGTCGGCTTATGCTGAATATCGGCGCTGTCAGGGAAGGCGAGCGCATGGTTCATCATGGCGTGCCCTGGCTTGTAAAGAGCATCAATGTTTTCAGTGAGCTTGAAAATCCCTATCTTGGGGTCAAGCTTCGTCTGCCCATTGAAGAGCTTCTTGGTAAAACCTCCAGGCCGTTTCATAAAAAAGAACCATGGTTTCCCTGTAAACGAAGCGACTGGGTTATTCTTTCCGACGGCACCAGGGGGGTTGTTACAAGTCTCTCTCACGAGATGGTGGAACTGGTTCAGCGGGGCGGTTCCCATAAAACCTACCAGACGAGCGATTTTCTGGCATTGTCCCCATTGAACATCTCTGTCAATTTCAGGCTTAAAATCCCTTTCGGCATCAGCTATGATCTTCAGAAAGAATCCACAGGAAGTATACTTGAAATTTTAAAATCATATATTGAGACCCAAATTGATGCGGAAGGGTACAAAAAGAGCCTGTTGAATCTAAAGGTGGAGTTTTGTCAGGCTGGCGGATCATCCCTTGACATGGTTGTGATTGCGGATTTTAAAGGTGATATGGCCCCTTTGTACCAGCGGTTGTCCAGGGCCATCCAGCGCTGGTGCGTGGATGCCTGCACCCTGAATAAATGGGAAATTCCCTTTCCCCAGCTTACCATTCATAAGTAAAGGAGAGGGCGCTTATTGTGTCCGTATCATTATGAATGAATAATTTTTAATGGGGTTATAATGTGAATATGCTGCATCTGTACAGCCGGTTACTGAAAACAATCAATAACCGTCTCAAGGCAATGAGGTCTTTGTTCAAGTCTCTTGAGATCCGCTATAAATTTCTTGTCAGTTTTTCCATTGTTTTTTTCCTCTCCATGCTGTTATGCAGCCTTTTTATTTATGTATTCGTAAGAAATAATATAGAGACAAGCATTGAAAGCGAACTGAACAATACGACCCAGATGATTTTCAACCTGGTAAAAACATCTGTGACGGTTTCCATAAAAAATCATTTAAGAGCCGTTGCTGAAAAAAATGAAGAAATCGTTCGCAGTCTCTACAATCAGGCCCTGGACAACAGGATCAGTGAAGCTGAGGCCAAAGAGAGGGCATCTGAATTGATGCTCTGCCAGACAATCGGCACATCAGGATATATTTATGGTGTGAACAGCAATGGCATGGTAGTGGTCCATCCGCAGCCCACCCTGATCGGTTCCAATGTTGCCCACCATGATTTTGTATCCCGGCAGATGAGGTCTCCTCAGGGATACCTGGAATATGAATGGAAGAATCCGGGAGAAACCGTTCCCCGGCCAAAGGCCCTTTATATGGTGTATTTTGAACCCTGGGACTGGATTATTTCCGCCAGTGCTTATCGTACTGAATTTACCAAGCTGGTAAATGTGGAGGATTTTCGTAAAAGCATACTTTCCCTTAAATTTGGAAAAACAGGGTATTCCTTTGTGATTGACAGCAGGGGAACCGCCGTTATCCATCCAAAACTTCAGGGCATCAATATTTTTGATGCAGAAGAGCTTCCCAACAAGTATCTCGAAGATATGATGAAACGTAAAAAGGGAAAATCCGTTTATTATTGGAAAAATCCTGATGAACCCAAAGCCAGGCAGAAGATGGTTATGTTCAATTATATTGATGAATATCAGTGGATTGTTGCGTCTTCGTGTTACCTGGATGAGTTTTACAGCCCACTTGATACCATCCGTAATTTTATTTTTGGCGTTTCCATTGCTTTTTTTTTGCTCATGCTGGCAATTACATTCAAGATCAGCTCATCCATCACAAATCCCCTGCGCGAATTGATGGGGCGGTTTGACTGTGTAAGAGAGGGCGACTTTACGGCCCGAATGAAAAATGATTCCACAGGCGAAGTCGGGCAGCTGGTGGTTTATTTTAACCGGTTCATGGACCGGCTGGAAACCTATCACCAGAGCCTGCAGAACCAGATCCAGGAGCGGCGCATTGCCCAAGAGGCGCAAAGGAAAAGCCAGGAAAGGTATTTCCTGTTGATGGAGGCGGCGGCAGACCCCATTGTTACCTATGATATGAAAGGCAATGTTATTTATATCAACCCGGCATTTACCAGGGTCTTTGGATGGTCCCTTGAGGAATGTGTCGGAAAGAGAATGGGTCATTATGTGCCTGAAGATAATTGGAACGAAACAAAAATAATGATAAATCAGGTTATTTCAGGTAATGCCATCAATAATGTAGAAACCCGGCGGTATTCAAAACAGGGCCACACGGTTGATGTCAGTATAAGTGGTGCCATTACCAGGGATCGAAAAGGGAATCCGTCCGGCAGTATCATCATTCTCAGGGATATCACCAAATCAAAACAGCTGGAAAAGCAGTTGATTCATGTGGGGGACCGGGAGCGCCGGAAAATCGGACAGGATCTCCATGATGATCTGTGCCCTCACCTGATCGGCATCGCAGGTCTGGCCACGGTATTAAAAGGCGATCTGGCCGTCCAGGGCCATGCGGGCGAAGGCCTTGCAGATAAAATCTTGGTGTTGATCGAGGATGCCATTGGCAAGGCCCGGTCCCTGGCAAGGGGCTTGTGTCCCGTCCACCTGGTTTCCCACGGCCTCCAGGCCTCACTTGAGGAAATAGCCGATACTCTGGGACACGCTTCCGGGATAAAGTTCAGGTTTGATGTGGACAAAACCGTGGTGTTTCAGGATAATAGTGTGGCCACCCATCTTTATTATATTGCCAGGGAGGCGGTAACCAATGCCGTAAAACATTCAGACGCAGGAAGGATTGAACTCTGCTTGTCCAGGGAAAATGAATTAATCCATATGTGTATCAAAGATAACGGCAGGGGGATAAAGAATACAGGCGTTCAGCATGGCATGGGGTTGCAGATAATGGCATATCGTGCAAAAATTATTGATGCCAGGTTTGATATTGAAACCGGGCAGAACGGAACCATGGTGCATGTTTACATCAAAAATACCTTGTCAAATGCTCAAAAGGAGGAAATCGTCTGATGGAACTTGAAAACACCTTTAAGATAATGATTGTGGATGATCATCCTGTTTTTTGCCTTGGCATGACAGAACTGATCGGCAGGGAACCTGATTTGACGGTCAGCACCAGTGAAGATACCGCAGACAAAGCATGGACCGCCATTAAACACCATTGTCCCGATCTTGTTATTGTTGATATTTCGCTCAAGGAGAGTAACGGGATCGACCTTGTGGAGGACATCAACAGGGAATATCCGGATCTGCCGGTACTGGTGCTTTCCATGTATGACGAAACCCTTTATGCAGAAAGGGCGCTGATGGCCGGTGCCCGCGGATATATCATGAAGCAGAAGGCCATCAGCCATGTTGTCAAGGCCATTCGCCAGGTGCTGTCAGGTGAGATTTATGCAAGTCAAAAGATTAAGGACAAGATATTCAGCCGGCTGGTTTCCCGCAAGACGGCCGGCGAAAAAATTTCCCTGGACATTTTAACCAACCGGGAACTTGAAGTATTCCGTCTTATCGGAGACGGTCTTGATTCAAAGGAGATTGCTGCTCGGTTGAATTTAAGCATCAAAACCATCGGCACCCATCGCGAGAATATCAAAACAAAGCTGAACCTCAAACACTACACAGAGCTTGTCAAATCCGCCGTCCACTGGTCCCGGAAAATGGAAAAATAACTTTTCTAGGTTCTAAACCTATCCCGCCTAAGATTATCGGCAGTATGATTATCCGCTGTTGACCGATTGAAACCCTTATGCCTTGTTGCTAAATTATATTCAAATCCTGATTAAGGTTTAGCGACCATTGTTTATTGACAACAAAAAGGTACAAGGAGGAACAAAAATGCCTGAGCAGAGTGTAAATTATGATTTGCTGAGTCCGGTGAAATTTCTCAGCCGCAGTGTCGAGGTTTATCCCAACAAGGCGGCAGTGATTTATGGGGACCGGCACTTCACCTATGCCCAATTCCAGGAAAGGGTATTTCGCCTGGCCAATGCCCTGAAAAAAAACAATATAGGCAAGGGTGACAAAGTTGCATTCATCTGCCCCAATACCCCGCCCATGCTGGAGGCCCATTATGCTGTTCCCCTGATCGGGGCGGTCCTGGTATCCATCAATATCAGGTTGTCTGCCAATGAAATCGCCTATATTATTGATCACTCAGATGCAAAGGCTGTGTTTGCGGACAATGAGTTCGGCAGCACGGTTGCCTCTATTTCGTCTTCGCTGCCCAAGGTTGGCACTTATGTCAATATCTGTGATCTTGACGATTCAAAGCCCCTTGATGGACCGGATTATGAAACCTTCCTTGCTTCCGGGTCAGAGGAACCAGTTGAACTTGCTGTAACCGATGAGAGAGATGTCATAACCATCAACTACACCAGCGGAACAACCGGACAGCCAAAAGGAGTTATGTATCATCACCGCGGGGCATATTTGAATGCCATTGGTGAGCTGCTTGAGTTCAAGATCAGCCCCGACTCCGTTTATCTCTGGACACTTCCCATGTTTCACTGCAACGGGTGGTGTTTCACCTGGGCCATAACTGCTATGGGAGCCACCCATGTGTGTCTGCGCAAAGTGGTCCCGGAAGAAATTTACAATATTATTGATTCTAAGGGGATCACCCATCTGTGTGCCGCTCCCACCATTCTTATCTCAATGTCGGCCTATGCCAGGGAAAACCGGTTAACGCTGTCAGGCAACCTTGAAATCATGACAGCCGGGGCACCACCGGCACCCACGGTCATTCAGAACATGGAGAGTATTGGCGCAAATATTCTCCAGAGCTATGGTCTCACAGAAGTATTTGGGCCTCACAGTATCTGCCGCTGGCAACCCAGGTGGGATGACCTTGATCCCTTTGAAAAAGCCCGGCTTAAAGCACGCCAGGGCGTTCCGTATATTGTTGCTCAACATATGGATGTTGTAGACTCTGAAACAATGGAACCTGTTCCAAGGGATGGGAAAACAATGGGCGAAATCGTCATGCGGGGCAACAATGTCATGTTGGGGTATTACAAAGATATTGAGTCTACCAATGATGCATTCCGGGGAGGCTGGTTTCACAGCGGGGATCTGGCTGTAATGCATCCGGATAATTACATTCAGATCATGGACCGCCAAAAAGATATCATTATCAGCGGCGGGGAAAATATTTCAACCGTTGAAATAGAAAATGTTCTGTTCACCCATCCCGACGTTCTTGAGGTGGCTGTGATTCCTGTGCCGGATCCGAAATGGGGCGAAGTGCCCAAGGCCTTTATTGCACTGCAGAACGGAACCCAGCCTGCTGCAGAGGATATTATTGAATTTTGCAGAACAAAACTGGCACGGTTTAAAGCACCAAAATACGTTGAATTCGGAGAATTGCCGAAAACCGCTACCGGCAAGACTCAGAAATTCAAACTTCGGGAAAAGGAATGGGAGGGCCATGATCGCATGGTGAATTAGCAGTCCTGCTGCAGATTTGAAGCAAATATTCTATTTTAAAGATTAGAAAGGAAGTCAACATGTCCGTTTATAAACGCCAAAATGGTGAAGAACAACCTTACTGGCCCTTTGGTCCTTTCAAAATAAGACTGCCCCTTGTTCATTATCGATGGGAGCCGGTGGAATTTGTACAGGCCCTTATTCTTTTTGTTGTAAGTCTTGCAATGATACCGCTTTTGCAAAAATACCTGGGCCTTCCATATGAGATAGCGCTTGCCTATACTTTTGTCTGTGGGATTGGTTTTATGATGCCGGCCTTTCTGGGTGTCTCTATGGTGCCGGGCTGGATTACCCCGGCTATTCCTGTGGTTCTTCTCTATCTGGGGCAGTTTACACCGGGTCCTGAAGCGATTCAGGCCCTGGTTGCCCTTCAGCTTCTTGTGGCAGCCATTTTCCTTTTGTTGGGAATCACCAGACTCAGCAGTAAAGTGGTGACAAAGGTTCCTGCCTCCATCAAGGCGGGAATTCTTCTGGGAGCCGGTGTTGCCGCTTATATGGGAGAATTGAAACTGGGTGGCCGCATTCCCAAAACGCCCATTGCCATCGGCCTGGGCAGTTTGATCTGTTTTTATATGCTCTTTTCGGTATCCTTTTTAAAATTGAAAAATAAAAATAAAATCGCACAAATGTTGGGTAAGTACGGCATGGTGCCTGCCATGGTACTTGCCATATTTATCGGTATCCTGGTCAATGAATATCCCATACCGGATATTGAATGGGGAATCACCATCCCGCATTTCAGACAGATGTGGGCATATCTTCCCTTTACAGTGGGTTTTCCCAGCGCTGACATGTTTATCAAAGCAATTCCCACAGCAATTATTGCATATATCATTGCCTTTGGAGATGTGATCGTGGGGACGGCTCTGGTTAAGGCAAGCTGTGAAGAAAGCCGGCCTGATGAAAAGGTGGAGATTGATATTGACAGAATTCATCTGGTAACCGGCATGAGAAACCTGCTCCATGCTTTTTTTGCGCCTTATCCGGGCCTTGCCGGTCCCATCTGGACTGCCGTTACGGCAACCGTTGCCGACCGGTATCGCCATGGCCGGAAAGCCATGGATTCAATTTTCAGCGGCAGCGGGACCTTTTGGATTTCAGGATTCATCGCCTTGTTCATCTTGCCCCTTGTCAGCTTTTTCAAGCCGTTTCTGCCCCTTGGACTTTCTTTGACCATGGTAGTTACCGGATATCTGTGCATCATTACAGCATTCAAGCAGATCAAGGAGCCATTGGAACTGGGTGTGGCCGGCACCATGGCGGTTGTCCTTGCAATGCATGGGGCTGCATGGGGCCTTGGGGTAGGTGTTGTGCTGCATATCTTTTTGGAAAGTAAATTCAAGGCTTCAAAAAAAGTGGTGGTTGAAATCGAAACCACATAAATCAATTGTCTGGGTAACGGCCCTTGCCGGGACCGGGAGGGGCCATTACTCAGGGGTACACCACAGGACGAACTCAGGTGGATAAATTGTAACTGTTTGTTATCGTAAAATATTCTGACCAGGCGTCCAAAATAAACTGGTAATAACGGCCATGGCAGATCAAGCTGCACAATAAAAAAATGAAAGAGATCTAATTCCAGCAGGTTAGAAGTTCTTTCATATAAAATTATATAAAAGGAGTAAAACATATGGCACAGCTTATCGCTGACAGACGGGATGTTGATTTTGTCCTGCATGAACAGATCGGGATGGTGGACCATGAATCATTTGATGAATTCAACAAAAAGACAATAGACCTGATCGTTTCCGAGGCAAGGAACCTGGCCATAAAAGAAATTCTTCCCACTTTTAAGGACGGGGATGAGATCGGATGTAAACTTGAAAACGGAAAGGTAACGGTGCCCGAATCCTTTAAACGGGCCTGGAACCTCTATTGTGAAGGCGAATGGCTTGCCATGTGTGACGACCCCGAGGTCGGGGGGCAGGGAATGCCGAAACTTGTCGGGTGTGCTGCCCTGGAATACATGGTGGGTGCCAACTCAGCATTCATGCTCTATTACGGCATGACCCACGGTGCGGCAAAGCTGGTGGAAGCCTTTGGCACTGAAGACCAGAAAAAGCGGTACATGAAAAAAATGTTTGCCGGTGTCTGGGGCGGCACAATGCTTTTGACCGAATCCGAGGCAGGATCAGACGTCGGGGCCTTGACCACCACGGCAACGAAAAAAGCGGACGGCACCTATTCCATCCAGGGATCAAAAATTTTTATCTCAGCCGGCGACCATGATCTGTGCGAGAATATCATTCATCCGGTTTTGGCCAGGATTGACGGCGCACCTGCCGGCACCAGGGGGATCTCACTGTTCCTGGTTCCCAAATACCATGTCAATGACGACGGCAATCTGGGGGATTTCAACAATATCGTGTGTACGGGCCTGGAACATAAAATGGGCATTCACGGCAATGCCACAGCCTCTCTTTCTCTGGGAGAAAAAGGCGAATGTATAGGCACCCTCCTGGGAGAAGAGAACAAAGGCATGGCGGCCATGTTCCGGATGATGAATGAAGCGCGTGCCTTTGTCGGCATTCAGGGGTTTGCCGTGGCATCTGCCGCGTATATGTATGCCCTTGATTATTCCCGGAACAGGGTTCAGGGAAAATATCTGCTTGCTGGCAAAGACCCGGCTGCAAAAAATGTAACCATTATTCGGCATCCCGATGTGAAACGCCAGCTGTTGAACATGAAGGTTTACACGGAAGGGATGCGGTCGTTGATCTATTATTATGGCAAATGTTCCGACATTGTCCGCATCACGGATGATGAACGGCTCAGGGCAGATACCAGTGCATTGATTGAAGTGTTGACCCCCGTTGTAAAAGGGTATGTCACGGACAAGGCCCTGGAAGTATGCTCCCATGGCGTCCAGGTCTATGGCGGCTATGGTTATATCAGTGAATACCCGGTTGAACAGCTGATGAGGGATTCAAGGATTTTTATGATTTACGAAGGCACCAACGGCATCCAGGCTATGGATCTTATCGGCAGAAAACTTGGCATGAACAAAGGCAAAAGTTTTAAATACTTTATTGACCAGATGAGAAAGACCATTGAAGAGGCAAAAGTAATTGAGGGTATTGAAGCACTGGTTGAAAAAGTTGACCATGCCGTATCCAGGCTTGAAGCACTTGCTCAAAAAATCGGACAGAGAGCCAGGTCCGAGAAAGTTCTGAATGCCTATGCCTTTGCTCATCCCTTCCTTGAGGTGACAGGGGATGTAACCTTTGCATGGATGCATTTGTGGCGGGCATCTGTTGCCGCACCCAGGCTTGTTGAAAAAGTTGGCAGTCTTGAAAAGAAAGCGGTTGCCGCAAAAGCTGAGAAAAATAAGGATGCAGCCTTTTATGCAGGCCAGATTGAATCGGCCAGGTTTTTTATTCATACCCTTCTGCCGGCAGCTTATGGGAAAATGGATGCCATTCTGGAAGGTGACTCTTGTGTGGAAGATATCCTTGATGTCTCTTTTGGGTCAAAATAACTGCTACGGACAGACCTGGTCTTTTATCCGGGTTTGCCCGCAATAAATAGCGTTGTTGGGTCTCACCGGGCGGTTCGGATTTGGATGTTCATTTTTTTGATATCAAGGTTTGATAATCAGCCGGTGTATCCACGTCAACCAGAATGGCCTTGTCAGGAACCGATACTCTTAATATGACGTCTTTAAATTCTTCAAACAAGACCCTTGCCCCGGTGTCTGCGGATAATGATGCCAGGCGATAAAACAGCGGCCTGGCAATAATGACCGGGTTGCCCCGTTTGCCGTTGCAATAGGGGATGACAATCGGGGCGGTGCCGGTTTCAAAGGCATCAGCCAGTCTGTTGATAATGGCGGCAGTTACAAGGGGCTGGTCAGCCAGAAGGAACATGGCGGCATCACAGTCGGACGAGACCGCTTCGACTCCTTTGATAAGGGATGTACTCTGCCCATTGGCATAGGCCGTATTCCGGGTGACCCTGGTCCCTTCAAAATCAATGCTCCGGCTTATTTTGCCAGCATTGTGACCCAGTACAACAATGATTTCATGCAGCCGGGAGTCCCGGGCATTTTGGATCACCCGGCCCAGGAGAGTGGTTTCTCCAAATGGGAGCAGCTGCTTGGTTTTTCCCATGCGGGAGGCAGATCCGGCAGCCAGGATGATCCCGGAAATCTTTTTGTTTTGACCACTCATAAAATAAGTTGCTTTGCCTTTTTTTTGGGTGCCCGTTTTTTAATCAGTTCTCCCACAATGCTGACGGCAATTTCTTCAGGGGTTTCCGCGTTGATCTCAAGGCCAATGGGGGAATAAACCGTTTCAAGTTGCTCTTTGGAAAACCCCTCCTCCATCAGTGCTTTGTATATGGTGTTTTTCTTCTTTTTACTGCCGATCATGCCGATATAGCCTGCAGCGGTGGAAAGAGCCTGCTGCAGGACAACCTTGTCATGGAGGTGGCCCCGCGTGATAATCAGGATATATGAAGTCGGAGAAATTTCCAGTTGTTCAAATGCCTGGTTCAGATCCGTGACAAGGATATTATCCGCTTCAGGGAATCGTTGTTCATTGGCAAACTCGGGCCTGTCATCAATTACGGTGATGCTGAACCCCACCATTTTTGCCAATTGCGCCACAAACAACGAGACGTGACCTGCCCCGAAAATAAAGACCTGGGGCTTGAGGGCAATTTTTTCCACAAAAAAAGCCTCTCCTTTGTCTCCGGAAGAGATCAGTTCATAGGGGATATTTTTGTCAAAGGCCAATTGCTTTGGATTCAATCCGGAAATGCTCCCAAGGGTTTGGCCGTCCGTTTCCAAAAACAGCCTTGCTTCGGTATCAATTGCAGGTATGCCGTCTTTAATCCGGGTCACCAGTATGCCAGGTCGATTTTTTATAATGTGTTCCTGTATGGCTTTATATAAGGATACCATGCCAGTGTTTTCCGGGAAAAGCGGTTCCAGGTAAAGGTCAACATCTCCTCCGCAGATCATGCCGCCGGCTGCCAGATCCTCACCGCTCAGGCGAAACTGGTAGACGAATGATTCTTTTTCCTTTAACAGGGTCTTGGCCTTTTGCTGTACCTTGTATTCCAGAAGTCCGCCGCCAACCGTTCCGATAAGGTCGCCGTCTTCCGTAATGATGCACATGGACCCCACATCCCTGGGAGTTGATCCAGAACGCCGAATGGTTCTGGCAAGGATAATTTTTTTCCCGGATGAAAGCAGGTCATAGGCTTTTAGATATAAGTTTTTTCCCATTATTTTTTTTCCTTTTTTTTATTTGATGGGGGCAAGCAGTCTTTTACAGGGTTATTGTCTTTTAGTGCGGCTGTAATAATTCTGTCAAGCTGGGTCTTATCCTGCAAAAGCATCCCGATTTTCCGGCCTGCATCTATTCGGTCCGGGGTATCGGCTTTATTGAGGAAGACAATCATTACCTGAGGGCATCCCAAAGCCCCGGCTTTGTTTATCTCAATGGCAATGGATGTTGCAATGGCATGTTCATCAATGGCGGCTCCCATGCAAAGTCCTGTGTTATTGGAAAATAAGTTTGCCCTGTGAACATGGTTTTCGTCCAGGGGGAGGCCTACCGCATCAAGCCCTGTGACAAGAACCAGGTGGGTTGTGGCAGTTGGGATCACGGGTTCATGTGTGTCTGTGGCTTTCATGGGTTTTCGTTTGGCACCGTCCGCTTCAACAATAATCCAGTCAAAAAGGTTGGTCTGCCGCAATTGATCAATGATGTCCGGATCAAATCCGTTCAATTTTCCAGAGCCAGGATCATGACTGCTTCCTGCTGAGAAATGAGAGTGGCGGTTAAGCCCGGATTTTGATTTTTTAATCAGTTCTTCAATGGAACCGGCTATGATGGTTTTCGGTGACGTGTCCGGGCCGGGCATGAAAATTTTGGTGGTGGTTGTTGTCAGAACGGTTTTGCCGGAATCCGCAAGTTCTCTTGCCAGCCGGAACATCAGGGTGGTTTTCCCGCCTGCGCCGATAATGCTGATAAGCCCCTGATGTTTTAGCCCTAATGTGTCAATTAATGAAGTTGTCATCATAAATAAAATTAATGGTTACTCCCCTCTAAATGGTAATTTATTGAACCCAAAGACATTTTAATGTATGTACCTTGCTATATTTAACCTGGTCTATTTAATTTGGGGATGATTATTTCATAATTTTTTAATAATTCAAGTGCTAAAGAAAAAAAGAGATACCGATTGGAATATAATATGATCAAGAAAAATCTGCATGTGTTTGACAGGGATCTGGAAATGGTGGATACGGGGTCCAAGGTTTTTGCTCTAACCTTGTCGGATAAATGGAATATTGCCGGCAGTACGTTAAATGGGGGATATCTTATGGCCGTGATTGCAAGGGCCATGGAACATTGTTCCCCTCAAAAGGCCACTCCCATCATTACTGCAAACTATATTTCAAAATGCGTTCCCGGAAAGGCATTGGCCCATGTTGAGGTTATTTTTGAATCCGGCAATTTTACAAGACTCATGGTCAGGCTGGTACAGCAGGGGAAGGAAAAAATCCGTGCCATGGGGACATTTTCTTCGGATGTTAACGAAGATGTATTGTGCGAATATGAAACCGGTCCGCCGGTCATAGCCTCTTTTGAAGAATGTTCCCAGGTTCCGGTGACGCCGGATAATGCATTGTTTGACCATGTTGACCTGAGACTGGACCCGTCTTGTGCGGGATGGCTTACAGGAGAGCGCTCCGGGCGATCCGAATTCAAGGGGTGGGTCTGCTTTAAAGAAAAACGTAAAATTGATATCCCGGCAATTTTATTGTTTGCCGATACCTACCCGCCTCCGGTTTTTGCAAAGTTTGGCCCTTCGACATGGGTTCCTACCATTGAGTTATCCGTTAATATCAGGAAAGTTCCCGATACCCTGATATTGAAAGGCATATTTAAAAGCCGGTTTGTCAGTGGCGGTCTTGTGGAGGAAGACGGGGAATTGTGGAATACCCATGGTGAACTTGTAGCTGTTTCCAGGCAGATTTCAAAATACAGGAAAATAAAAGAGTAATGCTTAAAATATAAAAAAAGCAGTCGCCATATTATGAGTTGTCAATAAAAAAAGTTATGTATGATTAATGTTTTTTCTGTTGGAAATTTCTCTTTTGAAACGGTTAATTCCCTTGACTTGTTTCTTCCTTAAACGTATCTTTTAAGAACAGCCCGACACAGTGTGGGTGTTCTTAAGCGCAGACAAAAACTATTTTTATTTATCGAAAAAAGCAAATGCCGAAGATAAAATAAAATCCTGATACGGGATTTGATTTGTCTTTAATATTGAGAAACTAAAATCAAATCAAAGGTGACAACATGACGGAAATTATTTTTGAGTTTCTAAACAAAATCGGATTCACTCATCCTCTTCATCCTGCATTAACTCATATTCCCATGGGAATGGTAATGGGAGCGGTCATTTTCCGGCTGGCCTCTTTTCTGCCCAAATTGAGATTTCTGGCAAAAACGGGGTATCATTGTGTTGTGTTAGGGCTTTTAGGGGTGTTTCCAACCGCTTTTACAGGTTACCTGGACTGGCAGCATACCTATATGGGGCAGTGGGAATTTTTGATTGTTTTGAAAATGATTCTTGCAGTTATTCTGACTGTTGTCCTTGCGATTATTGTCATTACAGATGATCCTGAAAACCCTAAGTTTGATAAAAAGACGCTTTTTTATATTGTTATCGTTTTTTTGGCCGTCGGTCTTGGATTTTCAGGCGGTGAACTTCAATATGGATAATAAGGAGTAATACTCATGACGAAAAATTATTTTATTATTTCAATTGCGGCAACTGTATTTTTTTTAAGTTTGTTGCCGTTGTACGCAATGGACTACCAGCATACCCTTGAAGTAAAAGATATGCAATTTTCATGGACCATTGAAGGAGAACAGATCCATGTCCAAATGTCAGCAAAGACAACCGGCTGGGTAGCGGTTGGATTTGATCCGGAAAAGGCCATGCAGGGAGCCAATATTATTATTGGCGCGGTCAAGGAGGGTAAGTTCAAAGTTGAAGATCATTATGGCAACAGGAAAAGAGGGCACAAAAGTGATGAGGAAATGGGAGGGAAAAATGATGTACTGAATCCTGCAGGCTCAGAAGCAGACGGGATCACAACCATTTCATTTTCATTGCCCCTGGATACGGGTGACGCCTATGATAAACCCATTAAACAGGAAGGAACAACAAAAGTGATGCTGGCTTATGGTGCAGGAAAAGATTCTTTCAGAAACCGCCATCCCTTTCGTACCATTTATGAAATTAATTTTTCAACTGGTGAAAACAAGAAGATTAAATGATACCCGTAAGATCCAGCCCCATATTTTTTGCCTTTTTTCTGGCCGTCTGGCTGACCTTTTTGCCGGTGGCTCAGGCAGAAACCAATCACGAGCAAATGCATCCTGATCACGGGACGGCAACACCCCGTCAGGATGTAATGGTCGGCGAGGGAGAACCTGATCAAAGCATTCATGATCACACCCAAATGGTCATGGAAACCGAAAAACAGGAACCCGCACTTACCCAGCAGATTAAGGTTGAAGAACAATTGGGGAAATATGCGGCCCTGGACACCCGTTTTAAAGATGATAATGGCAATCCGATCAAGCTTGAAACTATTTTTGACAAGCCGGTTGTATTGCTTCCAGTTTATTTTATGTGCCCCTCTGTCTGTGATTTTTTGCAGGCAGACTTGGCAAATGCCCTGAACTTTGTGGATCAGATACCGGGCAAGGAATTTAATGTGGTTACCCTGGGTTTTGCCGATGATGAAGATCATACACATGCAAATATCGCCAAAACAAATTACAGCAACCTGATAAAACGGGATTTTCCCCTGGAAAACTGGTTTTATCTGACCGGGGATAATGAGAATATCCATAAACTGACCGATTCCCTGGGATATTATTTTATCAAGACAAAACCCCATTTTTATGTCCATCCCTCCGTGCTTGTGGTTCTTGCTAAGGACGGGAAAATTATCCGGTATCTGTACGGACCCAATTTTTTGCCTTTTGATCTTGGGATGGCAATCAGCGAAGCCGACAGGGGAGAACCCGGTATTTCAATCAAAAGAGGTGTGTTGTCATTTTGTTTTGATTATGACCCCCAGAAGAAGACCTATGTTTTTAAGATGTTTCGGATTGTTGGAACAGCTATCCTGATACTGGTGCTTGGATTTATTATATTTTTGCTGTATCCGTCAAAAAGAGACAAGAGTAAAAAAGATAAAACAGTATTTAAAAATGAAAATTCGTAAGAGTTTGTGAGGAGTTTATGGAAGGTGCAACATCTTTTTTTGAAACCCCTTCACCGGCAAGGTATAAGGGTGTGTGGTCCTGGCTGATCACAACTGATCACAAGCGCATTGGATTGATGTATATGTTTTCAATCCTTTTCTGGTTTTTGCTGGCCGTCCTTTTGGGGGGGCTTCTTCGTCTGGAACTCATGTTTCCCGGTGAAACGGTTATAGGCTCTGAAATATACAATTCAATGTTTACCCTTCACGGGGTTATCATGATTTTTCTGTTCATCATTCCTGGTATACCTGCTATTTTTGGAAATTTTTTTTTGCCCATGCAGATCGGAACTGATGACGTTTTTTTTCCAAAACTGAATCTTTTGTCCTGGTATCTGTATATGAGCGGCGGGGCCATTGCCATCATATCTCTTTTTTCAGACGGATTTGCCGACACTGGATGGACCTTTTATGTGCCGTTCTCCATTTCAACCAACACCAATGTTTCCACGGCGGTTTTTGCCGCATTTGTCCTGGGGATGGCCTCCATGCTAACGGGCTTGAATTTTATCACCACAGTACACAAGATGAAAAGAAAAGATATGGGCTGGATGCAGATCCCTTTGTTCACCTGGACCTTGTATGCCACATCCTGGGTTCAGCTGCTGGCAACGCCCGTGGTTTCCATCACACTGTTGCTGGTAATCATTGAACGTTATGTCGGAGTAGGGCTTTTTGATCCGTCCAGGGGAGGGGACCCGATTTTATACCAGCACCTGTTCTGGATGTATTCCCATCCGGCTGTTTATATCATGATCCTGCCTGGTATGGGGGTTATCTCGGAAATTATTCCCGTGTTTTCACGCAAATCCATATTCGGATACAAAGCCATTGTGGCTTCCTCCATGGCCATTGCCATTGCAGGCTCCCTTGTCTGGGCTCATCATATGTATACCAGCGGGATGAGCGATACGGCTATTTTCGTATTTTCTCTGCTGACTTTTGTGGTGGCAATCCCTTCGGCCATCAAGGTGTTTTCATGGGTGTCCACCCTGTATAAAGGTTCGATACAGATGGCACCGCCCCTGTTTTTAGCCTTATGCTTTATTTATCTGTTTTCAGTGGGCGGGTTGACCGGCCTTGTCCTGGGAGCCGCCGGAACAGATATTCATGTCCATGATACCCATTTTGTGGTGGCCCATTTCCATTTCACCATGTTCGGCGGAACCGGGTTTGCATTTTTCGCAGCACTGCATTATTGGTGGCCCAAAATGTTCGGGCGCATGTATGATTTTAAACGGGCCTATATCGGTGCCATCCTTGTTACGGGCGGGTTTGTGCTTCACTATGTGCCCATGTTCATTCTGGGGCTGCAGGGAATGCCCAGGCGCTATTTTGATTATCTGCCGCAATATGCAACCGGTAATTTTTTTGCAGGATTTGGTGCTTTTTTCATGATTATCGGGATCTTTTTAATGATGACCAACCTGATGCTTTCCTTTAGAAAACAACGGGATGCGGTTTCTGATCCATGGGGAGGCACAACTCTTGAGTGGCAGACACCCTCTCCGCCGCCGCTTCATAACTTTATAACAGAACCCGAGGTGTTGGCTTACCCCTATGATTTTACAGGGGTTGTGGAACGATATGCCTCCCAAAAAAAATGAAAAGAATGAAAAAAATGAAATGAAAAATAAAGGAGCATAAATGTCCTCTTCTCTTGATGAATCCGGTAAAAAGATGGGCATGTGGCTTTTTCTTTATACGGAGATCATCCTTTTTGGCGGCCTTTTTGTTCTGTATGCCGTATATTTTGCAAGGTACACCAGTGATTTTGTGGATGGCGGCAAAGAATTGAACCGCCTTTTCGGCGTTGTAAATACCGTCATTTTGCTGGTTTCAAGTTTTGCCGTGGCAGCATCCATTACGGCGATTCAAAAAAAAGAAAAAAAATGGGTCATGGCCGGGATTTTGACGGCCCTTTTGTGCGGCCTTGTATTTCTGGTCAACAAGTATTTTGAATGGAGTCACAAAATAGAATATGGAATTTTTCCCAATTCGGAAAAATTGGTGGATGGTCCTCCCGGTCAGAATATGTTTTTCGGGCTTTATTATGTGATAACAGGGCTGCACGGTGTTCATATTGTTATCGGCATGAGCCTTTTGTTGATCAGCCTTGTGCTGGTTATGAGAGAGAAAATTACTCATGACCGGTTTGCCATGCTTGAAAATTCAGGGCTTTACTGGCATCTGGTGGATTTGATCTGGATTTTTATTTTTCCTTTATTTTATTTGGTGATTTAGGAAGCGATTATGACGTTTTATATGAAAGAACTTATAATCTGTTGGAATCAATCTCTTTCATCTCTTGTTGTGGCAGATCAATCTGACATGGCCGTTATTTGGAAGATTATACAGGAGACAGTCCATGGAAAATAAACCGTTACAGCATTTTTTTGAATATAAAACGCTTTTTAATGTTCTTCTGGTATTATTGATGTTTACCGGTATCACTGTGGCCGTGTCTTTTATGGATCTGGGAAAGCTCAATGTCTGGATCACCCTTTTGATTGCATCCGTCAAAGCGTCCTTTGTGCTGCTTTTTTTCATGCACATGAAATTTGAAGGCAGGGTACTTTTACTTTCTTTTCTCGGAACTATTTTTTTTCTCGGCATCATGATCAGTTTTACATTCTGGGATGTTGCATTCAGATGAGGTGGAGATGAATGATATTGTAAATCCGGTTGCTTTGGTGGACCGGTCTTTTTATTTTATTATCGGTTTTTCGTTTGTTTTTTTGTTTGCCATCACCCTTGTGATGATCTGGTTTGTGATCCGGTATCGGCGCAGCAAACATCCAAGCCCGTCGGATATTCGTGGAAATCTGCTCTTGGAAACGGTCTGGATTGTCCTGCCTACCATTATCGCACTGTCCATGTTTGTGTCCGGGTGGAGATCCTATACCGGCTTGAGAAATGTTCCCGAAGGCGCCCTTGAAATAGAAGTGATCGGCCAGTCATTTTCATGGCTGTTTTATTATCCCAACGACAAAGAGACGGAAAGCGAAATCGTGGTGCCGGTGAACACGCCCGTGAAATTAAACATTACCTCGGCTGATGTGATCCACAGCATTTTTATTCCCGCCTTCAGGGTCAAGGTGGATGCGGTGAAAGGTCTTTATACCTATGCCTGGTTTCTGCCGGAAAAGACAGGGGAATACTTTTTCCAGTGTACCGAGTTTTGCGGCACGGGCCATTCCGACATGACAGGGGTGGTCCGTGTGGTTTCTCAAGAAGAATATGAAAAATGGGTCAACCAGGAAGATGAGTGGTAACAAAACCGACCTGGTGGTGCAGGCAGGGGGTTCAGGTTCAGTTCAAGCGATAACGCATTACCTGGAATTGTTTAAACTGCATCTGTGTCTCTATATCGGTCTTTCCGCCGTGTTCGGCCATGTTATGGCCTGTCAAAGTTTTTCTTTTGAGTCGCTTTTGGTAGGCATTTTAGTGCTGGTACTGGCCTGTGGATCTGCTGTTTTGAACAATATCCAGGACAGGGTGTATGATGGATTTTTTTTCAGAACACGCCACAGAAGCCTGCCCCAAAAAAAAGTACCCGTTTTTCATGCAGCAGTTATTGCCATAGTGATGATCTGGTGCGGGCTTTTTGGGCTTTTGCTGTTTACAGGACTTTTTTGTTTTTTCTGGGGGGGCATGGCATTGATCGCTTACAATGGCCTTTATACCCCTTTAAAAAAACAATCTTTGCTGGCTATTGTTCCCGGAACCCTGTGCGGCATGCTTCCGCTGCTGATCGGATGGGCTGCCGCAGGAAAGCCTTTGTCTGATCCCCATATCCTGATGATCATGGTGGTTATGGGACTATGGCAGATACCTCATTTTTTCATCATTCTGTTAAAAACCAAACCGTCCCCATCCGGAATGGCCGGTTACAACCGGTTCCCCTGTTTTACAAAAATCTTTTCTCCAAACGAAATAAAGCTGCAAATCCTGATCTGGACAAGCCTCTACAGCCTTGCAATCCTGCTGTTTTTGCTGAACGGCTCCATAAAAAATCCTTTGTTATCAAATCTTTCCGGGTTGAATGCCGTTATGATTCCTTTTCTTGTTTCAATAATGGTAATTAAATCCGGCAAATGGAATCTGCCGTTTGCCTTTGTCTCCATTAATCTGTCTGTGCTTTTTTTTATGGGTGCAGGAATTTTTGATAATTGTCTGCTGTGACAAGTGCAGTGTGTCCTTTCGGTTGGCCTGCGTGAATTAATTTTAACAGGATGATAAATTTCGGTTCTAAACTTTATTATACGAGGAGGAACCGATGAAACCAGCGACATCATCAACCACAGATTCTGCACTGGAAGAAGTCAGACAACAGTTCAGTGAATGGCGCAGGACAAAAATTGGCAGAGGACGTATCCCGGAATTTTTATGGCAGTCAGCCATAGGTCTGTTTAATACCGGAGGGTACAGCCTGCATAAAATTTCCAAAACATTAAGATTGAACCACACAGATTTTAAAAAACATGTAAACAAAAACCTTGCCGTCCCACAAGAAAAGACACCTGCCTTTATTGAGCTGGAACCGCCGGTATCTGATTCAGAATGTGTCATAGAGATGGAAAATATTTCCGGATCAAAGATGAGTATGTGCTTTCGGGGAAAGCCTGATCCGAATTTGATTGAACTGGGCAAATCCTTCTGGAGGAAACCGGCATGATTCAGGTCACCCCTCATATGAGGATATTTTTAGCCGTGGAACCGGTAGATTTCAGAAAAGGCATTGACACCTTTTAATACCCAGACAGCTCCCATGTGGAGAAAAATTCCAGCATAATTTTTTTATTCAATCTGGATTTTTTTGCATACGCTTCAATTGAAAGTGTGCTATATGCAGTTGTCATGGAAAACGACAGCATACTTACATACTGTGGCAAAAATGTAATAAAAAAGATATTGGGTTTACCACACCCATCAACGGAATGACTTGGTCATGAAAAAGATCCAGTTAACTCAGGAGGAGGTTGATGCCCTTTTGGAAAGGGTAAAGGCTAATAATCTCACCAACGGAGATTATGATATCATTAAATCCATGGCTGATGCTGTCACGATTTTAAGCCAGGCTCTTAATAAAAAAGCAACCTCTATAAAACGGCTGTTGACCATGCTGTTTGGTGCAAAGACTGAAAAAAAGGATAAGGTGTTGAAAAACACCACCACTACGAATAACAATAACACCACCGCCAACAATAATGATAAATCTAAAAAGGGTACTGCACCAAAACCCGGTTCAAATCAGAAAAAAGCGGGACATGGCCGAATACCGGCTTGTGACTACACAGGAGCCGACAGGGTCTCCATATCCCATGATAAGCTCAAGCACAAAGATCCATGTCCCTTATGTCCAAATGGTAAACTTTACAAAATCAAAGATCCCGGTGTTGCGATCAGGATAAACGGTCAGGCACCCTTGAATGCAACCGTGTATGAACTGGAGAAACTGCGCTGTAACCTGTGTGGAGAAGTCTTTACAGCAGCAGCTCCGGATAACACCACCGGAAAACAGTATGATGAAACTGCCAAAGCCATGATCGCCCTTTTAAAGTACAGCTGCGGTTTTCCCTGGTACCGCCTGGCAGGTCTTCAGAAAAGCCTGGGTATTCCTGTTCCGGCATCCATCCTGTGGGAAAATGCAGAATCATCAGCAGACCACATCTATCCTGCATTTGATGAACTCATGCGGCAAGCGGCCCAGGGCAACGTCTTCCACAATGATGACACCACCATGAAAATCCTGGATTTGATCAAGGAAAACCAGTTTTTGGATAAAAAGGAACGTACTGGAATTTTTACCTCCGGCATCATCTCAGTTTTAGATGATGATAAACGGATCGCCCTTTTTTTCACGGGCCGCTGCCATGCCGGTGAAAATATTGCATCCCTTTATGACCTGAGGAATAAAGAAAAGCCTCCACCGCTTCAGATGTGCGATACCCTCTCCAGGAACATGTCTTCCGAGTTTAAAATTATTCTCATCCATTGCATGGTCCATGCCCGCCGAAATTTTGTCGATGTGGTGACAGCCTTTCCGGATGAATGCCGTCATGTCATTGAAATCCTGGCCAAGGTCTATGAAACTGATGCCATTGCAAAAACCGAACGGATGAGCCCGGAAGAGCGGCTGACATATCACCAGACTCACAGCGGTCCCAAAATGAAAGCGTTACGAACTTGGCTGGACAAGCAGATTAATGAAAAGCTGGTTGAACCCAATTCCGGTATAGGCAATGCCATTGCCTATATGCGAAAACACTGGACAGAACTCACCCAATTTCTAAGGGTTCCCGGCGCACCGCTTGATAATAATATCTGCGAACAGGCCTTGAAACGCAGTATTCTTAACCGAAAAAATGCTCTGTTTTACAAAACTCAGCACGGAGCTTACATCGGAGATATGTTCATGAGCCTTATTCATACCTGCAGTTTAATGAAGGTCAATCCCTTTAATTATCTGGTGGCCCTTCAAAAATATTCTGCCCGGGTGTTTAAAAATCCCTCCCAATGGATGCCCTGGAACTATGAGACAGCTGCAACTCTTGCGGCACAGTCGGCCTGAATTCACCTGGTTTCTAATCAATTTGGGGTTCATGGTTCACAGCTTCTGGACAAATTCATGCTGAAGGTCATGCTGTATTTAGAACCATTGGTAACATACCCGTAAATAAATTTCACGCAGGCTCACCGAAAGGACACTGTGTAATGTGATGAGGGAAAGTCGGAGCCACTGCACTCATCCGTGCAATGGTATAAATTTAAACAAATGCTTTAATTTCTGCAAATAAATAAGATGTCCCCGGAATTTAATGGGGCTTGCTTTAAGGGATGAGGAGGGTGTTGAAAATTGGCCGCAGGATAGTAAGACGCTTTTTGTCAAGATCAAAAAGCGTCTTACTATCCTTTTTCTAAGGCCGCTTGGGTGAGTTCCGCGGCGTAAAATATGGTCTCGATTAAAACTCCCACTGCACCCCGGCAAAGAACGATTGGGCGTTGGAATCGGATCGGCCCACCTCGGCGTTGAAGTCGAGCGCCACCCGATAATGCTTATCGCTGATGATGTCTATGCCCGTACCCACCACGGCGAAATCATCGTCGGACGCGTCGGTTCGAATATGCAAGGCTGCTCCGGTTTGGCCGAGATCGGCAGCGAGGGGTCGACTACCATCGGCAAATTCGTGCTTGTAGGCAGCGTAGAGTTGGGGGATGATGTTGACCGGGCCGTGGTTGAGCACTGCAGCAATTTTTAAGCCCACGCTCGATTGCAGGGAGTCGACCTCCTGCGAGTCCACATTCAGGTCCAGCTCCCCGGCGCCGCTTTCGCTGAAGCCGTTCATCCACAGGTGGGAGTAAGCCAGGGAGACCATCGGGGTGAATACCGCGGACCTGAATTTGAAATCATAGCCCACCTCCCCGTAGGTGTTGATCTGGTGCCCGGAGGTTGTGCTGTTTGCCGTGCGGTACAGGTCGCCGAAACGCATTTTTCTTTCCATGCTGAAAAAGTTCAAGGCGTAACCCAGTGAGCCGTATGCGTAAAACGATTCCGGCATATAGGCCGCATAGACCGACAGGGGAAAAACGTCGGCCTCAATGTCGCCGCCGTTTTCCGTGAAACGCGATCCGGTATGACCGTATTCGGCCGACACGCCCAGGAGCAGGTCGTCCTGCAGCCAGCGGTAGACGCCCGTGTTGAAGCCGACGGTGGAATAGTCAAACCCTGTCCGGTTCACCGTTGAATCCCGTGACCCCAGGGTCAGGAACGGATAGATGTAAAAGCCACTTTGATTGCCGGGGTCCTGCGGTGATTTCTCTCCGGCCAGTCCGGCAAGACGCGATGCATCAAAAGCCTGAGTCAGACCTTCGGACTGACGGGCGATCACGGCAAGGGACGACCGCGTGCTGCCCGGCGCTGCGGTCTGCGGGCCGCCGAAACGCAACTCCTTGATCTCGCGGGCCTGGCGGAGCATCTGGAAGGCGGCTCCGGCAAGGGCGAGCGTGGCGGGCGCCTCTGCTTTTTCCGGCGATATCTGCTTGAAGGCGTTCCTGACGCTTCCGCTGTCGGGAAGATAGTCAATCGCGTTCAGGACGCTGTCCAGATCGCCGTTGGCAACCCAGGACCACTCATCAAGCACAGCTGCGATTGCCTGCTGATTGTCGTTTAACCCCAGTTCGGGATTTGTATAGGAGCGCTTCACAAAAAGGTCGACGCTGTTGGGAAGATACCGGGTCTCCCAGGACAGGGTGGGGGTGAATTGCTGATCGACAATCCGACTGAAAGTCCCGGAAATGCCACCGTCGGCGGTGACGATCCCGGAGAATACATGATTGCAGCGGGGTTTGAAGCCGTCATAGGCGACGGGGGCCAGAGCGCCATCCAGAACGGCGGTGCCGGGGGTGCCGTCGACGACAATTCGGTCATAGACGTCGGGAGAGAAGAGTTCCGTGACCAGAATACCCAGGTGGGATTGCTTGTAACTGCCGGTTACGGAGAGGTCGCCGGGAGAATTGCCGGGATTGATCGTGCCGTGGTTTGTTAAGTTGCCGGGAAAACTTCTCCCGTTTAACGTGCCCATTTCGGAGTTGATGAAAGTGCTTTCGTCTCCCTCGATCAGTGCCCCGTAGGAGGTGATGGTTCCGGAATTCAGAATCTGGTTCTGAATTCCTCCGCTCAGGCGAATGGGCGCCGTGCCGTCGGGCGCGCCCACCAGTGTGCCGCCGGGCATATTACTGATTAATATGAAACTTTCTCCGGATTGGCCGCTGCTTTCGGCATAGATCGCATGTGCTCCGGTCCCTGAAACCGTTATGGTGCCGCTGTTTGTTACACCCACCGTGAAGCCGTGGCCGGTGCCGCCGGCGCTCTGAGCGAAAATGCCGTGGGCATAGGCGCCGGTGGTGGTAACGGTGCCGGAATTGGTGAGGTGGAGGGCTTCGCCAGATCCCGCGCCTCCGGCGCTGCCGGCAGCGCCGGAAGCGGCATTCAGACCACCGCCGCCACCGATGCTCTGGGCGAAGATGCCACAGGCCCCGCTGCCGCTGGTGGAGACCTGGCCGGAATTGTCAATGGTTACCGTGTCTCCATTCCCTGTATTGCTGCCGTCGCCTTCCGGCATGGTCGTCTGGAGTCCGCTGACGGCGAATGCATCGGATGCGGAGGCAAAACCACCACCGCCGCCGATGCTCTGGGCGATGATGCCGTAACCGCCGTCACCGCTCGTCGTGATCGGTTTTTGATTGGTGACCGCTACTGGCAGGCCGTCGCCCGATGCCGAGGTGGGCCTCCACAGGGGCGTCACTCCATGATACCATGGGTTCGCTACTGGCAGGCCGTCGCCCAATGGCGAGGTGGACCCGCCGATGGTTATGCCGCTCGTGGATGCGAGCGCATCATTGCTCCCCAGGCCGCCGCCGCCGCCGATACTCTGGGCCAATACGCCGCAGGAGCCGATACCTGCAACCGATATGACACCGTTGTTCATGACGCTGACGGAATCGCCGTCGCCGCTGCTGCCCCGACCGCCAAGGGTGAGGGCGGCATCGGTCGACTGTACGCTCCCGGTGACGCCGACCCAGCCGATCCCGCCGCCGCCGCCGATACTCTGGGCGATAATGCCGGAAGCACGATTCCCCTTGGTGTTGATCAAGCCGTTGTTCACCACGGAAGCGCTATAGCCCTTGCCGCTTCCAGTCCCGGCAGCACCCAATAAGACACTTGTTGAGGATCCACCGCTCATGTCTCCATTTATGTTAACCCCGGTGACGCCTCCCCCCGCCCCGATACTTTGGGCCAGGATTCCGGTCGCGTCATCCCCTTTAGTATAAATACGGGAAGCGCTTGTCACATTTACATTTCCTCCGTCGCCGCTGGCACCGTCACTGCCGCCCGAGGTCAGCGTCAACTCATCGGAGATCTCCAGGGAGCTGAAGCTGAAACCACCATGCCCACCGCCCCCGCCAATACTTTGCGCTTCGATGCCGGCCGAACGGTCTCCCATGGTGGTGATGTCAGCCCCATTGTTGTTGACCGTCACATCACTGCCGCTCCCACTGCCCCCGCCGCTGCCGCCGCAGGCCATGGCCGACCCTTCACCGCTTGCGTTCAGCATGCTGATTGCGCCCGAGATACTGAAACCGCCGTTGCCCCCGCCGTTGCCGATGCTTTGCGCCTGAATGCCGGCGGAGTCGCGACCGAAGCCGTTAAGATCCCCAAAGCCGGTGCTGATGGTACTGTTGTTGGTTATCGAGACGGCCCCGGCATCGGCGCCGTCGCCGCCGTCCCCGCCGCAGTTCAAGGACACCTGCGACACTGTGCTGATTCCGGCTCCAAGACTGAAGCCGCCGTTGCCACCGCCCCCGCCGACACTCTGTGCAAAAATGCCGCGGGAACGATCACCCAGGGTTCTGATATTTGCGCCAGTGCTGGTAACCGCTACCGCCCCTGCGGTACTGCCGCTCCCCCCGGAACCGCCGATAGCAAGGGTGGCGCCCAGCGGCGCATTGCCCATATTGACCATGGCGTTGATGCTGAACCCCCCGTTGCCGCCGCCCCCCCCAACGCTTTGGGCCGTAATGCCGTCGGCGTCGTTGCCCGAAGTGAACGCGCTGGAGGTCGTCAGACCCGTGGTGACGGAACTCGAACTGGTAACGGTCACCGACCCGGCGGTGCTGCCGTTGCCGCCGCTGCCGCCCATGGCCAGACTCAGGGAGGGTCCGGCCGCCCCAGCCCCCACCCCGATGGCGAGGGAACCTCCGCCGTTGCCGCCCCCGCCGCCGACGCTTTGGGCCAGAATTCCCGTCGATGAGTTACCCTGGGTTCCGATTCCCGAACCGCTGTTGGTGACGGTAACAGCGTCGCCCGGGCCGCCGCTGCCGCCGCTGCCACCCATTGCCACGGATAATCCTCCCACGCCTAATTTGCTGTTTATGGAAGAGAGGTTGACCCCGATGGCGACCCCGCCGTTACCGCCGCCGCCGCCGGTACTTTGGGCGAAAATACCGTGGGCGTTGTCCCCTTCCGTTACGATGTGGCTTGCCGTGGACACTTCCACCTGTCCGGCCGCGCCGCCCGCACCCCCGTTGCCGCCAAAAGCCAGTCCCATTGCAGGCAGAAAGGAGGATCTGTCCTTATTGCCGGCCGACATGCTCCATCCCCCTGTGCCGCCGCCACATCCCAAGCTCTGCGCGAAGATGCCGTCGGCATTCAAACCGGTAGTATTGATGAACTTGTCGGCCGCTCCCGCGGCCAGGTGGTCATCCACGGTCACAGCATCGGCATCGCCGCCGCCGGCGCCGTTTTGTCCCGAGGCTCCCAGACCAAAACCCATGCCCTCTCCGTTTATCGAAAAATCGCCGTTGATGCGGGTTCCGCCCTTGCCGCCGCCACCGCCCACACTCTGTGCGAGAATGCCCGCTGCGGATTCACCATCCGTCGAGATGCTGCTGGTATTGTCAACCCGCACGGCGCCGCCCTTGCCGCCGCCTCCCCCCTTGCAACCCAGGTTTAATTTGGGGACATCCGCAAAGGAGTAATCATCGGTCCCGCCTGCCAGGCTCAAGCTGAAACCACCCTTGCCGCCGCCGCCGCCCAGGCTCTGGGCCAGGATGCCGTCGGACTGGTAACCCGAGGTGGTAATCGAGGAGCCGGTGGAGTTCACCCGAACCGCCAGTTGCGTGGTGGGATCGTTTACGCTGTCGCCGCCTTTCTCGCCGTTGCCCCCGATGGACAGACTGAGATTGGAGAGGGGGATTTTGCCCAGCTTCGCGCTCTCCGTTGCAATGGTGAGGGATGCGCCAATCCCGCCCTTGCCGCCTCCGCCTCCGTTGCTCTGTGCCAGGATACCCTCGGATTCGTCTCCCTGAGTTACGATAACGCCGCTGTTATCGACCGTTACGAAGGAGGCGGTATTGCCCTCTCCCCCAAATCCACCTATCGAGGCGCCCAGCGCCGCTTTCTTCCCGATGGACAGGGCGCCGCTGAAGCCGCCACTGCCCCCGCCCCCGCCCACGCTTTCCGCCTGTATTCCGGCGGAGGAATTCCCTCGTGTGATAATGGAGCCGGAATTCGTCACCTGAACGCCTGCGGCCGTGGCGCCCGCACCGCCGCTGCCGCCGACAACGACACTGATGGCGCCGAAACCGCCAAAATTTCCACTCCCGGCAATACTGAAGGCCGCGTTCCCCCCACCGCCGCCCGTGCTCTGGGCCAGGATGCCCTGGGCGGAATCCCCCGCAGTGGTGACGGTTCCCGAATTATCGAGCGTCACGGTCCCGGCATCGCCGCCGTTGCCGCCGCTCCCGCCCACGCTCACATAGGCATTCGGGGGTTTCGTGTATGCACCGCTTAGAACCGCGGAAAGACCGCCGGACACGGAGAAGCCGGCGTTACCGCCGCCGTCGCTGGTGCTCTGAGCCAGAATGCCGACCGCGTTTAATCCCGAAGTAGTAACGTCCCCCTGGTTGGTAAAAGTGACATTCCCGCCATTGCCCCCGTCGCCGCCGCTGCCCCCCACACTGACGCCTGCTGAGCCTGAAACGATACCATAGTTCAAGGTATTGAAAACCAGGTTGCCGTCCACCGAGAATCCCCCATTGCCGCCGCCGCCGCCGACGCTCGATGCCGCTATTCCCACTGCATTGTCTCCCGTGGTAGTTACCGTGCCATCATTGGTAAAGGATACAGATCCGCCGTCGCCGCCTCCACCACCCGAGCCGCCGTCGCTGCCACCTACAGTCAGGGTTGCTTTTTCGGCGTACGTCATATTGGCACCGCCGGCCACAGAGAAGCCGCCCTTGCCGCCGCCGCCGCCCACGCTATCGGCCAGGATGCCATAGGCATCGCTTCCGCTGGTGGCGACCGTATTGTCGGTGGTAAGTGTGACGGCGCCACCATTGCCGCCGCCGCCGCCGCTACCGCCCACGCTCACCGAAGCCACGCCGCTCGATGTACCTGCTCCCAGCGCCAGGGCACCGCTCACTGAAAAGCCGCCGTGACCTCCACCCCCGCCTTCACTGTGTGCCATGATACCTGTAGAGTGAGCGCCGTTTGTGCCAATCCCCCCGGTCGAAGTGGTCAGGTTGACCGTGCCGCCGTCGCCGCCGTCGCCGCCGGAACCGCCGACGCTTACCGCCGCCGTGATCGCCGCGCCACTATTGCTGCTGGCCGTACAAGACAGATCACCGGCAACGCTGAAGCCGCCCCGGCCACCGCCGCCGCCCGTGCTCTTTGCCTCAATGCCGGTGGAATGATCACCGATCGTGCCCACCGCGCCCGTGTTGTTGAGGGTGACGTCGTCGCCGTTGCCTCCGCCGCCGCCTGAGCCGCCAACGCTCACCCCCACGCCGACGTTTACAGCCGCATCGATGCCGATGTTCACTGTCCCGGCGACACTGAAACCGCCGTTACCGCCGCCACCGCCCTCACTCGCCGCCAATACGCCCGGGGCGCTGGTGCCCCACGTACTCACTGCTCCCGAATTGGTCAGGTTGACCGTACCGCCGTCGCCGCCGTCACCGCCGCTGCCGCCTATGCCGACGGCGATTCCCCCGCCGGCACCCGCCTGACTGTAGGCAAAATCTCCGGCGACACTGAAGCCACCCCGACCGCCGCCGCCGCCCGTGCTTTCCACCTCGATGGCAGTGGAGTGATCACCAAACGTATTCACCCCGTTGTCATTGGTCAGCGTCACACTGGAGCCCTTGCCGCCGCCGCCACCCGTGCCGCCCAAACTAACGCTGATCGCGCCCATACCCCCGCTGCCGGCCACGGAAAAACCACCGTCGCCGCCGCCGCCGCCGACACTTTTGGCTAAGATACCCACGGAACTCGTACCAAGGGTGACGATGGCATTTTCGCTCTCGCCCCGGGATATCCCAACCGTCACGTCACCGCCGCTACCGCCGTCGCCGCCGCTGCCGCCCAGCCCGAAGGCGACATTCGCCAGCCCCGCAGAAGCACTGATGTCAAAGCCACCCTTACCGCCGCCGCCACCGAGACTCTGGGCAAAGATGCCGTGGGATTTGGAGCTTGCCGTGAAGATGTTGGTGTTGACCAGATTGGTCTGAACAGTCGATGCGCTGCCGCCACTACCGCCGGAACCGCCCAGAGCGAGAGAGGCCCCCACATAAACATTGGCATCCACGGAAAACCCCCCGGCACCACCGCCGCCGCCCATGCTTTGAGCGAAAATCCCGTCGGAACGTTT
Organism: Desulfobacula toluolica Tol2; assembly: GCF_000307105.1. Lineage (NCBI taxonomy): Bacteria > Pseudomonadati > Thermodesulfobacteriota > Desulfobacteria > Desulfobacterales > Desulfobacteraceae > Desulfobacula > Desulfobacula toluolica. The sequence goes on from NC_018645.1 coordinate 1,813,109, forward strand.
TCCCGCAGTACCGATTTCCGCATTCTCCACAGAGACGGTAACGTCGCCGCCGCTCCCGCCAACGCTGCCCGATCCTCCGATCGCCACGTTCAGACCCAGGCCGCCGGTGACGGCACCGCCGCCATTGCCGCCGCCGCCGCCGAGACTTTCTGCGTAGATGCCATCAGCGTCATCTTCGGAAGTCTCGATATTTCCGGTGTCGTTGACCGTAACAGACCCGCCGCTGCCGCCGCTGTCTCCGGAGCCGCCGATGGAAACGAGGCCCCCCACCGCCAAGCCGCCCTTGCCGCCGCCACCGCCAAGACTCTGCGCATAAATGCCGTTGGACGTGGAAGTGATGTCTCCGGCATTCTCTACGGTTACACCACCGCCGTTGCCCGCTGCACTGCCGCTGCCGCCGATGGACTCCAGACCAACTGAAGGATGGGAACCCCCACCACCCCCCCCTGTACTCTGGGCATAAATGCCGTGGGAAGAGGAGCCGGCAGCCTCAAGCGTCTGAAGGTTGTTGGTGACGGAGACATCGCCGCCATTGCCGCCACTGCCCCCGGAGCCGCCCAGAGCGGTCAGCCCGATGCTGGTGCCGGCGCTGCCGCCGCCCGCCCCGGTACTCTGGGCTCGAATGGCATCCGAGGTTTCCCCGTGGGTGGTAATCCCTTCGGTGCTCTGGCCATAGTTCTCCACAGTAACGGCACCACCGTTGCCGACGCTGTGGGAATCGGCACCATACCCTGTCAACCCGGCACCGAAACCGCCGCTCCCGCTGAAACCCCCGGTGCTCTGTGCGTAGATGCCATGGGAAGATGTGTCCTGGGTGACAATGTTACCGCCATGGGTGGTTACGGACACGCTCCCGCCGCAGCCGGCGTCGCTGCCGGCACCTCCGGTGCCCCATACGCCGCCGCCCGCACCGCCCGCGCCGCCATGTCCGCCCAGACTTTGGGCAAAGATGCCGTAAGCCTTCTCACCTGAGGTCACAATTTCTCGCCCGTCACCATTTTGGGTGATGGCAACCGTTCCGCCTTTGCCTCCCGATCCGCCGTCACCACCTTTGCCGTAGGCGCCGTACCCGTCGCCGCCGTCGCCGCCGTCGCCGCCGTGGCTTGATCCATAGATGCCGATGCCTGTATTCGTGAGGAAACCGGCGGAACTGTCAATTTGGATATCGCTGCCGTTGCCTCCCAATCCGCCGTCACCGCCGATGGCATAGGCCAGTCCCCCTCCTGTTCCTCCGTCGCCTCCTTTGCCGCCGACACTCTCTACACGGAAGCCCGTGGCATTGTGCGTTTGGAAGTCATTGTCGTCCAGGCTCTGGCTCATCACCCCCCCTGCTTCACCGCTGCCGCCATTTTCACCTCGGCCATAAAACTCATAGATCCTGAAACCTCCATCATCGCCGTTTTTTCCTTGAAAATAGCTGCTTGATGCGGCTTGACCATCCGGCATGATGGTAGTGGCGCCGGTTGACTGAGTAATCAGAAGGAGTACGCTTACCATTGACCAATACCGCAGAAATCGAGTCATTCGAATAGTCTCCATTTAATTGAAAAAAAAACAAGAAAATAACCTGTTAATTGAAAAAAAACAAGAAAATAACCTGTTAATCAGCAATTCTAAATTTGACGATTAACCGGAATTCATTTTAATATCAGTTATATTCAATTCAAGCTGTTCTGCCATAAAGTTTATCAAATGCTTCCAGTTATCAAAATACAAGTACTTTGTTAATGCTTTAAAATCATGAAAAAAAATTTTTCTTACGGAAAGTGCTTTTCGGACTGAAAAATATGTTTTATCCATAAATTCCAGGAAAATATGGCTTAAAAATGCCAAAAGATTCAGAGTTAATAATGTAGAAGATAAAAATTTTTTCCCATGACCATAATTATGTTCAAGATGATATCCTTTGGTTTTAAGAACGTTATTATTTTCATTTTCAACTTTCCAACGCGCTCTTCCCGCTTGAATTATTTGTTCAACGTTTGAGTCGTCTATAATGAAATCTGTAATGAATGAATTATAATAACAGGTTTCCTGCGTCTTTGTGTTGGTTATGGTAATGTCTGCCCAATTAACATGGAGAACATTTTCTCCATCTTTAACAGGTAAGTTATTAAAGTAACGAAGAATTATTTTTTCATGGTATTTCCCATTCCAACGCCTGCTGGAAATAGATGAGACATCATTGCTTTTGATAAAACCATCTAAATATTCATAGAGAGTCTTGTGTGAATCCGGCTTACAAACTAATATGAAATGGAACCCTTTAAGAAGCAATTGTTTGCAAAACGGCTCTCTTGAAAAAAGATCATCCCCTAAAATAATAGATTTTTCATCCGCCATATGGGCATTTCTCTCAATCCATCTTTTGGCAGCATTAAGTTCACAATCTTGTTTTTTTGAACCATCTTGGGGAATAACAAATTCAGGCTCAAGCGGTATCACTGTTGTGCTGCTAGGCTGTGTTATAACAGGTGTCAGCACTTTATGAGAATATGACACTTTACCGTTCTTATGATGTGTAACCGTACAATTTTTACAATGTATTTTGGAAGATCTGAAGTACTCCGTACCATCAATTGCGACCAACAGGCAATCCTGAAAGAACCTGTATCCACCCAAGTGACCGGACTCTTCAATTTTTGAATAACAATCTGAAAATACAGAATAGAAATTATCGGGCGAGACCCCATCTAAAATATTACGGATTTGATTATCTGATGGTATCTTTTCAATTTTGAACAAACTTTCAGCGTTGCTTTTGCCCTTCGCTTGTTTCATGGAATTCTGATATGACAAAAAGGATGCGGATTGACTGAAAAACATTGAAAAGGCTCCTAATACGGCATTTTTCACCTCATAGGTTAACGCAGGACTAAAAGATCTATAATCGGGTAACCGGTCAAATGTATTATGAAGTTTGTCTATAAACCAGTCAAAATTGGAGCTACAGTTCATTGATATCCCATTATTTTTTGTTTAATATCATGGTTTGATCTCAATCTTAGGTATTGATCAATTGCTTTAATTTAAACACACTGTGTCCGAATAGTTGATTATAAGTTAAAAATCAAGATCTTATTGATTTTGGTTCAAATTTAAAATTGCTGTCTAAACAGGATAAGGTGGTTCAAAAAGAATTGATCGAACATTCTCCTTGACTTAGTTAACCTGCATGTTAACATATAAGCAATATGAAAGAAATTAATTTTTACAGGTCAGAGTCTGGAAAAAGCCCGGTTGAAGAATTTCTTGATAATTTAACCGCAAAACAGGCTAAGAAAGTTGTCTGGGTTTTGAATATGATCGAAGAGCATATTAATGTTCCTTCCAAATATTTTAAGAAAATGGTTAACACAGATAATCTTTGGGAAGTCAGGGTTAATTTGGGATCAAATATATTTCGAATCCTTTGTTTTTTTGATGGTTCTGAAATTATTATTTTAACTCATGCTATCCAGAAGAAGACTCAGAAAACTCCCAGACAGGCAATTAAAATTGCTGAGAAACGAATGAAGGACTATTTTAAGAGGAAAAAGTTATGAGTGATCTCCAAAAGTATATAAAAAAAAGAAAAAAAAAGGACCCTGAATTTGCAAAAGATTTTGATTCTGGATATGAACATTTTAAAATCGGAGTAATGCTGAAACAGGCAAGAGAGGAGTCTGGCCTCACACAGGAAGAATTAGCCTCTCGTTTAAACACAAAAAAATCTGCGATTTCAAGGATTGAGAATCATGCTGAAGATATTAAATTGTCAACATTGGAGAAATTTGCAAACGCACTTGGGAAAAGGCTAAGACTGGAAGTTGCGTGATTTTAAAATAAAACAGGCATTTCAAACATTCAACTGTAACCAATCTCGTTGATAAAATTCTATGATTTGATCTTATGGATCATTCTTCTTGATATATAATCCAAAAGGTGGTTTGAGAATTCTCTGTGAACCAAAATATTTCAACAAAAAAATGAACCGAGTGTGACCGGTTATTTTGGTGTTGAGGCTGTAGAAAAAGGTCGAAAACACTGGAGATTCTTATCATTTTGTGCTAGATTTTTATTAAAAATGAGAGACAAACCACTGACCTTCAAAGAGTAAAAAAACAAAATGGCCAAATACAAAGATTATTCATACGATCAAGGCGTTTTCCTCCCGGTCTTTTTTGATAAACAGATCCTCCCTGGAACCTTTGAATACTCCCTCAATCATTTGATTGATAATGAAGTTGATTTAACGATTTTTGACAACCGCTATAATAATGATAAAACCGGTGCAAAAGCGTATGACCCAAGGATCCTTTTAAAGATTATTCTTTTTGCCTACTCAAGGGGGATCACATCCAGCAGAAAGATGTTTGCAGTTGATGGCTGCAAGCTGCCTTCAAATGCTTCAAAGGAATGGAGTGGAACTAAAACGGATTTTAAAAACAAAGCCCTTAAACTTGAAAAAGCTATCGAGCGGATCATTCAAAAGCATCGGGAAATAGATCATATTGAAGAAAAGAACAACATAATAGATACAGATACTCAATACATCGCCACCCCTGCAAAAGCAGATAAAAAAATCCGGAACTGGACAAAAGATAATGATGACAAAATAGGTGCCAGTGGCAAGCCTGTTAAGTCCAACATTACAGACAATGACTCTGCCAAAATGAAAACCTCAAATGGTGTTATCCAAGGGTATAACGGCCTTGCCATGGTGGACAACAAACATCAAGTGATCGTGGGGGCCGAAGCTTTTGGGAAAGGACCGGAACAAGATTTATTAAAGCCATTAATAAACAACACAAAAGAAAACCTGGGAGATGATGTCTTTGAAAACACTCGTTTAACAGCAGACAGCGGATTTCATACCAATAAGAATATGGATATGTTAGCGGAAGAAAACATAGATGCATATGTTGCTGACAACCTTTTTCGAAAACGAGATCCCCGATTCGATAATGCAGGCCGTTACAAAGAATTGTTTAGAAAACAAAAAAACACGAAACTGTTTTCAAAGAAAGATTTTTACTTTGATCCTGAGTTTAAATTTTCTATGTGCCCTGCAAGAAAGCGACTTTACAGAACTGGCAACGGCATTGATAAAAAGGGCAATTTCGTTACCCGGTTTGAAGGCCCAAAATCAGCTTGTGGGCCGTGCAAACTTAGATCTAAATGCCTTCGAAAGCCTGATAAGACACTCCAAAGGCAGGTGGCTTATTTTCATGTCAGCAGGAAAACACCTGAAACTGCAACAGAAAAGATGAAATTAAAAATAGATTCGCCCTCGGGTAGACAAACCTACTCTAAACGGCTCGGAACGGTGGAACCTGTTTTTGGCCATATCCGTCATACGATGAAACTTAACTGGTTCAGTATGAGGTGGAAAATAAAAGTAAACAGTCAATGGCTGCTTTTTTGCACCCTGCACAATTTAAAAAAGATCCATAGGTATGGTTCGGTAGAGGTTACATAGAATAAAGGGGGATATCCTCCTAAGTGTTTGGTTATAGCACCCATATAAGAAAAAATTGACCATATATGTCAAATTTATCGACCCTAAAAACAAATAAAACAAAATGTAAGAAAAAGTACATGGGAAATGGAATCACTGCCTTTTGAAAAGTACTTATCCCACTTTCCTCGGGCCTATTAACAAGCTGCTGCACACAGATAAATTTGTGAGCTAAATATTATGTAATAAAAAAGGAGCCTTAATAATGAAAACAGATATAACTGTAATGAAAAAATATATAGCCAGCATCAAGAATAACAAGACAATCGCGATTTATCTGATAACTGCAATTTTATGTTTGTTGTTTTCAGCCTGTGCCATAAACAACCCAGCAACTCAGAATAAAAAATTAACCGCCCAATCTGCTGATGACAGTCGCATTGCTTATGGGACCAGAGGTCAGGGAGAAACGACTCTTTTATTCGTTCACGGCTGGTTATGTGACCATAAAGTTTGGCAACCTCAGATTGATTATTTTTCCAATCATTATAAGGTGGCATGGTTAGATTTGGCAGGTCACGGAGATTCTGAAACCAACCGTCAGAAATTCACGATGTCAGCATTTGCTCAGGATGTTAAGTCGGTTTCGGATAAAGTTGGCGGAGAAAAAATAATTCTTATTGGTCACTCCATGGGAGGCCCTATCGTTATTGAAACTGCAAAATTGCTTGGAGAAAAAGTTGTTGGAATCGTTGGCGTTGATGCTTTTTATACTCCGCTTGCATCTTTTCCTGAAGCAATGAAATTGGTCTTTCTTGAAAAATTGAAAAACAATTATCCTGTTGCCTTGGAGGAAACTGTAAAGTCAATGTTTGCGAAAAGTGCAAATCCTGATTTGATCAATTTATATTATAAAAATATGCTTGCTGCTGATCATAAGATGGGAATCAGTTCTTTATATGAATGCATCAAATGGAATTCACAACAAGAGCCGTTGGAGCTTAAAAAGTTTTCAAGCAAACTTTATAATATCAATGGTGCGCCGACAGGCAAAGAAAAAGTTTTGCATGAAAGTGTCGTTTTAATTTCAGGCGTCGGTCATTTTGTTGCTCAAATAAAACCGGATGAATTTAATGCGGCATTTGAAAAGATTATTGAAAATTTAAAAGATTAATTAAATTCAAAAATCAATTAAACAAGTACGCATGGCCCGCGCCGCACTCGGACGCAAAATGTTTCTCTATTAATCAGATATCCGTCAAGGCACACAATATAAGGAGTAATCTAATGGGTAAGTTACAATCAAAAATCACAACCAGAAGGTGGCGTCATGAAGACATTCCGGAAATAATAGAATGCAGCAGAGCCACCTACCATGATTATTCAGAAGAGTTCATATATTCTGAACGTCATTATGAAATGCAGTTTGCCGCTTTTCCCCAGGGACAGTTTGTGGCGGTCTGCAATAAAAAAATAGTCGGATACGCCACCAGCATTATAGTCAGTATTGATGACGACTTCTGGTACGATGTGGATGAACTGACCGGGGCTGGTACGTTCAGCACGCATAACCCGGACGGAGACACTCTTTATGGTGCGGATATTGCCGTTCATCCCGATTACCAGCGCCGGGGTATTGCCATGCTGCTGTACAGCCGGCGGAAAAGCATTCTCAAACGATATAACCTCAAGCAGATGATCGCCTATGGAAGGCTTTCCGGATATCGGAATTACGCAGGAAAAATGACGGCTGAGCAATATGTGGAAAAGGTGAAAAAGGGCGAGTTAAAAGATCAGGCCCTGAGTACCCACTTGAAAGTCGGTTATCAGGTGAAAAAAGTTCAGCTGGACATCACCATCGACCATTCCAGTTTGAATTACTCAACCTTTCTTGTCATGCCCAACCCTGATTATAATCTGGCAAAAAAAAGAATTTCCTCGGCCGTGTTTCCAAAAATCCAGGCCCGGCGGGTCAGGGTCTGCGCAGCTCAATACCACATGAGGCCCATCCGGTCTTTTGAGGATCTTGAGCGATCGGTTGAGTTTTTTGTGGATACGGCTGATTCCTATCACTGCCATTTTCTGCTTTTCCCCGAATACTTTACTTATCAGCTTTTAAGTTTTCAGGAAAAAAAGATGTCCATGAGAGATGCCGCCCTGAAACTTGCCGGTTATACGGATCAGTATATTGATATGTTCAAGCGCTTTGCACGGAAGTATAACATCTATATTATCGGCGGGTCCACCCCGGTATTAAGGGAGGGCAAGTTCTATAACACAGCCCATTTGTTCACCCCGGCCGGAAATGTTCATACCCAGGACAAGCTTCACATCACCCCGGCAGAACGTAATGAAGGGGGAATTGAACCAGGCACATCTGTTCGGATTTTCAACACCCCGCTGGCCAGGATTGCGATCCAGGTATGCTATGACATTGAATTTCCGGAGGTATCCCGCCTTTTGACCCTGGCAGGCGCTGAAATCATTTTTGTGCCTTATTACACGGAAGAGAAAAAAGCCTACTATCGTGTACGGCATTGCGCCCAGGCCAGGGCCGTTGAAAATTTTATATATGTTGTGATGACAGGAAGTGTCGGAAATATGCAAACCAGATCAGGTTCCTTTCTGAACTACAGCCAGGCCGCCATACTTACTCCCAGCGATTTCTCATTTCCGGAAAAAGGGATAGAGGGAGAGGCAGACCCCAATGTGGAAGCGGTTGTCATATCCGAACTGGCCTTGTCTTCCCTGTCCCAGCAGCGGCATGTGGCAACGGTCCGGCCCCTTCATGACATGCGCCTGGATCTCTATGATCTGATGTCGAAAGACAAAATCAAAATTCTCCGGGTCGAGTAAAAAGGAGCTGGCGCGGTCGGAGCTTTGGTTGTTGTCCCTCCTGTTGAACTATGGTAACTAACAGTTTTCGGGTATAGATTCATAAAATTACAATGAAATCAATTCCGGGATATTATAAAAGGGAGTAAAAATGAATTCAAAAACCGTATTTGGCCCTGTGCCATCCAGACGCCTGGGAAAAAGTGTTGGGATAAACAATATTCCTCCAAAAATATGCACATATTCCTGCGTATACTGCCAGCTGGGCAAAACTCAAAAAATGATTGTGTACAGGTGTGTTTTTCATGATCCTGACAGGCTGGTGGAAGAGACAAAAACAAAATTAATCAATGCGCAATCCAATAATGAATCCATTGACTATTTAACCATTGTGTCGGATGGTGAACCCACACTTGATGCAAAATTGGGACTATTAATCGACCGGCTGCGTCCGCTGGGTATTAAAATTGCCGTCATAACCAACTCAAGCCTCCTGCACAGGATTGACGTTCGACATGACCTGTGCAAGGCAGACTGGGTATCCGTTAAAATTGATACTCTGGATGAAAAGACATGGCGGAAAATAGACCGCCCCCACAACGGCATTAAATTTGATGTCATGTTAGACGGGATTAGTTCTTTTGCAAAAAAATTTACAGGGCGGCTTGTAACGGAAACCATGCTGATCAAGGGCCTGAATGACGACAGGCAAAACATCGAAAAAACTGCTGATTTTATTCTGGGCATAGACTGCGCCACAGCATACCTGAGCATTCCAACACGACCGCCTGCACAAAAATGGGTAAAGCCTCCCGGAGAACAAGCCTTGAATCAGGCCTACCATGTGTTTGACGACCGGGGGATAAATACTGAATACCTGATTGGATATGAGGGGAACCAGTTTGCGTTTACCGGGAATATTGAAGACGACATATTAAGCATTACATCGGTTCACCCCATGCGAAAAGATGCGGTTGCCGGGTATTTAAAAAAGGCGGGCAGTGATTTCTCAGTCATTGAAAAATTATTGGAAGAAAACAAACTTAAGGTTTCTGAATATCAGAACGAACAGTTCTATATCAGGAAGCTGCCTGTGATCTAACTTTCGTAGGAAGATCGCTGGGATGAGATTCCCCGTGCCAGTTTTGTCTGGATTTCATCCAGGATAAGGCAGCCGTCATGGCATTTTGGAAGCGATGATTTTTTGTCGCAGGTAAGGCACGGGCTTTTGGTCAAATATCCGATTTCAAAATCAAATTTGTCTCTTTTAATAATATTTTCCATAACTTATTTCTTTTGTTTAAAATGAAGCTTACCTATATCAATTATCTGAAGAGTCGTCAATAATCGGAGTTTTTTTATTTTTGATACAGCGTATTTTATGTTGAAAAACAACCCGGCCAATCTTGTTGCTCAAACCTGAAAAGTCATGGCCTGTTTGCTTGCTTCGTCTCTTGACACTTGATTAACCAATACTATATTAGATGAATTCATTGTTAAGAAACAGGGCTTGATATGGTTTATGATGTTAAACTTTAAATGATATGGGCAAAATAAGGATTATGGAAGAGATCAAAGAATCAATAGAGAAAAGTCATCTGTTAATCAGCAGTATCCGGAACGAAATCTCAAAACAACTCGTGGGCCAGGAAAAGCTGGTGGACAGTCTTTTGACCGGGCTTTTAACAGGAGGGCATGTGCTGATCGAGGGTGTCCCGGGACTGGCTAAAACCAGTGCTGTAAAGGCTCTGGCTTCTGTTGTGCAGGCGCAGTTCAAACGCATCCAGTTTACACCGGATCTTCTTCCGGCGGATTTGACCGGAACTGAAATATATCGCCCTAAAACCGCTGATTTTGTGACGAGAAAAGGGCCTTTGTTTAACAATATCATTCTGGCAGATGAAATTAACCGGGCACCTTCCAAGGTTCAATCCGCACTCCTTGAAGCCATGGAGGAAAAACAGGTTACCATTGGAGATCAAACTTTTGTGCTGCCGTCCCCTTTCCTGGTTCTGGCCACCCAGAATCCCATTGAACAGGAAGGAACCTATCCGCTGCCTGAAGCCCAGGTGGACCGGTTTATGCTGAAAGTCTGCATTGACTACCCTGACAAGGCCCAGGAACTGGAGATCCTTAAAAAGAACAGTTTTCAAAAGACAGATACCGTCAATCCGGTCATCAGTTGTGACCAGCTTGCCGCCATGGGAGAGTTGATTGACCATATCTATGTGGATGAAAAACTCAAAGAGTATATCGTTGACCTGGTGTTTGCCACCCGTCAGCCCGAAAAATACGGGATGGACATGGCCGAGTATATCGAGTTCGGTGCATCTCCCAGAGCCACTATCTTTCTTGCAAAAGCCGCCCGCGTGAATGCATTTCTGTCTGGCAGGGCCTATGTTACACCCCAGGATATCAAGCTTGTGGGGCCGGATGTGTTAAGGCACAGAATTATCTTGAGCTTTGAGGCTGAAGCTGAAGATATCTCGTGCGAAGATATAATCCAAACGCTTTTTGATTCGGTTGAGGTGCCTTGATTTGAGGATGCGCATCAGATGATTCCCGCACATATTATTAAAAAAATAAAACGAATCCACATCAAATCCAGCCGCACGGTGAACAGCATCATGGCAGGGCAGTATAAATCCGTGTTCAGGGGTTCGGGCATTGAGTTTGAAGAAGTCAGGGAGTATTGCCCGGGCGATGATGTTAAAACCATTGACTGGAAGGTTTCGGCACGGCTTGGCAAGCCCTTTGTCAAACTTTACAAGGAAGAGCGCGAAAGCATTGTCATGCTGCTCATCGACATGAGTGCCTCGTTAAAGTTCGGGACTTTTTTCGGGCCGAAACTTGAGAGGGCCGCAGAGGTGGCATCGGTGCTTGCGTTTAATGCCGTTAAAAATAATGATAAAGTTGGAGTGATTTTTTTTACTGACCGGGTTGAAAAATATATACCGCCTAAAAAAGGGTCCGGCCATATCTGGAGGGTGATCAAGGAGATTTTCACGTTTTCGCCACAGGGAAAAGGCACCGACATATCGGAAGCCCTGGATTTTCTGGCGAAAATATCCAAGAAAAGATCTTTTGTGTTTGTTTTGTCGGATTTTCTGGATGACGGTTACCTGAAAAGTCTGAGAACCGTCAGGCAACGTCATGAGGTGATCGGGGTTATGATTTATGATCAAGGGGCGTTTGAACTTCCGTTTAAAGGCATTGTAACTCTGTCGGATTTTGAAACCGACGGAGAAATGGTATTTGATGCATTTGATACACATACCCGGAAGAAATTTTTTACTGCAAAACAGGCGAATCACAAAAAAACCTTGACCCTTTTTTCCAAGGCCCAAAGTGATGTGATTGAACTTGAAACCGCAGCTTCAGTATCAGATACCTTGTCCCGGTATTTTAGGTTAAGGGAAAGGAGACTGCTGTAAATGAAGGATATCCATGGCATAAGGCCTCCTGTTCAAGTCGGTTTTGACCCAATTCTTTTTAAAATTATCTTGATGGTGTCGGCTGCCGTTCTTGTGGCTGCCCTGGTATTTTTTCTGGTCAAAAAATTTTGGAAAAGAAAAAAACATTCCAAAGACCAAAAAGCCCTTCCTCAGCCTTTGGCACCCTATGAAGCAGCCGCAAAAGCGCTGGATCTTTTGTTTCAAAGGCAAATGGATGATCCCAGAGCTTTTTATTTTGATCTGACGATTGTTCTGCGGCAATATATAGGTCGTTCTTTTGGTATCAACGCCATTGAAATGACATCCCAGGAGTTTATTCGCAGCTTAAAGACCCTTGATCTTGATAAAGGTATAAAAAAAGAGATGGCAGAGTTTCAGAACATATCCGATCCTTTTAAATATGCAGGTGTTGTGCCACAAAAAGACCGGGTGAAAAAAGATCTTCTGTTGATCAAAGCTATCATAGATCAAATAGAAAAAGACCTGACCAAACAAGCCGAACTGCTATCGGAAAAACAAGCAGAAAAACAAGCAGAAAAACAAAAGGAGAGAGCATAATGTTCAGATTTGCCTCGCCGCTTTTTTTGTGTCTGCTTTTGGTGGTGGCTGTTGTCCTTTTTTTGAAATATAGAAAGAAAAATGCCAACCATATCAGGGTGTCGTCCCTGGATGGTGTTCACACGCTTCCCAGGTCTTTTATGGTAAGGCTTTCAAGCATTATGCCGCTTTTGAAAATCGCGGCCCTGGTGTTGTTGATACTTGCTCTTGCCAGGCCCCAGTGGGGGGATAAAAAAGTAAACGTGACCACTCAAGGCGTTAATATTATCCTGGCCCTTGACCTTTCCGAATCCATGCAGGCCCTTGATTTTAAAAAGAACAAAAAGATTGTGACCCGGCTTGAGGCGGTAAAAGGGGTTGTGCGCGATTTTGTCCTCAAACGTGAAGGGGATCGCATCGGCATGGTGGTTTTCGGGTCAAATGCTTTTACCCAGCTTCCTTTGACTCGTGATTATAACACCATTGCCTTTATTCTGGACCGGTTGAATATCGGGGCAGCAGGGCCCATGACCGCCATCGGGGATGCCATCGGTATTTCCTTAAAGCGGCTGGAAGATATTCAAAGCAAATCCAATATTATTATTCTGCTCACAGACGGGAAAAGCAATTCAGGTGAACTTTCCTGGCAGGATGCAACACGGATTGCCGCCCAGAGAAAGGTGAAAATCTATACCATCGGGGTTGGCACAAAAGGGGAAGCTCCGTTTCTTGTGGACGGCATGTTCGGCAAACGGTATGTATACCAGAAAGTGGATGTGGACCTGGATGCCTTGAAAACGATTGCCGAACAAACTTCGGGCAGCTTTTTTGAGGCGGGGGACTTAACCGCTCTTGAGCAAATATACGAAATGATCAACACCCTTGAAAAAACAAAGGTGGACGTTGAAAAATGGGTGGAGTATAAGGAGTTGTATCAGGGTCTGCTGGCAACCGGTTTGATCCTGCTTCTCATTTATATTATACTGGCCAACACACGATTTTTAAGGATACCGTAAATGAAATTTGCCCATCCCTATTTGTTGAATTTATTATGGACACTGATCCCGGTGTTCGGCATCATGGTGTACGGCATTTTGAAACGAAAAAAAATATTGTCCGAATTTGCCGGGGCAAACATGTTTTCTTCCATTATTCCCGGATTTGATCCTAAAAGGCGGTGGATAAAGGCGGTTTTAATCCTCCTGGCTTCAGGGTTTGCCATCGTTGCTCTGGCAGGTCCGCAATTGGGATACAGGTGGGAGAAAACAACGCAAAAAGGTGTGGATATCATTATCGCCCTTGACTGTTCAAAAAGCATGCTGGCCCAGGATATCAAGCCCAACCGTCTTGAGCGTGCAAAAAGAGAGATTGTTGATTTGCTGCGCATGATGAAATCCGACAGGGCAGGGCTTGTTGCCTTTTCCGGCAGGGCCATTCTTCAATGCCCGTTAACCCTTGACCATGAGGCGTTTAATGTTTTTTTAAAAGTGCTTGAGCCGGGTTTTTTGCCGGTGGGCGGGACCAATCTTGATGCGGCAGTCACGACAAGCTACAGTGGGTTTGAAAAAGAGTCTGATACTGAAAAAGCCATTATCATTATTACGGATGGCGAAAACACGTCCGGGGATGTGGAAGAAACTGCCAAAGAGATGCTCAAGCAGGGAATCAAGATTTTTTGTATTGGTGTGGGGGATCTTCAAGGCGCTCCCATACCCGATGAAAACGGCGGGTTTAAAAAAGATGCATCCGGCAATATTGTTTTATCCAGGGTGGATGAACAAGGTCTGGAAAAACTGGCCGCCATGACAGGCGGCGCTTATGTCAGGTCTGTGGCAGGGGATATGGATCTTGATGTGATTTATAAGGATAAAATCCTTGGCACCATGGAACGAAAAACCCTGACATCAGGTAAGAAAAAAGTCTGGGAGAACCGTTATCAATGGTTTCTTTTTCCCTGCCTTGTGTTATTGTTGATGGAATTTGTGTTGTCGTCAAAACGCAAATCACACCGATGGTTTGTAGTGATTGTCGCATTCAGCTTAAGTCTTTTTTCAGCCCAGACTGTTCCGGTTTATGCCAAAACGGTTTCTTCCAGTGTCAAGCAGGGAATACAAGCCTATGAAGAGCAGAAGTATGAACAGGCCAAAAAACACTTTATTGACGCCCAGCTTGAACGTCCTGATAATGAAACGCTTTATTATAATATTGGCGCGGCAGCTTATATGAACAAAGAATATGAACATGCTTTGAAAAACTTTACTGAGGCGGCCAGATCAGAAGACGTCAACCTGCGCCATAATGCCCAATATAATCTTGCCAACACACAATATCAGATGGGAAATTTTAACGAGGCCATCAAGGGATATGAAGCTGTTTTAAAGAAATTCCCGGATGATAATGACGCAAAAGAAAACCTTGCGCTTGCAAAACAAAAAAAACAAGAACAGGAACAGCAAAAATCAAACCCTGATAAAGATGGGGACGATAAAAATAAGGACAAGCAAAATAATCAGGACAAGCAAAATACAGAAGGCCTGGATAAAAATCAGGAACAGGAGAAAAACCAAAATCAGAATCAGAATAAAAATCAGAATCAGCAGCAGGACAAACCATCATCTGAACATCAGCAGGGCGATAATCCCGGAGAAACACCGTCCCAGGCGCAAGACAAAAAGACTCAACAGGCAAAGGGGAATGAAACAGCCGCTTCTGAAGATAACCAGCAGCAAAAACAGGCAGACCAGGCAATGGAAAACATGCTCAACCGGCTTGAAGACAAACCTGGCAGTGCAATGATGCCTGTGATAGAGGAGCGACATATTGAAAAAGACTGGTAATGATATGAATCTGAAAAGATTTTTTTTCATCGCAATAGTGCTGGCGGTATTCATACCGTCAATGGTTTATGGTTTCGATGTAACGGCCCATGTGGATAAAACCCGGATTTCAATCAGTGATTCCGTTTTTTTAAAGGTGGAGGTCAACGGAGGTCAAGCTGACCTGGATCTTTCAATGATAAGGGATTTTAAGGTCAAGTCCCGGGGAACCTCATCCAGTTATAATTTTATCAATGGCAGGTCTGAAAGAAAGGCAACCTATCAATATGTATTGATACCCCTGGCAAAAGGCGAGTTGAAGATTCCCGCCATCAAGGCCACACAGGATGGTCAAACTGCGTTTACCCGGCAAATTGTCATCCATGTGTCCGATCAGGTGGTGAAATCCGATGACGACAAGGCCTTGTTTGCCAAAGCCCATGTGGCACAGTCCAGTCTTTTTGTAGGCCAGCAGGCGGTTTTTACCCTGCGGTTTTTTACCTCAAAACTATTGTCCGGTTTAGGGTTTGAAACTCCGCCTGAATTTAACGGGTTTTCATCCAAACCTTTTGAAAAGGAAAAAACTTATAATTTGAATATCAACGGGGTCCTTTTTCAGGTTACCCAAGTCGATTACGTCATTATCCCGGCAAGTCCCGGAAATTTTACCATTGATCCTGCGGTTCTCATTGCCAATGTGGTGGTAAAATCAAACCGTGACCCCCGGTTGGATTCTTTTTTTAATGATTCTTTTTTTTCGTCCAGCCGTTCCAAGCCTGTGCGTGTGGTATCAAATCCGGTAGAAATTAACGTATCTCCTGTTCCTCCCTATGAAGGCACAGGTAAATTTTCAGGACTTGTTGGCCGTTTTGAGATTGAGGGGACAATTGACGGTACAACCGATGGGAAAATTGATGGAATAACGGACGGAACAACTGACGTAATAACGGACAAAACAACACTCAAGGCCGGTGAATCAATCACACTTACCATTAAAATTTCAGGGTCTGGCAATATCATGGATGCAAGCCCTCCTGAAATTGATCTGAATACGGATGCGTTTAAAGTCTATGATGATAATCCAGTGGAAAACATTCAATTGACGCAAGATGGTTATGAGGGGGTTAAGATATTCAAAAAAGCCCTTGTTCCCGTTAATCCTGGCAAATATGTGATCAAGCCTGTTGTGCTGATTTATTTTGATGTGGATAAAAAAGCATATCAGACAATTTCAACAGATCAAATCCATTTGGATGTCAGGCCGTCTGAGCAAATACATCTTGCGGCTGCCCCCTTGAACCTGTCACAGGAAAAATCTGTTGTTAAACAAGAGGTTTCCCTGATTAATAAAGATATCCTGGAAATAAAAGAAGGGTTGGAGGTGTTAAAAGATTACAGGCAAATAGAGCCGCTCTTTTTTATTTTGTTGTTGTCCATTCCAGCATTTTTATTTTCAGGTGTTAAACTGTTTGTCCTGGTTACAAAAAAAGATGTATCAGTTGAAAAGCTTATGGAAGAAAAGGCAAAACATCATTTAAAACAGGCCGGGAAAACAGATGCCGGGGAATCGCAGTTTTTGAGCCATGTTTATTCCGCTTTAGTGGCGTTTATTCTGGCTAAGGGGAAAAAAAGAGGCGAAACCGTGACCATACAGGAAGCCCGGGGTATTTTAAGCGATGCCCATGTGGATACTGCCTCAATTGAACAGGTTGTGGAGCTGCTTGACACCATAGAATCGGTTCGGTTCGGAGGAACCAAGATTCATGAAATTAAACCAGATGCCCTGTTGTCAAAAACAAAACAGATATTGAAATTGTTCTGCCTTGCCCTGTTCTGCATGGGACTGTTCTCTTTTGTTCCGCAAAGAGCAATGGCCGATCCTGCAACCACTTTTATGGACGCAGTTAAAAATTATAAGGCCGGTCATTTCCAGCAGGCTGCCATGCAGTTTGAAACCGTTGCAAAAAATCACATCAAAAACCCCTATCTTTTTTATAATGTTGCAAATTCCTATCTGAAAGCCAATGACATAGGTCGTGCCGTCCTCTGGTATGAACGGGCATTGGTTTTGGCTCCTAATGATCCCGACCTGAGATTCAACCTTGAATATGCCAACAGCCTTGTGAAAGATAAAAAAGAGTCTTCTGTGAATATCATGGATGTTCTTTTTTTCTGGGATAAACTGATTTCTGTGAAAACACTTCAGATCACATCTGTGTTCCTCTCTTTTGTTTTTTTTGCATGGGCAGCTGTCAGGGTGGTACAACAACAAAAGGTGTTTTCAGGGACAGGTGTTTTTATCTGTTCCGTATTTATCATTGTTACCTCTATCACCTGCGTGAATTTTTATAAACAATCTGCAAACCTTGCCGCCGTTATTGTGGCCGATGAAGTGGCTGTGCGCTCAGGGGTTACGGATAAATCCACAAAATTGTTCAGCCTCCATGCCGGAACCAAGGTCAGAGTTGAAGAACAAAGAAACGGGTATGTGAAAATAGTTTTTTCAAAGGGCATGGTCGGCTGGATTAAAGTCAAACAAGCCCTTATTATTTAGTGTGATCTCATGTAAATGGATTGTCCTGTTGACTGTTTGAGCTGATTGACTTCATCAAAACTAGCTGCTAATTTGTTTTTATATGATTGTTTTTTTTAAATCTTAAAATAACAGGAGGGTGCCATGGAAAGAAATGTCCTTGTTCCGGTGGCCCAGGGGACGGAGGAAATGGAGGCCATCACCATTATTGATGTTCTTCGAAGGGCAGGTGCGAATGTTGTTGTCGCGTCTGTGGATGAAATCATGATTAAAGCGTCAAAGGGAATCGAATTTAAGGCGGACAAACTGATCCAAGATTGCATGGAGGAAGAATTCGATTTGATTGTCCTTCCTGGCGGAATTCCTGGAGCCCAGAATCTTCGCAATTCAACCGAACTTGAAATTCTGCTTAAAAAACAGGCAAAACTTGAAAAATATTATGCAGCCATCTGTGCCTCTCCGGCCGTTGTCCTGCATCACCACGGGCTTGTCACTCCCGGTCGTGTAACTTGTCATCCCGGGTTTGTGGATCAGATTGATAATGGAAATATTATTGAATCCAATGTTGTGGTGGACGCCAACTGTATCACCAGCAGGGGAGCGGGAACCGCCTGTGAGTTTGCATTAAAGCTTGTTGAACTGCTCTATTCAAAAGAAAAGAAAGAGGAAGTGATGCAGGGTCTTGCAATGCTGGTTGAGTGACAGCTAAGTTATGGTTGAGCAATGGTTGCAAAAATGAGTATTAAAAAATTTGACTGGGAAGATTTTTTCAATAGGCATCGAGCTGAGATAACGCTTGAGTGGAAAAAAAGGCTCAAGTATCATGTGTCCAGAAATTATGAACTCAGATCCCTTGACGAGTTGCGGGTTACCACGGAAATGGCCTATGATGCGAGTTGCAGCATGATAGTTTGCAATGACCATGCTCTGATTAATCGATTTATTGATGAAATCAGCAATATTCGTCTGGAAGAGGGATTTCGGCTGGATGATGTTCAAAAAGCATTTGAACTTTTTCGCAAACTTATTGTTCCCGCTCTCATAAAAGAATCGCCAAGAGAACTGTTGTGTGAAAATATTGAAGCGGTTAATACAGCTCTTTCGTATACCATTAACCGGTTCAGCTCCGATTTTCAAAAAAAGCATGAAAAATATCTGAAAGACTATGCCCAGCAGCTTGAAAAAGATGTGGCGTCAAGAACTGTGGAACTAAAGGAATCAGAGCATAAGTATAAAACCCTGGTTGAAGAGATCAGTGACGGATTTCTGGTGCTGGATAAAGATCGGATTGCCTTTGTGAATCAGGCTTTCTGCGGGATGCATGGATGCCGGATCAAAGAGCCTCTGCAGGCTTCGTTTTTGTCTTTTGTTTCAAAAAAAAGCCATGAAAAAGTAAATGCGATTATTTCCAGGGGGATAAACAAGTGTGCGGAGCCGGAAGCTTTTGAGTATCTGAGATTAACTAAGGACAAAAAATGCCTGCCAACGGAAATAAATTTCAGGCCGTCCCGTTTCGGGGGCAGAGATTATAACCTTTGTATTGTAAGGGATATTACCAAACGGGTTGAGACGGAGAAGAAAAGCAGGGAAATGGAGCGCATGGCCTATATCGGGCAATTGACAGCATCGCTTTCCCATGAGATCAGAAATCCGCTGTCATCGGTAAAAATGAATCTTCAGATTCTGGGCAAGAATATGATTTTAAAAGGCAATGACAGAAAACGCATTCAAATATCAGAACGGGAGATTAACCGGCTTGAAGGCATTTTAAAACAATTGCTTGATTTTGCAAAACCAGTGTCATTAAAGTTTGACATGGTTGACATCAATGATATTGTCCGTTCCTGTGTTGAATTGTTGGAAATGAAGTTTCATAGAAAAAGCATTGAGTGTGAAATTAAACTTGACCCTGGCTTAAAAGAATTTCTTGCTGATAAAGGCAAAATTGAACAAATAATTATCAATTTTCTTTTAAATGCCTTGGACTCAGTGGATGATTTCGGGATTATAAGGGTTTTAACGGCTGTAAAAAAACAAAACGGCACACCCTGTGCCATGATACGGGTTGAAGATAACGGCAAAGGAATTTCAAGAGATTTGCTTCCCCATATTTTCGAGCCCTTTTATACGACCAAGACAAATGGAACCGGCCTTGGTCTTGCCAATGTAAAACAGATTGCAACTGCCCATGGGGGAAGGGTAAGGGTAATTGATTTGAAAAATTCAGGGACCGCTTTTGAGGTCTTTTTACCCATGGGAGAAATAAATGGCTAATCTTTTGATTGTGGATGATGAGCATCCAATCCGCGAATCCATCAGCATGTTCATGTCTGAGAAAGGTCACTCGATTCACACCGCATCAAGTGTTAATGAGTCAATCTCCGTGTTTAAGGAATGTACCCCCGACGTTGTTATCCTTGATATCCGTCTTCCCGACGGCAGTGGACTGGATGCCTTAAGTCAAATGCGTGATTTTTATCCGCTGTCCAAAGTGATCATGATTACGGCATTTCAGGATATGGAAACCACCATCGAAGCCATGAAAAGGGGAGCCTATGATTATATTCATAAACCTTTGGATGCGGATGAACTGGAAAAAACGGTAAATGATGCCATTGCAAGTTTTTATGAAGATGCCAAAACAGCGGTAAAAGATAAAGGAAAAACGGTTTACAATGAAAGCGAGATCGTGGGTAAAAGCCGTGCCATGAAAGAAGTGTATAAAACCATCGGGATGCTTTGCCAGAACCGGGCAACCGCATTGATAATGGGGGAAACCGGTACTGGAAAGGAAATTGTTGCAAGACGGATACACCTGAGCAGCACGGATTGTGAAAAACCATTTATTACTTTTGATTGTTCAGCCGTTGTGGACACACTTCTGGAAAGTGAATTGTTTGGTCATGAAAAAGGCGCGTTTACGGGAGCCGTAACCTTAAGGCCGGGTAAAATCGAACTGGCAGGGGACGGCACCCTGTTTCTGGACGAAATCGGGGAATTGCCTTTGAACCTCCAGGGAAAGCTGCTGGGTTTTCTTGAAAGAAAAAGATATATGCGGGTTGGCGGGAAAGTACTTATGAAATCAAAGTGCCGGATCATTGCTGCCACCAACAGGGACCTTGAAACAATGGTCACACAGAAAACATTCAGGGCGGATCTGTATTACAGGCTCAAGGTTGTGAATATGACCCTTCCGCCGTTAAGGCATCGCCTGTCCGATATCAAAGACCTTGTGGCCCATTTTGTTCAAAAAAGTGCGGATGAACTGGGGGTTGAACATATGACATTGCAGGACGGCTGTATTGAGAGACTGAAACACCATCCCTGGACGGGAAATGTCCGGGAGCTTGAAAATGTTATTGTATCCGCCTCCATCCAGTCCAGGGGAAGTGTGATCCTGCTGGATGATCTTGAAACCATTTTATCCTATCATCCGGTTTCCGCAGAAGAGAGCAGCAGTTCGCAGTCTCTTTCACAAATGGAGCGCCAGCATATTTTTAATATTCTTGAATCGGTTCAATGGAATAAAACCCATGCCTCACACATTCTTAAAATTTCTTTGCCCACTTTAAGAAAAAAAATTAAAAAATATCACCTGGATACCCCGGATTAATCAATGGTAAAAAAAATATCTCTGGTATTATTTTTGAGTATTGCCTTTGCGGGTTTGTGGGATATATCCTGTTTGCCCCTGCTGTCTGCACAAAAAATTCATAGGGTTGCAATGGTTACATGGCGCGGTGAAACCCCTGCGGAAAAAGGGTTCTCAGATGGATTGAAATATTACGGGCATGCGATTCATATTATAAAATACCATGCAAACCAGGATATGCAACTGCTGGATGACGCCATTGCGGCCTTGGGAAAAAGTGATGTGGATTTGATATATGTATTTGGAACCACTTCTGCAAAACGCGTACTTTCAAAAATAAAACAGACGCCCGTTGTGTTTAATATTGTGACACGACCGGTTGAGTCGAAAATTATAGCAAGCTGGAATTCATCGGGAAATAATGCCACCGGTGTCAGCAGTATGGTGCCGATTGTTCATCAGCTGAAGGCCCTGAAAAAAGTGGTTCCTTTTTTTCGGTTGGGCATCATATATAATCCATTGGAGCAGAACTCCGTTATCCAGAAAGGTATTGTCAAGGGAATGGAGACCATGCTCAATTTCAGATTGACTGAATTTAAGATAACCGGAAAAAGAGATATCCCTCAAGTCCTTACAAGGTTAAATGAAGCGGTGGATGCGGTTTATCTTCCTTCGGACTCAATG